>JBBDXN010000073.1:0-27896 GCA_040902305.1 Candidatus Rokuibacteriota bacterium | reverse complement strand
CCCGGCCGCCGCCGGCGAGGGAAGCGTGGCCGACGCGCAGCGTGCCGGTGGCCGGATCGGCCACGAGCCAGATCCGGTGCCACTGCCGGAGCGGGAGGACGTGGCCGGTGCCGACGGTGAGCGCCGGGCCACCCGGAGCGCCGACCCGCGCGGTCACACCGCCGGGCCCCAGCGACAGGGCCCAGCCCGCGCCGGCGGCCTCGTCCCAGCGCGAGATCACGCACTGCTCGCGCGCGGCGGCGAGCGTCGGCCAGACCAGAGCGGTCGCGGTGAGCGGCCCCGCGGTGCGCAGGGCCGCGGCGTCGACGCGTGCATAGGAGCCTTGGGCGAGCGCCTGCACGCGGGAAGGCCGCTCGACCGCGAAGCGGTGGGCGAGGTCCTCGATCTTCACGCCGGGCCCGGCCGGATTCGGATCGGCGTGGATGATGCGCGCGAGGCGGGCATGGTACGGCCCCGCCGCCGCGCTCGAGACCTTGAAGGCGATGCGCTCGCCGGGCGCGGCGGAGAGCCGGTCGCTATAGCCGGTGAGCGGGATCACTTACCCGAGGAACTGCTCGCACACCTCGATCCAGGCCTGGGTGGTCAGGGCCAGGGATTCGACGTCGATGCGCTCATCGTTGCCGTGGAAGCGGCCGGACATCGCCTCCGCGGTCAGGGTCCGCGAGAAGAGGCCGAAGCCGTAGGCGACCGCGCCCTTCTCGCGGAAGTAGGGCGCGTCGGTGAAGCCCACGATCATCTTGGGCAGGAGCTTCGCGCCCGGGTAGTGCGCGTCCACGACACGGCCCAGCACGTGCCAGAGCGGCGTACCGGTGGGGGACACCGAGGCGGGCTTGGAGAAGAGCTTCTCGACCTCGATCTCCTCCGCCAGGCCGCCCAGGGCCTTGTCGAGATGCCGGCGCACCTCGTCCTCGTTGTCGCCGGGGACGGTGCGGATGTCCACCTCGACGTCTACTGCGTCCGGGATCACGTTGGTCTTCACGCCGCCGTGGCAGACGTTCGGCGAGAACGTGGTGTGGGTCGCCGACCACGCGAGCTTGGCCAGGGCGGGGGCGAGCCGGTCGATGGACTCGTCCACGCGCGAGGGATCGGCGAGCGCCTCCTTCAGGGCGGGATCGAGGTGGAGCGTGTCCACGAAGGTCCGCCACAGCTCGTCCACGTAGGGCGAGGGCCGGTAGTCGGCCAGCCGGCTCACCACGTGCGCCGCCTTGATCAGGGCGTTGTTCGCGCCATAGGGCATCGAGCCGTGGCCGGGGGTGCCCTTGACGCGCAGACGGCGCCAGGCCACGCCCTTCTCGCCCACGTGCACGGTGACGTTCAGCTCGTCGCCCTTGGCCCCGCGGCTCACGGTGCCGCCGTTCTCGGTCAGGCAGTAGTCGGCCCGGAGCGCGTCCCAGTGCCGCTCGACCACGTGCCCGGCGCCGAGGGTGCCGCCCGCCTCCTCGTCCGCGCACGCCAGGTAGACCAGCGTGCCGCGCGGCCGCCACCCGCGGCCGGCCAGCGCCTTGAGGGCGACCGCCTGCGAGGCGGTGAGGTTCAGCATGTCCACTGCGCCGCGCCCCCATACCTCGCCGTCGACCAGCTCGCCGCCGAAGGGATCGCGCGTCCAGGTCTTGGGGTTCACCGGCACCACGTCGGTGTGGCCCATGAGGCAGAGCGTGGGCGCCTTGGGATCGGTGCCCTCGATGCGGGCCACCAGGCTCGCCCGGCCCGGGGCGTGGGCCGGCTCGTACACCTCGACGTCGAGGCCGCTGCCCTCGAGGTAGCTGCGGAGCGTGTCGCTGTTGCGCTTCTCCTGGCCGGAGAGCAGGGTGCCGTCGTTCACGCACCGGTTGCGGATCATCTGCTGCAGCAGCTCCACGGTCTGGCCGGTCAGGGTGTCGCTCATGGCTCGGTATCGTAGCCACCGGGCTCGGTATTGTCGAGGGGCGCCGCGGCCCGCTCGAAGACGGCCTGGATCGAGACGAGGCGGCCCTCGTCGCGGTTGCGGTGGCCCACGCGGATGATCTCGTCGATCGCGTCGCCCATCACGAGGCGCTGGATGCTGTGCGCGGGGATGGCCGCGCCGGTCGTCGGCCCGGCGGTCTCGGCGGTCACGTCGTCCCAGACCCGGACCCGGAAGCCGACGGCCTCGATCACCGCCCGCATCTCGGCCGGCGTCCGCAGAAAGCTCGCGGCGGCGTCGCGCGCCCACATCACCGGATAGAGGAGCGGGAGCGGGCCGGCCATCGGCTCCTGGAGCGCGAGCAGCCCCCCGGGGCGCAGCGCGCGATGGAAGCCCCGGTAGAGCCGCTCCTTGTCCGCGACGTTCATGCCGCTGTTCTGCGTCCACACGAGATCGAAGGCGCCGTCGGGAAAGGGTAGGGCCAGGGCGTTACCGACGTGGTGGCTCACGCGATCGTCGAGTCCCATCCGGGCGGTCAGCATCCGCGCCGCGCGCACGTACGACTCGGTCAGGTCCACCACCGTGACGAGGCAGCCGAACTCCACGGCCAGCGTCCGGGCCGGGCCGCCGAACCCGCCCCCGACGTCGAGCACCCGCATCCCCGGGCGGGCTCCGGCCAGCCGGGCGAGGCGCACGGTCACCGGCTTGCCGCCGCCGTGGAACTGGTCCACCGGGGCCAGGACGTCGGGCGTGAGGGCGTCGAGGTCCGTGCCCCGGGCCGCGAGGGCCGCCAGGATGGCCTCGTCGAGGTGCTTGCGAGCCCAGTAGGCTTCGACTACCTTGGCGTCGAGGTCGGGCATTCAGATCTCCCAGAGGAGCCGGTGATGGCGACGTTCCTGGTGGCGCACGGGGCCTGGTCGGCCGGCTGGGCGTGGAAGAAGATGCGGCCGCTGCTGCGCGATCGGGGGCACGAGCTGGTCACCCCGACGTATACCGGGCTGGGCGAGCGGGCACACCTGGCCCGGCCCGAGGTGGATCTGGAGACCCACATCGCCGACGTGCTCGGCGTGCTCCAGTGCGAGGACCTTCGCGATGTGATCCTGGTCGGGCACAGCTACGGGGGCATGGTGGCGACCGGCGTCGCCGACCGGGTCCCCGAGCGCCTGGCCCAGCTCGTGTACCTCGATGCCTTCGTGCCCCGGAGCGGGCAAGCCCTGGCGGACCTGACGCCGCAGCCACCCGGAGGGCCCGCGACCCCGGAGGTGGAGGCCTGGCGTGTCCCGGCCAATCCGGCGCCGCCCGATACCAGCGAAGCGGACCTCGCCTGGATCGTGCCCCGGCGCGTCCCGCAGCCACGGAAGACCTTCGAGCAGGCGCTCAAGCTGAGCGGTGCAAGTGACCTGATCCCAACGACATACATCTATTGCACCCGCCCTCGACCTGGGGACGTGTTCGGCCAGTTCGCGGAGCGGGCGCGGCGTGAGCCGGGCTGGCGGTACCTCGAGATCGACGCCACTCACAACCCGCACATCACGGCTCCGGACGCCCTCGCCGCCGCGCTGGATAGCGTCGTTTCGCGAGGAGACCGGGCCTAGGCACGCGTGCTGGCGAGCGTCGCCATCCGGTCGAGGAAGGGCAGCGCCGAGGCGCATCGTAGGGTCCCGGCCGCGCCTACCGGCCCCGGCGCACGCGCCCGGGGGCGTAGACCTCGGGATTGACCACGTTCACCGGGCGCTCCTTCAGGAGCACCCGGGCGATCTCCTCGCCGCAGCGCTGCGGCACCTGGGCCACCGCGGGCGAGGAGAAGTAGGCGGCGTGCGGGGTGAGGATCACGTTGTCCATGCCCCGGAGCGGGCTGTCGGCGCCGAGGGGCTCCTCCTCGAAGACGTCAAGCGCCGCGCCGGCCAGCCGGCCTTCCTTCAAGGCGCGCGCGAGCGCCGCCTCGTCGACGACCGGGCCGCGCGAGGTGTTGACGAGGCAGGCGGTGGGCTTCATGCGGCGGAAAAACGCCTCGTTGATGAGGCCGCGAGTCTCCGCCTTCAGCAGCGCATGGACCGAGACGTAGTCCGACCGCGCGGCCAGCTCGTCGAGCGTGACCCGCTCGACGCCGAGCGTCTTGAAGCGGGCTTCGTCCACATACGGGTCGCAGGCGATGACCCGGGTCTCGAGCGCCGCGATGCGACAGGCGAACGCGCTGCCGATATTGCCGAGCCCGACGATGCCGACGGTCTCGCCGTGGAGGGAGCCGGTGACCGCGCCCGGGACCCGCGAGCCCCAGACCCCCGCGCGCACCTCCCGGTCGAGGGTGACGATCTTGCGGTTCCAGGCCAGCAGCAGTGCCAAGGCGTGATTGGCCACCTCGCGGATCCAGACGTCGGGCACGTTGATCACCACCACGCCCAGCTCGGTGGCGGCGGCCACGTCGATGACGTCGTAGCCGACGCCGGTGCGCATCACCGCCTTGAGCCCCTCGAGCGACTCCATCACCCGCCGGGTGACCGGCGAGGAGGAGATGATGAGCGCGTCGGCGTCGCGGGCGCGCGCGATCACCTCGTCCGGGTCGCCGATGAATGGCAGGGACACGAGCTGCGCGGGGACGCGGTCGAGCGCGGCCTGGCAGTCAGCATAGTCGCGCTCGCTGCGGCTCTGGATGACGAATACCTTGAGCGGCCTATCGGACACTGGTCCCTCCGTGGGAAACGGGGTTGGGGTCGGAACTCGCTGGCCATGGCGGCGGGCAGGGGCCGACGAGCGCCCGCGCCGCCGGGCGGTCGAGTACAATCGTCGCCACCATGTCGCTCCGCTCGATCCGAATCGCCATTGGGGTCTCCTTGGTGCGGACCTCGTCCGGGGAGCAATCTACGGCTTTCGGGGCCTCCAGGCCAGTCCGGCTTTTCACGACGGCGCCCGACCGGGGTCTCACGCCACAGAAGCGAGATCACGGGAGGCGGAGGACACCATGAGCGACAAGGCGACACTGCTGCACGACGCCGAGCAGGCGTTCACGGAGCTGCACGGGGCCATCGACGGGCTGACCGACGAGGAGATGCGGCGGGTCTGGCTCGGTACCTGGGGGGTCCGCGAGATCCTGATCCACATCTCGGGCTGGCACGATGAGATGGCCGCCGCCCTGAGCCGGATGGCCGCGGGCGCGGCGCCGCACCCGGCGGGGACCTACGACGACTTCGACGCGTGGAACGCCCGCTTCGTGGACCAGAAGGTGGGCGTCAAGAGCGCCGACGTGCTCGCGGAGCTCGATCTCACCCATCGGAAGCTGCTCGGTGCCGCGGCCGCCTTGCCCGAGTCGTTCTTCGCGCCGGGCGGCGCGGCCCTCGGCCCGCTGGACGGCGCCGGCGCGGGGCACTATCGCGAGCACGCGGCCCAGATTCGCGAATGGCGACCGCGATAGACCGGGGCTTCGCGCTCTTCGACACCGCGATCGGCCGCTGCGGCATCGCGTGGAGCGAGCGCGGGATCGCGGGCGTCCAGCTGCCCGGGGCGAGCGATCGGGAGACGCGGGCGCGCCTCATCCGTCGGTTCCCGGACGCCCGCGAGGCTCCGCCGCCTCCCGGTGTGCGGACCGCAATCGCCGGCGTGGTGGCGCTGCTCCGGGGCGAGCCGAGCGAGCTCGACGCGGTCACGCTCGATATGGACGGGGTGCCGTCGTTCGATCGCCGCGTGTACGAGGCCGCGCGCGCGATCCCTCCCGGCGCGACGCTGTCCTACGGCGAGGTCGCGGTCCGGATCGGCGCGCCCGGCGGCTCGCGCGACGTGGGCCAGGCGCTCGGGCGGAATCCGTTCGCGATCATCGTCCCGTGCCATCGCGTGCTCGCGGCGAACGGCAAGGTCGGCGGCTTCTCCGCGCCGGGTGGGGTCAAGACCAAGCTGCGCCTGATCTCGAGCGAGCGCGCGCGAGGCCACGGCGAACTCCCGCTCTTCGCGCGCGACCAGGAGGGCCGGCCGCCCTCGTGCTAGACTCCCGCCGTGCACATCGGCGTGGTCTTCCCGCAGGTCGAGATCGGGCAGGATCCGGGGTGGGCCTGGGCTTGAAGACGGCGGCCGAGCACGTGCAGATACTCGAGCGCTTCAAGAAGGATCTGCTGGCCTAGGGATCGGGATGCGGGGAGTCGAGCAGATCCCCTGGCTGTACGACGCGATCTGCGCGGGGTGTGAGATCGCCGGCCTCCGGCGATGGCGGCACTGGCTCGTGGCCGGGGCCCGTGGCCGCGTGCTCGACCTGGGCTGCGGGACGGGCCGCAACCTGCCGCTATTGCCCGCCGGCACGCGCGCGGTCGGGCTGGAGCCCTCGTGGGCGGCGCTCCAGCGAGCCCGTCGCCGAGCTCCGCGGGTGCCGCTGGTGATCGGGAGCGCCGAGGCCCTCCCGTTTCGGGAGGCGGTGTTCGACACGGTCCTCAGCGGCCTCGTCTTCTGCAGCGTTCCGGATCCGCGGCGGGGTCTGCTCGAGGTCGGGCGTGTGCTGCGACCCGACGGCCAGCTCCGGATGCTCGAGCACGTCCGCTCGACACGCCCCTGGAAGGCCCAGCTCCAGGAGCGGCTCCAGCCCTTCTGGACATGGCTCACCGGCGGCTGTCACCCCGACCGCGATACGGAGCGGGTGGTGGAGGCGAGCGGCTTCCGCGTCGAGCCGGAAGGACGCCGGGCGAAGGGCGAGATGCGGCGGTTCGCCGCCCGGATCGTGCCCCGGGGAACTGCCGGGCCCTGATCGCAGTTTAGGGCCAAACGTACTCCCTAGAGATGGTCCATCAACGTCCACCCAGGAGGAAGGCATGACGAGACAAAGACTGCTGTCCATGGCTATTGGCACGGCACTGGTCCTGACCGCAGCCACGGCAGGCGCGCAAGGGCCGCCGGCCTACGGTCCCGGCATCACGATCGAGCAAGCCAAGAAGGTCATGGCGGGCGCGGAGGGAGAGGCCATGAAGAACAACTGGCCGGTGGTGATCACCATCCTGGACTCCGGCGGCAACCTCGTCATGACGCATCGCCTGGACGGCACCCAGTTCGGCAGCATCGAGGTGGCGCGCGAGAAGGCCTACTCCGCGGTGGCATTCCGCCGGCCCACCAAGGCCTTCGCGGATGGGCTGGCCCAGGGAGGCGCCAATCTGCGGCTTCTCCGGCTGACCGGGGCGATGCCCCTCGACGGGGGGTGGCCGATCATGATCGACGGCAAGGTCGCGGGAGGGATCGGCGTTTCGGGCGTGACCGGCGCGCAGGACGCCCAGATCGGGCGCGCGGGCATCGACGCCCTCAAGTAGTTCCTTAGCTGTTCGGATCGAAGCACCCACTCACCCTGCCCTCTCCCCATCGTGGAGAGGGTGGGGTCAGGGGCTAGAACTCGACGGGGATGGCTTTCAGGCCTCGCAGCGTCGAGGACTCCCGCCACTCGAGGTCCGGGGTCGCCAGCCGCAGCTCCGGCATCCGGCGCATGAGCGTGCCCAGGCGAGCTGACCTTCCACGCGGGCGAGAGGCGCACCCAGCTGGCGTGGAACTCCGGGGTGAGCGGGTTGAAGAGCGCCTCGTCCGTCGCCATCGCCGGTCAGCTCACCATCGGGTAGGTGCGCTCGATATTGGCGAGCAGGCCCTGGCGCCAGGGGCGGTAGTGCTGGTAGGTGGCGAACGCCGGCTCGTAGGTCGGGGCCAGGCGGGCGGTCACGCGCTGCTTGACCTCGTCCAGGCTCGCCCCGGTCGCGGCTTCTTCCCGCACCGCTTCCACCATGTCTTGGATGTAGCCGCGGAAGGTGCGCAGCCAGTCCCGCCCCGCCGGCTCCCCGTGCCCCATGATGAGGGTGTCCCAGGGTAGCTCGGCGAGCCGATCGAGGGTGGCGACCCAATCCTCCGGATAGCCGTCGCCCATGAACGGCGTCCAGCCGATGACCGCGTCGCCGGTGATCACCACCCGCTCCTTCGGAAGATGGACGAACACGTCGCCCTCGGTGTGGGCCCGGCCGAGATACAGCAGGTGGATCTCCCGGTCCCGCCGGTAGAGCTTCATGGTCCGCTCGAAGGCCATGGTGGGCAGCGCCGGTTTCATGGCGGAGACCTCGGCCAGATACGACTCGGCGAGCCTCAGATCGGCCTGGAGCTTCCCGCGCTGCTCCGCGGTGGCCGCCGTGGCCAGCTCGCCCCGGAGCCGGGTGATCTCGTCGGGCACCTGCCGCACGTGGTCCTGGATCCGCTTGAGGCCCTTCGTGACCATCGCCTCGCGGGTGATCTGGTTGGTGATGATCTCGGCGCCCGGGTAGGCGGCGGGATAGACCTCGTTGCCGTGCCAGTGGTCCCAGTGGAAATGGGTGTTGACGACGTAGCGCACCGGCTTGGGGGTGATGTCGCGCAGGCGGTCCACGATCACGCGCGCCGCCGAGGGCTTGGAGTGGGTATCCACGATCACCGCGCCGTCGTCGCTCTCGATGATCGCGGTGTTGGAGTTCACCTTGTAGGCGGGGGCGGCGACCGCGACGTGGACGCCGTCGGCCACCCGACGGAAATCGAAGCGGGCGTCGCCCCCCGGGCCCTCGTGACCGCAACAGTCCATGGCGCGCGCTCCTCTCCCGGCGATACTATGCGAAGGCGAGAACCGGCTCAAGCACGCCGCGGGGAGGCCGCCATGACCACGACGCGTACCGAGAAGGACAGCATGGGCACCGTCGAGGTGCCGAGTGATCGCTACTGGGGCGCCCAGACCCAGCGCTCGCTCGAGCACTTCCGGATCGGGAGCGATCGCTTCCCACGCGAGATGATCCGGGCCCTGGGACTCCTGAAGAAAGCGTGTGCGCGGGTGAACCAGGAGCTGGGCCTGCTGCCGGAGGACAAGGCCCGCGCCATCGAGCAGGCCGCCGACGAGGTGATCGACGGCGAACTAGACGCCCATTTTCCTCTAGTAGTCTGGCAGACCGGCAGCGGCACCCAGACCAACATGAACGCCAACGAGGTGATCGCCAATCGCGCCAACGAGCTGCTCGGCGGCCGCCTCGGCTCCCAGCAGCCGGTGCACCCGAACGACGACGTCAACCGGAGCCAGTCGTCCAACGACACGTTTCCCACCGCGATGAGCCTCGCGGCGGTGGAACAGGTCGAAGACCGCCTGATCCCGGCGGTGGACCAGCTGCGCGAGACGCTCCGGGCGAAGGCGCGCGAGTTCCGGGATGTCGTCAAGATCGGGCGCACCCACCTGCAGGATGCGGTGCCGCTCACCCTCGGCCAGGAAATCTCGGGCTGGGCGAGCCAGCTCGATCACGGCCTCGAGCACGTGCGCGCCACCCTGCCGCACCTGCGGGAGCTGGCGCTCGGCGGCACCGCGGTCGGCACGGGTCTGAACGCCCCCCGCGATTTCGGCGAACGGGCGGCCCGCGCCATCGCCGACCTGACCGGCCGAGCCTTCGTTTCCGCGCCCAACAAGTTCGAGGCCCTGGCCGCCCACGACGCCCTCGTCGCGGCCCACGGAGCGCTCCGGACCCTGGCGGGGGCGCTCACCAAGATCGCCAACGACGTGCGCTGGCTGGCCTCGGGCCCGCGCTGCGGCATCGGGGAGCTGCGCATTCCCGAGAACGAGCCGGGCAGCTCCATCATGCCGGGCAAGGTCAATCCGACCCAGTGCGAGGCGCTCACCATGGTGTGCGCCCAGGTGATGGGCAACGACGTGGCGGTGGGCATCGGGGGCGCGTCCGGCAACTTCGAGCTGAACGTATTCAAGCCGCTCATCATCCACAACGTGCTCAGCTCGGTGCGCCTGCTCGCCGACGCGTGCGCGTCGTTCGACACGTACTGCGCGCGGGGCATCGAGCCGGATCGCGAGCGGATCCGGTTCCTGGTCGAGCGCTCGCTCATGCTGGTCACCGCGCTCGCCTCCCGGCTCGGCTACGACCGGGCCGCCGCCATCGCCAAGAAGGCCCACGCCGAGGGCCTGACGCTCAAGGACGCGGCGGTGGCGCTCGGCTATCTGACCGCCGAGGAGTTCGACCGCGTGGTGCGCCCCGAAGCGATGGTGGACCCCGCCTAGACCGCATGCCGGATTCCGCCCTGGCCGTCTTCGCGGTCTTCCTGCGCCTGGGGCTCACGTCGTTCGGCGGCCCGATCGCGCATCTCGGCTACTACCGCGTGGAGTTCGTGGAGCGGCGCCGGTGGCTGAGCGAGGCGGCCTACGCCGACCTGGTGGCGCTCTGCCAGCTCCTGCCGGGGCCGGCCAGCACCCAGGTGAGCTTCGCGGTGGGGCTCTCGCGGGCCGGCCTCGCGGGTGGGCTGGCCGCCTGGCTGGGCTTCACGCTGCCCTCCGCGGTGGCTCTGGTCCTGTTCGCGCAAGGCGTCGCCGTGCTCCAGGGGCCGCTCGGCGCCGGGATGCTCCACGGCCTGCGGGTGGTGGCGGTGGCGGTGGTCGCGCAGGCGGTGTGGAGCATGGCGCGGAGCCTCTGCCCCGATCGGCCGCGGGCGACGATCGCGGTGGCCGCCGCCCTCATCGCGACCGTCGCGCCGACCTCGATCGGACAGATCGCCGCGATCGTCGCCGGCGCCGCCGCCGGGGCGTGGTGCTGCCGCGAGGCGCGGGGCCCCGCCTTCGCGCGGCTCTCGGTGCCGATCCCGCGCGTGGTCGCCGTCGTCGCGCTCGTCGGGTTCGTGGTGCTGCTATTCGGGTTGCCCATCGCCGCCGCGGTCTGGTCCGCGCCCGCCCTGGCGGCGACCGACGCGTTCTATCGGGCGGGCGCGCTGGTCTTCGGCGGAGGCCACGTGGTGCTGCCGCTGCTGCACGCCTCGGTGGTGGAGCCGGGCTGGGTCAGCGAGAGCGACTTTCTCTCCGGCTACGGCGCCGCGCAGGCGGTGCCGGGGCCGATCTTCACGTTTGCCGCCTACCTGGGAGCGATCATGGAGGGCCCGCCCGCGGGATGGGGGGGCGCGGCTCTGTGCCTGGGCGCGATCTTCCTGCCGGGTCTGCTGCTGGTGCTGGGCGTGCTCCCGTTCTGGGGGTCGCTGGGCCGCGGGGCGCTCACGCAGGCCGCCCTGCGGGGCGTCAACGCCGCGGTGGTCGGCGTGCTGCTGGCCGGGCTCTACGTTCGGGTGTGGACCATGGGGATCGGGGGGCCCGCCGACTTCGGGCTGGGCCTGGTGGCCTTCGCGCTGCTCGTGGTCTGGCGGGCCCCGTCGTGGCTGGTGGTGCTGATCAGCGCGGGGGCCGGCGCGGCGCTGCTCGGCGGCTGAGGACGCGGCGGGGTCAGGCGGTGGTGCTGGGCGCGGCCTCGGCGGGGCGCGGCCCGTTCGTCATCTTGGCGAGGACCTCGCGGAGCGTGGCGAGGCGGATCGGCTTCTTCACCACCATGTCCACCCCGTCCGGCTTCTCGCCCGCCGCGTTCATTAGATCGCCGAAGCCGGTGAGCAGGATGACCGGGGTGTCGGGGGCCGCCTCCTTGACCATCGCGGCGAGCTGGTCCCCGCCGACCTCGGGCATTGCCCGGTCGGTGATCACGAGGGCGTAGCGCCCTCCCTTGAACTTCTCGAAGCCCTCGCGGCCGTTGACCGCGGTGTCCACGGTGTGGCCGTCGCCCATGAGGTATTCGCTGAGCACGTCGCGGGCGATCGGCTCGTCGTCCACCACCAGCACGTGGAGCGGCCCGGAAGGCGCCTGCGCGCGGGCCTGCACCTCGCGGGCCTGGCTGGTGGCGGGCAGCAGCACGACGAAGGTGGTGCCCTTCCCGACCGCGGACTCGATGTCCAGGGTGCCGCGATGGCGCTTGACGATGCCGTACACCATGGGCAGGCCGAGACCGGTGCCTCGCTCGCCCTTGGTGGAGAAGAACGGCTCGAGGCAGCGCCGGCGCACGTCCTCGGTCATGCCGGTGCCGGTATCGCTCACCTCGAGGAACACCTGGGGCACCCGCGGGGCGAGCGGCGTCTCCTCGCTCGCCGACGCCTCGCGGATGCCGGTCCGGAGGCGGATCAGGCCGCCTTCCGGCATGGCATCCACCGCGTTGAAGATGAGGTTGGTGAGGAGCTCGCGCATCTCGGACTCGCTGCCCAGCACGCGGGGCACCGGCCGCATGTCGGCCTCCACCAGGATCGTGCGGCCGCTGCCCAGGGCCTCGTCGCGCCAGCGCGGCCGGGTGAGCGCGACCGCCTGCTCCACCATCTGGTTGAGCGAGAGCGGCCGGTAAGTCTCGCCCTCCTCGCGCTTGCGGTAGAACTCGCGCAGCCGGCTCACCACGCTGGCCGCGTCCTCGACGCCGGTCATGATCAGCTTGAGATACTTGGTGCTCTTGGCCGCGTCCTGGAGGATCTCCGGGTGCTCGAGCAGCATCTCCGCGTAGCCGGAGATCGGCACGAGCGCATTGTTGAAGTCGTGGGCGAGCCCACTGGCCATCTTGCCCACCGCGTTGAGCCGCTCCTGCTCGATGATGTGCCGCTGCGTGCGATGCAGCTCGATGGCCACCGCGGCCTGCTTGGCGATGCCGTCGGCCAGCCGCAGATCGTCGATCGAGAAGACGTGCGCGTCCCGCACCCAGGCGATGGCGAAGATGCCCAGCAGCTCGTCGCCGACCTGGACCGGCTGGATCAGCAGGGAGGCCTGGGGCAGGAGATTCAGCGCGGGCTGGTTGAAGCGGGGATCCGTCTTGCTGTTGCTCGAGTACAGCGCGGTGCGCAGGCGCTTGACGAGGTCGATCAGCGGATCCTCCGGGGACAGGGGCAGGCCGGAGAGCGGGTCGCGCAGATCGCGCGGCACGTGATAGCCCGCGAGCGGGATGAAGCGGTCGCCGCCGCCCGTCACGCACCAGGCCACCCCGGTGTCGGCGCGCAGGATCCGCACCATTTCCCGAGTGGTCCGGCGGATCGCCTCGGTGAGATCGGGGGCGGAGCCGATGGCCTGGCTGACCGCGAGCAGGGTCTCGGTCTGCTGCAGGCGCTGCTGGATCTCGTCGTAGAGGCGCGCCTTCTCTAGCGCCACCGCGGCCTGCGCGGCCAGGGTGGTGGCGAGGCGGATCTCCTCTTCGGTGAAGACGTGGAGCGTCTTGAGGTGATCCAGGATCAGCACGCCCGCGGTCCGGCCCTGGTGGATCAGCGGCACCACCAGCGCGGACTTGGCCTGGAAGAGGCCGACCCAGCTCTGGGGCACGCGCGGGTCGCTGCCCGGGTCGGAGATCACCACCGGCTCCTGGCGCCGCACCGCTTCGAGGAGGAACGAAGGCATCTCCTCGAGCGCGAGGGCCCGCAGGGTCTCGGCGCCGTCGGCGCCTCTGGCCGCGGCGCGGTCGGCGAGCTGCGAGCTGACCGGGACCATGAGCTGCCCCGACTTGTCGCGCAGGAAGATGGAGCCACGGTCCACTCGGCAGGCGCGGGCGGCGCCGTGCGCGATGACCTCGAACAGCACCTTCTGCTCCAGCGCCGAGCCGATGGCCTCGGTCACCTCGAGCATGCGGTCGGTTTCCTCGGCGCGATGCTTCACCGCCTTGAGGGCTTCCCGGAGCTGCTCGGTGGTGCGCTGCAGCTCCTGGGTGCGCTGCACCGAGCGTTGCGCGGTCGAGCTGGCCTCGGTGAGCGTGCGGCGGTGGCTGCGCCACGCCGCGGGCAGGAGGATCAGGCAGAGCACCCCGCCGGTGCCCAGGGCGATGTTCCAGGCGAGCTGGCTCCAGCGGGTGTGGGTCTGGTCCATGCGCAGCGGCGCCTGCGCCAGCTCCACCACGCCGACCACGCGGACCGCGCCCGGTCCGTAGACCGGGACGAAGATGTCGGCCACGTCGGGCGCGGAGAAGCTCGGGCCCTCGGCGCTGGGCGGGGCCACCGTCGAGAACGTGACCGCCACGCGCCCGGCGAGGGCGTCGCGCAGCTCCCGGGCGTCGGAGCGCTCGCCGATCAGCCCGGCCTGCACCGCCCAGACCACGTTGCCCTGCGGGTCCCAGACCTTGATGTTGACGATGCCGGGCAGCTCCCGCACGAAGCGCGCGCTCTCCTCGGCCCAGCGCTTCGGGCTGCGCGCGCTCTGGCCGGCGAGCAGCTCGGGCAGGCCGCTGCGATCCACCGCCCGCTGGGCGATCGCGGCGGTCTCGGTCCACTCCGGCTCGGAGACCGCCACCTCGAGGAGCCAGGAGAGCCCGAGCCCGAGCGCGCCGGTGAAGGCCGCGATCCCGATCAGGCGCGCCACGAGGGTGCGCGCGAGCCCGCGCAGGGTCAGCCGAGCCATGACGGGCTCCCGTGCCGATCGTCGGCCCCGAGGCTCGCGAGCAGCTCGGGGAGGCGATCGGCGGAGACGGGCCGCGCGAAGAAGTAGCCCTGGCCCTGATCGCAGCCGACGGCGCGGAGCTGGAGGAGCTGCTCCTTCGTCTCGACACCCTCGGCGGTCACCGTGATGCCCAGGTTGCGCGCGAGGCTGGCCACCGCGCGGATGACCGCGGTGTCCTCGGTCTCGTAGCCCACGCCCTTGACGAGCGAGCGGTCGATCTTGAGACAGTCCACCGGCAGACGCTTCAGGTAGGAGAGCGAGGCGTACCCGGTGCCGAAATCATCGATGGCCAGGCGCACGCCGAGAGCTTTAAGGGCTTCGAGCCGCTCGAAGATCCGCGGGTCGTCGCGCATCAGGACGGCCTCGCTGATCTCGAGCTGTAGCCGCTGCGGCTCGAGCCCGGTTTCACGCACGATGGTGGCGACCTCGTCGGGGAGCGCGTCGCGCTCGAACTGGCCCGCCGAGAGATTGACGCTGACGATCAGCGGGGGAACGCCGGCGGACTCCGCCTGCCAGGCGCACGCCTGGCGGCAGGCCTCGCGCAGGATCCACTGGCCCATGGGGACGATCAGGCCCGTCTCCTCCGAGAGGCCGATGAAGTCGGCCGGGAGCAGGGCGCCGCGCCGGCGATGGTCCCAGCGGACCAGAGCCTCGACCTCCACCGGGCGGATACCGGCCAGCGTGACCACCGGCTGGTAGCGGAGGCTCAGCTCCTGGCGCGCGCTCGCGGTCCGGAGGTCCGCCTGCAGGTCCAGCCGCTCGCGGGTGGAGATGTTGAGGCCGGGCTGATAGAGCTCGTACCGCGCGCGGCCCTCCGCCTTGGCCTGGTACATCGCCAGATCGGCGTTGTGGAGCACCTCCTCCGGCTGCATGGATCCGCCGCCGGTGAGGGCGACGCCGATGCTCGCCGAGATCAGGACGTCGCGCCCCTCGACCACGAACGGGCGCTGGATCTCGGCGGAGATCCGCTCGGCGAGGGCGGTGGCGGCGCTGAGATCGGAGGTGTCCTCGAGCAGCAGCGCGAATTCGTCGCCGCCCAGGCGCGCCACCGTGTCCTCGGGGCTCAGGCACGCGGCCAGGCGATGGCCCACCTCCACCAGCAGCCGGTCGCCGACCTCCTGGCCGAGGGTGCTGTTGAGGATCTTGAACCGGTCCAGGTCGAGGAAGAGCACGGCCAGGTTGGTGCCGGCGCGCTCGGCGCGGGTCAGCGCGTGCGCGAGGCGGTCCATGAAGAGGGCCCGATTGGGCAGCCCGGTCAGAGAATCACGGAAGGCCTCGCGGATGAGCTGGTCCAGCCGGCGGGGGAACTCGTTGATCTCCTGCGACTGCTGCTCGATCGTCGCGAGCATGCGCGCGAAGGAGCTCATGAGGGTGCCGATCTCGTCCTTGCGTCGCGGGTCCGCCGGCACTTCGGGATTTTGCTCGTTGCTGATCTGCGCCGCGCGCGACAGGGCGGTGGCGATGTCCCACACGATGAAGGCGCCGCCCGCCATCAGCAGCGCGGTGAAGGCCATGAGAGCCGGGATGCTCACCGGGTCGACCACGCCCGCGAGCGGGCCCAGGAGCTCGCGCACCGGCGCATGGAACGCGTAGGTGAGCAGGAGCATGGGGATCACGGAGCACAGCGTGAGGGCGAGGATCACCTTGCGCCGGACTTGCTGGCCCGCGAGGGCCACTTCTCGATTGATCGGTCCCTTGCTCATCAGGTCTTCCAGGCGGTGTGGGAATCGAGCAAGAGCGGTGCCATGGGAGAGGGGAGCTAAGCGGCTGATAAGGCAGGCTCGCCCCGCCCCCGAAGACCTACAAAATGTCGAACCGGGCGACGATTTTCGTCTAGGGGGCCTTCCACACCGCGTTGCCGTCACGGTCGGCCAGCAGAAGGCTCGGACTCTGGGTCGGACTGGTCGCGAGCGAGATCTGCGGCTTGCCCGGATCGTTGCCCAGTCCCATGCTCGACCCGTTCGGCGCCGCGACCAGCCAGCCTCGCTGCCCGCGCGCGCCGACCGACACCTGGCCGGCATCGCCGGCCGCGGCGAGTTGCGCCTGCACGCCCGCCCGGCCCAGCGAGAGCGCGGCCGACTGGCCCGGCGTGACCGTGAGGTCCGCGGTGGTGGCGCCCTCCCGGTCCGCGAGCGATAGACGGGTGCGGTCGCTCTCGTCCACCGTGAAGACGGCCCGCCCGCGGCCCTCGCCGTCGGTGATCACGAGCCGGCGGGTCTTCACCTCGTCGGGATTGGTGGTGACGGTGGCCGCGACCGCGCCGAAGAGCCCGACGCCGGCGAGCGCGGCCACGCCCACCCGCCGCCACCAGCCGACCTCCCGCTCGAGACGGTCCAGGCGTGCGTGCAGCCCATCCAGAGACGGCTCCTTCATCGCGCTCCTCCCTGTCATGCGATTCAGGTCATGCGATTCAGTATCGTCGGGCCGCGGGACCGCGGCGGGCTTCAGCCTGCCTCGTCGCGGCGGCGAAGTCCAGGGTCACCGTGCCTTGACCCTCCTCGACCCGGCATGTTACACAAGGGCGGCCCCCGATGACGCTCCCGCTTCCCGCTGCGGTACCCGCCCGACCCCGAGGAGAACCGACCATGCATCGTCGCCTGGCTGTAACCGTCGCCCTCTGCCTGGCCGCCGCCCTGGGCGCGCCCTCCGTCGTCCCCGCGCAGACTCCGATGACGTGGAAGGCGGGCACGCCGACCGGGCCCGGCAATCCGCTCAACGACACGATGGAGGTCCTCGCCAAGCAGCTCGCCGAGCGCAGCCGAGGGCGGATCAAGCTCGACATCCACATCGCCAACGCGCTGGCCAAGGGCGAGGGCGCGCATCTCGAAGGCGTGCAGCTCGGCACCATCGACGTGGTCGCGGTCGGCAGCGCGCCGGTGGGCGGCATGTTCGAGCCCACCTACCAGACCCTCGATCTGCCCTTCCTCTGGGCCTCCCGCGAGCAGGTGTGGAAGGCCATGGACGGGCCGCTGGGACACGAGCTGCTCAAGAAGATGGAGGGCAAGAATCTCAAGGCCTTCTGCTTCGGCGGCGGCTGGGGCTTCCGCAACATGATGTCCAACAAGCGCCCGATCACCACGCCCGAGGACATGAAGGGTCAGACCATCCGCGTCCAGGAGTCACCCACCTACGTGGCCATGATGAAGGCGATGGGGGCCAACCCGGTGCCGATGCCGTACGTCGAGGTGTACCTCGCCATGAAGCAGGGCACGATCGACGGCATGGAGCTGCCGTCGTTCACCTTGACCTCGGACAAGTTCCACGAGGTGACCAAGTTCTACTCGCTCACGCGCCACTCCTATCCGCCCATCGCGTGGTTCATGAACCTCAAGAAGTACCAGGCGCTCGCTCCCGACCTCCAGAAGGCGGTCGAGGAGTCCATGCGTGAGGCTTGCCTGGCCCACCGCCGCATCGAGGTCCAGAAGGAGAAGAGCGACTTCGAGGTCATGAAGAAGGCGGGGGTGCAGATCAACGAGGTGAAGGACATCAAGGCCTTTCAGGCGCTCATGAAGCCGGCCTACGACTACGTCGAGGGGCAGGTGGGCAAGGAGTTCATGGCCAAGGTGCGCGCGGCGGTGCAGGCGGCGGCGACCAAGTAGTCCGTGCTGCTCCGCGCCGGCTCCAACGTCGTGGAGGGCCTGCTCCTGCTCATGATGGTGTTGCTGTGCCTGGACGTCTTTCTCGGCGTCTTCTCGCGCTACGTCATCCAGAGCACCTTCACCTGGTACGACGAGATCGCCCGGCTGCTCTTCGTGTGGATCGTGTTTCTGGGGGCGGCGGTGGGGGTGCGGCGCACCGCCCACTTCCGCCTGCACCTGCTGGTCGACCGCTTCCCGCCCGGGGCTCGACGCGTCGCGGACGTGTTCGGCGTGCTGGTCCTGATGGGCTTCGGCCTGCTCCTGATCCAGCAGGGCTGGAAGCTGGTGGAGCTGGGGCAGTTCCAGCGCACGCCGGTAATGGGCCTGTCCAAGCAGTACGTCTATGCCTCGGTGCCCGCGGGCGGCGCCTTGATCATTCTCTACAGCCTGCCGCATCTGTGGCGCGCGCTTCGCGGCGCGCCGGCCCACCTTCCGGCGTGATCGCGATCATCGCGGTCTCCTTCATCGTCCTGCTCGCCTTGGGCGTGCCGGTCGCTTTCGTGATCGGGGTCTCGGGCTTCCTGGGCCTGTGGTGGAGCGGCGAGTACCCGCTCACCGTGATCGTGAAGCAGATCTTCGAGGGGGTGGACTCGTTCGTGCTGCTGGCGATCCCGCTCTTCATCCTGGCCGGCGCGCTGATGGAAACCGGCGGCATCGCGGTCCGTCTCGTGCGGCTGGCCCAGGTGCTGGTGGGCTGGATCCGGGGCGGCCTCTCGATGGCGGTGGTGGTGGCCGAGTACATCTTCTCCGGCATCTCGGGCTCCACCGTGGCCGACGTCTCGGCCATTGGCTCCACCATGATCCCGCCCATGCTGCGGGCCGGCTACCGGCCAGAACAGGCGGTGGCGGTGGTCTCGGCGGCGTCCGCCATGGGCATCCTGGTGCCGCCCTGCATCCTGATGATCGTGATCGGCTCGGTCGCCAACGTGTCGGTGGCCGCGCTGTTCGCGGCCGGCTTCCTGCCCGCGGTGGTCCTGGCCCTGGCGATCATGGTCTACATCTGGTACGACGCCGGCCGCAGCGGCATCGAGGCGCGCGCGCGGGCCTCGTGGGGCGCGGTGGGCCGCGCGTTCACCGACGCGCTGATCCCGCTCGGGCTGCCCGCCATCATCTTCGGCGGCATCCTGGGCGGGGTGGTGACGCCCACCGAGGCCGCGGTGCTGGCCGTGGTCTATGCCTTCATCGTGGGCGTCTTCGTGTACCGGGAGATCGCCTGGGCGGACCTGCCGCGCCTCGTCGTGCAGAGCGCGGTGGTCACCGCCGCGGTGTCCTTCCTGCTGGGGACGGCCGCGGTGGTGGCGTGGGTGCTCGCCGTGCAGCAGGTCCCGCAGCTGCTCCTGAACGCGATGCTGGCGGTGCCCGGGGGCAACATCGTCTTCCTGGTCCTCACCGCGGTGCTGTTCATCCTGCTCGGCGCGGTGCTCGAGGGACTGCCCGCGGTGGTCATCCTGCTGCCGACCTTCATGCCGGTGGTGACCAGGCTCGGGATCGACGTGGTGCACTACAGCACGGTGGTGGTGGCGGCGACCGGTATCGGTCTCTTCCTGCCTCCGATCGGGGTCGGCTTCTTCATCGCCTGCGGCATCGCCAACGTGCCCAGCGACCGCGCGACCGGCGCGATGATGCCCTACGTCTACATGATGTCGGTCGGGCTGCTGGTGGTCATCCTCGTGCCCTGGGTCACCCTGGTCCTGCCGCGGGTGCTGGGGCTCGGCTAGCCTTGCGACCCGCGCCCGCGCCAGAGTAGGCTAGGGCGGCTGCGGCCGGCCGGAACGGGAGCCCGGCGTGGGCTCGTCCGGCATTCGCACGATCAAACCAGGAGGTCAAGATGCCCGAGCTGACCCGGCGGTACATCGTGATGGCCATGGCGACCGAAGCGCCGTTCGACGTGCACGATCCCGAGGCGCCGTTCGTGTTGAAGCCGTGGAAGGATCCGGCCGCGCTGCGCGCGCTGGAGGCCTATCGCGACCACTGCTACCCCGAGCTGGCCGCGGACCTCACCGGTTGGATCCAGGCCGTCAGCAACGGGGTGCGGCTCCGGGGCGGGATAGGGGCCCGGAACGATAGCTACGCGGCTCCCCGGGCAAAGGCTCGGACCGCGGTGTCCCCGGCGCGCAAGCCGGCTAAAGCTGCGAAGAAGAAAGTGCAGAAGAAGGCCGTGAAAAAGAAAGTGAAACGACGCAGGTGAGCCGGGCCGACCTCGAGCGCCTCGCGGACCTCGTCAACTCCTCGCGCCGCATCGTGGTCTTCACGGGGGCCGGCGTCAGTACCGAGTCCGGGATCCCGGATTTCCGCAGCCCGGGCGGAGTCTGGGACCGCTTCGATCCCAATGAGTTCACGTTCCAGAAGTTCATGGCCACCGAGGCCGGGCGCCGGCGGTACTGGGAGCTGGGCCGGACCACGTTTCCGGTGATCCGTCGCGCCGAGCCCAACCCGGCGCATCACGCCCTCGTGACCCTGTGGCGCCTCGGCAAGCTCGACTGCGTGATCACCCAGAACATCGACAACCTCCACCAGCGGGCCGGTCTGCCCGCGGACCGGGTCATCGAGCTGCACGGCAACGCCACCCGCGCCCGCTGCCTGACCTGCGACCGTCCGTACGAGCGGGAGCGGGTCCAGGAGTGGCTCGACGCGGGGGTGGCGGTGCCGCTCTGCGATCCGCCCTGCGGCGGCATCATCAAGCCCCGCACGATCATGTTCGGCGAGGCGATGCCCCGGGCCGAAATGGAAGAGGCGGAGCGGCGCGCGCGGTCGTGCGATCTCTTCGTGGTCGTCGGCTCGTCGCTGGTCGTCTACCCCGCCGCCTACATGCCGCTCCACGCGCGGGACGCGGGCGCCACGCTGGCGATCGTGAACCTGGCCGACACGCCCCACGACGGCCAGGCCGATCTCGTGATCCGGGGCAGCGCGGCCGCCGTCCTCGCGATCGTCACCGAGCGGCTGCAGCCGCGGCCCGCCGCGCGCTGACCGGCCCGGCTCCTTCCATGACCGCCGCGCTCGTCGAGCACCTCCTGCAGGGGCGGCTGGGTCGCGCCCCGGCGAGGCCGATCAGCGAGATCGCGCCGGACCTGACGCTCGACCAGGCCTACACGCTGCAGCGGCAGCTCGAGCAGACGCTGATCGGGCGCGGCGAGCGCGTGGTGGGCTACAAGGTGGGCTTCACGACCGCCGCGCTCCAGGAGCGCCATGGGGTGACCGAGCCGGTCCTGGGCTTCCTGCTGGCCTCCGGCGTGTTCGGTAGCGGCGACGCGGTGCCGCTCTCACGCTTCGTCGCGCTCGGCGTCGAAGTCGAGGTTGCCTTCCTGCTCAGGTCGGATCTGGCCGGTCCCGGTGTCACCACCGCGTCCGCCCTCCTGGCGGTGGAGGGCGCGATGCCCTCCTTCGAGCTGATCGACTTCCGGTTGAGCGGCGCGCCGCGCGGGGTGGACGTCGTCGCCGACGGGGTCCTCACCAATGCCATCGTGCTCGGCCGACCCCTCACGCCGGTGGCCGGTATCGACCTGGCGCTCGAGGGTGTCGTGTTCGAGCAGGATGGTCAGCTGGCCGCGACGCAGCCCGCCGCCGAGGTCCTGGGCAACCTGCTCGTCTCGCTGGCCTGGGCCGCCAATACGCTCGGCCGCATGGGGCGCGGCCTCCATGCCGGCGACATCGTGCTCACCGGCTCGATCTCCAAGGTGCTGAGGCCCGCGGCGGGGCAGTCGGTGCGCGCCGCCTTCACGCGGTTGGGGTCGGTGGGCTGTCGCTTCGCATGAGCCACCACCGCGGGCAAACACAGGCCGGCAGGAGACGGGGTGTCCGCCGAATGGGGGAGTGCGGGGGCGATGTCTGGGCCCCCGCAGCTGAAGAGAAGCGCCGGTAATATGCCCCCACCCGAAATCGACCTCGAAAACCTGCGCCGGCGCCTGGATGCGGGGCTGAGCCGGCGGCCGCGGGTGGCGCTGGACCGGAGCGATCTGGTGTCGGCGGCGGTGCTGGTGCCGGTCACGGATCACGAGGGACCGCATATCCTCTTCACCAAGAAGACAACAAGCGTGCCGCATCACAAGGGGCAGTTCTCGTTTCCCGGCGGCATCGTCGAGCTGCGCGACGGCTCGCGGGTGGAGACGGCGCTGCGTGAAGCGTGGGAGGAGATCCACCTGCCCGCGGAGGCGGTGGAGGTGCTGGGGCTGCTGGACGATACCGAGACGCGGGCCACCAACTTCATCATCACGCCGGTGGTCGGTATCGTGCGGGATCGCGTGGACTTCGCCCCGGACGGCCGGGAGATCGAGCGCGTGCTCGAGGTGCCGCTGACCACGCTGCGGGATCCGGCGATCTTCCGCACCGAGATATGGGAGCGGAACGGCGAGCCGCACCCGGTGCAGTTCTACCAGGTGTCGCCCGAGGACGTGGTGTGGGGCGCGACCGCCCGCATCCTCACCCAGTTTCTCGAGCTGCTGGACGAGCCCGGGACGCCGGCCCGGTGAGCGACCCGACGCTCAAGCACGTGGACGACCGCGGCGCCGCCTTCTTCGAGAAGCGCCCACCCCGCTTCACCGGCCGCTAGCGCTTGACCTGCTGCAGTAGCAGGGCGAGGCGCAGCCGAAGGCGAGCCGAGCGAATATGAAAGAAGAGGGCGCCGCCAAATCGCCAGACCGGTCTGCCGGCCCGGCGGCGAGCCGAGCGAAAATGAAAGAAGAAGGCGCCGCCAAGTCGCCAGACGCGTCTGCCAGCGCCACCGGCCTCTGCGCCGGCTGCGCTCACGCGCGACGCGTCGTGTCGGGCCGCGGCTCGGCGTTCTGGCTCTGCGCCGTCTCGGCCCGGGACCCGGCGTTTGCGAAGTATCCGCGGCTGCCCGTGCTACGCTGTGCCGGATATCAGCCCGGGTCCACGGAGGTCTGAGCGTGATCAAGATCATGGGGGCGACCGTGCTGGGCGGCGCAATGATATATCGCGATAGCGACTCACCGGCTCAGCCGGGACTCTACCTGGACCAGGCCAATCGGGCGCTCGACCGGAACGTGCGGGTCAGCCCGTGGATCCACGTGGAGAGCCACGGCCAGCACCTGAGCGTGCCGCGCGTGCACGAGCGGCTGGAGACCCGCGCCAAGGTCAAGAACCTCTTCCAGGGCAAGGGACACGAGTTCGTCGAGCTGGATTGAGGCGCACGTGTCGGCTCGACGGCTCGGTGACGACACCGAGTTCGTGACCCGAGTCGAGATAGGCAGATACCTTGCGAACCTCGCTGGCGATGTGAGCAAAGATGTCCCGGCGCCCGTACGGGACGGCATCATCTAGGCAATCGCTGAGGGGCATGGCCCGAGGTAAGGACCGAGGATCGGTGGTGTCATTGACTATGCTAACTGCGAGCGAACGTCCCCCCGGCCCCGGCGCTCTCGGCTCGCGGGGAGGGCTTCGTGTGCGCGGTGCCTACGGCTCATCACCCAGTGGCGGGGGCGCAGATCAAGATCGTCTGGCCCTTCGAGCTGGCCTCGGCGGACGTGCTCTACCCGCTGCCGAAGTGGTCCGACCGGAAGTAGCCCGCGGCAATCCGGGACGCGGAGCGTATGGCTGAGGGTGTGCGGATAGGCGTGGACGTCGGCGGGACGTTCACGGATGTGGTCGCGTGGGATCCGGCGGGGCGGATGGAGTCGTGCAAGGTGCCGACCACGCCCGCCAACCCGGCTGAGGGCGTGCTCAATGGCATTGCCGCTCTCGCGCCAAAGACGGGGCCCTGGGTCTCGCTCGCCCACGGCACGACCATGGTCACCAATGCCATCGTCGAGCGGCGCGGCGCCCCCGTCGGCTTCATCACCACTCGCGGCTTCCGCGACGTGCTCGAGGTCGGGCGCATGAGCCGGCTCCACCTCTACCGGATGGACCTGGCCGCCAAGGCCGAGGCGCCGGTTCCGCGGCGGCTGCGCCGCGAGATCACCGAGCGCGTGGCGGCCGACGGGACCGTGCTCACCCGGCTGGCGCTCGAGGAGCTTCCGCCCATCGTCGCCGACTTCAAGCGCGAGGGCATCGAGAGCGTCGCGGTCTGCCTGCTCCACTCCTACGCGGCGCCCGCCCACGAGCAGGCGCTCCGCATGGCGCTCGAGGCCCACTTTCCGTACGTGTCGGTGTCGAGCGAGATCAATGCCGAGTTCCGCGAGTACGAGCGCGCCTGTACGACGGTGCTCAATGCCGCCGTCATGCCGCGTGCCGCCCGCTATCTCGACGACTTGGCCCGCCGCGTCGGCGGCAAGCCGCTTCATCTCCTGCACTCCGCCGGCGGCATGATGTCGGTCGAGGTCGCCAAGGTCCGGCCGCTCAGCATGGCCATGTCGGGCCCGGCCGGCGGCGTTGCCGCGGCGGCCCATACGGCGCGGGCGCTCGGTCTCGGGCGCGCGCTTGCCTTCGACATGGGCGGCACGACCACCGACGTCTGCCTCATCGCCGAGGGCGTTCCCGAGACGGCGGGGCAGCGCAAGCTCGGCGACTACCCGGCGCGGCTGCCCATGGCCGCCGTCGAATCGATAGGCGCCGGCGGCGGTTCCATCGCCCGCGTCGAGCCAACGGGCGGGCTCAAGGTCGGCCCGAGAAGCGCGGGCGCCGTGCCGGGGCCGGCCTGCTACGGTCAGGGCGGCACGGAGCCCACCGTGAGCGACGCCAACCTGCTCCTGGGCTATCTCAATCCGGATCGGATCTACGGCGGCTCGATACGGCTCGACCGATCGCGTGCCGAAATCGCGCTTCGCCCGCTCGCTCAGCGCTTCGGCCTTTCGCTGGTCGAGGCCGCCCACGGCGTGGTCGAGGTCGCCAATGCCAATATGCTCCGCGCGCTCCGGCTCGTCTCGGTCCAGCGCGGCCACGATCTCCGCGAGTTCGCGCTCATCGCCTATGGCGGCGCCGGTCCCCTCCATGCCGGAGCATTGGCCCGCCAGGCGGGCATCTCGTCAGTGATCGTCCCGGCGCATTCCGGCGTCTTCTCGGCGCTGGGCTGCCTCGTCTCGCCGCTCCGCTACGACGCCGTGCAGACCCATCGCGCGAAGATAGAGGCCTGGGACGCCAAGGTGGTCGAGGACCGCTTCCGCGCGCTCGAGGCGCAGTGCCTCAAGCCCCTGCTGGACGAGGGGTACGCGATGGACCGCGTCGTCGTCCTCCGCAGCCTCGACCTCCGCTATGTCGGCCAGAACTACGAGCTCGAGGTCGGCTATGCTCCCGGCGGGCCCGGCCCACTCAAGGCGGCGTTCGAGAAGCGCCACCGGCAGCTCTACGGCTACGCCACGGGGGAGAACGTGGAGTGCGTGAACCTTCGCGTGATGGCGCGGGCGGCCGAGGAGCCCTTGCCGCTGCCGGCGCCGCCGGGAGGTACGTCGGCCGCCGCGACGGCCTCGCACCGCGCCTATTTCCGGGAGACCGGAGAGATCGAGATGGAGCGCTATGACCGGACCACGCTGTCGCCCGGGCGAACCGTGGCCGGGCCCGCCATGATCGAGGACGACTGGTCCACCACGGTCGTCTATCCGCGTATGCGCTGCGTCGCCGACCGGCTCGGCAACCTCGTCATCGAGGTGGGGGGCCGGGCATGAGCGCGGCGCTCCACCCGGTCACCCTCGAGGTCGTGCGCAATGGGCTGTACGCCATCGCCGAGGAGATGAGCGTCATCGTCATGCGCTCGGCGCGCTCGCCTCTATTAAAGGAAGCGGGCGACCTCTCGTCGGCGCTGACGGACGCGCAGGGGCGCCTGATCGCCCAGGGGCGCGATATCCCCATCCACATGGGCGTCATGGGCTTCACGGTCAAGGAGTTCCTCAAGCGCATTCCGCTGGAGCAGCTTCGCGACGGCGACGTCTGGTTCCTCAACCTGCCGGAGGTCGGCGGCAATCATCTGCCCGACGTCAAGGCGGTGCGCCCGGTCTTCTTCGAGGGCCGGCTGGTCGCCTTCGCGATCAACCTCGCGCACTGGGCGGATATCGGCGGCGCCGTGCCCGGCAGCTATGTGCCGTGGGCGACCGAGTGCTATCAGGAGGGGCTCAGGATAGCGCCGATCCGTCTCTTCTCGCAGGATGGTCCCGAGAGGCCGGCGCTCGAATTCGTCCTCTCGAACCTGCGCGGCCGGGACGAGCGGGAAGGGGACATCTTCGCCCAGTTCGCCGCCAACGATGTCGCCGCGCGCCGCCTGCACGAGATCTTCGCCCACTACGGCGCCCCCACCGTCACCGCCTGCTTCGAGCGACTCCACGAAGAGTCCGAGCAGCAGATGCGCGCAGCCCTCCGGGCGCTGCCCGACGGCGCCTGGGAGGGGGAGGACTTCCTCGATGACGACGGCATCGAGGACCGGCGCATCCGCATCAAGGTGCGCGTCGAGAAGAATGGCGACGAGGCGACCTTCGACTTCACCGGCACCGACCCGCAGTCGCTCGGGCCGGTGAATACGACGTACTATATCGCCTGCTCGGGGGTGTACTACGCGATGAAGGCGCTGGTCGCGCCCGAGGCGCCACCCAATGAAGGCTGCTACCGGCCACTCCGCGTCATCGTGCCCAAGGGCACCATGCTCTCGGCCGATCCAGACCGTCCCGTCGTCGGCGGCAACCACGAGACCTCGCAGCGGGTGGTGGACGCCATCTTCAAGGCGCTGGCTCCTGTCCTGCCCGACCGCGTCCAGGCTGGAGGGCCGACGACGGCGGGGCTCTTGATTTTGGGGGCGCGCATGCCGGACGGACGCTGGGCGGTCTACTACGAGGTGCATGGCGGCGGCGAGGGCGCGACGGCCTCGAAGGATGGCGCCTCGGCCATCCGCGTCCACATGTCGAATGTGATGAACACGCCCGTCGAGGTCGTGGAGAGCGAGTACCCCCTCATGGTCGAGGAGCTGGCGCTCAGGCCCGACTCGGGGGGCGACGGTCGCCACCGCGGAGGCTTGGGCTTCCGCCGCGCCTACCGCGTGCTGGGCTCGGACGTGACGCTCACGACCATGATCGAGCGCCGCATCGTGCCGCCCTATGGGCTCTTCGGTGGCCGGGACGCGGCGCCTTTCAGGATCACGCTCAACCCGGGCACGCCACGCGAGCGCGATATCAGGGGCAAGGAGACCATGAAGCTCGCCCAGGGCGACCTGGTCCTTCTCGAGACCTGCGGGGGCGGCGGTTTCGGCGATCCGGCCGAACGCCCGGCGGAGGCGCGAGAGGCGGATCGCCGGGAGGGATACGTCGCGTGAAGCTCGAGCATCGCGTCGCGCTCGTCACCGGCGCCGCCAAGGGCATGGGCTGGGACATCTGTCTCACCCTGGCGCGTGAGGGGGCGCATCTGGCGCTGGCGGCCCGCGATGTCCCGCCGCTCGAGAAGCTCAAGGGCGAGGTCGAGGCGCTGGGCCGCCGGGCGCTCGTGGTGCCGACAGACGTGACGGATGAGGCGGCAGTCGAGCGGATGGTGGCGAAGGCGAAGGAGACCTTCGGGCGCATCGATATCCTGGTCAATGCCGCGGGCGTGACCGGCCCCATCGAAACGCCGGTGCAGGACATCGAGGCGGAAGACTTCCGCTTCGTCCTCGAGGCCAATATCGCCGGCACCTTCCTGCCGACCAAGCACGTCCTGCCCGTGATGATCGCGCAGAAGTACGGCAAGGTCGTCAATATCAGCGGCACCTCCGGGCTGCGCGGCTACAAATACCGGGCGGCGTACTCCTCCTCCAAGTGGGCGCTCCGCGGCTTCACGCGCACGGTCGCGCTCGAGGTGGGGCCCCACAATGTCAATGTCAATGCGCTCCACCCGGGCATCGTGGCGGGCGAGAGGATGGACACGCTCTGCCGCGAGAAGGCGAAGAAGCGCGGCTGGACACCGGAGCAGATCTATCAGGAGTACGTCAACGAGATGGCGCTCCGGCGCGTCACCACCTCGCAGGACATCGCCAACGCGGTGCTCTTCCTCGTCTCGGACGACTCGCGCAATATGACCGGCCAGTCGGTGACGGTGGACGGCGGCTGGGACGTCTGATCCTGGCCATGGCCTACCGGGTCATCGGCATGTCCCAGCCCAGGGCGGACGCCTGAGACGGACGGACACTAGATTGGGGGGGTGCCGTCCCGGAGCGAGACGAGGACGCGGCGGACCCAGACCCGGACCATCTCGCGGCGGTAGTCGGCCGATCCCATGAGATCGGAGAGGGGGTCGGCTTCGCCGGCGGCCGCGTCGG
>JBBDXN010000072.1:0-4178 GCA_040902305.1 Candidatus Rokuibacteriota bacterium | reverse complement strand
CAGAGAGGAGAGGGGAATCGCGGAGAGGGTGCTCGCGGGCGCGCTGAAGGGCCAGCGGCTGACCACCCCGCGCGGCCGCACCACGCGGCCGACGGCCGATCAGGTGCGCATCGCCTGCCTCGACACCCTGATGCCGTTCCTCGAGGCGGGCCCCTTCCTCGACTTGTTCGCGGGGGCGGGGGGCGTCGGGATCGAGGCGCTCTCGCGCGGGGCGCCGTCGGCCACGTTCGTGGAGCAGGACGGCGTCGCCCTGCGCGCGCTGCGCGACAACGTCGAGCGCCTGGCGCTCGCCGATCGCGCCCGCGTGGTGCGCGGCGACGCGGCGCGGGCAGTGGCGGAGCTGGAGATGGGGGGCGAGCGCTTCGGGGTGACCTTCCTCGATCCGCCGTACGACTCGCCGCGCGGGCCGGCCGCGCTCGAGGCGGTGGCGGCGGGGAGGATCCTCGTCGCGGGCGCGGTGGTCGTGATCCAGCACCGCACCAAGACGCCGCCGCCGTCGGCGCCGGGGGCGCTCACGCTCTGGAAGGCGCGCCGGTTCGGGGAGACGACTTTGACGTTCTTTCGCTCCGACCCGTAGCCGCCTTGACTTTCTTTCGATCCGACGCGTAGACTGAGCAACGTTTTCGGACGTTTCAAGACGGGGCGACGGGGGGCGAGCGTGGGCAAGCGGGCGGTGTATCCGGGCATGTTCGATCCGATGCACAACGGACACCTGGACCTCATCGAGCGGAGCCTGCGCATCTTCGATGAGCTGATCGTGGCGGTGGTGGCGAACCCCTCGAAGGAGCCGCTCTTCACGGTCAAGGAGCGCCTCGAGCTGATCGACGAGTGCACTACCGGGATCGGCATGAGCCGGATGCGCATCACCTCCTTCGACGGTCTCCTGATCGACCTGGTGGAGCGCGAGGGCGCCGACTGCATCGTGCGCGGCCTCCGGGCCATCTCCGACTTCGAGTACGAGTTCCAGATGGCGCTGATGAACCGCAAGCTCCGTCACACGGTGGAGACGGTGTTCATGATGCCCCACGAGCGCTACACCTACATCTCCTCGCGCCTCATCAAGGAGGTCGCTTCACTGGGCGCGCCCGTCACCGGCCTGGTGCCGCCCCCGGTGGAGGAGCGCCTCGCCCAGAAGTTCTCCACCTCCCGATCGGCGAAAGGCTAAGGACGCCATGCTCGCCGACCGGATGAAGACGCTGGCCCCCTCCCCGACCCTCGCGATGCAGGCCAAGGCCCGGGCCATGCGCGCGCAGGGCATCGACGTGATCTCCTTCGGGGCGGGGGAGCCCGACTTCGACACGCCGGCACGGATCAAGGAGGCCGCGATCCGCGCCCTCGACAAGGGGCAGACCAAGTACACCGAGGTCGGGGGCATTCCCGAGCTGCGGGCCGCGGTCTGCCAGAAGTTCAAGCGCGACAACGGGCTCGAGTACGCGCCGGACGAGGTGACGGTCTCCTGCGGCGCCAAGCACACCCTCTACAACATCGTGATGGCCCTCGTGAACCCGGGGGACGAGGTGCTGATCCCGAGCCCCTACTGGGTGTCGTACCCGGAGCAGGTGCGCCTGCTCGGCGGGGTCCCGGTGCCGGTGGTGACGCAGGAGGCGACCGGGTTCGATCTGGATCCGGCCGCCCTCCGCCAGGCGGTCACGCCGCGCACGAAGATGATCGTGCTGGACAGCCCGGGCAACCCGACCGGCGCGGTGTTTTCCCCGTCGGCGCTGGCCGCGGTGGCCAGGCTCGCGGTGGAGCGCGACCTCTGGGTGATCTCGGACGAGTGCTACGAGCCGCTGACCTACGAGGGCCGGCACGTGTCCATCGCGTCGCTCTCGCCCGAGGTGAAGGCGCGCACGATCGTGGTCAACACGTGCTCGAAGGCCTACGCGATGACCGGGTGGCGCATCGGCTACGCGGCGGGCCCCCGGCCGATCGTCAAGGCGATGACTGACGTGCAGAGCCAGGTCACGTCCAATCCCACCTCGATCGCCCAGTGGGCCGCGGTCGAGGCGCTGGGCGGGCCCCAGGAGGAAGTGGCCCGGATGGCGGGCGAGTTCGACCGGCGCCGCCGCGTCATCATCGAGGCCCTGAATGCGATTCCCGGCGTGAGCTGCGTGATGCCCAGGGGCGCCTTCTACGCGTTCCCGAACGTCTCCGGCCTCTTCGGCAAGCGCGCCAAGGGCGGAGTGCTCCGCGGCTCCGCGGACGTGTGCGCGTTCCTCCTGGACGAGGCCCGCATCGCCACGGTGGCCGGCGTGGACTTCGGCTCGGACGCCCATATCCGGCTCTCGTACGCGACCGGGCTCGACGCCATCAAGGAAGGGCTGCGACGGATGGACGTGGCCGTCCGCTCCCTCGAAGCTCGGACATGAAGATCGAAGGCTCCTCCGACATTCCGGCCGCGCGCGACAAGGTGTGGGCTGCGTTCCTCGACCCCGGTATCCTGGCCCAGGCGCTGCCCGGCTGCGAGAAGCTCGAGGCGATCGGCGAGAACGAGTACAAGGCCACCATGAAGATCGGGGTGGCCGCGATCAAGGGCACGTTCGAGGGCAAGGTGAAGCTGAGCGATCTCGAGCCGCCCAACCGGTATCGCATGGCGGTCGAGGGCAGCGGCGGGCCCGGCTTCGTCCGCGGGGCCGCGGGCATGCAGCTCTCCGACGTCGACGGCGGCACCCGGGTGAGCTACGACGCCGACGTGCAGGTGGGCGGGCTGATCGCGAGCGTCGGCCAGCGGATGCTGGGCGGCGTCACCAAGATGATGCTCGATCAGTTCTTCACTCGGATGACCGACCTGCTCGCCGAGAAGCCAGCGTAACGCTGCTCACGCTTCCTCCGTTCCTGCTGGCCGGCCTCCTGTCGCTCGCGGCCGCCGCCTCGCCTCCGCCGGTGGCGGGCGACTGCGCGGGCCCGGCGGGTGATCAGCCGTCCCGCTGTCTCTACCGCTCCGCGTTTCCCAGCACCGGCCTGGTCGCCGACTGCCGCACCGACCGCGACTGCCGCGTGGGCTACTACTACGGCGATCCCGAGACGCCGGTCTGGTTGAAGCCGCCGCCCGATCTCCCGACCCTGCCGAAGCCCGCCGTCATCTGGCGCGCCGCCACCTTCGCCGAGATCCGCTTCGCCTGCGGCCCCGCCTGCTACGTGAGCTACTTCTTCGAGGCCAAGCGCCGCCGCCTCTCCCCCCCGAGACGGCAGGTTCTCGACGTGGATCTCCGCCGCCTCCTGCTGGCCCAGCCCGACGCCCGCGCATTGGTCGTGCGCCAGATCTTCTCGGGCCGCGAAGTAGCCCGCCTCACCCGCGACTGGGCCCCCGGACCTTCGCTGAGCGACGCCCTGACCGAGATCCACTTCGACCCCGACGGCCGCCTCACATTCACCTGGCTGAAAGGGCAAGCCCGCACCCCGGTGCGCGAGCGCATCTCGATCCCGAGCATCCCCCGGTAGGTACGAGGCGGGCGGCCGGCGGGCGGGGCGGCCGGGGGCCGGGTGACCCGTTCCCGCCAGGGGCTGCGGGTCCGGCAACAACCCGGATTGGGAACTCCTGACGAGAGGGAGGCGAAAACGCGCCCTCGTGGTCAGAGGCCCCCCGGCCGCCCCGCCCGCCGGCCGCCCGCCTCGTACCGGGCCGCGACGCCTACGCGGAGGGGTGAGCCGAGACCGGGAGTGGCCGCGCGCGCAACGGCAGCGTGAACGGCAGCGTGGCGAACACGACGACCCCGACGACGGTGAGCGTGAGCCGCACGCCGCCCCAGTCGCCGAGCAGCCCGTAGGCGAGCGGCGACAGCGCGGACGCCCCGATGCCGAGCGTGTAGAAGATCGCGTAGCTCCGCGCCCGCCGCTCGCTCGAGACCAGATCGGCCACGCTGCCGTAGAGCACCGAGGAGGTGCCGTTGAGCGCGACCCCGAGCACCGGCAGCGCGAACAGGCAGGCGCCGAGCGGCAGCGTCAGCAGCAGCAGGATGCCCGCGCCGGTGGCGAGCTCGGTGACCACCACGGTGCGGATCACGCCCACCCGGTCCGCGAGGGCCCCGCACGCGAACTTTCCCACCGCGCCGCCGATGAACACCAGCATGAGCGCGAGCCCCACCGACTGCACCGTCGCGCCCTTGCCGATCAGCAGGAAGGGCAGAAAGGTGAGGAATCCGGTGCGCGTCGAGTTGTCGATGATGTGGATCGCCGAG
>JBBDXN010000071.1:0-28022 GCA_040902305.1 Candidatus Rokuibacteriota bacterium | reverse complement strand
GTCGGCATGGGCACGATCTCGCTGCCCATGAAGGTCGGCATCCGCAACATGCGGGCCCAGGGCAAGAAGGTGGGCTTGGTGCGGCCGCGGTGGTTCCGCCCGTTCCCGACCGACCGGCTGGTGAAGGCGCTTTCGAAAGCGTCGGCCATCGGGGTCATCGACCGCGACTATTCCTTCGGCTCGCCCTTCAACGCGGGGGTGGTCGCCAACGAGATCCGGGCCGCGATGTACAATGCGGACAAGCGCCCGCCGCTGCTCAGCTTCATCTGCGGGCTCGGCGGCCGCGAGGTCACCCTGGAAGACGTCGCCAAGGCCGCCGACATGTGCTACGCCGCCGCAAAGGCTGGGAAGTCCGACCCCAAGACGCACTGGCTCGGCGTACGCGAGTAAGAGGAGACCAACCTCATGGCTGACACGACATTCACGAACGCGACGCAGATCCTGGAGCCCTTCAAGGGCGTCAAGAAGGTCACGATCGAGGAGTACTTCACCTCCGGCCACCGCACCTGCCAGGGCTGCGAGTCGGCCCTGGTGATGAAGCTCATGGTCAAGGCGGCGGGCCCGCGCACGATCGTGCTCGGCTCGACCGGCTGCATGTACGTGGCCAACACCACGTACTACACGACCCCGTGGGTGGTGCCGTGGATGCACACCCAGCTCGGCTCCTCCGGCTCGGCCGCGCTCGGTACCGCGGCGGGGCTGAAGGCCCTCATGAAGAAGGGCAAGATGAAGTCGGAGCCGATCAACGTGATCGCGTTCTGCGGCGACGGCGGCGGCGCCGACATGGGGCTGGGCGCCATCTCGGCCACCCTGACCCACAAGGAATACAACTCGCTGATCCTGATGTACGACAACGAGTCGTACGCCAACACCGACATCCAGCTCTCGGGCTCCACGCCCTACGGCGCCAACACCACCTTCAGCCCGCCCGGATCGGTCAAGCGCCTCATCCACACCCGCTGGAAGAAGAACACCGCGGGCATGCTGGCGGCCGGTCACCCGGAGTGCCGGTACGTGGCCACGGTGGACGCCTCCTACGCGGTCGAGATGATGAACAAGGTCCGCAAGGCGCTCACCATCGGCGGTCCCACCTTCATCCACTCGCTCGACCCGTGCCCCAAGGGCTGGGACTATGACCCCATGTTGTCGCACGAGCTGGGCGAGCTGGCGGTGGAGACCGGGGTCTTCCCGCTCTACGAGGTGGAGGACGGGGTGGTGCGGCACTACGGCAAGACCAAGGCCATCGTGGAAGGCCGGCCGCGCAAGCCGGTGCGCGAGTACTTGCTCAAGCAGGGACGTTTTGCGCACTTCATCGAGGAAGACCTCGACTACTTCCAGGCGAAGGTGGACGAGATGTGGGACAAGTGGGAGATCCCGGGCGTGATCCCGTTCTGGAAGGAGCGCCCCGGCAAGTAGATCCTCCCGGTTCTAGCAGCGAACGCCCGGCTTCGACAGCGAGGAGGGGATATGACCAGTCAATGGCGACGTTTCGCGGCGCTCGTTCCCGCTTTTGTTCTTACTGTGTTCGTCTCACCCTCGGCCGCCCCGGCCTGGGAGCCTACCAAGCCCATCGAGTTCGTGATCCCCGCCGGAACCGGCGGGGGCGCCGACCAGATGGCGCGCCTCATCGCGGGCCTTGCCGAGAAGCACAAGCTCTCCCCGCGGCCGATGATCGTGGTGAACAAGTCGGGCGGGGCGGGCGCCGAAGGCTTCCTCCACGTCAAGGGCAAGAAGGGTGATGCGCATACCATCATCATCACGCTCTCCAACCTCTTCACGACGCCGCTGCACACCGGGGTCCCGTTCAACTGGAAGGACCTGACCCCGGTGGCCCGGGTGGCCCTGGACCGGTTCATCCTGTGGGTCAACGCCGAGACGCCCTACAAGACCGCGAAGGAGTACCTGGCGGCGGTCAAGGAGCGCTCCGGTGGGGACCGGATGAAGATGGGGGGGACCGGGTCGGCCCAGGAAGACCAGATCATCACCATCCAGGTCGAGCAGGCGCTCGGGGTGAAGTTCACCTATGTGCCCTTCAAGGGAGGCGGGGAGGTCTGCGTCAACCTGGTGGGCAAGCACGTGGACTCGACCGTCAACAACCCGATCGAATGCGTCAGCCACTGGAAGGCGGGGCGCGTCCGGCCGCTGGCGGTGTTCGACCCCGAGCGAGTTTCGGACGCCGATTGGAAGGACATCCCCACCGTGAAGGAAGCCCTCGACCTCGACGTCAGCTACAACATGCTCCGCGGGATCTTCGGTGCGCCGGACATGCCGAAAGAGGCCATCGCCTGGTATCAGGGCTTGCTCAAGAAGGTCATGGACACCCCCGAGTTCAAGGAGTACCTCTCCAAGGGGGCGCTCAAGCCCGCCTACAGCACCGGGCCCGAGTTCGTGAAGTGGCTGGAGGGGGCCGAGCAGTTGCACAAGGACCTGATGACGAAGGGTGGTCTCCTGAAGAAATAGACGCTCCCGCAGGACGCCGCGCCCGGCCGTGCCGGGCGCGGCGCTGCCGCACCCGCCGCGTCGCGACTCACATCAGGCGAGGGGGACATGCGCACGGCTGACTTGACGACGGCGCTGGCCCTGACGGGGATCAGCGCCCTGGTGGTCTGGGACGCGCTGCGACTGGGGATCGGCTGGGGAACCGATGGACCCCAGAGCGGGTTCTTCCCGTTCTGGCTCGCGGTCATCGTCCTCGTCTGCTGCGCGTGCATCGCGCTCCAGGCCGTCCGCCGCGCGAGCCGGGCTCCCTTCATCAGGCGTGAGCAGATCCCACCCGTTCTCAAGGCGCTGCTGCCGGCCGCCGCCTTCGTCCTGCTGACCCAGTTCATCGGCCTCTACGTGGCGGCCGGGCTCTATCTGGCCGTTTACATGCGCTGGATCGGTCGCTACTCGTGGGTCCCCATCATCGTTCTCAGCGTGGCGTTCCCGGTGGTCACCTTCTTCGTCTTCGAGACGTGGTTTCTGGTGCCGATGCCCAAGGGCCCTCTGGAAGACTGGCTGGGCTACTAGCGCATGGGGCTCGAGAACCTCCTCCTGGGATTCCAGGTCGCGCTCCAGCCCTACAACCTCTACATGGCGGTCGTCGGCGTCACCCTCGGGACCATCATCGGTGTCCTCCCGGGGCTGGGCGGCGCCAACGGGGTGGCCATCCTGCTGCCCCTCACCTTCCTGATGCCGCCGACGTCCGCGATCATCCTGCTCACCAGCATCTACTGGGGGGCGCTTTTCGGAGGCGCCATCACCTCGGTGCTGTTCAACATCCCGGGAGAGCCGTGGTCGGTGGCCACCACGTTCGACGGCTTCCCGATGGCCCGGCGCGGGGAGGGAGGGGAGGCGCTGACCGCCGCGTTCACGTCGTCCTTCGTGGGCGCGCTCTTCTCGGTGGTGCTCATCACGCTCTTCGCTCCGGTGCTCGCCGAGGTGGCCCTTCGTTTCGGTCCGCCCGAGTTCTTCGCCATCCAGCTGCTCACGTTCTCGTCGTTCATCGGGCTGGGTGGCGGCAATCCGCTCAAGTCGCTCGTGTCCATCCTCGTGGGCTTCATGCTGGCCTCGGTGGGCCTGGATATCGTCACCGGCCAGCTCCGCCTCACCTTCGGGTTCGTCGACCTCATGAAAGGCTTCGATTTCATCGTCGCGGTGATCGGCCTCTTCGGCATCGGCGAGATCCTCCTCACGATGGAAGAGGGGCTCTCCTTCAAGGGAGCGAAGGTACGGATCAATCCGCGGGTGGTCTGGGAGACGTGGAAGATCCTGCCCCGGTACTATCGCACCTTCGTTCGCAGCTGCTTCATCGGCTTCTGGATGGGCTTCAAGCCGGGAGGCGCCACCCCGGCGTCCTTCATGAGCTATGCCTTCGCCAAGCGCTTCTCCAAGCACCCCGAGCGATTCGGCAAGGGGGAGATCGAGGGCGTGGTGGCCCCGGAGACGGCGGCCCACGCCGCGGGGGGAGCCGCGCTGCTGCCGATGATCACCCTCGGGATCCCGGGCAGCCCCACCGCGGCGGTGATGCTGGGCGGGCTGATCATCTGGGGCCTCCAGCCCGGGCCCATGCTGTTCAAGGAGCGCCCGGACTTCGTCTGGGGGCTCATCGCCAGCATGTACACCGGCAACGTGATCGGGGTGGTGATGGTCCTGCTCTTCGTGCCGTTCTTCGCGGCGATCCTGAGGATCCCCTTCGCCATCCTGACGCCCCTCATCATCTCGGTGTGCGCCATCGGGGCCTACTCGGTCCACACCAGCATGATCGACGTGTGGTATATGCTGATCTTCGGCGTGATCGGTTACGTGTTCAAGAAGCTCGACTACCCGCTGGCTCCGCTGGTCCTGGCCCTCGTGCTCGGAGACCTGGCCGAGAACGCCTTGCGCCAGAGCCTGATCATGTCCCAGGGCTCGCTGCTGATCCTGTTCACGCGTCCCATCTCGGGCGTCATCACCGCGATGGCCGTCTTCTTCTTCGCGCTGCCGCTGCTCGCCCCGTACCTGCCCAAGCGGCGGGCGCCCGCGGACATTCCCACCGAAGGGTCCCGCCGGTAACTCCGGAGAGCTCAATGGACCTGGACTTCCTGCTCTCGGTCGGCAAGATCGTGCTGATCGACCTGGCTCTGGCCGGGGACAACGCTCTGGTCATCGCCCTGCGGCGGCGGGTCGTCGCGCACGGCGAAGCGACCGAGTGATGTTCGCGGACGGGGCCGGCCGCGGGGGACCGAATCTCGAGCCGGTCAAGCCCACCCGCATCTACGAGGAGATCGTCCGGCAGGTCAAGCAGCTCATCGGCGAAGGCCGGCTCAAGTCCGGCGACCGCCTCCCCCCCGAGCGTGACCTGGCCGAGAAGTTCATGGTCAGCCGTACCTCGGTCCGGGAGGCCCTGCGCGCGCTGCAGAGCCGGGGGCTCATCGAGATCCGGGCGGGGGAGGGAGCCTTCATCCGGGACGTCTCGGTGGAGACCCTCATCGAGCCGCTGGCCCTCGTCATCCTCCCGCACCGCGAAGCGGTCGGCGAGCTGTTCGAAGCCCGCCGGCTGCTCGAGCCCGCCATCGCCGCCCTCGCCGCGCGGCGGGCGACGCGCGAGGAGATCATGGAGATGGAGCGCATCCTGGAGGACCAGGCCAAGGAGGTGGCCGCCGGCCGGACCGGCATGATCCAGGACGGAGCACTGCACGCGGCCATCGCCAATAGCGCCCACAATCGCGCGATCACCCGCATCGTGAACGCGCTCATGGACCTGCTCACCCAGAGCCGGGAGGAGTCGCTCCACACGCCCGGGCGGCCCACCCGCTCCCACGAGGACCACCGCCGCATCCTGGGAGCGGTGAGGCAGCGCGACGAGGTGGCCGCCCACCGCGCGATGCTGGACCACCTCATCGCGGTGGAGACGCTCGTGACCGGTGCGCACGGCGATGATCGGCCCGCATCGGCCGCCGCGCGCAAGAGGAAACCGCGCCCCTGACGACGTGAAACGGAATGCCGGCCCCTTCGTAAGTACCTGTCGTGCAACATTAATTGATTGACACCGTCGTCCGGGCGCCCTACCATAGCTGATTAACGCAGGCCCTGCTGCTGGGCCTGTGTCTCTTTCTCTGCCACCGTATCGCTCAGGGGGTCCTGTGATGGCGCAGGCCGGAAGGCGAAGGAGCGCGCGACGGACCACCGCGCGTCCGTCTGCGCGTCAATCTAGCCGTGGGCCCAAGTACGTGTACTCCTTCGCGGGCGGGAAGGCGGAAGGCTCGAGCGCGCTGCGGAACCTGCTCGGCGGCAAGGGGTGCGAGCTGGCCGAGATGACCAAGATGGGCGTGCCCGTCCCCCCCGGGTTCACGATCACGATCGAGGCATGGACCGCCTACAATGCGGCCGGCAAGAAGCATCCGGCGGGGCTCTGGAACCAGGTGCTCGCCCATCTGGGCCGCCTCGAGGCCGCGGCGGGTAGCCAGCTCGGCGACCCGGGCCGGCCCCTGCTGGTCTCGGTCCGCTCGGGCGCGCGCGCCTCGATGCCCGGGATGATGGACACGGTCCTCAACCTGGGCCTCAACGACAGGTCGGTCCAGGGGCTCGCGGCGCGGACGCGGAACGAGCGCTTCGCCTGGGACTGCTACCGCCGCTTCATCACGCTCTTCGGCGACGTGGTGCTGGCCATCGATCGCCGGGCGTTCGACACGCTCCTGGACGCCGCCAAGGGGCGCGCGGGCGCCAGGACGGACGCCGATCTGCCCGTCCCCGCGCTGCAGGCGCTGGTCGCTCAGTTCAAGAGCCTGGTGCAGGAGAAGACGGGCCGGCCTTTCCCCCAGGATCCCCACGAGCAGCTCCGGCTGGCCATCAACGCGGTGTTCGACTCCTGGTGGGCCAAGAAGGCGGTGGACTACCGGCGCATCCACCGCCTGCCCGACGAGTGGGGCACCGCGGTGACGGTGATGGCCATGGTATTCGGCAACCTGGGGCCGACCTCGGGCACCGGGGTGTGCTTCTCGCGCGACCCCTCCAGCGGCGAGCGGCGATTCTTCGGCGAGTTCCTCGTCAACGCCCAGGGCGAGGACGTGGTGGCGGGGATCCGCACCCCGGAGCCGCTCGACGCCTTGAAGCAGCGGATGCCCGCGGCGTACGCCCGGTTGACCGCGATCAAGGATCGGCTGGAGCGCCACTATCGTGACATGCAGGACATCGAGTTCACGGTGCAGGAGGGGCGGCTCTTCATCCTGCAGACCCGGTCGGGCAAGCGCACCGCGGCGGCGGCGGTCCGCATCGCGGTGGAGATGGTCAAGGAGCGCCGCATCGACCGGGACACCGCGCTGCTGCGCGTGGAGCCGGCCTCCCTCCACCAGCTCCTCGTGAAGACGGTCGATCCCGCCGCGCGCTACACCGCGATCGCCACGGGCCTGGCCGCAACCCCGGCGGCGGCGGTGGGCAAGGTGGTGTTCGACCCCGAGACCGCGGTGGACATGGCGCTCCGCGAGGAGGCGGTCATCCTGGTGCGGGCCGAGACCTCGCCGGAAGACGTGGCGGGCATGCACTCCGCTCAGGGCGTACTGACTTCGCGCGGCGGCCTCACCTCGCACGCGGCGGTGGTGGCGCGCGGCTGGGGCAAGTGCTGCGTGGTCGGCGCGGGTGACGTGGTGGTGGACGAGGAGAATCACCTCTTCCGGGCCGGCCGGGCGGTCGTTCGCGAGGGGCAGGTCATCACGCTGAACGGGGCCACCGGCGAGGTGATCATGGGCGCCCAGCCCCTCGTCGATCCCAAGCTCTCCGGCGAGTTCCGGCAGCTCCTGGGCTGGGCCCAGGCGCGCGCGACCACCACCGTCCGCGCCAACGCCGACACCCCCGCGGACGCGGTCAAGGCCCGCGAGTTCGGGGCGGTGGGCATCGGCCTGGTGCGCACCGAGCACATGTTCTTCGGCGACGAGCGCATCCCGATCGTGCGCGAGATGATCATGGCCCGCGACGTCCAGGCCCGGAAGAAGGCGGTCGACCAGTTGTTGCCGTTCCAGCGAGAAGATTTCATCGGCATCTTCCGGGTCATGGCCCCGTACCCGGTGACGATCCGGCTGCTGGACCCGCCGCTCCACGAGTTCCTCCCGAAGTACAAGGAGGTCCTCGAGGAGTACACGCGGCTCGACGCGCGCGGCTTCAACCCGGAGCGCCACGCCGAGCTGGGCGCGATCAAGGCCCGGCTGGAGGCGCTGCTCGAGGCGAACCCGATGCTCGGCCATCGCGGCTGCCGGCTCGGCATCACGTTTCCCGAGATCTACGACATGCAGGTGCGCGCCATCATGGAGGCGGCCTGCGAGGTGGCGGGGGCGGGGGTGACGGTGGAGCCCGAGATCATGATCCCGCTCACCGGGACGGTGGCGGAGATGAAGCTGACCCGGGAGATGACGGACCGGGTCGCCCGGCAGGTCATCGGGGAGACCGGGCGGAAGGTCGCGTACTCGGTGGGCACCATGATCGAGGTGCCGCGCGCCGCCCTGATCGCGGACCGGATCGCGGAGCACGCCGAGTTCTTCTCGTTCGGGACCAACGACCTGACCCAGATGACCTTCGGCTACAGCCGTGACGACATCGGCAAGTTCCTGCCCTTCTACCTCGAGAAGAAGCTCCTGCCCAACGATCCCTTCGCGGTGCTCGACCAGGACGGGGTGGGAGAGCTGGTGCGGGTCGGCATCGAGCGGGGCCGACGGGCGGTGCCGAAGCTCAAGGTGGGGATCTGCGGGGAGCACGGCGGCGAGCCCTCGTCGGTGGAGTTCTGCCACCGGGTCGGGATGACCTACGTGTCGTGCTCGCCGTACATGGTGCCGGTGGCATGGCTCGCGGCGGCACAGGCCGAGGTCAAAGAGCCAAGACGAGCGGCAAAGGCGGGAACCCGAAAAAGGAGAGAGACGCGGTGAAGCTTTCAGGCGCGCGCATCGTGCTCGAGTGCATCAAGCGGGAAGGCGTGGATCTCATCTTCGGTCTGCCGGGCGGCGCGGTCCTGCCGATCTACGACGCCCTGTACGACTTCGAGGGCCTGCGCCACGTCCTGGTGCGCCAGGAAGCCGCCGCGGGGCACGCGGCGGAGGGTTACGCGCGCACGTCCGGCAAGGTCGGGGTCTGTCTCGTCACCTCCGGCCCCGCGGCCACCAACCTGGTGACCGCGCTGCAGGACGCCCTGATGGACTCGATCCCGATCGTCGCCTTCACCGGCCAGGTGCCGACGCACCTCATCGGCAACGACGCGTTCCAGGAGGCCGACAACGTCGGCATCACGCGCTCGGCCACCAAGCACAACTTCCTGGTCAAGGACGGCAAGGACCTGGCCCCGATCATCAAGGAGGCCTTCCATATCGCCTCCACCGGGCGCCCGGGCCCGGTGCACGTGGACCTGCCCAAGGACATCCTGGTCAAGGAGTGGAACTTCGAGTACCCGGAGCGCGTGCATCTCCGCTCGTACAATCCGACCTACGACGGCCACCCCGGGCAGATCAAGAAGGCGGCCCGGTCCATCGCGCGGGCCAAGCGCCCGGTGCTCTACGTGGGCGGCGGCGCGATCTCCTCGGACGCCGCGCCCGAGCTGCGCGAGCTGGCCGCCCTGACCCAGATCCCGGTCACCCAGACCCTGATGGGGCTCGGCGCGTTCCCGATCGCGGACCCGCTCTCGCTGGACATGCTCGGCATGCACGGCACCTACTACGCCAACATGGCGGTGCACCACTCGGATTGCCTGGTCGCGGTGGCGGCCCGCTTCGACGACCGGGTGACCGGCCGGGTGGACGCCTTCTCGCCCAACGCCGAGATCATCCACATCGACATCGATCCCTCGTCCATCTCCAAGAACATCAAGGTGGACATCCCGATCGTGGGCGACTGCAAGCGGGTGCTCCGCCGGCTGGTGGAGGCGGTGCGCGAGGAGCTGAAGGACGGGGTGCCCGCCGCGGTGACCGAAGGGCGCCGGCAGTGGGCGGTCCAGATCGCGGAGTGGAAGCGCGACTTCCCGCTGCGCTACGATTGGGACGACGAGGTCATCAAGCCCCAGTACGTGATCCAGGAGCTCTCGAATCTCACTCAGGGCGAGGCCTACGTGGTCACCGGGGTGGGGCAGCACCAGATGTGGGCGGCCCAGTACTACAGCTTCAAGCACCCGCGGCGCTGGTGCACGTCGGGCGGCCTCGGGACGATGGGCTACGGCCTGCCCACCGCGATGGGGGTGCAGGCGGCGCATCCGGGCAAGCTCGTGGTCAACATCGACGGCGACGGCTCCTTCGCCATGAACAGCCAGGAGCTCGCGACCTGCTTCACCGAGAACCTTCCGGTCAAGACGATCATCATCAACAACAGCGGGCACGGGATGGTGCGCCAGTGGCAGCGCATCATCTACAAGGAGCGCTACTTCGCCATCGACCTGCCGGGCATCCCGGACTGGGTCAAGCTCGCCGAGGCCTACGGCTGCGTGGGAATCCGGGTGACCAAGCCGAGCGAGGTGGTGCCCGCGCTGGAGAAGATGCTGAGCACGCCGGCGCCGGTGGTGATGGACGTCTGCGTGGACAAGGACGAGTGCGTGTTCCCGATGGTGCCGGCGGGCGGCGCCAACAAGGACATGATCCTGGCGCCCCCCTCCCGCGAGGTGAAGGAGAAGGCCGCCAAGTCCCAAACGGGATTTTGAACGGTGAGACAGTGCCGGAACGGATGTCTGCGGCCTGGGGGAGTGCGGGGGCCATTTCGGGGCCCCCGCATCGAACAGAGGGGCGGGTTCGTGTGTCCGCCCTCAGCGGGCGGCCAGGCGATCTTCGCAGATTTGGGGAGGCATTGGCGTGAGTGACGCAGGGAACATCGAGAAGCATACGATCGCGGTGCTGGTGGAGAACAAGTTTGGCGTGCTCTCGCGCGTCGCCGGCTTGTTCTCGGCTCGGGGGTACAACATCGAGAGCCTATCGGTGGGCGAAACCTTGGACCCGTCGGTGTCGCGCATGACCCTGGTGGTCCGCGGGGACGCGTTCGTGATCGAGCAGGTCATCAAGCAGCTCCACAAGCTGATCGACGTCATCAAGGTGACCGACCTCAGCGAGGAGAACCACGTGGAGCGCGAGATGCTCCTGTTGAAGGTCAACGCGGAGCCCGCCAATCGCGCGGAGATCCTGCGCCTGGGCGACATCTTCCGGGCCAAGGTGGTGGACGTGACGCCCTCCGCCTACACCCTCGAGGTGACCGGCGAGGAGGCCAAGATCGAGGGCATCATCGACCTCCTGCGGCCGTTCGGCATCCAGGAGATCGTGCGCACCGGCAAGGTGGCCATCGCGCGGGGACCCAAGACCCGGCTGCGCAAGGTCGAGGAGCCGCGGCTCGGCAAGCCGCGCGAGACCCCCCGTCCGCCGAACGACGACCCGAAGGTGGTCGGGTTCGCGGACTGATTCCAACGAAGGAAACCGAGAGAAAGGCACGAGGAACCATGCCGGCCAAGATCTTCTACGACCAGGACGCTGACTTGGGTCTGCTGCGGGGCAAGACCGTCGCCATCATCGGCTACGGCAGCCAGGGACACGCCCACGCCTTGAACCTGAAGGATTCCGGCCAGAACGTCGTGGTCGGCCTCTACAAGGGGTCGAAGAGCTGGACCCGCGCCGAGAAGGACGGCCTCAAGGTCACCACGGTCAACGACGCGGCCGCCGCGGGGGATATCGTGATGATCCTGCTGCCCGACCAGACGCAGCGGCAGGTCTTCGAGGAGTCGATCAAGGGCGTGATGACCAAGGGGAAGATGCTGATGTTCGCCCACGGGTTCAACATCCACTTCAACCAGGTGGCGCCGCCCGCGGACGTCGACGTGTCCATGATCGCCCCCAAGGCGCCCGGCCACGTGATGCGGGATCTCTTCACCCAGGGGCCGGGCGTGCCGGGACTGGTGGCGGTCTACCAGGACGTGTCGGGCAAGGCGCGCGACCTGGCCCTCGCTTACGGCAAGGGGGTCGGCTGCACGCGCGCGGGCGTCATCGAGACCACCTTCAAGGAAGAGACGGAGACGGACCTCTTCGGCGAGCAGACGACCCTGTGCGGTGGCGTGTCGCACCTGATCAAGGCCGCCTACGAGACGCTGGTGGAGGCGGGCTACCAGCCCGAGGTCGCATACTTCGAGTGCATGCACGAGATGAAGCTGATCGTGGATCTCTTCTACCAGGGGGGCCTCGCCTACATGCGCTACTCCGTCTCCGACACCGCGGAGTACGGCGACTACACGCGCGGGCCGCGTCTCATCGACGACCGGACCAAGGCCGAGATGAAGAAGATCCTGGCCGAGATCCAGTCCGGTCAGTTCGCGCGCGAGTGGGTGCTGGAGAACCAGGCTCACCGCGCGGGCTTCCTCGCCATGCGCAAGCGCGACGCCGCCCATCCGATCGAGGAGGTGGGCGGCCGGCTCCGCAAGATGATGGCGTGGATCAAGCCGCCGCGGGAGTGATCCGACCCGCGGTCCCGCGGAGCGTCGAGTGCGCGTTCCGGTAGCCGCCGAGGGTTGGCCGTTCATCCTGCCACCCGCGGCGGCCGCATGTATCATGACCTGGATGGGCTGGGGGGTGGCTGCGACGATCCTCGGGGTCGTGGCCCTGGCCTTCCTGGGCTTCTTCCGGGATCCGGAGCGGACGGGGCCGAGCCTGCCGGGGGCGGTGCTGGCCCCCGCGGACGGGCGCGTGATGGTGGTCACCGAGGCGGTGGATCCGTGGGTCGGGCCGGCGGTGCGGCTGTCCATCTTCCTCTCGCCGCTCGACGTGCACGTCAACCGCGCGCCGATCGGCGGCCTGGTGAAGAGCGTGGAGTACGTGGCGGGCCGCTTCCTCGCGGCCTACCGGCCGGAGGCGTCGGAGCAGAACGAGCGCTGCGTGATGGGCGTCGAGGGTGAGCGGGCCCGGGTCACCGTGACCCAGATCTCCGGGGTGCTGGCCCGCCGCATCGTGTGCCGGGCGCGTCCCGGCGATGCCCTGCAGCCCGGCGAGCGGTACGGGTTGATTCGCTTCGGGTCGCGGACGGACCTGATCGTGCCCCGGGGCACCGAGCTGCGGGTGCGGGTGGGGGATCGGGTGAAGGGCGGAGAATCGGTCATGGGGGTGCTGCGATGAGACGGCGACACGGAAGCGACGCGGGCCGCGGGCCGCGTCGGCGGAAGTGGCAGGAGCTGCGCCAGCAGCCGCGGCGCGGGATCTTTCTCCTGCCGAGCCTCCTGACGACCGGCAACCTCTTCTGCGGGTTCCTGGCCCTGGTGCTCGCCTCGCAGTCGCGCTTCACCGAAGCGGCGGTGTCGATCTTCGTGGGCATGGTCATGGACATGCTCGACGGCAAGGTGGCGCGCCTCACCAAGACCACCAGCCAGTTCGGCGTGGAGTTCGACTCGCTCGCCGACGTCGTGTCCTTCGGGGTGGCGCCCGCCTTCGTGCTCTACTCCATGGCGCTGGCCCCGCTGGGCCGCGCCGCCTGGCTGGGCGCGTTCCTCTTCGCGATCTGCGGGGCCCTTCGCCTCGCCCGCTTCAACGTCTACGCGGGCGTGACCGACAAGCGGTACTTCGTCGGGCTGCCCATCCCGGCCGCCGCCGGCGTGGTGGCCTCGGTGGTGCTGCTGCTGGGCGACGACGAGATCCCGCGCTGGCTCGGGGCGGCCATCGCGGCCGGGACCTATCTGGTGGCGATCCTGATGGTGACCACGTTCCGGTACTACAGCTTCAAGGAGATCGATTTCGCCCGCCGCCGCCCCGCCGGCGTGCTGGTGCTGGTCGTGCTTGGGGTGCTGATCGTCGCCACGCATCCGCAGTGGTTCCTGTTCGTGCTCTTCTTCGCCTACGCCCTGAGCGGCCCGACCCGCCCGTTGTGGGCCCGGCGCCGCGACATGATCGTCGGGGCGGCGCTTCCGGTTGCCCCGTCCCCCGCGCTGCCGGCGGAGCGGGAGCCGGGGGACTCGTCCGAGCGGGACCAGAGGATCTGAGCATGGCCACCTACAAGATCGCAGTGCTGCCCGGTGACGGCATCGGGCAGGAGGTCACGCCGCAGGCGCAGCGGATCCTGGAGCTCGTCGGCCGGGCCGCCGGGATCGGGCTCGAGTTTGAGACCGCGCTGATCGGCGGCTCCGCCATCGATGCCGCCGGCACCCCCCTGCCGCCCGCCACCCTGGCGCTGTGCGAGCAGGCCCACGCGATCCTCTTCGGGGCGGTGGGCGGCCCCAAGTGGGACACGCTGCCGCAGGAGCAACGGCCCGAGCGCGGGCTGCTCGGCATCCGCAAGGAACTCGATCTCTTCGCGAACCTGCGTCCGGCCACCTGCTTCCCCATGCTGGTGGACGCCTCGCCGCTGAAGCGGTCGGTGGTCGAGGGGACCGACATCATGGTGATCCGCGAGCTCACCGGCGGGCTCTACTTCGGCGAGCCCCGCGGGCGCGAGGAGTTCGCGGACGGCGGCGCGCGCGCGGTCAACACCATGGCCTACACCTCTCGAGAGATCGAGCGGGTTGCGCGCGCCGCGTTCGACGTGGCCATGAAGCGCCGGAAGCGCCTCGCCTCGGTGGACAAGGCCAACGTGCTGGTGGTATCGCAGCTCTGGCGGGAGGTGGTGACGCGCGTCGCGAAGGACTACCCCCAGGTGCAGCTCGAGCACGTGCTGGTGGACAACTGCGCGATGGCGCTCGTGCACAAGCCCACCCACTTCGATACGATCGTCACCGAGAACACCTTCGGGGACATCCTCTCGGACGAGGCGGCGATCCTGGCCGGGTCCATGGGCATGCTCCCCTCGGCCAGCCTGGGCGGCCGGGGCGGCCGCATGGGTCTCTACGAGCCCGTGCACGGCACCGCGCCCGACATCGCGGGCCAGGGGGTGGCCAATCCGATCGCCGCGATCCTGTCCGTGTCCATGCTGCTCCGCTACTCGCTCGAGCGCGGAGCCGACGCCGATCGCGTGGACGCGGCGGTCCTGCGCGTGCTGGAGGGAGGGCACCGGACGCGGGACATCCACTCGGCCGGCACCAAGCTGGTCGGCACCACGGAGATGGGTGACCTGATCGCTGGAGAGGTAGAGAAGTCATACTAGACGGCTGGATAGATAGGAGACTCTTAGCAATGGCATCAGGGATGGTGGTGGCGGTGGTCGGCGTGACGGGCGCGGTCGGGCAGACCACGCTCCGGATCCTCGAGGAGCGCAAGTTCCCGGTGCGGGAGCTGCGCGCGTTCGCCTCGGCGCGCTCGGCGGGCAAGACCGTCACCTTCAAGGGCGAGGCGGTGCGCGTCGAGCAGATCGGGCCCGGCGCGTTCAAGGGCGTGGAGATCGCGCTGTTCTCGGCGGGCGCAGCACAGGCGAAGGAGTACGCCCCCCTGGCCGTGCAGGCCGGCGCGATCGTGGTCGACAAGTCCAGCGCCTTCCGCATGGACCCGCAGGTGCCGCTGGTGGTGCCGGAGATCAACGCCCACGCGGTGCGCGGGCACCGCGGCATCGTGGCGTGCCCCAACTGCACGAGCATCGTCACCGTGATGCCGCTCAAGCCGCTCCACGATGCCGGCCGGCTACGCCGGGTGGTCGCGACCAGCTTTCAGGCCGTCTCGGGCGCCGGCGTCAACGGAGTGGACGAGCTGCGCAGCCAGACGCTCGCGTGGGCCCGGGGCGAAGCGATCACCCCCCGGGTCTTCCAGCACCAGATCGCGTTCAACGTCATCCCGCACATCGACAGGTTCGGGGCCGACGGTTATACCGGCGAGGAGATCAAGCTGGTGAACGAGGTGCGCAAGATCCTCGAGCTGCCGGATCTGCCGATCTCGCCCACCACGGTGCGGGTGCCCGTCTTCACCGCCCACTCGGTGGCGGTCAACGCGGAGACCGAGACCAAGCTGAGCCGCGAGCGGGCGCGCGAGGCGTTCGCGGGCTTCCCCGGACTCAAGCTCTGGGACGAGCCCGCCGAGAACCGCTACCCGATGCCGATCGGGGTGGAAGGGCAGGACGATTGCTACGTGGGGCGCGTCCGCGAGGACCTCTCGCTGCCGAACGGGCTCAACTTCTGGGTGGTGGGCGATCAGCTCCGGAAGGGCGCCGCCCTGAACGGCATCCAGATCGCCGAGCTGTTGATCCGCTGACGACCGTCAGCCGAGAAAGTGGGCGCACCGTCCGGCTCACGCTCGCCTACGAGGGCTCGGAGCTGCACGGCTGGCAGGTCCAGCCGGGGCTCGCGACGGTGCAGGGGCTCCTGATGGCGGCCGCGGCGCGGGTGCTGGGCGCGCCCGTGAAGATCACCGGCGCGAGCCGCACCGACGCCGGCGTGCACGCGCTCCGCCAGGTGGCCAGCTTCACGACCGTCTCCCCGATCCCGCTCCCGGCGCTCCACCGCGCGCTCAATGCTCTGCTGCCCCCCTCGGTGCGCGTCCAGGACGTCCGCGACGCGCCGCCCGGCTTCGACGCCCGCCGCTGGGCGCGCGGCAAGCGCTACGCCTACCTGATCGACGTCGCGCACCAGGCCGATCCGTTCCGGCGGCGCTACGCCTGGCACGCCCCGTTCCCACTCGACGTCCCCGCGATGGCGGCCGGGCTCGCGACCCTGCGCGGCAAGCACGACTTCAGCGCCTTCTGCGCGGCGGCGGGTCGCGATCGCACGCCCATCTGTACCATCGCCTCGGCGCGGGTCGTGGCTCGGCGGCAGCGCGTCGCGATCTGCCTCTCGGCCGACAGCTTTCTCCATCACATGGTCCGGAACATCGTGGGGAGCCTCGTCGAGATCGGCCGCGGCGCCCGCCCGCCCGGATGGATCACCCAGGTCGTGGACGGCCGCGACCGGAAGCTTGCCGGTCCCACCGCGCCGGCCCGGGGACTGACGCTGGTGCGCGTCCTGTACGGGCCCGAGGCCGCCGGGCACCGATGAGGCCGGAGCAGGGCGGTCCGCCGCCTGGGGGCGGCTCCCCGCCGGAAGGCGGAGAGGCCCGCGGGAAGGGCTTCAAGGCCAGGAAGCGCGAGGACCACGCCCTGGTCCTCATCCGGGAGCTCCTGGGCGACCTCGGCAACCTCCCCCGTGCCCGACAGGTCCTGCGGGAGCTGAGCCGCTACTACGACCCCGTGCTGGGGGGAGCCATCGTCGAGGTCCGGCACCAGCGGGAGATCATGGAGGCCCTCGAAGCCGGGCGGGCCGGGGACGCCGAGGCATTGATCCGCGTCCGGTACGAGCTCTACGTCAAGGACCGCGCACATCTGGGGCGTGGAGACGAGGGCTGAGGCCGGGAACGATTTCCTTGACTCTGGTCTGACCGCCTCCTAGAATCCCCGCAACTAGCGGCGGATGCAAGAGAAAGCATTCACGAGCCGTAGACGGAGCTCCACCCACAACGAGGTGTCGCCATGAGCCTTTCGCGGCGGGATTTCCTCAAGTACACGGGGTCGACCGGCGCTGGCGTGGCGGTCGGCACCGCGGCCCTCGACCTGAAGCCGGTCCAGGCGGCCGCCACCACGCTGAAGATCAAGGAAGCCAAGGTGCACCCGAGCGTGTGCCCGTACTGCGCGGTCGGCTGCATCCAGCTCGTGTATTCCAAGGGCGACAAGATCATCGACATCGAGGGGCATCCGGACACCCCGCATACCCTGGGCCGCCTCTGCCCAAAGGGCGCGGCGACGATCCAGCTCTCCAACAACGCCATGCGGCCGACCAAGGCGATGTACCGCGCGCCCAACTCGGACACGTGGGAGGAGAAGCCGCTGGACTGGATGTACGAGCAGATCGCCAAGCGCTACTACGACACTCGGGAGAAGTACTTCATCGAGCGCGAGAAGGACAAGGACGGCAAGGAAGTGGTGGTGAACCGGCTGGACGCCATCGCCTCCCTCGGCTCGGCCTGCATCGACAACGAGGAGTGCTACCTCCTCAGCAAGCTCAACCGCACCTTCGGCATCGTCTACCACGAGCATCAGGCCCGAGTCTGACACTCGGCCACGGTCCCGGCTCTGGGGACCACGTTCGGGCGGGGCGCGATGACGACGAACCTGATCGACGTCCAGAACTCGGACGTCATCATGGCCACCAGCAACTTCGCGGAGAACCACCCGGTCGGTTTCCAGTGGGTGATGAAGGCGAAGGAGCGGGGGGCCAAGTTCATCCACGTGGATCCCCGCTTCACGCGCACCAGCGCGGTGGCCGACATCCACGTGCCGCTGCGGTCGGGTACCAACATCGCGTTCTTCGGCGGGCTGATCAGCTACGCCATCGAGAACAACCTCTACTTCAAGGACTACGTCGTCCACTACACCAACGCCCCGTTCCTCATCGATCCCGCGTTCAAGACCGCGACCGACGGGGGCGGCCTCTTCACCGGGCTCGAGCACACCGGCAAGGGCGGCGTCGATCCCCACGTGGCCGAGACGTACAAGCGCGACTCGTGGAAGTACCAGCTCGACGGCGAGGGCAACCCCAAGCGCGACCTCACCCTGCGGGATCCCAACTGCGTGTTCCAGCTCCTGAAGCGGCACTACAGCCGCTACACGCCCGAGATGGTCGAGCGCGTGTGCGGCATCCCCAAGGAGAAGTTCGTCCAGGTCGCCAAGCTCTACTGCGAGAACAGCGGCCCGGAGAAGACCGGCACCATCACCTATGCGCTGAACCTGACCCAGCACACCAACGGCGTTCAGAACATCCGGTCGCTGTGCATGCTGCAGATCCTGCTCGGGAACATCGGGCGCCCCGGCGGCGGGGTGGTGGCGCTTCGCGGCCACGCCAACGTGCAGGGGGCCACCGACCTCGAGCTCCTCTACCACGAGCTGCCGGGCTATCTGCCGATGCCGCTCCGCGACCCGCATCCCGACCTCAAGACCTACCTCGAGAAGGTCACGCCCAAGGGCGGCTACTGGGTGAACCTGCCGAAGTTCATGGTCAGCCTGCTCAAGGCCTTCTACGGCGACGCCGCGACGGCCGCGAACGACTACGGCTACCAGTGGCTGCCCAAGCGGGCCTCCGCCGACGCCTACAGCCACCAGCACATCTTCGTGGACATGTACACGGGCACCGTCAAGGGCTTCCTCGCCGACGGGCAGAACCCGGCGGTGGGCGGGCCCAACGCCAAGCTCGCGCGGGCCGCCATGGGGAAACTCGACTGGCTGGTGGTGAAGGACATCTTCGTCACCGAGACCGCCGAGTTCTGGAAGGCGCCCGGCGCCAGCCCGAAGGACATCAAGACCGAGGTGTTCTTCCTGCCCGCCGCGCCGGCGGCCGAGAAGGACGGCTCGCTGACCAACACCATGCGGCTGATCCAGTGGCACGAGAAGGCGGTCAACCCGCCCGGCGACGTCACCTCCGACGCCGAGTTCTTCGTGAGCCTCGCCAAGCGCCTGCAGAAGCTGTACGCCGGCTCCAAGAAGGAGCGTGACAAGGGTTTCCTCGCCGCCAGCTTCGAGTACGGCGACAACCCCAAAGAGCCGGACATGGAACTGGTGCTGAAGGAGGTCAACGGCTTCGCCACGCAGGAGATCACCGACAAGGACGGCAAGGTCGTCTACAAGAAGGGGCAGGCGCTCAACACCTTCGGTCACATGACCGACGACGGCAAGACCGCGGGCGGCTGCTGGATCTATACCGGGGTCATCGTGGAGGGCCCCGACGGCAAGCTCATCAACAAGTCGAACCTGCGCAAGCCCGCCGACGACAAGGACTACCTGGCGCACGGCTGGGGGTTCTCCTGGCCGGCCAACCGGCGCATCCTGTACAACCGCGCCTCCGCCGACCTCAAGGGCAAGCCCTGGAGCGAGAGGAAGAAACTCGTCTGGTGGGATCCCGAAGCCCCCGGGCAGGAGCCGGACAAGAAGGGCAAGTGGGTGGGGCTCGACGTCCCCGACTTCAACGCCTTCCTGGCCCCCGACGCCAAGAACGGCGACAAGCCGTTCATCATGCGCGCCGACCTGGTGGGCGCGTTCTTCGGTCCGCTCAACGACGGGCCGTTCCCGGAGCACTACGAGCCGGTGGAGTCGCCCACCAAGAACCTGCTCTCCAACCAGCAGATGAACCCGGTGGCCAAGATCTGGAGCGTGCCCGATCAGAAGAACGACCTGGCCCCGGTGGGCTCGCCGGACTATCCCTACGTGATCACCACGTACCGGCTCACCGAGCACCATCTCTCGGGGGTCATGTCGCGCTACCTGCCCATGCTCGCCGAGCTCTTCCACTCCCACTTCGCGGAGATCAGCCACGAGCTGGCCGCCGAGCTCGGCATCGCGAACGGCGAGCGCGTGACCGTCACGACCCCCCGGGGCAAGATCCACGTGACCGCGATGGTCACCCATCGCCTCAAGCCGTTCATGATCGACGGCAAGAAGACGCATCAGATCGGCGTGCCCTGGCACTGGGGGTACAACGGCATCTCGAAGGGGGACATCACCAACGATCTCTCCGCGACGGTGGGAGACCCCACGGTCTACATCCAGGAGACCAAGGCCTTCCTCTGCAACGTGAAGAAGGGGGAGGTGTAGCCATGGCCCGCACCCTCGCGATGTTCACGGACACGTCGCTGTGCATCGGCTGCCGGGCCTGCCAGGTGGCGTGCAAGCAGTGGAACGAGCTCCCGATGGAAGAGCCGCAGTGGACCGGCTCCTACCAGAACCAGAGCCACTTCACCGACAAGACCTACCGCCTGGTGCGCTTCATCGAGAAGCCGCAGGCCAACGGCGAGCTGCAGTGGCTCATGATGTCGGACGTCTGCAAGCACTGCGCCCAGGCGGGCTGCCTCCAGGCGTGTCCCACCGGGGCGATCTACCGGACCGAGTACGGCACCGTCAACATCAACCAGGACGTGTGCAACGGCTGCCGCTACTGCGTCAGCTCCTGCCCGTTCGGGGTGGTGGCCTTCAACCACGACACCGGGCGCGCCAACAAGTGCACCTTCTGCAACGATCGCATCCACAACGGGCTCGGCCCGGCCTGCGCCAAGACCTGTCCGACCGAGTCCATCCAGTTCGGCTTCCGCGACGAGCTGGCCGCGAAGGCCGAGAAGCGCGTGGCCAAGCTCAAGGAGATGGGCTACAGCGGCGCGCAGCTCTACGGCGTGGACAGCAACGGCCCCCTCGGCGGGCTCAACGCCTTCTTCCTGCTGCTGGACAAGCCGGCCACCTACAATCTCCCCGAGAAGCCGCTGCTGCCGCAGCGCAACGTCCTGGTGGACTCGGTGCTATCGGTGGGCGCCGCGCTCCTGGTCGGGGTGGGCGCCGTCGTGGCCTTCCGTGACCGGGGCGGGAAGGGGGCCGGCGATGCTTAAGACCCCCGACTGGCACATGCTGATCGTCTGGTACTTCTTCCTCGGCGGTATCGCGGGCGGGGCCTACTTCACGGCGGCCATCGCGGACAACTTCGGCGGCGCCCGCGATCGCAGCGTGGTGCGCACCGGCTACATCCTCTCGCTGCTGATGATCGGCGTGTGCGGCATGCTCCTGATCCTCGATCTGGGGACGCCGAGCCGCTTCCTCAACATGATGATGCACTTCAAGTTCTGGGACCCGATGTCCATCGGAGCCTGGATGCTGGGCGTCTTCGGCCTCTTCGCGTTTGTCTCGTCGGCGCTGTCGCTCTCGCCCGACGAGGGGCGGGCCGCGCTGCGGCGGAAGATCAGCCTGGTGGGCATCATCTTCGGCTTCTTCCTCGCCAGCTACACCGGCGTGCTCCTGAGCGCGACCGCGCTACCCTTCTGGAGCGACGCCCGCCTCATGGGGGCCCTGTTCCTGGCTTCGGGCGCCTCCACCGGCATGGCCGCCATCTCGCTGCTGCTCTACCTGAGCGGGGACTCCGCGGGGGAGGGCTTCAGGAAGCTCAAGCGGGCGGACCGCTTCGCCATCCTGTTCGAGATGGCGGTGCTGGTGCTCTTCCTGGTCCTCCTGGGCTCGGCCGCCGCGCCGCTCATCTCCGGGCCGATGGCCCCGCTCTTCTGGGGCGGCCTCGTGGTGCTCGGGCTGGTGATCCCCCTGCTGGTCGACGTCCTGGGGGCGCGGTGGGTGCCCGCGGTGATCCCGGCGGTGCTGGTCCTGGTCGGCGGTTTCATCCTGCGCTACGTCGTCGTGATGACCCACGCCTGAGACCGCTCGCCCTGGTCGGTCTGCACAAGGGGCCCTGGCAGCGGGGCCCCTTCCTTTATACTGAGGCCGGCAGCCACGGGACATGCGGACCTACTTCCACGTCAAGGGCGGCCGGCTCGAAGAGGTCAAGGGCGAGGTCGTCCGGGAGCAGCCGTTGACGGTTCACGTCAACGGGGAGCGGTTTCTCACGCTGCTCTGCTCCCCCTTCCAGCTCGAGGCGCTCGTGGTCGGCTATCTCTGGATGGAGAAGGTCGTGGAGGACGCCGCCGAGATCAGCCGGCTCGACATCTCCGAGGTGGACGGGCGGGCGGACGTCACCCTCTCGCATCCGGTGACGCTGCCCACCGAGCGCATCCTCACGTCGGGGTGCGGGGGCGGTATCACCTTCCGGATCGACCCGCGCCTCTTCCCCCGGCTGCACTCCGCCCTGCGGGTGACCCCGCAGCAGCTCGCGGGGCGGCTCAAGGAGCTCTACGGGCACGCCACGCACTATCGGGCCTCGCGGGGCATCCATGGGGCGGCGCTGGCCGACGGCGAGCGGATCCTGGTGATGGCGGAGGACGTGGGCCGCCACAACGCGGTGGACAAGGTGAAAGGCGAGGCGCTGCTCAAGGACATCCCCACCGTGGACCGCATCCTGCTCTCGACGGGGCGGGTGTCGTCGGAGATGCTGCTCAAGGCCGCGCGCATGGGCGTGCCGGTGATCGCCTCGCGCACCTCGCCGACCGAGATGGCGGTGGGCCTCGCCGAGCAGCTCGGGATCACCGTGATCGGCTACCTCCGGCCCGACGGCCTCAACCTCTACGCGGGCGACGCGCTGGCCTGGGACGCGACGGACTGAGGGCATGCCCGACTACTCCGCGCTGATGGCCGATTGGCAGGCGCTGCTCGCGCGGCGCACCGCGCTGACCGAGCCGCTCCGCTTCTGGACCGCCATCCTCGAGGGCTGGGTCGCGTGGAAGCCCCCGGCCGGCCTCGTGCCCCTGGCTCGCAGCGCGGAGGAGTGCCGCCGCGGTTGGGAATCGGGCCGGCCGCTCCTGGCCGACGCGGTCCCCGCGATCCCCGCCGCCTCGGTGGAAGACCTGCTGGGTCCCGTGATGGAGCGCCTGGCCGCGGCCGGCCCGGAGGCCGCCGCCGCCCTGCGCCGTTTCGCGGAAGCCTGGGACGACGGGCAGGTGGATGTCGCGGCTCTGCTGCCGGGGCTGGACCGCGATCCGGCCGCCCGGCTCCAGGAGCGCTTCGGTCTGGGCTCGCATCTCGGCGCGTTCCTTCTCCCGGCCGCGCTGCGTCCCGCGCTCGAGACGTACTTCGAAGGGGTGCGCGAGCTGCCGGACGGAGTGTGGACGCGCGGCGGATGCCCGTGGTGCGGAGGCGCGCCGTCCTACGGCGATCTCGGGGAGGACGGCCGGCGCCGGCTCTCCTGCCACGTCTGCGGCGGCGCGTGGATCGCGGCGAGGCTCAAGTGCCCATTCTGCGAGAGCTGGAACTCGCGGGACCTCGCCCGCCTCCTCGCCGAGGAGCTCGACGAGGGCTACTTCATCGAGGCCTGCCGGGCGTGCCGCGGCTACCTCAAGGGCGTGGATCGCCGCCAGCGCTGGAACGCGGGGACGCCCCTCGTCGAGGACTGGGGCTCGCCCCATCTCGACGTCTACGCGGCCCGCGAGGGCTACCGGCGCTCCACCCCGTCGCTCGCCCACCTGCTCCCGGACGCGGAGGGCCAGGCGTGAACGCGGTGCTCTACGACGTGGCGCTCACCGCCTACATCCTGGCCGCGGCGGCCGCGATCGGCTCGCTCGTCGGCCGACGCGACCAGCTCGCGTGGGTCGCGCTGCTGCTGACCCAGGCGGGCTGGATCTGCCACACCGCCGCGGTGATCACCCGGGGCGTCGAGCTCGGGCGGCTGCCCTTCATGACCATGGCCGAAGTGATCTCGCTCGTGATCTGGGCCGCGATCCTCCTCGACTTCTGGATCGAGCGTCGCTCCCGGATCCGGCCGCTCAGCGCATTCGTGCTGCCGGTGATCCTGGCCCTCGGCCTCGGACTCCCCACCGGGCTGCGGTCGATCGCGCTCGAGACGCCGGTCCGGAGCGGCTGGATCGTGGTGCACGTGGCCTTGGTGCTGGTAGGGCTGGCCGCCCTCGTGCTCAACTTCGGCATCGCACTCATGTATCTGCTCCGGGAGCGGCAGCTCAAGGCCAAGCGGACCGGCGCCTTCTATCGGCACCTGCCGCCGCTCGAAACGCTCGACCGGCTCACGGTGGGCACCCTGACCATCGGCTTCCCGTTCCTGACCGTCGGGCTGGCGCTCGGTGTGCTCTCGGCCCCCGCCGCCTGGGGTAGCCTGCTCACCTTCGATCCGCTCGCGCTCTTCTCGCTGGTGATGTGGCTGATCTACACCGCCACCTTGCTCGGCCGGGTGATGGGGCAGTGGGGCGGCCGGCGCGCCGCCTACTTCGCTATCGCCGGGTTCTGCGTGCTGCTGGCCACGCTCGGCGCGGGCGCGTTTCTCCACGGCCGGCACGGGTCCTGACGGATCGCGATGACCTCGCCGGGTACCCTGTTCGTGGCGGGCATGAATCACCGCACCGCGCCGGTGGCGGTGCGCGAGCAGCTCGCCCTCGAGGAGGAGAAGATCCGCGAGGTCCTGGCGGATCTGTCGGGGCGCGGGCTCCTCGACGAGGTCATGATCGTCTCCACCTGCAACCGGGTCGAGGTCTACGGGGTGGCCGCGGTGCCCGGCGAGGCCCGGACCGCCGCGTTCGGCCGGCTGGGCAGCCACCGCGGGCTCGCCTGGAGGGACCTCGAGCCGCTCGTCTACACGGTCACGGGGGAGGAGGCGGCGCTGCACGTTTTTCGGGTGGCGGCCAGCCTCGACTCCATGGTGCTGGGCGAGCCCCAGATCCTGGGGCAGGTGAAGGACGCCTTCGCGCTCGCCCAGTCGGCGGGCACCGCGGGGCCGGTGCTGCACGCGCTGATGAGCCAGGCCTTCGGGGCGGCCAAGCGCGTGCGGACCGAGACGGAGGTGGGCCGGCTCGCGGTCTCGGTCTCCCACGCGGCGGTGGAGCTGGCGCGCAAGATCTTCGACGGGCTCGAGGGCCGGGCGGTGCTGCTCGTGGGCGCCGGTGAGATGGGCGAGCTGGCCGCGCGGCACCTGGTGGATCACGGAGCGCTGCCAGTCTATGTCACCAACCGGACGTGGAGCCGCGCCCAGGAGCTGGCCCGAAATCTTGGCGGCACCGCGGTCCCGTTCGACCAGCTCGAGGCTACCCTGTCCCTGGTGGACATCGTGGTCACCTCGACCGCGGCCCCCGAGCCCATCGTCACCACCGCCCAGGTGCGGACCGCGCTCCAGGCGCGCCGGACGCGCCCGCTCTTCTTCATCGACATCGCGGTCCCGCGCAACGTGGAGCCCGCGGTCAACGATCTCGAGAACGCGTTCTGCTACGACATCGACGACCTGCGCTCGGTGGTCGAGGCGAACCTCAAGGAGCGGCAGCGCGAGGCGCTGCGGGCCCAGGCCCTGCTGGAAGGCGAGGTCGTGAAGTTCGCGGGGCGCCTGCGGCAGCTCGAGGTCGTGCCCACGATCGTGTCGCTCCGGGAGAAGATCGAGGTGATCCGTCGCGCCGAGCTGGAGCGGGCGATCGCGCGGCTGCCCGCCGCGGGGGAGGAGACGCGGCGGGTGATGGAGGCGCTGAGCCAGGCGATCGTCAACAAGGTGCTGCACGCGCCCATGGTCAAGCTCAAGGACTCCTCGCGCGCCGGGCACGCGCGGCGGTGGACGGAGATGATCTCCGAGCTCTTCGGGCTCCGCGGCCCCGCCCGACCCGACTCGCGCGAATGAGAATTCGCCTCGGCACGCGGGGCAGCCGCCTCGCGGTCGTTCAGAGTGAAGCGGTGGCGGGTTCGCTGCGGGCCCTCGGCGCCGACGTGGAGGTCGTCATCATCAGGACCTCCGGGGACCGCCTCGGCCAGGTCGCCCTGGCGGACTTCGGCGGCAAGGCGCTCTTCGTCAAGGAGATCGAGGAGGCGCTGGTCGCGAGTGAGATCGACGTGGGGGTCCACAGCCTGAAGGACATGCCCTCCGAGCTGCCGCAGAGCCTTGTCCTGGCCGCGTTCACGGCCCGCGAGGATCCCCGCGACGTGCTGCTCGCGCGTGCGGACGGCGGCTGGGACGCGCTGCCCCCGCGCGCGGTGGTGGGGACGTCGAGTCCGCGGCGCCGCGCGATGGTCCTCACGCGCCGCCCCGATCTCCGGACCGAGCCGATCCGCGGCAACGTGGAGACCCGTCTCGACAAGCTGGGCGGCGGCGCCTACGACGCCCTCGTCATGGCCGCCGCGGGTCTCACGCGGCTGGGTCTCCACCCCCCGTACTGCACCCCGCTCGACCCGGACGAGTTCGTCCCGGCGGTGGGGCAGGGGGTGCTGGCGGTGGAAGCCCGTCAAGCCGACCGGGAACTGCTTGAACTTCTGCGCCGCGTGGACGACACTCGGAGCAGGCTCGCGGCCGTCGCGGAGCGCGCATTCCTCGCCCGGCTGGGCGCCGGGTGCCACACGCCGGTGGCCGCGCACGCACGACTTGACGGGGCGGCCTTGACCCTGACCGGAGTCGTCGCGAGCCTGGACGGCACCACGATGCTGCGCGCCAGCACCGGCGGGGCCGCCGCGGACGGTGGGCGGCTCGGCATGGAGCTGGCGGACGGTCTCTTGGCCAAGGGGGCGAAGGCACTACTCGATGCGAGCCGCGGGTGATCAAGCGATGGTCGAGGGGAGGACAGGCAAACCCCTGATCGGCCGGGTGGTCCTGGTCACCCGGGCGCGTGAGCAGGCCGGGGTGTTCGCCGAGCTGCTCGAGGCGGCGGGAGCGCGCGTGATGCTCGTGCCCACCATCGCGATCGAGCCCCCGGACTCCTGGGCGCCGCTCGACGCCGCGCTGGCCTTGCCGCACGACTGGATCGTCTTCACCAGCGTCAACGGCGTGGCCATGGTCCGCCGGCGCGTCGAAGCGACCGGTCGGGGCCGCGAGCGGCTCGAGCGGAGCCGCCTCGCCGCCATCGGCCCCGCGACCGCGGGCGCGCTGCGCGACTGGGGCCTCACCGCGGAGGTCGTGCCCGCGGAGTACGTCGCCGAAGGCCTGCTCGACCGATTGCGTCCCCTCGTGGCCGCGGGGGACCGGGTGCTGCTGCCCCGCGCCGCGGAGACCCGCGACGTGCTCGTGCGCGAGCTGACCGCCCACGGGGCGCACGTCACCGAGGTGGCCGCCTACAGCACGCGGGCGGCCACCGAGCACGCGGGGGGGCTGCGCGAGGCGCTCACGGAGGGCCGCGTGGACGTGGTCACCTTCACCAGCTCGTCGACGGTCCGGAGCTTCTGCGCGCTGTTCGGGGCCGCCGAGCTGCCGCGGCTCATGCGCGGGGTCACCGTCGCGTGTATCGGTCCCATCACCCGCGCCACCGCCGAGGGGCGCGGGCTCGCCACCCAGATCGTCCCCGGGGACTACACGATCCCGGCCCTGGCCCGCGCCATCGTGACCCACTTCGAGCCCGCAAGGAGCTAGCGCATGCCGTTCCCCGTCTACCGTCCCCGCCGGCTTCGGGAGTCGCCGCTGCTGCGCTCGATGGTGCGCGAGACCTCGCTGCGCATCGACGACTTCGTCTACCCGCTCTTCACGGTGCCCGGCCGCGGCGTCCGCGACCCGATCGGTTCCATGCCCGGGCAGTACCGGCTCTCCATCGACGAACTGCTGAAGGAGTGCAAGGACGCCGCCTCCATGGGCATCCCCGCGGTGCTCCTCTTCGGCCTGCCGCGCGACAAGGACCCGCGGGGCACCGAGGCCTACGCGGAGGACGGCATCATCCAGCAGGCGGTGCGCGCGGTGAAGGACACGATCCCCGACCTGCTCGTGATCACCGACGTGTGCCTGTGCGAGTACACGAGCCACGGCCACTGCGGCGTGGTCGAGGACGGCCGGGTGAAGAACGACCCCACGCTCGAGCTGATCGCGCGCACCGCGGTCTCCCACGCGGAGGCGGGGGCGGACATGGTGGCGCCGTCGGACATGATGGACGGCCAGGTCGCGGCCATCCGGGAGGGGCTCGACGAGTCGGGCTTCACCGAGACGCCGATCATGGCCTACTCGGCGAAGTACGCCTCCGCCTTCTACGGGCCGTTCCGCGAGGCGGCGGACTCCACCCCGCAGTTCGGCGACCGGCGCTCGTACCAGATGGACCCGGCCAACGCGATGGAGGCGATGCGGGAGGTCGCGCTCGACGTGGACGAGGGCGCGGACATCGTCATGGTGAAGCCGGCGCTGCCCTACCTCGACGTCATCGCCCGCGTGAAGGGCGAGTTCGGCCTGCCGGTGGCCGCCTACTCGGTCTCGGGCGAGTACGCGATGCTCAAGGCGGCCGGCCAGCTCGGCTGGCTCGACGAGGAGCGCGCGGTGCTGGAGGCGCTCACCGGCATTCGCCGGGCGGGGGCCGACATCATCATCACCTATTTCGCCAAGGACGCCGCGA
>JBBDXN010000070.1:0-4297 GCA_040902305.1 Candidatus Rokuibacteriota bacterium | reverse complement strand
GGCTCCTGGTGAACGCGGCCTCGCCCGAGGCGGCCGAGCTGGGTCGGGCGGTGGACGCGCGGACGTACGGCACGCGGCCCGGCGCCGACGCCCGGCTCGACGTCCTGGACACGGGCCCCCATCGCGCGCGCGGCACACTTCATCTGACGACCGGCCCGCTGACGCTCGACGTGCCGCAGCCCGGCCTGCACAACCTGGAGAACGCGGCGGCGGCGACCCTGATCGCGCTCGAGCTGGGTCTCGCGCCCGCGACGGTGGCGGCACTGCTCGCGCGCTTCCCCGGCGTGGCGCGCCGGTTCGAGGTGCTCGGCGTGACCGGCGACGGCATCCGGGTGGTGGACGACTACGCGCACAACGGCGAGAAACTGCGCGCCGCCATCACCGCGGCCCAGGCCGGGGCATCGCGGGTGCTGGCCGTCTTCCAGCCGCACGGCTTCGGGCCCGCTCGCTTTCTGCGTCCCGAGCTGCGTCTGCTGATGCCGCGGCTGCTGCGACCCCAGGACCGGCTCTGCTACGCGGAGATCTTCTACGCCGGGGGCACGGTGGCCAAGGACGTCTCGAGCCGCATGCTCGCGGACGACCTGCCGGCCGCCCTGCGCTGCGGTCATGCCGCCGGCCACCCGGCCGTGGTCGACTGGATCCGGGCGGAGGCGCACCCGGGGGACACCGTCCTGATCATGGGCGCCCGGGACCCCGAATTGCCCGCCCTCGCCCGGGCCGTCTTTGCCGCGCTCCAGGCCCGGCCTGCCGCCTGATCTTCCTTCGCTCCATGGCCTTCGCTCGACGGCCGGCATCGTTAAGGGTCACCTAAGCATCTGAAGTAGGGAACCCGAACCAAAAGACGACCGACCCCTGCGGGGGACGGGCAAAGGAGATATATAGAACGACATGTTAACCGTCGGAGACCGTCTGCCCGCGTTCGACCTGCAGGCTGCCGTCAGCCTCGACCGGGGCCAGGAATTCGCCCGGATCAGCGACAAGAGCTACCCCGGCCAGTGGCTGGTGCTGTTTTCCTGGCCCATGGACTTCACCTTCGTCTGTCCCACCGAGATCGCCGAGTTCGGCAAGCGCCATGAGGATTTCCGGGAGCGCGACGCTCAGGTGCTCGGCATGAGCACGGATACCCACTTCGTCCACCTGGCGTGGCGGCGCGATCACGCGGACCTCCAGAGCCTGCCGTTTCCGATGCTGGCCGACACCAAGCGGGAGCTGTCGACGGCGCTCGGCATCCTGCACCGGGGCGAGGGCGTGCCCCTGCGGGCCACCTTCATCGTGGATCCGCAGGGCGTGATCCGCTGGGCCGGCGTCAACGATCTCTCGGTGGGCCGCAACGTGGACGAGGTGCTGCGCGTCCTCGACGCGCTGCAGACCGGCGAGCTCTGCCCGTGCAACTGGCGGGCGGGCGAGCCCACCCTGCAGGTGGCGTGACGTGGACGCGCTCGAGCGGCTGCGGGGGGCGATTCCCGACGCGGCGAAGGACATCCGCCTGAACCTGCAGGCGGTGCTGCGGCGCGCTCACCGAGCCTGGTGCAGCCGGCCACCAATCGGATCGACTTCGAGCTGATGGCCCTGGCGGTGAGCGCGCTCAACGGCTGTGAGGCGTGCGTGCGCGCCCACGAGAAGACGGTGACCGAAGGCGGGCTGACGCCCGATCACGTGAACGACGCGGTGCGGATCGCCGCGACGATCTACGCGGCGGCGGTCGCGCTGGAGGCGGGCGCGGGCGGCGGAGTCGAGGCGCCGGCGCTGGAGGTCGCGGCGCCGGGCGCGTAGCCCGGGCCACCCACCGCGCTCAGCGCAGCGGGTGTGACGGCGCCGCGTCCTGGACGAGGCGCAGGGTGCGCTCCGCCTCCCCGATGGCGCGGCGGGCCTGGCTGAGCGCGAGCAGCGGGAAATAGGTCCGGTACAGCGTGTAGCGCAGGTAGAACACGTTCGGGAAGCCGGTGCCGGTCGCCAGGTGCTCGTCCCAGGTCCCGTCGGGCTTCTGGGTGTCGATCAGATGCCGGACACCCCGGGCGAGCACCTCGGTGTCGCCCTGACCCGCCGCAATCAGGCCGAGCAGGGCCCACGCGGTCTGCGAGGGCGTGCTCGGCGCCGGCACGAACCGCCCCTCGCCGTAGCTGGCGCAGCTCTCGCCCCAGCCGCCGTCCTCGTTCTGCACGGAGGCGATCCACTTCCCCGCCTTCCACACCGCCTTCGACGCGCCGGGATCCTGGGCGGCCCGCAGCCCGCGCAGGGCGAGGAACGTCCCGTAGAGATAGTTCACGCCCCAGCGGCCGTACCAGCTCCCGTCCCGCTCCTGGGTCTCGAGCAGGAAGCCCACGCCCTTCTCGATCGGGGGATCCGATAGCTTGAAGCCGCGGCGGCACAAGGCCTCGAGCACGCGGCCCGTGATGTCCGGGCACGACGGGTCGAGCATCGCGTTGTGATCGGCGAACGGGACGCGATTGAGGAACGCCCAGTTGTTGTCGGCGTCGAAGGCGGCCCAGCCGCCGTCCCCCGACTGCATGCCGACGAGCCAGCTCACCGCCCGCCGCTCGCACCGCTCCTGGGCGGCGGGGTCCGAGGCCTCGGCGTGCTGCATGGCCAGCAGCACCATCGCGGTGTCGTCGATGTCGGGGTAGTGCTCGTTGGCGAACTCGAAGGCCCAGCCGGACGGCTCGAGATCGGGCCGCTTCACCGACCAGTCCCCGCGACGGCGGATCTCCCTGGCGATGAACCAGTCGGCGGCCCGCCGCATCGCCGCGGGCGCCACCGCCCCCATCTCGCCGAGGGCGAACATCGCGATCGACGTGTCCCACACCGGCGAGACGCAGGGCTGGAAGTAGAAGGCCTCGGGCGTCTCGGTCAGCAGCCCCTCGAACTGCCGGATGGCCTCGATCAGGTCGGGATGATCGCGCGGATAGCCGAGGGCGTCGAGCGCCATGATGAGGTACATCATCGAGGGATAGATGGCGCCGAGTCCGTGGCTGTTGCGCGTGCGGTCGAGGATCCACTTCTCGGCCTCGCGGATGGCCGGCTTCCGGATCATCTCCGGCCCGCGCGTCGCCCACATCTTGAGCGCGATGTCGAGCTGGCGGAACAGCGCGGACAGCCGGTCGCGCTTCGGCAGCTTGAAGCTCTTCCCCGCCACCACCAGCTCGTCCAGGGTGAACCCCGCCGGGAGCGGGCGGGTGTCGGTCTTGGCCTGGATGATGCTCACCGGCATCACGATCGCGCGCGTCCAGGACGACATCTCGTAGATGAGCCCGCCCGGCACCAGGGCCAGCTCCACCGGGATCGTGGGCACGTGGCGCTTCGGGTAGAGGCCGAAGAGGCTCAGGTTGATCCGGACGTAGCTGTTGGCTTCCTGGATCCCGCCCAGCCGGACGATCGCGGCGCGCGCGCGCTGGAGCGGCTCGCTGTGGGCGCCGAGGCCGGCGAGCTTGAGCGCCACGTACGCCTTGATCGTCGCGTTGACGTCGGCCGGGCCGTCCGGATAGATGTCGAAGCCGCCGTCCGGCTTCTGGCGGGCCAGGATGGCCTTCTTCGCGCGCTGGATGCGCTCCCACGACGGCGGCTTCCACGCCCCGTCTTCGGGCGGGTGGAGCCAGAGCTGGAGCAGCACGTAGTCGGACTCGAGCGTGGAGTCCGCGAGCAGATCGCCCACCCAGTACCCCTCGGGCTTCTGCATCGCGAGCAGGGTGGGCGCGGTGCGCGCGCAGGCCGCCGCGGCCGCTTCCGCGAGGGCGGCGCGGCTCTCTCCATGGGTCTCCGCTTGATAGGGCGCGCGGACCTGGAGCGGCTCGAACCACGACGATGGCATGGCAGCCAGTCTACACGATCAGGGTCCGTCCTCCTCCATCCGGGTCAGGGGAGAAGTAATGGTCAGCCCGCCGTCGATGACGATGCACTGGCCGGTCAGGAACGACGCCGCGTCCGAGGCCAGATAGGCCACCAGGGCCGCCACGTCCTCGGGCGTGCCGTGCCGCCGCACCGGCGTGGCCGCGAGGAGCCGCTCGGTCGCGCGGTCGTAGTCCAGCCCGAGCCCCCGGGTGACGTAGAAGGTGGACGAGTCGGTCTTGACGAAGCCCGGGGTGACCCCGTTCACCGTGATGCCGAGCGGCCCCAGCTCGAGCGCCAGCCCACGGACCAGGCTCTCGGCCGCGGCCTTGGCCGCGCCCAGCACGCTGTGGCCACCCATGGCCTGGAAGCTATCGATTCCCGAGATCAGCACGATGCGCCCGGGCCGTCCCGTCATGATAGCTGATGTTGCACGTGATTGTTTCCTGTTATAATATACTGATAGAACCAAACT
>JBBDXN010000069.1:20084-29176 GCA_040902305.1 Candidatus Rokuibacteriota bacterium | reverse complement strand
CACAGATGTACGTGGGCACGTTTTTCAGGATCGGCTCCTCGGTCAGGTAGTAGCCGCCCAGCGTCTCCGGGTCGAGCCCGGCCAGGGCGAAGTGGGAGTCGTCCACCAGGACGAACTCCACCCCGGCCTCCCGCAGCACCCGCGGGAGCTGCGGCTCCCAGATCCGCTCGGCCAGCCACATACCCCGCGGGCTCACCCCGAAGTTCTCGCGCAGGAAGTGGGTGAGGGCCTGGATCTGTCCGACCTTGTCCCAGTCGGGCAGGAGCGCCAGGATCGGCTCGTAGAAGCCCCCGGTCAGCAGCTCCACCTGCCCGTCCGAGGCGAGCCGCCCGAGCAGGTCGAAGGTGGATCGCGCGCGCTCCTTGAGGGTGGCGAGCAGGCCCCCGGAGCAGTGGACGGTCAGGGGCAGGCCGGGGCCGGCCTCCGCGATGGTCTGGAGAAAGGGGTGATAGGCGCGGAGCACCGCGTCGTCGACGACGGAGTCGAAGTTGCCGACCGGCTGATGGTTGTGGATGCCGAAAAGGAAGTGGAGCGGCTCACTCACGATCCAGGTCCCGGTGCCTGACGATCGGACTCAGGCCGAGACCGGTCAGGAATGAGCGGAGCGCCTCCACCACCATCACCGAGCGATGCCGGCCGCCCGTGCAGCCGACCGCGACCGTGAGGTAGGCCTTCCCCTCGCGCTCGTAGAGGGGCAGCAGGAACTCGAGCAGCCCTTCCAGGCGCGAGAGGAGCTCCCGACTCTCCGAGAACGACATCACGAACTCCTCGACCGCGCTGTCGCGGCCGTCCAGGGCGCGCAGCCGCTCGACGAAGTGCGGATTGGGCAGGAAGCGGACGTCGAACACGAGGTCGCCGTCGTAGGGCACCCCGTGCTTGAAGCCGAAGGAGACGAGCGCCACCGTGAGTCCCTCCCGGGCCGCCCGCGGCCCGTAGGACTGGACCATCTGCTCCTTCAACTGGTGCACGGTCAGCGCGGAGGTGTCGATGATGCGGTCGGCGATCTCGCGGAGATGGGCGAGCGCCTTGCGCTCGGCCCGGATACCGTCGAGCACGCTGCCCTCGCCGGCCAGGGGGTGGCGGCGCCGCGTCTCGTGATAGCGGCGCACCAGCGTCTCGTCGGAGGCCTCCAGGAAGAGGACGTCGACCTGGTGGCCCCGCCCCCGGAGCTCCTGGAGCGTGTCCACCATGCTCGCGAGGTACTCCCCCTCCCGCACGTCGACCCCGAGCGCGATGGCGGGGATGCCGCGACTCGACTGCGCGCACAGCTCGGCGAAGGTGGGGATCAGGGTGGTCGGCAGATTGTCCACGCAGAAGTAGTTCAGATCCTCGAGGCACTTGATCGCGTGGCTCTTCCCCGCTCCGGAGAGGCCGGTGATGACCACGAACCGGATCGGCGCGGCGACGGTCTCGCTCACGATTGCCCGCGGGGAAGCGCCGTCAGCGTTTCTTCGATTGCAGGCGCCGCTGATGCGAGGGGAGGATGCCCAGCTCCTCCCGGTACTTGGCCACCGTGCGGCGCGCGATGGTCAGCCCCTGGCCCTGCAGGGACTGGGCGATCTCCTGGTCGGAGAGCGGCTTCCCGCCGTCCTCGGCCGACACCATGTCGCGAATGGTCTTCTTGACCGACACCGAGGAGACCATGGAGCCGTTGTCGGAGGCGATGCCGCTGTGGAAGAAGAACTTGAGCTCGAAGAGCCCCTGCGGCGTCTGCACGTACTTGTTGGTGGTCACCCGGCTGATGGTGGACTCGTGCATGCTGATGTCGTCGCCCACGTCGCGCAGCGCGAGCGGGCGCAGGTGGGGCAGCCCCTTGTCGAGGAAGTCCCGCTGGAAGTTCACGAGGCTCTGGGCGACCTTCCGGAGCGTGCGCTGGCGCTGCTCCACGCTCTTGATCAGCCACACCGCGGAGCGCAGCTTCTGCTCCACATATTGCTTGGCCTCGTCCCCCGAGCGCCGCAGCAGGGAGCGGTACAGCGAGTTGACCCGTAGCCGGGGGATGCCTTCCTCGTTCAGGATCACCACGTAGTCCTCGCCCACCTTCTGGATGGTGACGTCGGGCACCACGTAGCGGGAGTCGTTGGTGGAGAAGCGCCGCCCCGGCTTGGGCTCGAGGCTCTGGATCTCCTCGATGGACTCCATCACCCGCTCCAGGGGCAGCTTCAGGGCCCGCGCGATGTCCGCGTAGCGGCGCCGCTCCAGGTCCTCGAAGTGGCGCTCCACGATCTCCACCGAGACCGGGTCGGGCTCCGCGTCGGCGGTGAGCTGGAGCAGCAGGCACTCCTGCACGCTGCGCGCCGCCACCCCGGGCGGGTCGAACGCGTGAATGAGCTTCAGCGCGGCTTCCACCGCCTCCGGGCTCGCGCCCATGCCCGCCGCGATCTCGCCCACGTCGGCCCGGAGGTAGCCGTCCTCGTCCAGGTTGCCGATGATGGCCTCGCCGATGCGCAGGACGTCCTTGTCGTCGCTGCCGAGCCGGAGCTGCTCCATCAGGTGCTCACCCAGCGAGGTGTCGCTGCGACCCAGGTTCTCGAACGGCAGCTCGTCCCGCTCCTCCATGGACACCGGCGTCCGCTCGTCGCCGTGGTCGTCGAAGATGGCGGACGACAGATCGAAGGGCAGGTCGTCGGCCTTCTCCCCGTCCACCGTGGACGTCTCCTTGGAGACCGGCTCCGGGGCCGGGGGGGCCTCGGTGGCCGCCGGCGCTTCCCCATTGGGACTGGCCGCCGCCTCCGGGGTCTCCGCGTTCTCGACCGGCACTTCCTCGAGAAGCGGATTCTCCTCCAGCTCCTTGCGCACCACCTGCTCCAGCTCGAGGGTGGACAGCTGCAGGAGCTGGATCGCCTGCTGCAGCAGCGGGGTCATGACGACCCGCTGGCTCATTCTCTGCTGCAGCTTCATAGGGAGAACTTCTCGCCCAGGTAGATCTCCCGGGCCCTGGAGTTGTTGGCCAGCTCCGTCGCGGTGCCGGAGGCGAGGATGCGGCCGTCGTGGAGGATGTACGCGCGGTCGGTGATCGCGAGGGTCTCGCGCACGTTGTGATCGGTGATCAGCACGCCGATCCCGCGCTCCTTCAGCCGGGCCACGATCTCCTGGATGTCGCCGATCGCGATGGGGTCGATGCCGGTGAAGGGCTCGTCGAGCAGCAGGTAGCGCGGGTTGCTCACGAGCGCGCGCGTGATCTCCAGCCGCCGCCGCTCGCCGCCCGACAGGGTATAGGCCTTGTGGTGGGCGAGCCGGGTCAGGTCCAGCTCGGCGAGCAGCTCGCCGAGCCGCTCCATGCGGTCCGGATGCGACAGATCGAGCGTCTCCAGGATCGCGAGGAGGTTCTCCTCGACGGTGAGCTTGCGGAACACGGACGATTCCTGCGGCAGGTAGCCCATGCCGAGGCGGCAGCGCTTGTACATCGGCAGATCCGTCACGTCCTGCCCCTCCAGATAGATGCGGCCGCCGTCCGGCGCCAGGAGGCCCACGATCATGTAGAACGAGGTCGTCTTGCCCGCCCCGTTCGGGCCCAGGAGCCCGACCACCTCGCCCGGATGAATATCCAGGCTGACGCGGTTGACGACAACCCGGCTCCGGAATCGCTTCCGCAGCCCCTCGGCGATCAGGCCTTCCACGAGAGCCTCATGAGCACTGGCCCGGCGCGGTCTTGGGGCGGGCCGCGCCTTCGTCCTGGCCGCGCGGGTAGAAGACCGCCTTCACGCGCTCCTGCTGGCTGCCCTCCACCACGCTCCGGTCCTCCGCCAGGTAGATCGTGATCCGCTCGCCGGTGACCACGTTGTCGTCGCGCCAGACCCGCGCGTTGCCGATGAGCACCACGCGTTGCTCGGCGTCGTAGTACTCGGCGCGCCTCGCGGTGCCGGTGCGGCAGTCCTTGGTGATGATCCGCACGTTGCCGGTGGAGACGGTGCGGAGGATGCGATCCCGCTTGTCGTCCAGGTAGACCTCCATGCGGTCCGCGTACTGGACGGAGCTGTCCTGGTTGGCCACCACGTTGCCGGTGAAGACGACGAGCCCCTCCTTCTGGAGGTTCTCGAGCTGGTCGGCGTCCACCGTGACCGGCGCCCGGCTTCCGTCCTGGCGCACCCCGGGACGCTCGGGACGCGGCGCGGGGGACTGCGCGGTGGCCTGTGGACGCGGCCGCGGGGCCGCGGTCTGCGCCCACGCCGTCGTGGCCAGCGCCGCCGCCGACCAGAGCACGAGCGCGCCCACCGCGAGACCGCGCGTCATGAGCGACCAGGAGCGACCGGCTCGGCGGGGACGTCGCGCTTGAAGATGGCCCGGACCCGGCCCTTGATGCTGGTCGCCTCTTCGGCCACCCGCGACTCGAACCCGGTGCCGCGCACGACGGCGCCCGCCCGGTAGATGGTCACCGGCTCGTCCGTCCACGCGCGCTGCCGCTGGGCGTCCCAGAGCAGGCGCTCGGTCTCGATCCGGAGCCCGTCGCTCGAGATCAGCACCACGTTGCCCCGGAGCTCCACGTTCTTGGTCTCCTGGTTCAGGTCGCCCTCGTCGCCGGTGACCGTCCACGAACGCGAGGCCGGCGCGCTCCGGGTCGGCTGGTCCACCTTGATGGTCACCTTCTTCATCGCGGTCGTGTTCTGCTCCTCGAAGGTCTCGGAGTATTCGGCGTCGAGCTGCCAGCGGGAGCCATCGGTGCCCGTCTCTTGAAGGCGAACCTGCTTGAGTCGATAGTCCGCGTTCGTGGCGACGGCCTCGGCGCGAATCGTCCGAGGCGTCCGTGCCCGGTGGATGAGCACGCCCACCACCACGGATAGGAATACCACGACGAGTGTCAGAATAATGAATGGCGCCTTACGCATAGCAATCTCCATGCCACGCTAGCACAAGAGTTACAGCCGAGGCAAATGAAGAAGGCACCGCTCGGTTCTACGGTCGGGGTGGCCAAGCGCGGCGGGCCTTTAGCAGCATCTCCACCGCTTCCCGGACCGCGCCGTCCCCACCGCGCCGGCGCGACACCCAGTCGGCCGCGCGCTTGACCTCGACCGCAGCATCGGCGGGCGCCAGCGCCAGGCCCGCGCGGGCCATCGCAGGCAGATCCGGGAGATCGTCACCCATCATCGCGACCTCGGCGACGCCGAAGCCGAGCCGCTTTCGAAGCGCGTCCAGGGCCCCCACCTTCTCGGCGACGCCCTGGTGGACCTCTCCCACGCCGAGCTCGGCCATGCGCCGGGTCACCGCGGCCGACGCGCGCGAGGAGAGCACCGCGATCTGCAGACCCGCCTTGCGCGCGGCCACCAGCGCGAGCCCGTCGTGCACGTGGAAGCGCTTGGTCTCCTCACCGGAGGCGCTCACGAACAGCCCGCCGTCCGTGAGCACCCCGTCCACGTCGAGGACGAGCAGGCGAACGCGGGACGCGCGGGACGCGGCCCTCACACGATCTTGGCGCGGAGGATGTCGTGAAGGTGGATCACGCCGGCCGGCCGGCCCGACGCATCGACGATCACCAGGCTGGTGATCCGGCCCTCCATCATGGCGAGGGCCTTCGCGGCCAGCTCGTCGCCGCCGATGACCTTTGGCGCGCGGGTCATGCACTCGCCGACGCGCCGCTCCAGCAGGGCGACGCCGTGGGCGAGCTGCTGGCGCCGCAGGTCGCCGTCGGTCACGACGCCCACCAGGCGCCCCGCCCCATCCACCGCGGTGGTCATGCCGAGCCCCTTGCCGCTCATCTCCTCGATGGCTTCCTTCATGGTGGCCTGCTCGGAGACCACCGGCAGGGATGGGCCGGTGTGCATGAGGTCGGCGACCTTGAAGAGCGCTTTCCAGCCGAGGCTGCCCCGCGGGTGCAGCGCCGCGTAGTCGTCCGGTCCGAACCCGCGCAGGTCGAGCAGCGCCATCGCGAGAGCGTCGCCCATCGCGAGCGCCGCGGTGGTGCTCGAGGTGGGCGCCAGGTTCATGGGACAGGCCTCCTCGGCCACCCCGACGTTCAGCACCACGTCGGCCTGCCGCGCGAGGGTCGAGGCCGGATCGCCGGTGAGGAGGAGCAGCGGGATCCCGAGCCGCTTGATCGCGGGCAGCACCGCCAGCACCTCGTCGGTCTCCCCCGAGTTGGACAGCGCCAGCACCACGTCCTCGCGCGCGATCATGCCGAGGTCGCCGTGCACGCCCTCGGCGGGGTGGAGGAAGTGGGCGGGCGTGCCGGTGCTCGCGAGGGTGGACGCGATCTTGCGCCCGATGATGCCCGACTTGCCCATCGCGGTGACGATGACGCGACCCACGCAGCGCCGTAGCGTGAGGACCGCGTCCGCGAAGGAGTCGCCGAGGCGCGGGCAGAGGGCCAGCACGCTCTCCGCCTCGAGCCGCAGCACGCGCTCGGCGAGGGCCAGGATGCGCGCCCGCTCCACTTGGGAATCCATCAGGGCGGACCGAGCCCGGCCGCGATCGGGCGCAGCTCGCCGAGCAGCCGCGGAAGGTCGTCCAGGCGCAGCATGTTCGGACCGTCCGAGAGGGGCCGTCCGTCCTCGAGCGTGCGATCCGGATCCTCGTGCATCTCCATGAAGAGCGCGTCCACCCCGACCGCCACCGCGGCGCGCGCGAGCGCCTGCACGTACTGCCGCTCGCCCCCCGAGCGGTCGCCCTGCCCGCCCGGCAGCTGCACGGAGTGGGTGGCGTCGAAGACGACCGGATAGCCGAAGCCGCGCATGATGGGCAGGCCCCGGAAGTCGACGACCAGGTTGTTGTAGCCGAAGCTGCTACCGCGCTCGGTGAGCAAGAGGTCCTCGCTGCCCGACGCCCGCACCTTCTCCACCACGTTGCTCATGTCGCGCGGCGCCACGAACTGCCCCTTCTTGACGTTGACCGGCCGGCCGCTCCGGGCGCAGGCCACGATGAGATCGGTCTGGCGGCAGAGGAAGGCGGGCACCTGCAGCACGTCGAGCACCTGGGCCGCGGGCGCGACCTCCGACACGTCGTGGACGTCGGACAGCACCGCCAGGCCGGTCTCGTCCTTGACCTTCTGGAGTATCCGGAGCCCCTCCACCAGGCCGGGGCCCCGGTAGGAGCGCAGCGAGGACCGGTTGGCCTTGTCGTAGGACGACTTGTAGATGAAGGGCACCCCCGCGTCAGCCGTGATGCGCTGCAGGCGTTCCGCGATCATCAGCGCGTGCTTCTCGTTCTCGATCGCGCAGGGCCCCCCGATCAGGGCGAGCGGGGCGCCCCCTCCGATGACGACCGAGCCGATCCGGACCGCGCGGGTCCGGGTCACGCGCCCCCCTGGTGGTCGAGCGCCGCCTTGATGAACGAGGCGAAGAGCGGGTGCGGCTCCCAGGGCCGCGAGAGGAACTCGGGATGGAACTGCCCGGCCACGAACCACGGGTGATCCGGCAGCTCGATGATCTCCACGAGCTGCTTCTCGGCCCAGATCCCGGAGATCCGCAGCCCGTTCTTCTCGAGCCGGGCCAGATAGTCGTTGTTGACCTCGTAGCGGTGCCGGTGGCGCTCCTCGATCAGTCCCTGCCCGTAGGCCCGGGAGGCGGCGGTGCCCTCGCTGAGCAGCACCGGATAGAGCCCGAGCCGCATGGTGCCGCCCTTGTCCTGGATGTGGCGCTGCTCGGGCAGCAGGTCGATGACGTTGTGGGCGGGGGTGGGCTCGAACTCGGTGGAGTTGGCGCCCTCGAGCCCGCACACGTGGCGCGCGTACTCGATCACCGCGCACTGCATGCCGAGGCAGATGCCGAAGTAGGGCACGCGCTGCTCGCGCGCGTAGCGGATGGCCTGGATCTTCCCCTCGATGCCGCGGTCCCCGAAGCCGCCGGGGACCAGGATGCCGTCGAGCCCGGCCACGTGGCCGGCCAGCCCCTCGCGCTCGATGCGCTCGGCGTCCACCCACACCACCTCGACCGCGGCCTCGTGGGCGATGCCCCCGTGGGCCAGCGCCTCGTAGAGGCTCTTGTAGGAGTCCTTGACCTCGATGTACTTGCCCACCACCCCGATGCGGCACCGGCGCCGCGGCGCCTTCACCCGGCGCACGATCTCCTCCCAGCGCGAGAGATCGATCGGCCGCGCGGGCAGCCCCAGCAGCTTGACGATGGATTCGTCCAGGCCCTGGTCGTGAAAGGCGAGCGGCACCTCGTAGATCGTGTCCACGTCCCGCGCCGCGATCACCGCCTCTTCCTCGACGTCGCAGAAGAGCGCGATCTTGGACTTGATGGAGGGCGTCAGCGGATGCTCCTTGGCGGTCCGGCACAGGAGCACGTCGGGCTGGATCCCGATCGCCCGCAGCTCCTTGACCGAGTGCTGGGTGGCCTTGGTCTTGAGCTCCTGGGCGGCGTGGATGAACGGTACCAGCGTGAGATGCACGTAGATGACGTTGTCCTTGCCCACGTCCTTCTTGAACTGGCGCACCGCCTCCAGGAACGGCAGCCCCTCGATGTCCCCGACCGTGCCGCCGATCTCGATGATGACCACGTCGACCCCCGTGGCCACCCTGCGGATCGACGCCTTGATCTGATCGGTGATGTGCGGGATGACCTGGACCGTCCGGCCCAGGTAGTCCCCGCGGCGCTCCTTCTCGATGACGGTCCCGTAGACCTTCCCGGTGGTGACGTTGTTGTCCCGGGTCATCCGGGCCGAGGTGAAGCGCTCGTAGTGCCCGAGGTCGAGGTCGGTCTCCCCGCCGTCGTCCGTCACGTAGACCTCGCCGTGCTGATACGGACTCATGGTCCCCGCATCCACGTTGATGTAGGGATCCATCTTCTGCAGCGTGACCCGGAAGCCGCGGGCCTCCAGCAGGGAGCCGATGGAAGCCGCCGCCAGCCCCTTGCCCAGCGAGGACACGACACCGCCTGTCACGAAGATGAATCTGGTCGTCACCTCATGCCTCCTTTCCCGCGATGAGCCATTCTTTCACGAGTTCCCGCTCCTCGGCCACCGAGCCGACCGCCCCGTCCAGCCGGAGCCGCCGCAGCCGATCGAGCGCCTCCCCCACCCGCGGCCCGCGCGGCACGCCCAGGGCGAGCAGATCCTCGCCCGAGAGGCGCGGGCGCACCGCCCGCCCGCGCGCGAGATACCACTGGATCCGCCGCCGCCCGCGCGTGCCCGCGCGAAGCCAGGCGCCGAGCAGCGCGGGC
>JBBDXN010000069.1:0-20074 GCA_040902305.1 Candidatus Rokuibacteriota bacterium | reverse complement strand
GGGGGGGGGCCACGGGCCGCAGCAGCCGGTCGATCGCGCTCGGCCGGAGCCGCCGCGCCTCGAGCCGCCGCGCGAGCGGGGCCGCCAGCACCGCGGCCTCGACGCGGGCCCGCGGCTCGCCGGTCAGGGCCAGGCGGTCGAGGCCGCGCGCGATGGCAGCCGGCGGCCGGCCGATCAACAGCGCCAGCAGCGCCAGCTCGGCCGGATCGACGGCGACCCCCACCACCCGAGCCCAGCGGGCCAGCCGCAGGGCGTCGGACAGCCGCGCGATCCCGATCCGGTCGAGGTTCCAGAGGGTTGTCGCTCTCCATCTCACGATCAGCTCGAATGTCCGCCGGGCCCGCCGCTCGGCCGCCGCCAGCTCGATCTCGCGCCAGAGACGCTGGCCCGACAGGGCCGGGTACGACCTCTGCTCGACGGCCAGGCGGATGCCCGCGAGCGTGGCCGCGTCCGGGCGCAGGCCGAGGCGGGCGGCATAGCGCGCGGCCCGGAAGATGCGCGTGGGGTCCTCGACGAAGGCGAGCGGGCGTAGGCCGCGCAGCCGACGAGCGCGGACATCGCGCTGCCCGCCGAGGGGATCCAGGAGCCGGCCGAAGCGATCCGGGCTCAGAGCCACTGCCATGGCATTGACCGAGAAATCCCGGCGGCGCAGGTCCTCCGCGATCGGAGCGGGGACGACGTCGGGGAGCGCGCCCGCCGCCCGGTAGTGCTCGCGCCGCGCGGAGGCCACGTCGACCCGCCCCAGCGGGATACCGTCGAGGCCGGCCCCCGCGGGGGCGTGGCCGGCCTCGATCGAGGCCGTGCCGAAGCTGCCGTGAACCAGCAGCGTGCCGCCGATCTCCTCGGCGAGCCGCCGCGCGAAGGCGATCCCGTCGCCCTCCACGACCACATCGATGTCCGGGAAGAGGGTGGGAGCCGCGGCGGCGCCGAGCAACAGGTCGCGAACGAAGCCGCCCACCACGTAGGCGGGGGCCCCCATGCCTTCGCCGATCTTGCCCGCGACGCGCAGGAGCCAGAGGCGCGCGTCGCTCTGCCGGTCGCCCGCCCGCTCGAGCGGGCCGAGCACGGACGTCTCCGGAGGCGGCACCGCCACCCGGTCGCCGTCCACGACGCCGACGACCCGGCCGGCCCGGCGCACCAGGATCAGCCGAGCTCCCGCGAGCAGGGCGCGCCGCGCCTCGACTTCGCCCGCGGTCGCGGGAAGACTCGGCAGGTCGCGCCAGGCCATCGCGCGGGCCGGCCACCGGCCGAGCCCCCACGCGGCCGCCTGCGCCAGCTCGGATTCCCGGATGGCGCACCGCGGGCCGAGCACGACGACGCGAGCGCCGGCCCCGCGCGCGCGGGCGAGGGCACGCGCCACCGTGCTCCGGGAGGCGACCCGCGCGACGCGCGAATCGGCGAGGGCCGCCACCCCCGGCTCCACCTGCGGGTATGCGTGCCCGGCTCTCGCCATTCCTAGCTCGCCCTCTTGCCGCCCGCGTCCCGGCGGCCGGCCCGCGGGTGGAACTTCCGGTACATGTCGTGCACCACGCTCGACGGCAGGTGCGTGTAGATCTGGGTCGTCGAGATGTCCACGTGGCCGAGCATGGCCTGCACCGAGCGCAGATCGGCGCCGCGCTCCAGCAGGTGGCTCGCGAAGGAGTGCCGCAGCGTGTGCGGCGAGACGGCGGCGCGGATGCCCGCGCGCCGCGCCGCCCGCCGGATCAGGCCCCAGAGCGCCTGCCGCGACATGGTTCCGCCCGAGCGGTTGAGGAAGACCGCCGGGCAGTCGCGCCGGACGAGGCGCGGGCGAACGGTGGTGAGGTAGCGGCGCACCCAGTCGAGCGCGCGCCCCCCCGCGGGAACGAGCCGCTGCCGGTCGCCCTTGCCGACCACCATCACGTAGCCGGCCGCGAAGTTCACGTCCTCGATCCGGAGGCCGAGGGCCTCGGAGGCGCGGAGCCCTGAGGCGTAGAGCAGCTCCAGGAGCGCGCGGTCCCGCAGGCCGTCCGGCCGGCTCGTGTCGGGCGCCTCGACGAGCGCGGCGGCGTCCACGATCGACAGCGTGCGGGGCAGCCGCCGCGCGGGACGCGGGGTGTCCAGGTGCTCCGTCGGATCGCGCCGGACCCGGCCCCCGTCGAGCAGGAACCGGTAGAGGCCGCGCACCGCCGAGAGGTGGCGGCCGATGCTGCGGCTGCCGAGGCCGCGCCGGCGAAGGCCGCCCATGTAGCGCGAGAGGTCGCTGACGCCCACGGCCTCGAGCCCGCGCCGCTCCCTGGTCAGGAAGCTCTCGAATCCCTTGAGGTCCCGGCGATAGGCGGTCAGCGTGTTGAGCGCGGCGCCCCGCTCGATCTGGAGGCTACCGAGGAACTCGTCGATCAGCGCCGCGGCTTCGGAGACGACTCCAGCGGCCCCCCTCTCCGCGGACGCCCCGAGCCGAGAGATCACGGTCACATCCGGAGCGGGAGGCCCAAAAAGCGACGGCCCCGGAGCTGGCCGATTCGTCCTGCCGAGGCCATCCCCGGGGCGTTCCGAAGGTGCATGAGGGAGTCTATCATCGGCGCCGGGTCCCGGGCAAGGTTCAGCGCCGCGGCCGCAGCATGCCGAGCAGCGAGCGCAGCTCCGGGGCGCGCATGACCGCGGCGCCCGCCACGTACACCGCCACGCCGCCGAGCAACACCACCAGCATCCGCGTGAGACCAGGCGGGACCGCCTCCGGGCCCCCGGCCCGGAACCCGCCCACCCACCAGGCGCACCAGAGCGCGAGCACCGCGGAGGCGGCGAGGGTGCGGCCCAGCGATCCCCACAGCTCCCCGCCGCGCGGGCCGCCCAGGCGGCGGTGGAGCAGCCAGCAGAGCCCGATCACGTTGACGTAGGAGGACAGTGACGAGGCCAGCGCGAGCCCGGCGTGGCGCAGGGGCCACATCAGGAGCAAGGCCAGCACCACGTTCACCGCCACCGACACGAATCCGATGAGGACCGGCGTCCGCGTGTCGCCGAGCGCGTAGAAGGTCTGGGCCGCGATGCGGGTGGCCGAGAACGCGGGCAGTCCCACCGCGTAGCCGGCCAGGGCCTGAGCGGTGAGCGCCGCGTCCGAGGCGCTGAACTCGCCACGCTGGAAGAGCATCTGCACGATCGGCCCGCCCAGGAGCAGGAGCCCCACCGTCGCGGGCACCGCCACGAAGGCGGACAGCCGGAGCGCGAACTCGAGCGTGGCGCGCAGCGCGAACAGCTCACCGCGCGCGGCCTGGGCCGACATGCCGGGCAGGGCCGCGGTGGCGAGCGCGATCCCGAAGACGCCGAGCGGGAACTCCATCACCCGGTCCGCATAGTAGAGGTACGAGACGGTGCCCGCGGGCAGCAGCGAGGCCAGCAGCGTGTTCACCACCACCGTGACCTGCACCGCGGCCAGCGCGAACACCGCCGGCCAGAGCCGCCGCGCGATCTGCGCCACCGCAGGATGCCGCCACTCCCACGAGGGTCGCAGCGGCACCCCGAGCCGGCGCAGCTCCGGGAGCTGGACGAGGAGCTGCCCGAGCCCGCCCACCAGCACCCCGATCGCCAGAGCCATGATGGGGGTCGTCAGCCGCGAGGCGAGAGCCACCACCGCCACGATCATGGCCAGGTTGAAGACGGCGGGCCCGAGCGCGGCGGTGAAGAAGCGGTGGTGGGCGTTGAGCGCCCCCATCGCGAGGGCGGCCAGCCCCACGAACACGAGGTACGGGAACAGCACGCGCGTGAGCCGCACCGCCAGGTCGAACAGCCCGGTGTCGGTACGCCAGCCCGGGGCCATCACCGCCACCACCAGGGGGGCCGCGAGCGCGCCGAGCGCGGCCACCGCGCAGAGGACCACGACCGCCGCGCCGCTCGTCGCGCGGGCCAGTCGTCCGAAGGCGGCCGGCCCCTCACGCGCGAGCGTCTCGGTGAACACCGGGATCACCGCGGTGGACAGCGCGCCTTCCGCGAGGAGCCGGCGCAGGAGGTTCGGGATGCGGAAGGCCACGAAGAACGCGTCGGTGAGCGGGCCGGCCCCGAACGCGTGCGCCACCACCATGTCCCGCACGTAGCCGAGCACCCGGCTCGCGAGCGTGGCGAGCCCGATCGACCCCACCGCGCTCACCACGCCGCGCTGGACGCGCTCCTGGGAGTCGGGCGACTCGCTCACCGGGAGGACAACGTCCTTGACACGTCGCGGTGCCGACGGTAGGCTCGACTGTCGCTCACACTCGCTTCGACAGATCGATCCCAGAGGAGGAGAGGAACCTTGGCGAATACCCGCTCCGCGAGGAAGCGGATCCGGCAGAACGAGAAGCGCCGGCTGCGCAACCGGGCCGTGCGCAGCGCGGTGCGCGGGAGCGTGAAGAGCGCCCGCGAGGCCCAGAGCGGCAAGAGCGCCGACTCCACGACCACGGTGCGAGAGGCCATTCGCGCGCTCGACCGCGCGGTCACCCAGGGCGTCATCCACCGTAACACCGCCGCCCGCCGCAAGTCCGCGCTCGCTCGCAAGCTCAACGCCCCGGCTTGACCGGCCGGGGCGTGCGCCGCTCCCCCAACTCCCGCAGGGCCTCGATCGCCGCGTCGCGCACCAGCTCGCCGCCCCGCTCCCCGTAGAGGCTGCCGCACGAGATGTAGCTCGGCGTCCGGAAATGCTCCGGCGCGAGGAAGTAACCCTGGTACGCGTTGGAAACGCCCGCGACGAAGGTCCCCGCGAAGCGCGGCCGGCCCGCGGCCTTGATGTCCTGGCCCAGGCGCGTGTCCGGCTCGCCCGGAATGGCGACCCAGGCGCCCCGGCCCATCGCCACCGCCCAGATCTCGGCAGACGACGGCAGCGCCGAGCGCAATCCCAGGCGGGTGCCGCGCGGGATCCACCGCCCGAGACAGTTGCGCAGCTCGAGCCCCGGGGCCGGAAGCGGCGCGCTGACCGAGGCCGCGGCCAGCCGCTGATCGGGATCGGCCTTGATGCGCGGCCAGAGGGCGAGCACCGCGCCGGCCAGCGCCTTGCCCCCAGCCGCCACGCCGTCCCAGCCGCGCCGGCGGGGGCTCACATCGCCGACGGCCCCGTTGACGAAGAGCGCGGGGACGCCGAGCTGCTCCTCGATCCGCGCGCCCGCGTCGCCCATGACGTCGCCGGAGAGCTCCCGGTTCCCGCGGCCGAGCGCGGTGCCGTGGATGGCGTAGTTCCACATGACCGCCACCGGTCGGTCGTCCGTGCCCATCACCTTGAGCACGCCCAGCTCGGGATCGAGCGCCCCGCGCACCCGGCTGTCCGTGAGTCCGGTCACCTCGCTGCGACCGGTGCCGACGGTGGCCGGCCGCTTCCGGCGCTCGGCCTGGCGCGCCGCCTCTTCCATGGCCGAGTAGATCCGGCCGCGGACCCGCGGCGATTCGCGATCCAGCGCCAGGAAGCCGAACAGGCTCGACCGGGCGTAGGCGCCGGGGCCGGAATGGGTGTGGGAGGCCGCCGCGATCACCGCCGCATAGCGCAGGCCGAGCTGGTCCAGGCGGCGACGCAGATCGGCGACCAGGCCGGGATCCATTCCCACCAGATCCACCGCGAGCCAGAGCAGGCGCACGCCGCCTGCCTCGAGCACGAGGGCGCGGACCTTGATCGGGTCGTGGACGCCGGTAGACGGACGGAACCAGAAGGTGTCGGGGAAGCGGCCGAGGAGGTCGGGGACCCAGGCGCGGCGCGGGAACCCCCCGTAGCCCCCGAGCGGCGTGTCGGCGGGCAGGTCGATCGTCACCCCGGCGGCGCCGGCCAGGAGCCGCGCCGGGGCCGCCGCGTCGGCGCCGGAGGGGAAGAGCAGCGCGGCGACGACGAGCGCGCGCAGCGCTCGCGCCATCACACCGCGCACAGATCGGCGACGAGCAGCGACAGCTCCGATCGGGCGGCGCCCCCCAGCTTGAGCCGGCGCTCGACCTCCCAGCAGCGGGCGAGCTGCCGCGCCGCCGCCGGGGAGGACAGGGTCCGCGCCCGCTCGAGCAGCGCGGTGGCCGCGGCGGGCGGCCGGCGGAGGCTCCGCGCGATCACCTCCGGCCCGCGGCCCGCGCGCAGGGCGTCCGCCGCCTGCCACGTCGCGCGGGCCTCGCGGGTCAGCATCCCGAGGACGGCCAGCGGCTCTTCCCCGGCGTTGAGCAGCGACTCCAGGAGGGCCAGCGCCGCCGCCGCATCACGCGCCGACAGCGCGCGCGTGAGATCGAAGACGTGGCGGAGCCGGTGCTCGCCGACCACCGCCCGGATCTCGGCCACCGTCACGCGCCGGTTCTCCGGTCCCCCCGCGAGCGCCGCCTTCTCCACCTCGCCCACCAGCCGGGTGAGATCGTCGCCCGAGAGCTCCACCAGCAGACCGGCCGCGTCCTCGCGCAGCTCGTAGCCCTGGGCCTGGGCGTGCGTCCGCAGCCAGGCGGCGAGCGCGCGCCCGGCGGGCGCGGGCGCCGCCACCACCGCGGCGGGCGGGACCGCGCGCAGCAGCCAGTGCGAGCCGTCCAGCAAGGCGTCGGCGACGAGCACGAGCGCGGTGGAGGGGTTGGGCGCCTTCGCGTAGGCGGCGAGCGCCTCGGCGGACTTGGCGGTGAGGCCGTCCACGCCGCGCGCCACCACGAGCCGGCGATCGCCCAGCCACGGCAGCATGAGCGCGGACTGCACGATCGCCTCCGCGCCCGCCGCGCGCGCGTCGAGGTTCTCCCGCACGAGGGAGAGCTCGGTCTGGCCGGGGAACAGCGCGCGGCTGAGGCGGGCGACCGCGTCGTCGAGCAGAAAGGGCTCGGGCCCGTGCAGCAGGCTCACCGGCGGCGCCTGCCCCGCGTCGGCGGCCTTGACGAACCCCGCGTAGTCCACCGCTATGCCTCCGCGGAGGAGATCGCGGCCCGCGGGCGCGGCACTAGAAGCGGTCCACCGCGAGGTTGACGACCTTGCGTCCGATCTCGGACGCGGCCTGGAGCACCGCCCCCTGCCCGCGGGCCACCGTGTCCGACACCGTGCCCTGTACCTGGAAGTCCGACGTCTCCTGCAGCCCCTCCTGCCGCCAGAGCATGGCGCTCCGGCGCACGTCGCGAAACTCCACGTTGAGCACGACCCGCGGCCGGTACGCGCGCACGTTGGCGTTCCGGTCGAAGGCCAGGCCGTCGAGGCTGTAGCCCACCACCTCGCCCTCCAGGATCGCGTCGGCCTCCTCGATCGGAACCACCCGCACCCGACCGCCGCTGGAGAAGGCGTTGACCACTCCGGAGGTGATCGCGCTCTCGACCCCCGGCTCGAGCGTGCGGTTCTTGAAGATCGGCACCGCCACCGTCTTGATGTGATCCGGCAGGTTGCCGCGGGTGCTGTAGCCGCAGCCGCCGAGGAGGACCGCGGCCAGGGCCAGTCCCACGGCCCGCCGGGCGTGGCGCGCCGAATCAGCCACGGGTCACGATGTTGACGAGGCGGCCGGGCACCACGACGACCTTGGCGACCTGGCGCCCGTCGAGCCACGGGCGCACCTTGCCGTCGGCGAGGGCCTTCTCGCGGATCTCCGCCTCCTGGGCGTCCACCGCGGCGGTGAGGCGGCCCCGCACGCGCCCGTCCACCTGGACCACGATCTCCACCGCGTCGCGGGCGAGCGCGGTCGGGTCCGCGATGGGCCACGCCCGCTTGAAGAGGCTCTCGCGGTGGCCGAGCGCGGCCCACAGCTCCTCGGTGATGTGCGGCGACACCGGCCCCAGCAGGAGCACGGTGGCCTCGACCGCCTCGCGCAGGAGCGCGCTCCGCTCCGGCCGTGCCATCCCGTCGAGGGACGCCCGTTCGAAGTCGTGGAGCGCGTTCACCAGCTCCATCACCGCGCTGATCGCGGTGTTGAAGTGGAAATCGTGCTCGATGTCGTGGGTCACCTTCTGGATCGTGGCGTGGATGACGCGGCGGAAGGCGCGGCCCGCTTCACTGGTTGCGTGTCCCGCGTCACTCGTTGCGTGCCCCGCGGACTCGGTGACTTCTTTTTTGTATTCGCTCGGCTCGCCTTCGGCTGCACCTCGCCCGGCCCCTGCCGGCTCGATTTCTGTATCCGCTCGGCTCGCCTCCGGCTCACCTCGCCCGGCCACGGCTGCACCTCGCCCGGCCACTGCACCATTCAGTTCGGCGAGGTGGGTGTGGACGAAGCGCCAGATGCGGTTGAGGAAGCGCGAGGCGCCCTCGACCCCGCGGTCGTTCCAGTCGAGGTCCTTCTCGGGCGGCGCCGCGAAGAGCGAGAAGAGCCGCGCGGTGTCGGCGCCGTAGCGGCGGATGAGGTCGTCGGGATCGACCACGTTGCCCTTGGACTTCGACATCTTGGCCCCGTCCTTGATGACCATCCCCTGCGAGAGGAGCGCCCGGAAGGGCTCGTCGACCTTGAGCATGCCGAGATCGCGCAGGACCTTGGTGTAGAAGCGCGCGTACAGGAGATGCAGCACCGCGTGCTCGACGCCGCCGATGTACTGGTCGACCGGCATCCAGTAGGCGGCGGCGGCGGGCTCGAACATGCCGCGGTCATAGGTCGGCGAGCAGTAGCGGAGAAAGTACCAGGACGACTCCACGAAGGTGTCCATGGTGTCGGTGTCCCGGCGCGCCTTGCCGCCGCACTTCGGACACGTGGCGTTCACGAAGCCGGCCACCTCCGCGAGCGGCGAGCCACCCTTGCCGCTGATCTGCACGTCGCGGGGCAGCACCACCGGCAGGTTCTCCTCCCGCTCCGGCACCATGCCGTCGCGTTCGCAGTAGAGCACCGGGATCGGCGCGCCCCAGTAGCGCTGGCGGCTTATGCCCCAGTCGCGCAGCCGGAAATTGATCTTGGCCTGGCCGACCCCCTTGGCCACGAGCCAGTCGATGGCCTTGCGCTTGGCCTCCTCGATCGTGAGCCCGTCGAGGAAGCCGGAATTGATCTTCACCCCGTCGCCGGTGTAGGCCTGATCCTCCGGCCAGCCCGCGGGCCGCTTCACGGTCGCGATGACCGGCAGATCGTGCGCTCGGGCGAAGTCCCAGTCGCGCTGGTCCTCGCCCGGCACCGCCATGATCGCCCCGGTGCCGTAGCCCATCAGCACGTAGTCGGCGAGGAAGAGCGGGATCTCCTGTTCGCTGAACGGGTTGATCGCGCGGGCGGCCAGGCGCAGGCCGCGCTTGGGCCGGTCGGTGGCGAGCCGCTCGATCTCGGTCTCGCGCGCGACCTCGGCGCGGAAGGCAGCGATCCGGCCGCGCTCCTCGTCGGCGACGGCGAGGCTGTCCACCAGCGGGTGCTCGGGCGCCAGCACCGCGTACGTCATGCCGAAAGAGGTGTCGGGGCGCGTGGTGTAGATCGTGATCTTCACCTCCGGCCGCCCGGCCACCGGCAGGGCGAACTCGGCGCCCTCGCTGCGGCCGATCCAGTTGCGCTGCATGGTCAGCACGCGCTCCGGCCACCCGGGCAGCCGGTCACACCAGTCGAGCAGCTCCTGGGCATAGTCGGTGATCTTGAAGAACCAGCCGTCGATCTCCCGGATCGTCACCTCGGAGTCGCAGCGCCAGCACCGCCCCGCCTCGACCTGCTCGTTGGCCAGCACGGTCTGACAGGACGGGCACCAGTTCACCCGCGATCGGCGCCGGTAGGCGAGGCCGCGCTCGAGCATGCGGATGAAGACGAGCTGCTCCCACCGGTAGTAGCTGGGATCGCAGGTGGCGACCTCGCGGTCCCAGTCGTAGGAGATCCCCATGCGCTTGAGCTGGGTGCGCATGTTCTCGATGTTCTCGTAGGTCCACACCGCCGGGTGTACCCCGTTGTCGATGGCCGCGTTCTCCGCGGGCAGGCCGAAGGCGTCCCAGCCCATCGGATGGAGCACGTTGAAGCCCCGCATCCACTTGTAGCGGGCCAGGAGGTCGCCGATGGCGTAGACCCGCACGTGGCCCATGTGGATGCGCCCGGACGGGTACGGGAACATCTCGAGGCAGTAATACTTGGGCCGGCCGGGCTCCTCGGTCACCTTGAACTGCTTGCCGTCGGCCCAGGTCTGCTGCCACCTGGCCTCGATCTCCGGGAAAGGGTAGCGGTCTTGACGGTCGTCGAGGGGCATATTGGCGCTGATTTTTACACGCTTAGGCGGAGGGCGCAAGAAACGGCTCCCGGGGGCCGGCAGCGGCCCCCGGGGGTGAACCGACCCTACTTCTTCTTCAGGGTGAGGTTGATCGCCTTGGCGGCTTCGTCCGCCTTGGCCACCGACTCGGCGTGCTTGCCGGCGTCGTGGAGCGCCTTGGCCTCGTTGGCCAGCGCCATCCCCTTCTTGGAGGCCTCGTCGGTCTTGCCGGCCGTCGCGTCCTGGACCTGCTTGACCAGGAGCGGGCACTGGTTGGCCAGCGCCGGCGCGGCCGCCATCGCGACGATCGCGAGCGTCATCATGAGCATCTTCATGCGCGTCACCCCCTTTCGGTCTGGTTCTGCACGCTTAACCCCTCTGCCCCGGGGAAGGTTCCCTTTCCGCCGGGGCCGGATGGAAGAAATCATAGATGCGTTGCGCCAGCTTCGGGGTGATTTTCGGCACCGAGGCCAGGTCGGCCACCGAGGCCTCGCGCACCCCCTTGGCCGAGCCGAGCGTCTTGAGCAGGCTGGTCCGGAGGGTCGGCCCCACCCCGGGAATCTGGTCGAGCACGGAGGCGATCGCCCGCCGCTGCCGCAGCTTCTTGTGATACGTGATCGCGAAGCGATGCGCCTCGTCGCGGATCCTCTGCAGGGCCTGGAGGGCGGGCGAGCCCAGGTCAAGCACGAGCGGCTGGAGACGATCCGGGGTGTAGACCTCCTCGGCGCGCTTGGCGAGCGCGGCGAGCGGGATGTAGTCGAGGCCCAGGTCCTCCAGCGCCTTCATGCCGGCGCCGAGCTGGCCGCGGCCGCCGTCGAGCAGGATGAGGTCCGGCAGCACGCCCAGGCTCTCCAGCGCGCGGCCGTAGCGGCGGGTCAGCACCTCCTGCATCGAGGCGAAGTCGTCGCTGCCGATGACGGTGCGGATCTTGTAGCGCTTGTAGTCGTCCTTCTTCATGTCGCCGTCCTGCCACACCACCATGGACGCGACCGTCTCCTTGCCCTGGTGGGTGGAGATGTCGAAGCACTCGATGCGGTGGGGCGGCCCGGGCAGCCCGAGCGAGCGCTCCAGGTCCTCGAGCACCACCTGCTGGCGGCTCCCGCGCGCGAGCAGGTGCGTCTGCAGCGCGAGCGCCGCGTTCTCCTCGGCCATCGCCACCAGGTCGCGCTTGCGGCCCCGCTGGGGCGCCGCCAGCTCGACCCGCGCGCCGCGGCGCCGGGCGAGCCACTCGCCGGTCAGATCGAGCTCGGGCGGAGTCTCCGAGAGCAGGATCTCGGGCGGGGGGACCACGTTCTTCGCGTAGAACTGGCGGATGAAGGCGGAGAGGATCTCGCCGTCGCTCGCGCCGGCCACCCGCTCGAAGAAGAACGACTCGCGGCCGAGCAGCCGCCCCTTGCGCACGAAGAAGAGCTGCACGCAGGCCTCCGAGCCCTGGCGGACCACTCCCACCACGTCCTGGTCCTCTTCCTCGATGGAGATCATCTGCTGCCGCTCCCGCACCGTATTGAGCGCCTGGACCCGGTCGCGCAGGGCGGCGGCGCGCTCGAACTTCATCTCCTCCGCCGCCGACTCCATCTCGCGGGTGAGACGGGCCGCGAGATCGTCGTTCTTGCCCTCGAGGAAGCGCTCCACGTCCCGGACGGTCTGGGCGTAGCCCTCCGCGGTCTCCCAGCCCGTGCAGGGGGCGTTGCAGCGGTGGATGTAGTACTGCAGACACGGGCGGGAGAGGGTCCCGTCGATCTTGATGCGGCAAGTCCGGAGGGGAAAGAGCTGGCGCACGAGACGCAGGGTCTCCCGCATCGCGGTGGCCGGATAGAACGGGCCGAAGTAGGTCGCGCCGTCCTTCTGCACCCGCCGGGCCACCACCAGGCGTGGGAACTCCTCGTTGGTGGTGAGCTTGAGGAACGGATAGTGCTTGTCGTCCCGGAGAATGATGTTGTAGCGGGGGCGGTGCCGCTTGACCAGGGTCGACTCGAGGATCATCGCCTCGAGCTCGTTGGCGGTGACGATGTATTCGAGGTCGCGGATGTGCCCGACCAGCGCGTCGGTCTTGGGGTCCCGGGCCCGCGACTCCTGGAAGTAGGAGCGGACGCGGCTCCGGAGCGACGCGGCCTTGCCGATGTAGATGGTCTGGGCCTTGGCGTCCTTGTAGAGGTAGACGCCCGGCCGGTCCGGTACCTGGTCGATCTTCTCCTGCAGCGTCATTCAGTTGACATCCCGGACTTCATTTTCGAATGCGCTCGGCTCGGGTTCTTGATCCGCTCGACTCGCCTCCGGCTTCGTCTCGCCGAGCGGGCTGCGCCTCGCCAAGCGATCACTGCCGGAGCAGGGTCACCACGAGCAGGACCAGGGCCAGCGCCGCCGGCACCAGCACGGTCCAGGTCAACGCGCGCTGCACGCGGCCCAGCATGAGCGGGGCGGGCCGGCCCGGCCGGGGCGGGTTCAGGAAGGCGATGACCTTCGTGAGCGCGAACAGGACCAGGGCCGCCACCGCGAAGACGATCAGCGCCCACTTGAAGACCATCGCCCCCTCAGACGCCCAGGTCCACCTTCTTGAGCGCCTTGATGCGGTCGCGCAGCTCGGCCGCGCGCTCGAAGTCGAGCCGCCGCGCCGCGTCCTTCATGGACCCCTCCAGCTCCTTCACGTGGGCCGCGAGGGCGGCGGGGCTCTCCCACTGCGTCTGGGGGGCCCGATCCACCTCCACCGTGTAGTAGTCGCGCTCGGGGACCGACTCGAGCAGGTCGCGAATCGAGCGCCGCACCGACTCCGGGGTGATCCCGTGGGCGCGGTTGTACTCGCCCTGCACCACGCGCCGGCGCTCGGTCTCCGCGAGGGCCGCCTTCATCGAGCCGGTCACGGTGTCCGCGTACATGATCACCTCGCCGTTGACGTGGCGAGCCGCGCGGCCCGAGGTCTGGATCAGCGAGGTCGTGGAGCGCAGGTAGCCTTCCTTGTCCGCGTCCAGGATCGCCACCAGCGAGACCTCCGGCAGGTCGAGCCCCTCGCGCAGCAGGTTGATTCCGATGAGCCCGTCGAACTTGCCCAGGCGCAGGTCCCGGATGACCGCCACCCGCTCGAGCGTGTCGATGTCGGAGTGCAGGTAGCGGACGCGGAGACCGTTCTGCTGGTAGTACTCGGTGAGATCCTCCGCCATGCGCTTGGTGAGCGTGGTGATCAGCACCCGCTCATCGCGCTCCGCCCGGGCCCGCACCTCCGCCATCAGATCGTCCACCTGGGAGGAGGCGGGCCGCACCGTGATGTTGGGATCCATGAGCCCGGTGGGTCGGATGATCTGCTCCGCCACCGTCCCGCCCGTGAGTGGGCGACCCGGTGCCCCTCGCTCCACCCCGGCCAGCTCGAGCTCGTAGGGGCCCGGGGTCGCGGAGACGTACAGGGTCTGGGGCACCAGGCGGATGAACTCCGGGAAGGTGAGCGGGCGGTTGTCGAAGGCCGACGGCAGGCGGAAGCCGTACTCGACCAGCGATTCCTTGCGGGAGCGGTCGCCCGGGTACATGCCGCGGAGCTGAGGCGCGGTCACGTGGGACTCGTCGAGGATGACGAGCGCGTTCTTGGGGAGATAGTCCATCAGGGTCGGCGGGTTCTGCCCCGGCTTGCGCCCGGAGAGGTGCCGCGAGTAGTTCTCGACCCCGTGGCAGTAGCCCAGCTCCCGGAGCATCTCCATGTCGAAGAGCGTGCGCTGCTCGAGGCGCTGCGCCTCGAGCAGCCGGCCGCGCCCCTTGAGAAAGCCCAGGCGCTCGCGCAGCTCGTCCATGATGCCCTCGATCGCCCGCTCGAGCTGGGCGGCGGGCGTGACGTAGTGGCTCGCTGGATAAACGCGCGCGTCGGTCACGGTGCCGGTGGTCACGCCGCGCAGGGGGTCGAGCGTCATGAGCCGCTCGACGCTGTCGCCCCAGAACTCGACCCGCAGGGCCTCCGACTCCGCGGCGGCCGGGAAGACCTCGACCACGTCGCCCCGCACCCGGAAGGTCCCGCGGCGGAAGTCGTAGTCGTTGCGCTCGTACTGCACCGCGACCAGGGCCCGGATGAGCGCGTCCCGGTCCATGGTCTGCCCCGCCCGCAGCGACACGTGCATGCCGTGATAGGTCTCGGGCTCGCCGATGCCGTAGATGCACGACACCGAGGCCACCACCACCACGTCGCGCCGCTCGAAGAGCGAGGTGGTCGCGGAGTGGCGCATGCGGTCGATCTCGTCGTTCACCAGCGCGTCCTTCTCGATGTAGGTGTCCGACTGGGGAATGTACGCCTCGGGTTGATAGTAGTCGTAGTAGGAGACGAAGTACTCGACCGCGTTCTCCGGGAAGAAGGCCTTGAACTCGCTATAGAGCTGGGCGGCCAGGGTCTTGTTGGGCGAGATCACCAGCGCGGGCCGGTCGAGCCGCGCGATCACGTTGGCGAGCGTGAAGGTCTTTCCGCTGCCGGTGACCCCCAGCAGCACGGTGTGGGGACTCCCGGAGCCGATCACGGACGTGAGCCGGTCGATCGCCTGCGGCTGGTCCCCGGCCGGGGCGAACTCCGAGGAGAGCTTGAACGACAGCGTGGACAACTGGTGACTCAGGGGTGGGCGGCTCAGGACGTCGAGGGTACCGCCACCAGGTATTTCCGCCACGAGTCGAGGAACGAGGTGGCGTGGGGATGCCGGAGCAGGTGCACCGAGAAGAGGAACTGCGGGTGCACCGGCTCCCGGATCAGCCGGAGCCGGGCCTCCTCCAGCGTGCGGTTGCCCTTGAGGAGGTTGCAGCGCAGGCACGCCGCCACCACGTTGGTCCAGGTGGTCTGCCCGCCGCGCGAGCGCGGGACCACGTGATCCACCGTGAGCTTCTCCCCCCGCCGCGAGCAGTACTGGCAGGTGTAGCCGTCGCGCCGCAGGATGTTCTTCTTGTTGAAGGCCACCCGCTCCAGGAACGGCTTCCGGATGTAGGCGCCCAGCCGGATCACCGCGGGGAGGGTGAAGCTCCGCGAGGGCGAGCGGACCACGCGCGGCGAGGCCTCCACGCTCTCGGCCTTGCCCGCGAGCAGGAGCGTGATGGCGCGCTTGGCGTTGGTGAAATGCAGCGGCTCGTAGGTGTAGTTCAGCACCAGGACCGCGATTTCATCCATATACCCGGCAAGGATAGACGGGCCGCCGGAACCTGTCAACCGCGCGGGCTTAGACGAGGAGCCGCCAGACCATCGGACCGAAGCCGGCGAGGAGGATGAACAGCACGCCCGCCGCGTCGAACGAGCGGGTGAACAGGATGACGAGCAGACACACCAGGGCGAAACACGCGAGATAGAAGCGAACTTCCCGACGATCGAGCCAACCCCCTTTGCCGACGAGATGCGGCGCCTTGTTGATGAGGTAGATCGGCGAGTACAGGAGGAAGAAGATCACGATCAGCGCGGAAAAACCCCAGACCCCGAGCAGCCCGAACACCATGCCGCGGAAGATCCAGTCCCACAGGGTGAGACCGGTGTCGTCCTTGAGGGCGCGCGGCATCAACTCGGGGTTCCGGTAGAAATACAGCATGGCGAGCGAGACCAGCGCCAGCACCGACTCGAGCCAGCGCCGGACGATCACGCGGGGGATGAGGCTCATCCCGGCTAGGACACCACACCACCGCCCGCGGTGTCAATAAAACGGGTCGACGCGGCGCGCGCTTAGAGCAGGAAGCCTCCCGGGAACGGGTCGCTGGTGTCGAGGGACAGGGTGGCGCGGGCGGTCATCCACGCGCGCCCGGTGATCTCGGGGACGATCGCGGGGGTGCCCGCCACGTGGGTGAGCGCGGCGATCCGTCCGGTGAAGAGCGTGCCGATGATGGACTCGTGACCGAAGGGCTCCCCGACCCCGAGGCGCCCTCGCGCGTGGAGATTGGCCAGCCGCGCGGAAGTCCCGGTGCCGCACGGCGAGCGGTCGAGACCCGCGGGCGCCACCACCACCGCGTTGCGGAGCTGCGCGTCGGGACGGCGCGCCGGCTCGTAGAACTGCACGTAGAGCAGCCCGCGCGCCTCCGGCATCGCGGGATGGATCAGCGGCCCGCGCGCCTCGATGGCGAGGCGGATCCGCTCGCCCACCCCCACGAGACGGGCCGCCTCCTTCGGCTCCAGCGCGAGCCCGCAGTCGGCCGCCGAGACGAGCGCGTAGAAGTGGCCCCCGTAGGCCAGATCGAAGGTGACGCGGCCGAGCCCGGGCACATCGACCTCCAGGTCGAACCCCACCGAGAAGGCGGGGACATTGCGGATCGTGACCCTGGTCGGCTGTTCCGGCTGCGTGACGACCCGGCAGGACACGAGGCCGGCGGGCGTCTCGAGCATCACCGTCGCGGCCCCACCGGGCGCGGCCACCCGGCCCGTCTCCACCAGCATGGCGCCCAGGGCGATCGCTCCGTGCCCGCACATGTGCACGGGGCCCAGCGGCTCGATGAAGAGCACGCCGACGTCGGCGCCCGGGGTCACCGGCTCGGTCAAGATGGCGCCGCACATGGCGGCGTGGCCTCGCGGCTCGTAGAGCGCGAAGCCCAGCAGGTCGCGGCGGTGGGCGGCGAGGTGCTCGCTCTGCTCCATGAGCGTCGCGCCGGGGATGCGCCCGGCCCCGTCGACGATGAAGCGCATGGGCTCGCCCTCGGTGTGGTAGTCGATCACCGACAGGGTGCGGGCCGACGGCCGACTCGTCACGGCGCGGCTCCCAGCAGCTCGCAGAGGATGCCTTCCCGGAGGCCGCGATCGCTCACCACGAGGTGCTCGCGGCCGAAGCGCGCCATCGTGGCCAGGCAGATCGCGATGCCCGGGATGATCACGTCGGCGCGCCCGGGCTCGAGGCACGGCCGCCGCCCCCGCTCGGCCACCGAGAGGGCGCCGAGGCGGGCGAGCTCGCGCTCGACGGCCGCGCGAGCGAGCCGGTGGCCGTGGACGCGGGTCGCGTCGTACGCGGGCAGCCCGAGATCCAGCGCGGCCAGCGTGGTCACGGTGCCCGCGGTGCCGACCAGCTCGCCCGCGTCCGCCGCCGCGATGGCATCCGGCACCTCGGCGGCCAGACGCCGCTCGACACCCTCGCGCATCCGCGTGAACCGCTCCCACCGCACCGGCCCGGGCTCGCCCCATTCTTCCACCAGCGGCACCACCCCCAGGCGCAGGCTCACCGCCGCCGCGGCCCGCCCGCCTCGGGCGAGCACGAACTCGGTGCTGCCCCCGCCGATGTCGAAGAGCGCGAACGAGTCGCCGAGCCCGGGCAGCCCGGAGGTGACGCCCTTGAGGGTCAGGCGCGCCTCGTCCTCGCCCGAGACCACTTCGACCCGCTCGCCCGCCTCCGCCTCGAGCCTCGCCACGAACTCACCGCGGTTTGCGGCCTCGCGGACGGCGCTGGTGGCCACGATCCGGACGCGGGTGGCGCCGAGGCCGCGCGCGGCCCGCGCGAACTCGGCGACCGCGGCCGCGGTGCGGCGCATCGGCTCCGGCAGCAGGCGCCCGGCGGCCGCCTGGCCCTCCCCGAGCCGGGTCACCCGTTGCGTCTGATGGAGCGCGCGCCACTCGCCGTGCCCCGCTTCCACGACGAGAAGCCGGACGGTATTGGTTCCGAGGTCGACGGTGGCGAGTCGCCGATCGCGCCTCTCTCCGGAGATCACGCGAGACGACGGAGGCGGAGCGCGGCCGCGACGGCTTCGCGGACCCGATCGGGCTGCACCGGCTTCACGAGCATCACGTCCACGCCGCACTCGCGCAGCCGCTCCTCGTGGAGCCCGCGGCCCCAGCCGGTGAGCAGCACCACCGCGACGCCGGGGCTCCGCTTCCTGACCGCGGCCGCGAGCTGCAGGCCCGAGCGGTCGCGCAGCGCCAGGTCGGTCACCACCACGTCGATGCCACCCTGCCCGAGCCGCGCGAGCGTCGCCTCCGCGTCCGGCGCCGCCTCCACCCGATGCCCCACCGCCATGAGGGCATCCAGCACCGCGGTGCGGATACCTTCCTCCTCCTCGACCACGAGTACGGACCCGGTGAGCGAAGCGGGCGTCGGCGCCCCGGCCGCGGCGGGGCGCGCCGCTTCCGCGCGCGCGGCATCCGGGGTGGGCGCGGCCGGTCGGCTTCCCGCGGCGGGCAACCAGACCGTGAACGTGGTCCCGGCACCGGCACTCTGCACGTCGAGCCACCCGCCCGCGCGGAGCACCACCGCCTCCACCACCGTGAGCCCGAGCCCCAGGTGCCCGGAGCGCGTCGTGAAGAAGGGGTCGAAGATGCGGAGGCGGATCTCCGGCGCGATGCTCTCGCCGCCGTCTCCGACCACCAGCTCCGCCCCGCCCTCGTGAGCGCGCGTGCGCACGGTCAGGGTGCCGCCCTCCGGCATCGCCTCCACCGCGTTCAGGACCAGGTTGACCACCGCCTCCCGCAGCGCGGTCGCGCTGGCCTCGACCGGTGGCGTCGAACCCAGGTCCGCGGTCATCTCGATCCGGCCCCGCGTCGCGGGCTCGCTCCGGACGCGCCCTCGGGCGAAGCTGAGCGCCTCCTGCGCGATGGCGGGAAGGTCCGCGACCGCGCCGCGCTGATCGGCCTCCGCCAGTCCGAGCAGCCGCTGGAGCACGTCGGTGCCGCGCCAGGCCGCCTCCTCGAGCGCGGCGAGCCCTTCCCGCAGTGGATCGTTCTGCGCGCGCGCGCGCAGGAGCTGGGCCCGGCCGAGCAGGGTCGCGAACACGGAGTGGAGCTCGCCCGTGAGCCCCGCCCCGAAGGCGGCCAGCACCCGCGTCCGCTCGTCCCGCACCTGCCGAGCCTCCTCGCCGTCGCGGTCGGCGAGGGCGCGGCGCGCCTCGCCGAGCTGCCCCTCCGTCTCAAGCGCCGCCGCGGTCAAGGCCGCGAGCATCAGCGCGGATTCCACTTCGTCCGAGGAGAAGTCTCGCGGCTCCGGATCGGCGAGGCACAGCAGGCCCACCACCCGGCCCCGGGCACGCATCGGCACCAGCAGGCCCGCGCGCAGCCCTTCCTCCTCGAGCACGCCCGGGCGGGCGCTGCGCCGGGCCTGGAGATCGCGGATCGTCACCGGGCCGTCGGCCGCGAAGCCCTCCGCGAGCAGACCGTCGGTCGCGCGGACGCGCTCGGGCCCCACGCTGGCCAGCAGTCCCGCCCCCGCGAGCACGCCGATCCGGCCGGGGCCGGGGCCGGCCAGGGCCAGGGCCGCCCGCACGCCCGCGATCCGGCACGCGGCATCGGAGGCGCGGGCCAGGATCTCGCGAGGCTCGCGCGCGGGCAGGTTCGCGTCCACCAGGCCTCTCAGCTCCCGCAGGTGGGTGAGATGATCACCGCGGCGCTCGAGGAGCCGCTGGTGGACGAGCGCGGAGCCGACGCGGTCGGCGATGACGAGGAGCAGCAGCACGTCGGTGGTGGTGAACGGGGCGCCGAGGTCGTTCCGGCCCGCGAAGAGCACGCCCCCGACCTCACCCTCGGTCCGTACCGGCACCGCGATGCCCTGTGGCGTCGGGAAGCGCTCGACGAACGGATCGCCGCCGACCGGCTCGCTGGACGCGTCGTAGGTGAGCACGCGCTTCTCGGCGAAGACTCGTCCCACCAGCCCCTCGCCCGGGTCGAACGCCACGCTCTCCAGATCGTCGCGCCGGACGCCGCGCGCCGAGCGGGGCACGAGGCGACCGGTCGCATCGTCCCGCACGAAGAGCAAGGTCCGGTCGGCGGCCAGCAGGCGCGAGACACGGTCCATGGCCAGCCCGAACAACTCACCGGGCGGCAGGCCGAGCGAAGGAACCGAGAGGATCTCCTGGAAGAGGTCGAGGGCGTGCTCGTCCCGGTCGGCGGGCCGCTCCGGGCGCGCGCCCTCCCCCAGACGCTCCCGGAGGCTTTCGAGGACGTCGCCGAGCTGGGAGAGCGCGGCGCGGACCGGGTCGCCGCTCATGGCGGGTCTCTCCTAGGAGCGTGTCGGAGTAATGGGTTTGACGACACTGCGACGAAGAGCGCGACCGCGCATTTGGCTCAGGATCAACGATCTCGATCCGACCAATACGTTCCGCACCCCCCGAAATCGACGTCGGAGCATTTCTCCGACACGCTCCTAGC
>JBBDXN010000068.1:0-29303 GCA_040902305.1 Candidatus Rokuibacteriota bacterium | reverse complement strand
GCGGTGACGGCGCGCGTCGGCGCCGCCGCCCCCGCCGCCGACCTCTCGCTGATTCAGCTCGAGCGCGTGCCCGCGGGGGTCAAGGTCGCCCGTCTCGCCAACTCGAGCGCGGTCCGGGTGGGCGACCAGGCGCTGGTCGTGGGCGCGCCGTACGGGCTCGCGTACTCGCTGAGCGTCGGCTACATCAGCGCCCGCTGGCCGCCCAACAGCGTGTACCCGGCCTTCCCCCTGGCCGAGTTCTTCCAGACCGACGCCACCATCAACACCGGGAACTCCGGCGGTCCCCTGTTCAACATGGCGGGCGACGTCATCGGGATCGTGAGCCACAACATTTCGAAGGGCGGCGGGAGCGAGGGGCTCGGGTTCGTGGTGACGGTCAACACCGCCAAGGATCTCCTGCTCGCCCGGCGCTCGATCTGGAGCGGACTCGAGGGCCACACCCTCTCGGGCGACCTGGCCGCGATCTTCAACCTGCCTCAGGCCGAGGGCTTCCTGGTCAAGACGGTGGCCAAGGGCTCGCCCGCCGAGGAGGCGGGGATTCGCGGCGGCAACCGGACCGCCACGATCGACGGCCAGACGCTGGTGGTGGGCGGCGACGTCCTGCTCTCGGTGGAGGGCATCCCCACCGGGAACCTCGCCGACTACAACCGGATGCGGGAGCACCTGCAGCGCCTGACCCCGGGCGCGACCATCACGGTCACCGTGCTGCGCGCCGGCGGGGTGCTGAACCTGGTCGGCAAGGCGCCCTGATCCAATCCCGCGCGAGTCAGATCCGGGGCCGCCGCGTCACGCGCCCAACCTCCGCCCGCATTGCGTCCAGCGCAATCGACTGGTGACCTTTTCGCCAGACGAAGAATGTTCGAGCCTTCGATACCGCGGAGGGCAACGAGTATCTAGCGACGCCTGATGCCGCCAAGCTGACGCGAATCACCGAGCGCGGCACGATGGCGATCCCGCTGCCCGCCGCGACACACGCCACGATCGCGTGGTACGAGCTGACTTCCATGACGCGGTCCGGCACCACCTTCGCTCCCGCGAGCCACGCCTCCAGCCGCCGTCGGTACGAGCAGCCCGTGGCAAAGGCGATCAGCGTCGTGCGCCCGATGTCTCTGGGCGTCTTGATCCTGCGGAAGCTCTTGGGAGTGATCAGAACCAGCTCTTCGCAGAACACTGGCTCACCCTCGAGATCGTCGGCGGCAAACGGCTCCGCAATGAATGCCGCCTCGACCTCGTGCTTCACGACCTTGGCGATCAAGGCGCCGGTCGTGCCGGTTACCAGCTCGAGCCGCACCTCCGGATAGCGCCGGTGATAGCGGGAGAGAAGCGGCGGGAGCCGGGTCGCCGCGGTACTTTCGAGGGCCCCGATCTGAAGCGCCCCGGCCGGCGAGCCGTTTCGAAGCGCGGCCTCGGCCTCCGCCGACAGGTGGAGGAGCCGGGCCGCGTAGCCAAGCAAGCGCTTGCCCTCCGCCGAGAGCACGAGTCTCCGATTCCCGCGGAGAAAAAGCTGGGTACCAAGCCTCTCCTCGAGCTGTTTCACGCGCGTCGTGACGTTCGACGGCACGCGATGGAGCCGGGTCGCCGCCTTCGCAATGCCGCCCGCCTCGGCGACCGTCTTGAAGATCTCCAGAGCGATCAGATCTATGTTTCCCATATCGAGAACGATCATGTCACGAGAATTCAGTTTCAGAAAGAGAGAAGGTCGCCTAGTCTTGGGGCATGGTTCACCGCGCGACTGCCCTGACGCGTAAGCTAGGCCTTCGTCACGCGGTGATCCAGGCGCCGCTGGCCGGCGGCGGGGATACCCCGGCTCTCGTCGCGGCGGTTTGCGAAGCGGGTGCCCTTGGCTTCGTCGGCGCGTCGTATCTGACCCCCCTGCAGATCGTCGAGACCTCACGATCCGTGCGGGCCCAGACCACCCGTCCCTTCGGCATCAACCTGTTTGCGCCGCTTCTTGCCCCAGAGGCGCCACTCGAGGCTGGGCTGGCTCTCAAGCGCTTGGAGCCCTTCTACGCAGAGCTTGACTTGCCTCGTCCAGAGCTCCCGACGCTCAAGGCCGATTCGTTCGGGGAGCAACTCGCCGCGGCGCTCGAAGCCGGCGCATCGGTCTTCAGCTTCACGTTCGGCGTTCTGCCGACGGGGGCCCTCGAGGAGATCAAGGCTCGGGGCATGTTCGTGATCGGTACCGCGACGACGGTGGAGGAAGCGGTTTCGCTCGAGACGGCTGGAGTGAACGCCATCGTCACTCAAGGCAGCGAAGCGGGCGGGCATCGGGGCACCTTCTCGGGCTCCTTCGAGGCGGGGTTGGTCGGCACGATCGCGCTCGTGCCGCAGGTCGTCGACGCGGTAGGCGTTCCCGTGATTGCGTCGGGTGGGATCATGGACGGCCGCGGGATCGCGGCCGCCCTCGCTCTCGGCGCAAGCGCCGTACAGATGGGCACCGCCTTTCTCACGTGCCATGAGGCCGGGATCCCGGACGCGTACAAGGAGGCGATCCTTGCCGCGCACGAGAACGAGACGCGTCTCACGCGGGCGTTCTCAGGTCGTCCGGCCCGCGGGATCGTGAACCGCTTCATGACCGAGATCGACGGCGCCAGCGAGTCCATTCTGCCCTTCCCACTTCAAAACGCGCTCACGCGGCCCTTGCGGAGCGCGGCGGCCAAGCAAGGACGCGCGGAGTTCCTGTCGCTCTGGGCGGGGCAAGCCGTGCGACTGGCGCGCCGGCAATCCGCGGCGGAGCTTGTCGCACGGCTGGTGAAGGAGACCGAGGAGGCCGTTGATCGACTGAGGCGCGATGAGGCGGAGGCGCCATGAAGGTCGTCCCCTGCCCCGGCCGGCCCGGCTGCTGAACCTGATTTCCGATGGGGGGAGAGCGTCGGCCAGGACCCCGGGCTCGCGCGACGCGACTGAGGCTGTCCGGCCCGTCCGACCCGGTCAGGACGGGAGGGTACGGGACTGCCTCAGCGGGTGTACGGCAAGTGGCGATTCCGCCAGCAGTGTTTACATGGTGGAGGGTAAGGGATTCGAACCCTCGACCTCGGCGTTGCGAACGCCGCGCTCTCCCAACTGAGCTAACCCCCCGTCAGACCGGCCCATTGTACTCGGCCGGCCCGCGGCCGACAAGCCGGACGACGGCCCGCCCGCGCCTCAGCTCTTGGGGGGCTGAGGGGGGGGCTGAGGATCCGTTCCGAAGGCGCGCAGGAGCGGGGTGAAGAGGTCGAGCGGCAGCGGGAAGAAGGTCGTGGTGTTCCGCTCGGAGGCGACCTCTCGCATCGTCTGCAGATACCGGAGCTGCACCGCGATCGGGAAGCGCATGAGGACCTCGGCGGCCTCGCCGAGCTTGGCCGCGGCCTGGAACTCGCCCTCCGCGTTGATCACCTTGGCGCGCCGCTCGCGCTCGGCCTCCGCCTGCTTGGACATGGCGCGCTGCATATCCTGCGGCAGGTCCACGTTCTTCACCTCCACCGCCGCCACCTTCACGCCCCACGGGCTGGTGTGCTGGTCGATGATGCGGGTCAGCTCCTCGTTGATCTTCTCGCGCGAGGCCAGGAGGTCGTCCATCTCCTGCTGGCCCAGCACGCTCCGCAGCGTGGTCTGGGCCATCTGGGAGGTGGCGTAGAGATAGTCCTCCACGCTGATGACCGCCTTGGCCGCGTCGAGCACCCGGAAGAAGATCACCGCGTTCACCTTCACCGAGACGTTGTCGCGCGTGATCACGTCCTGCGGTGGCACGTCCATCGTGATGGTGCGGAGGCTCACCTTCACCATCTTGTCGATGAACGGGATCAGGAGCACCAGGCCCGGCCCGGTGCCGTCGCCCCCGGGGTTGAAGATCGCGTTGGTCCGCCGGCCGAACCGGAAGATCACTCCCCGCTCGTACTCCCGCAGGATGCGGAACGAGGAGAAGATGATGTAGAGCAGGATCACGACCACCGGGACGATGCCGAAGATGAGCTGGATGCCTTCCATGTGCGGTCTCCTGAGAGTGCTAGGGGCGCTGCGCCGACCTGGTGACCTTGAGGGTGAGGCCGTCGATGGCCGCGACCTGGACGGCCTCCCCCGCCGCGACACCCCCGTCCTGGCTCATCGCCCGCCACAGCTCGCCGTCGATCATCACCTGTCCCTCGGGGGCGAGGGCCGTTCGCGCCATCCCGACGCGCCCCACCATGGCGGCCTCGCCGGTCACGGAAGGCCGGTACAGCGCGCGGATGCCCATCGACACCGCGAAGAAGACGAGCCCCGCGGTGGTGCCCACGGTGGGGATCATCACGTACCAGGAGAGCCGGATGCCGGTGACGTCCGGCGCATCGTAGAGCATGAGCGAGCCGAGCAGCATCGAGACGACCCCGCCGATGGCGAGGACGCCGTGGCTCACCACCTTGATCTCCGCGATCAGCAGCACCACCCCGAAGAGGATCAGGAGCAGGCCGGCCCAGTTCACCGGTAGGCTCTGGAAGGCGAAGAAGGCCAGGATCAAGCAGATGCCGCCGATGACCCCGGGCAGGATCGAGCCCGGATTGGACAGCTCGAAAAAGATTCCGAGCATGCCCGCCATCATGAGCAGGTAGGCGATGTTCGGGTCGGTGATGACCGCGAGGAACCGGTCGCGGAAGCGCACCTCGATGACCTTGACCGGCGCGTCCTTGGTGGCGAGCGTGACCTGGCCCCTGGTCGTCTTGACGGTGCGGCCGTCCACCTTGGCCAGGAGATCCGGCACGCTCTCGGCCACCAGGTCCACCACCTTCAGCTTCACCGCTTCGCGCTCGGTGGCGGAGACCGACGCCCGCACCGCCTTCTCGGCCCACTCCGCGTTGCGCCCGCGCTCGGTGGCGATCGTGCGCGCGAAGGCGGCCGCGTCGTTCTCGACCTTCTTGCTCGTCTCCTTGTCCATGCTGCCGCCGATCGCCACCGGGTGCGCGGCCCCGATGTTCGTGGCGGGCGCCATCGCGGCCACGTGAGCCGCCATCGTGATGAAAACTCCGGCCGAGGCGGCGCGCGCGCCGGTGGGCGCCACGTAGACGATGATCGGGATCGGCGAGCCGAGGATGGTCTGCACCATCGAGCGCATCGAGCGCTCGAGCCCGCCCGGCGTGTTGAGCTGCACGATGAGGGCCTGGGCGCCCTCCGCCTGCGCGCGCTCGATCGCGGTCACGAGCAGGCGGACGGTGACCGGCGTGATCGCGGAATCCAGCTCGATCACCGAGACCGGCGGGGCCGCGGACGCCGGGCCCGCGATCGGGAGCAACACGGCGGAGCCCAGCAGGAAGGCGACGATGCCGAGGAGAGGCCGGTGTATGGCCGATCTCACGGGCGTCATCTTAGCACGCGACGGCGCGGTCTATCGGGCCAGGGCCACCACCGAGAGCAGCTCGAAGAGCAGGTTCGAGGCCAGCACGCCGGTGATGGCTCCGGGCCCGTCGTAGGGCGGCGAGACCTCCACGATGTCGGCCCCGGCCAGGTCGAGCCCGCGCAGGCCGCGCACGAGGCCCAGGGCCTCGTAGGACGTGAGCCCGCCCGCCTCCGGCGTCCCCGTCCCCGGCGCGTAGGCCGGATCGCACGCGTCGACGTCGAAGGAGCAGTAGACGGGGCCCCCGGCCAGACGGCGCATCCGCTCGACCACGGAGGCGACCCCACGCTCCTTGACGTCATCGATGCGGACGACCTCGAAGCCGTGCTCGCGGTGGAAGTCGAAGTCCTCGGGGCCGTAGAGCGGCCCGCGGATGCCCACCTGGATGGAGCGCGCGCCGTCGATCAGCCCTTCCTCGATCGCGCGGCGGAAGGTGCTCCCGTGGTAGTACGGCAGGCCGAAGTAGCGGTCCCACGTGTCCGGGTGCGCGTCGAAGTGCACGAGTCCCAGACGCCCGTGGCGGCGGGCGAGCGCCCGCAGGACGGCCAGGGTCACGGTGTGGTCCCCGCCGACGCAGAGCGGCACCGCGCGCGCCTCGACCACCGGCGCCAGCGTCCTCTCGATGGCCGCGAACGTCGCCTCGATCGAGACGGGCACCGCGTCCACGTCGCCGCAGTCGGCGACGCGGAGCCGCTCGAAGGGATGGACGCGGAGGGCCGAGTTCCAGGGCCGGATCAGGGAGGACTGTTCGCGCACGTGGCGCGGGCCCATCCGCGCCCCGGAGCGATAGGAGCAGCCCCCGTCGAAGGGGATCCCGCAGAGGGCGACGTCCAGCCCGATCGGCGACTCGACGTGCGGCAGCCGCATGAACGTGGCCGGTTGAGCGAAGCGAGGCGACGCGAAGCCGTCGCGCGGCTTCGGATGCTCCTTCGATGGGTCCATGGAGCCCCCGCGATCGGCTAGAGCTTGCTGCGCAGGGTCGCCACCGCGGCGGCCAGGCGCTCGATCTCGCCGGAGGTCGTGTGCACCGAGAAGCTCGCGCGGAGGGTCCCCGCGACGCCGAGCCGCCGCATCAGGGGCTGGGCGCAGTGAAAGCCCGCGCGCACCGCGATCCCCTGCTGGTCCAGCAGCGCGGCGCCATCGTGCGGGTGCAGGCCCTCCACGTTGAAGGCCACCACCGCGCCCTTCATCTCGGGATTGCGCGGGCCGTAGATGGTGACCCCCGCGATGCGCCCGAGCGCGTCCAGGCACTGGGCGACCCGCGCCTGCTCGTGGGCCAGCACCTCGCTCATCCCGAGCTTGCCGAGATACTCGCAGGCCGCGTGCAGGCCGACCGCTTCCGCGATCGGGGGCGTGCCCGGCTCGAAGCGCCACGGCAGGTCGTTCCACTGGGCCCGGTCGATCCAGACCTCCTTGATCATCTCCCCGCCACCCCACGCCGGCTCGAGCTTCTCCAGCACCTCGCGCCGGCCGTAGAGCACTCCGATCCCGGTCGGCCCGAGCATCTTGTGACCGGAGAAGGCGTAGAAGTCCGCGCCGAGCGCGGCCAGATCGAGCGGCAGGTGGGGCACCGCCTGGGCGCCGTCCACCAGGGCCAGGGCGCCCACCCGGTGGGCCCGCTCCACGATCTGGCTCACCGGGTTGATGGTGCCGAGCACGTTGGAGACGTGGGCGAAGGCCACCACGCGCGTGCGCGGCGAGAGGAGACGGTCGAAGGCCTCGAGATCGAGATAGCCCTCGCCCACCACGGGAACCGCGCGCAGCACCGCGCCCCGGTCGCGGCAGGCCATCTGCCACGGGATCAGGTTCGAGTGGTGCTCGAGCTCGGTCACGATGATCTCGTCGCCGGGCGTGAGCGTCCGTCCCACCGCCTGGGCCACCAGGTTGACCCCCTCGGTGGTGCCGCGTGTGAAGATGATCTCCTCGCGGCTCCGGGCGCCCACGAAGGCGCGCACCGCGTCCCTCGCCGCCTCGTACCGCTCGGTGGCTTCCTCGCCCAGGGTGTGGATGGAGCGGTGCACGTTGGCGTGGCTCGTCTCGTAGTAGCGCGAGACGGCCTCGATCACCGCGGCCGGCTTCTGGCTGGAAGCGGCCGAGTCGAGGTACACGAGCGGGTGCCCATTCACGATACGGGAGAGGATCGGGAAGTCGCGGCGGGTCTTCTCGCCCATGTTCATCGCGTCACCTCCTGACCGCTGAGCGCGTCCTGCAGGACGGTCAGCGGCAGCGTCACGCACTTCATCCGCGACGGCCGGATATCGGAATCGAGCCGCTCCAGCAGGCTCGAGGGCGTCTGGCCCTGCGCGAAACCCACCGGCTGGCCTAGCGCGGCCTCGAGCAGCAGATCGGCGGAGGCCGCGCAGATCGCGCAGCAGTCGCCGGTCCAGCGGGCCTCGGCCAGCCGCCCCTCGGCGAGGCGGCCTTGGATGCGCACGCGGTCGCCGCAGAGCGGGTTCACGTCCTCGTGGGCCACGTCCGGGCGCTCGATCGCGCCTCGGAAGCGCGGCCGGCGGAAGCGCTCCCGGATCACGTCGCTGTAGAGCGCCATGTCACTCGGACAGCTCGCCGCGCGCCCCGCTCTTGCGGTAGGGCGGGAAGCGGTAGGCGCTGTCGCGCGAGAGCAGGCCGCCGTGGCCGAGCGCGGCGATCTCGGCCGCCCCCGTCGGGAGCCCGGCCAGGATCCGCGGCAGCACCAGGTCGAACGTGGTGGCCTGCGAGAACATGCCGCACGCGGGCATGCCGAGCACCGGGTGCCCGCGCAGATCCGCGATCCACAGCAGGCTGCCCGGATGGGCCGGCGCGCCGTGCCGGATCATGCGGCCGCCCAGGCGCTCGAGCCCCGCGAACATGGGATCCAGCGGATCGAGCGAGCCCGCGCCCGCCGCGATCAGGATCTCGGCGCCGACGGCCAGCAGGCTCTCCATCTCGGCGGCGACCGCGGCGGCGTCCCCCGCCGCGTAGCGCACCGGCAGGAGCCGCGAGCCGAACCAGTCGACCTTCTCGGCCAGGGAAGCCTCGAAGCGCTGACGCTGCGGCGGGGCCAGGCTTTCGCGGCTCAGCGCGGCGAGCACGTGAGGCTGGAAGGGCTTCACCGAGACGAGCCCGCCCGCGCTCGCCGCGCGGCTCTCCGCCTCCTTCACCAGCCGCTCCGGGATGGCCAGCGGGGTGATCTTGGCGCGGGCCACCGGCTCGCCCGACTCCACCGGCTGCAGATCGTAGAGCGTGAAGACCGACATGCCCTCGAGCTCATTCACCGCCGCTACCGCGGCGGCGTCGACGCCGACGAGGCCGCGGTGCCGGGCGGCCAGGCTCCACTGCCCGCCGGTATAGCCCTTGACCTCCACGTTGGCGCCGCAGGCCGCGGCGGCCAGGCGCGAGCCGGCCGGCTCCTCGTGCACGTCGCCCGGCTCGAGCTCGAGCAGGTGCACCTCCGGCCACGGCAGCGTGAGCAGCCGCGTCGCGGCCGCCGCGTCCAGGGTCTGGCCCTTGGCGATGGCCACCTTGCCGGACTGATCGCGCACGTCATGGCACGCGATTCGCCCCTCGAGGGCGTCGGCGGTGACGTCCGCATTTCGGCTTACTGCTACTGCCTTCAAGCTCTGTTCTGATTGGGGGGGAGCGGCGCCGCTCCTCCCCCAAGCCCCCCCACCACGTTCAGACTGGCTCTGTGCTCGGGATTCATGCTTGCGGCCTCACTTCAGTCCCCGGCGGACTTTCTCGGAGATCGGCATGCCGGTGGCGTTGCGATGAGTGGCCATGATCTCGGCCAGGATGCTCAGCGCGATCTCGGGCGCCGACTGGGCGCCCAGATCGAGCCCGATGGGTACCCGCACGCGCAGCAGCGCGTCCTCGGCCACGCCGTCCTCGCGCAGCAGGTTCAGGATCGCCGCGCCCCGCCGGCTGCTGCCCAGGAGCCCGATATAGCCCACCGGCGTGCTCAGCGCGTGGCGCAGCACCGGGAGGTCGTACTTGTAGTCGTGGGCCACCAGCACCAGCGCGGTGGTCGCGATCAGCGGGACCTGCTGCACCAGCTCGGAGGGCACGCCGATCCGCAGGTCGTCCACGTCCGGGAAGCGCTCCTTGGTGGCGAAGCGCGGCCGGCCGTCCACCACTATGGTGCGGAAGCCGAGCGTCTTGGCCAGCGTGACGAGCGGCATCGCGACGTGGCTGGCGCCGACCACGACCAGCGTGGAGGGTGGCGCGAAGACCTCCGCGAAGGCGCGGACGTTCTCCAGGAACAGCGTCCGTGACTTGCCGGCGGCCAAGGCCTGACGGGCCTCCTCGGTGAAGCGCTGGTCGAGGAAGGCGTCGCCGAGCGTGCCCTCCTGCCCGCCGTGGTCGAAGAGCAGGAGCTTGGCGCCATGGTTTGGCGCATCGAGGCGGGTCACGATCACGGCCCGCCCGCCCTGCTCGGCGTGGACGCGGGCGCGCTCGTAGTAGACCAGCGTCGTGTCGTCCTTGTCGGCGAGCGTCACCGGCTCCAGGAAGACCTCGATGGTGCCGCCGCAGGTGAGCCCGATCTCCCAGGCCTCCTCGTCGCCCAGGTTCAGCTCGAGCAGCCGCGGGGCGTTCTTGCCGAGCACGTCGGCCGACTCCTCGATGACCTGGGCGTCCACGCAGCCGCCGATGGTCACCGAGCCGAGCACGCGCCCGCCCTCGCCCACCAGCATCTTCGCCCCTTCCTTCCGGGGCGTGGTGCCGCGCGTGTTGACGAGGGTCGCCACCGTCACCTTGGACTCGTTCCGCTTGAGCTGGTTCAGCTGCTCCGAGAGCTCGCTCATGTCTGCTACCTCAGGTTGAGATGGCCGGCCAGATCGCGCAGGCTCGCCAGGTTGTGCGCCGCCGCGAAGTGGTCCACGAGCGGCAGCGCCGCGGCCATGCCCCGCGTCAGGGGCTCGTAGGACGGGTTGCCCAGCAGCGGGTTCAGCCAGATGAGCCGGCCCGCCTTGCGCTTGAGCGTCGACATCTCGTTGGCCAGGATCTCGGGCTCGCCGGTGTCCCAGCCGTCCGAGAGCACGAGGACGATGGTGTGCCGATCCACCAGGTTCCCCCACCGGGCATTGAACTCCTGCAAGGATTCCCCGATCCGGGTCCCGCCGGAGAAGTCCCGCACCTCGGTCAGCTTGGCCAGGGCCTGGCGGTAGGACGCACCCTTGAGATGCTCGGTCACCCTCGTCAGTCGCGTCGAGAACGTGAACGTCTCCACCCGGCCGAAGACGTTCTGGAGCGCGTAGAGAAACTGGAGCAGGAAGCGGCTGTAGAGGTCCATGGAGCCCGACACGTCGCAGAGCAGCACCAGCCGGATTTTGCGCCTTCGGCGCTCCCTTCTCCGGAGCTCGATGATCTCGCCCTTCATGAGGTTGGCCCGCATGCTGCGCCGCATGTCGATGACCCCGCCCCGCCGGGTCGGCCGCTTGCGCCGGCTGATGCGCCGGGCCAGCCGCTTGGCGATCAGGATCGTGAGCCGGGCCACCTCGTCGAGATCCTCAACCGGAAACGCCGAAAAGTCCTGATCCATGAGGATTTCTTTGTCGCTGACGCCCGGGACCTCGAGCGGCTCGCCGTCGTCGTCGCCCTGCTCCTCCCAGCCTTCCAGGGCCACCGAGACCTTTTTCTGGGCCGCCTCCGCCCCGGTATTGCCCGCGTGCTCCTCCGGGATGGCGGCCTCGGTCGGGCTCATGAGGCCGTCGAGCCCCTGCCCCCCCTCGGCCTGGAAACGCCAGAAGACGTCGAAGCAGCGGTCGAAGGCGGGGAACTCCTCGCGCCGGGCCACCAGGGTGGTGCGCAGCGCCAGATAGACGTCCTGGCGGTCCAGCAGGTCCACGACCTCGAGCGCGCGCACCCCGTCCATCAGCTCGCCGATGGTGAGCGGCAGCCCGGCCGCCCGCAGCATCTGGCCGAAGCGGAGGACGGCGGTGGTGAGGTCGCGAGGCCCGGCCATGCTACCCCTCGGCGGCCACGAAGCGCTTGAGGCCGCTCGAGGCGAGCTCGCGCTTGAACCGCTTGATGTCGTCGGCGTCCTTGAGCACGCAGCCGAGCGTTTCCAGCACCAGGTCCTCGTCGAGATGGTCGGCGTGGAGCGAGGCCAGGGCCTGCGCCCAGTCGAGGCTCTCCGCCACCCCCGGCACCTTGGAGAGGCGCATGCTCCGGAGGCTCTCCATGAAGCGTGAGATCTGCCGCGCCAGCCCCTTGTTCACACCCGGGACCTTGCGCGTCACGATCCGCACTTCCTTCTCGAAGCCGGGAAAATCGATCCAGAGGTACAGACAGCGGCGCCGGAGGGCGTCCGACAGCTCGCGCACCCGGTTCGAGGTCAGGATCACGTAGGGCGGATGCGTGGTCTTGATGGTGCCGATCTCGGGAATCGTCACCTGAAACTCCGAGAGCACCTCCAGGAGGAACGCCTCGAACTCCTCATCCGCGCGGTCGACCTCGTCGATCAGCAGCACCGGCGGCCTACCGTCCTGGCTGATCGCCTGGAGGAGGGGCCGGCGGATCAGAAAGGGCTCGGAGAAGATCGTGGCTTCCTTCTCGTGGAGGCTGTGGGTGGTCGCCTCCTCGAGCTTGATGTGCAGGAGCTGCTTGGGGTAGTTCCACTCGTAGAGGGCCTGCGCGGCGTCGAGCCCCTCGTAGCACTGGAGCCGAATGAGGTTGGTGTCCAGCATCCGCGCCATCACCTTGGCGACCTCGGTCTTGCCGACGCCCGCGTGCCCTTCGATCAGGAGCGGCTTCTTGAGCGTCATGGCCAGGTGCACCGACGTCGCGATGGCGGGATCCGTGACGTAGTCGGCCGACTCCATCATCTGCTGGATCTTCTCGATTTCCGGTCTCATGACCCTCTCAGTCTACACCGCGTGATTGTCTGCCCGGAGCTTGGCCCGGATCTTCTCATAGTCGCCGGGCGTGTCCACGTCCGGCGGCATGGGCAGGTCGAGCTCGACCCACTCCACCCGGGCCGGCTCCTTCTGGATGATCGGCCGTGCGCCCTGGTCGCCGGTCAGGCGCAGCAGCTCGGGGAAGATCTCGCGCTTGAACACCACCGGGTTCCCCTGCCCGTCCCGGTAGCGCGGCGCCACGATGAGCTTGGGGCTCGCGCGCCGGGCCGCCAGCAGCGCCGGGATGATGGACCGCGCCAGGGACGGCTGGTCGCCGAGCGCGATCAGCACCGCGTCCACCGCGGCGGGCAGCGCGGCGATGCCCACGCGTAGCGAGCCCGCCTGCCCGTCCTCGGGCGCGGGATTCACCACGATCTGCACGTCGAGGCCGGTCAGGGCCGCCTCGATCGGCTCGACGTCGGGCCCGGTCACGACCCACACCGAGTCCACACCGCCCGCCAGGACCGCCTCGACGGCGTGCCGGACGATGGCCCGGCCGTCCACCGGCATGAGCAGCTTGGCCTGGCCCATCCGGCGTGAGAGGCCGGCGGCGAGGACGATCCCCGCGATCACCAGACGGTCCAAAAACGACGCCCCGCGGAGACCATCCCGCGGGGCTCGTCGACTGGACGTGTCACCCGGGCGGCTTACTTCACGGCCGCCGCGGCCGCCTCCATCGCGCGCTTGGCGAAGACCCGGACCAGGTGGCTCTTGTACTCCACCGAGCCCTGCAGATCGGCCTGGACGTCCACGCCCTCGGCCGCCTTCTCGGCCGCCGCCTGGATCGACGCGGCGTCGGCCGCCTTGCCGGTGATCGCGGCCTCCACGCCCTTGGCGCGCACCGCCTTGGTGCCCGCGCCGGTGACCGCGACGCTGGCCTTGCCGACCTTGCCGCCGTCCACGCTCAGCACCGCCGCGACGCCGACCACCGCGAAGCGGGAGGCCGGGTGCGGGAACTTCATGTAGGCGGCGCCGGTCTTGCCCGCCATCGCGGGCACGCGCACCTCGGTCAGGATCTCGTCCTCGGCGAGCGCGGTGGTGAGCAGGCCCTTGAAGAAATCGTCGGCCTTGATCGTGCGCTTGCCCTTGGGGCCCTCGGCCACCATCTCGGCGCCGAGCGCGATGATCGCGGCCGGATAGTCCGCGGCGGGATCGGCGTGGGCGAGGCTGCCGCCGATCGTGCCCATGTTGCGCACCATCGGGTCGCCGATCTGCGCGGCCACCGCCGCGAGCATCGGGCACTTCGACTTCACGACCGCCGAGGACTCGACCTGGTAGTGGGTGGTCATGGCCCCGATGACGAGCGTTCCGCCCTCTTCCTTGATGCCGGCGAGTCCGGATACCTTTCGGAGGTCCACCAGGTGCTTGGGCTGGGCCAGGCGCAGCTTCATCGCGGGGAGCAGGCTGTGGCCGCCGGCCAGCAGCTTGGCGTCGTCCTTGTGGCGCCCGAGCAGGTCCAGCGCCTCCCGCACGGTGCCCGGCGTGTGGTACTCGAACTGGGCTGGGTACATGTCGGCTCTCCCCTTACTTCCTGGATTTGGCGGCCTGGGCGGTCTTCCAGACCCGCTCCGGCGTCAGCGGCATGGCGTCGATGTGGTCCACGCCGAGCCCCGACAGGGCGTCCACCACCGCGTTGACCACCGCCGGCGTCGAGGCGATGGTCCCCGTTTCTCCCGCACCCTTCACGCCCAGCGGATTCACCAGCGTGGGGGTCTCGGTGCGGTCCGTCTCGTAGAACGGCAGCATGTCCGCCTTGGGAAGCGTGTAGTCCATCATGCTCCCGCTGACGAGCTGCCCGGAGGCGTTGTCGTACACCGCCTCCTCCCAGAGCGCCTGCGCCACGCCCTGGGCGATGCCCCCGTGGACCATGCCGTCCACGATCATGGGGTTGATCACGTTGCCGACGTCGTCCACCGCGAGATATCGCAGGATCTTGACGTGGCCGGTGTCCGGATCCACCTCGACCACGCAGGCGTGGGCGCCGAAGGGGAAGCAGAAGTTGGACGGGTCGTAGAAGCTCGTCTCTTCGAGACCCGGCTCCACGCCCTCCGGATAGTTGTGCGGCACGTACGCGGTCAGCGCCACCGCCGCGAAGGGCACCGCCTTCTGCGGCGAGCCCTTGACCACGAACTGCCCGTTGACGTACTCCATGTCCTTCGGATTCGCCTCGAGCAGGTGGGCGGCGATCTTCTTGCCCTTCTCCTTGATCTTGTCGAGCGACATCACGATGGCGGTGCCGCCCACCGAGGCCGAGCGGCTGCCGTAGGTGCCCATGCCGAACGGCACCCGGCCGGTGTCACCGTGGACGATCTCGATGTCGTCCATCGGGATGCCGAGGGAATCCGCGACGATCTGGGCCATGGTGGTCTCGTGCCCCTGCCCGTGCGAGTGGGAGCCGGTGAACACGCTGACCTTGCCGGTGGGATGCACCTGGACCTTGCCGGACTCCCAGAGGCCGGCCTGGGCCCCGAGGGAGCCGACGACCTTGGACGGCGCGATGCTGCAGGCCTCGATGTAGGTCGAGAAGCCGATGCCCATCAACCGGCCCTGCGCGCGGGCCGCCGCCTGATCGGCCCGGAACTTCTTGTAGTCGAGCATGCCGAGCAGCTTGTCGAAGGCGCCCAGGTAGTTGCCGCTGTCGTAGGACAGCGCCACCTTCGTCTGGTAGCCGTCGGAGAACTTGGGGATGAAGTTCTTCTTGCGGATGTCGGCCGGATCCATCTTGAGCGCGGCCGCCGCGGCGTCCACCATGCGCTCGAGCAGGTAGCAGGCCTCGGGCCGTCCCGCCCCGCGGTACGCGTCCACCGGCGTGGTGTTCGTGAACACCCCGGTGACTTCCGCGTGGATGGCGGGCCACTCGTACACCCCGTTGAGCAGGGTGGCGTACAGATAGGTCGGCACCGCCGGCGCGAACGTCGAGAGGTACGCCCCCAGGTTGGCGGTGGTCTTCACCCGGAGGCCCAGGAACTTGCCGTCCTTGGAGAGCGCCACCTCGGCGTCGGTCACGTGGTCCCGGCCGTGGGCGTCGGTCTGGAAGGCCTCGCGGCGCGAGGAGGTCCAGCGGATCGGCCGCTTGATCTGCTTGGTGGCCCAGGTGCAGACCGTCTCCTCGTTGTAGAGGAAGATCTTGGAGCCGAAGCCGCCGCCCACGTCGGGGGCGATCACCCGAACCTTGTGCTCGGGTATGCCCAGGACGAACGCGGTCATCAGCAGCCGGTGCACGTGCGGGTTCTGCGAGGTGACCCAGAGGGTCCAGTCACCGGTGGAGTCGTCGTAGCGGGCCACGCAGGCCCGCGGCTCCATCGCGTTGGCGACCAGGCGCTGATTGACGATCCGCTTCTTCACGACGACGGGAGCCGCCTTGAAGGCCGCCTCGGTGGCCGCCGCGTCGCCGATCTGCCACTTGAAGGCTTCGTTGGTGGGGGCCACCTCGTGGATCTGCTGCGAGCCCTTGGCGGCGGCCTTCTCGGTATTCGTCACCGAGGGCAGGACCTCCCAGTCCACCACCACCATCTCGGCCGCGTCGCTGGCCGCCGACTGGCTCTCCGCGATGACGATGGCGACCGGGTCGCCCACGTAGTGGACCGCATCGCTGGCGAGCGGCATGTGGGGCGGGATCTTCAGCTCCGGCAGGAGCCAGCCGCAGGGCAGCGAGTTCACCCCGGTCATGTCCTTGCCGGTGAAGATCGCCACGACCCCCGGAGCCTTCGACGCCTTCGCGGTGTCGATCTTGCGGATCTTCGCGTTGGCGTGGGGGCTGCGCACGAACACCGCGTGGGTCAGGCCGGCCAGCTTCAGGTCGTCGGTGTAGTTGCCCTTGCCGGTGATGAACCGGGGATCTTCACGCCGCTTGATGCTCGCGCCGAGCAGCCGGGCGGTGGCCATGGTCGCCTCTCATTTCCCCGCCATCTTCTCGGCGGCGTACTGGATGGCCTTGACGATGTTGTGGTAACCCGTGCACCGGCACAGGTTGCCTTCCAGATCGTGGCGGATCTGGGCTTCGGTCGGCCGCGGGTTGCGCTGCAGCATCTGGTGCGCCGACAGGATCATGCCCGGCGTGCAGAAGCCGCACTGCAGCCCGTGCTTCTCCCAGAACGCGTCCTGGATCGGGTGCAGCTTGCCGTCCTTGGCGAGGCCCTCGATGGTGAGCACCTGCGCGCCCTCGCACTGCACCGCGAGCAGCGTGCACGACTTCACGGCCATGCCGTTGAGGTGCACCGTGCAGGCGCCGCACTGGCTCGTGTCGCAGCCCACGTGGGTTCCGGTCAGCCCCGCCTGCTCCCGGATGTAGTGCACGAGCAGCAGCCTGGGCTCCACTTCATGGGACTGGGGGGCACCGTTGATCGTCATCGACACGGTCTTTTTCACCGCGCTACCTCCTGAGTGAAGGGTCCGAGGCCGGGAAAGCGCCCCCAACCGTATGCCGGGCTGGGGACGCTGTCAAGGGGTGGTGAGGAGCCGCCGACCTTCCACGCGCGCCTGCTCGAGCACCTCCCGGACCGGGAGGCTCTTGTCTCGCGCGATGCGGCGGACTTCCTCGAACTCCGGGGTGACCGTGACCACCCGGCCCTCGAGCCGGGAGACCTTGAAGGTCACCGGACCATAGGCGGTGTGAAGCCGCACCATCTCGCGCTCGAGGCGGCTGCGCTGGTAGGCGGTCCAGCGCACGCCGATGGTGGAAGACTCCTCGAACAGCAGGCGCGAGAGGTCGGCGACCCGGGCCGGCTCGCAGAGCGCGGTCAGGACCACCCCCGGCCGGCTGCGCTTCATGATGACCGGGGTGAGCCAGGCGTCCAGCGCCCCGGCCTCGAGCAGGCGCTCGAGCAGCGGCTCGTAGAGCTGGGGCGACATGTCGTCCACCGTGGTCTCGACCTGGACGATGGTCTCGGCCGGCGGGGCCACCTGAGCCGATGGGGCCTCGCCCACGAAGAGGCGCAGCACGTTCGGCGTCTCGAGATCCATGGTGCCGGCCCCGTAGCCGACCGCGGTGACCCGCATGGCCGGCATCACCCCCGCTCCCGCGGCCAGCGTCGTGAGGATGGCGGCGCCGGTCGGCGTCACCAGCTCCCGCCGGATGCCGGTGTCGAGCGTCGGGAAGCCCTTGAGCAGCTCGGCGGTGGCCGGGCCGGGCACCGGCATGCGGCCGTGTGGACCGTCGACGAATCCGCCGCCCACCGGCAGGGCTCCGAAGTGGACCTCGTCGATGCCGAGCAGATGGAGGCCGATGCATGATCCGGTCACGTCCACGATGGCGTCCACCGCGCCCACGTCGTGGAATTGCACGCGCTCGGGGGTCGTGCCGTGCACCCGCGCTTCCGCCTCGGCGAGCCGGCGGAAGACGCGTGAGGCCATGTCCCGCACCGCGGGCACGAGCCGGCTCCGCTCGAGAATGCCGAGGATCTCGCCGAGTCCGCGGTGGCCGGTCGGCTCGTGGCGGTGCGCGCCCGGGTCCGGCACCCGACCCATGTAGCCGGGGTCCCGGTCGTAGCCGGCCAGGTGCACGTCGACCTTGGTGGCGCGGAAGCCCGCCTTCATCACCTCGCTGCGCTCGAGGCGGTAGCCCTCGACGCCGAGGCCCGCGAGCTCGCGCGCGAGCGTCTCGAACGGCACTCCCGCGTCCACCAGCGCGCCCAGGATCATGTCCCCCGAGGCGCCGCTCGGGCAATCGAAGTAGGCGAGCTTCTTTCTCTCCCCGATGGCAGTCAACCGTCTACCTCTTCAGGCTCTTCAACTGCGGGGGCCCAGAGATGGCCCCCGCACCGTGCCAGACATCGCCAGAGTCCTAGGAACTGGGGACCTGCGGATTGGTCGGGTGAGGGGCGCCTCGTGGTCGGCGCGGTCCATCAGCGGAGCTTGGAGGCGAGCTTGTTGATCTGGTTGGCCTGGGCGGCGGCGCCGTAGCCGTTGTCGATATTGACCACCGAGACGCCGGGGGCGCACGAGTTCAGCATGGCCAGCAGCGCGGCCACGCCCCCGAACGAGGCTCCGTAGCCCACGCTGGTCGGGACCGCGATGACCGGGCGATCGACCAGGCCCCCGAGCACGCTCGGCAGCGCGCCCTCCATGCCGGCCACCGCGATGATCGCGTTCGCCTCGTTGAGGCGGTCGAGATGTGGGACGAGCCGGTGGAGGCCGGCCACCCCGCAATCGAAGAGCCGCTCCACCGCGTTGCCCATCGCCTCCGCGGTGATCGCGGCTTCCTCGGCCACCGGGAGATCGGACGTGCCCGCGCTCACGACGACGATGAGCCCCACTCCGTCGCGCGCGAGCGGCTTGACCACGACCAGCCGCGCGGCCTCGTGCACGCGGCACGGCAGCCCGCTCGCGAGCAGCGCCGCCACCACCGGCGGCTCCGCCCGGGTGGCGAGCACGTTGTCGTGCGCTTCCGCGAGGCGGCGGACGATGGTGACGACCTGCTCCGGCGTCTTCCCCGGGCAAAACACCGCCTCGGGCACGCCGTGGCGCAGCGAGCGATGCAGGTCCACGCGGGCGAAGCGCAGGTCCTCGAACGGCAGCGCGCGGAGCCGCGCCAGCGCCTGCTCGGGCGCGAGGGCGCCCCCCGCCACCGCTTCCAGCAGCTCTCTTACTTTTTCGCGATCCACTTCAGGACCTCGTTGGCGCTGCCGCTGCGGAAGCCCTGCAGGTCGAGCGTCACGTAGAGATAGCCCAGCTCGCGGAAGCGCCGGACGACGGCGCCGTGCCGGTCTTCCTGCCAGAGGCGCGCCATCTCCTCCGGGGCCAGCTCGAGCCGCGCGAGGCGGTCGTGATGGCGTACCCGGAACTGCCGGAACCCCAGGCTCCGCACGAAGGCCTCCGCGTCGTCGATCCGCCGGAGCTTCTCGGCGGTGATGGGGTCGCCGTACTGGAAGCGGGAGGACAGGCACGCGAACGACGGCTTGTCCCAGGTGGGCAGCCCGAGCGCCTTCGAGAGCGCCCGGATCTCCTCTTTCCAGAGCTCGGCTTCGATGAGCGGCGCGCGCACGCCGCGGGCCTCCGCCGCCTTCATGCCCGGCCGGTGATCGCCGAGGTCGTCCATGTTGGCGCCGTAGATGACCTGCGCGGTGCCCGCCTCCCGAGCGATGGGCAGAAGGTGCGCGAAGAGCTCTTCCTTGCAGTGGAAGCAGCGGTCGGGAGAGTTCCGCGCGTACTCCGGCCGGTCCAGCTCGCGGGTTCGGACGACGTCCTGCCGCATCCCGAGCAAGGTCGCGAGCCGGCGCGTCTCCTCGAGCTCGGAGACCGGATAGGTCTCGGAGTCCGCGGTGACCAGCACCGCCCCGTCGCCGAGCGCGTCCTTCGCGGCCCGCGCGAGGAAGGTCGAGTCCACCCCGCCGGAGAAGGCCACGACCACGCGGGTCATCTCCCGGATGAGATCCACCAGCCGGTCGTACTTGGCCTCCAGCGCCTCGCGGTCCGGCACGCCGCGCCCCTACCCGAGCATCCGCCGCGCGAGCTGGGCCAGCGGCACCGCCGGGCGCGCGCCCACGTGGGCGATGACCTCCGCGGCGGCCAGGGAGCCGAGCCGCCCGCAGGTGGGCAGGTCGAGGCCCCGGCTGAGTCCGTAGAGCACGCCGGCGGCGTAGAGATCGCCCGCGCCCGTCGTGTCCACAACCGTCTCCACCGGATGCGGGGCCACCAGGTGCACCTGCCCGCCGCCCACGATGACGGAGCCCCGGGCGCTCCGGGTGAGCGCGGCGATCTCGCAGTGCCCGCGTACGCGGGCCAGGGCGGCGTCGAAGTCGTCGACCTCGTAGAGCGCGCAGATCTCCGCCTCGTTGGCGAAGAGGATGTCCACGTGATGCTCGACCAGGTCGAGGAAGGCCTTGCGGTGCCGGCCCACGCAGAACGGATCCGACAGGGTCAGCGAGACCTTGCGGCCCGCGCCGTGGGCCATCGCCGCCGCGACCCGGAAGGCCTCCTGGGCCTCGGGCGGATCGAAGAGATAGCCCTCAAGGTAGAGGATCTTACCGTGGGTGACGAGGCGCTTGTCGATGTCGGCGGGCCCGAGGCGCACCGAGGCGCCGAGGAAGGTGCTCATCGTCCGCTGGGCATCCGGGGTGACCAGGATGAGGCACCGGCCGGTCGGCGGGCCGGTGGTCGCGCGCGGGGTGTCATAGCCCACGCCGGTGGCGCGCAGGTCGTGGTCGAAGACTTCCCCGAGCTGATCGTCGCGCACCTTGCCGACGTAGTGCGCGCGTCCCCCGAAGGAGGCCACGCCGACCATGGTGTTGGCCGCGGAGCCGCCCGACATCTCCACCCCCGGCCCCATCGCGCCGTAGATCTCGCCGGCCCGCGCCTCGTCTACCAGGTGCATGGTCCCCTTGACCAGACCCTGGCGCGCGAGAAGCGCCTCGCCGGCCTGGCTCAGCACGTCGACCATCGCGTTGCCGATGCCGACGACGTCGAGCTCGTCCGGGCTAGCCACGGGCGCGGCCTTTCGGCCTCGGGGGGAAATACCGGTCGAGCAGGAGTCCCAGCCTCTTGCGCGTGCGCGGCGGGAAGACCTTCGGACTCGTGATCACCGCGCTCGCCAGGGCGTCGCCGCACCCGGCGGCGCAGGGCTTGCCCACCCGCGGGATCACCCGGCGCAGGACGACCTTCGCGGTGGCCACATTCTTGAGGAGGTTGGCCACGACCGCTTCGACCGTCACCGCCGCGTGGCTCTCGTGCCACACGTCGTAGTCGGTGGCCAGCGCGAGCGTCGCGTAGCAGAGCTCGGCCTCGCGCGCCAGCTTGGCCTCGGGCATGTTCGTCATCCCGATCACCGACACGCCCCAGCGGCGGTAGATCTGCGACTCGCCCTTGGTGGAGAACTGCGGCCCCTCGATGCAGATGTAGGTGCCGCCTCGGTGCGCTCGCGCGCCCGCCTCCCGGCTGCCGGTCTCGAGCAGATCACCGAGGACCGGGCAGACCGGATCGGCCATCCCCACGTGGGCCACGATACCGTCGCCGAAGAAGGTCGAGACGCGGCGCCGGGTGTGATCGTAGAACTGGTCGGGGATCACGATGTCGAGCGGGTGGATCTCCTCCTTCATGCTGCCGACCGCGCTCACCGAGATGACCCAGCGAGCGCCCAGGGCCTTGAGGCCGTAGATATTGGCGCGGTAGTTGATCTCGGACGGCGTCACGCGATGGCCTCGGCCGTGCCGCGGCAGGAAAATCACCCGGCGGTCGCCCAGCCGGCCCGTGCCGTAGGCGTCCGACGGCTCGCCGAACGGGGTGCGCACCCGCACCCAGCGGAAGTCCTCGATGCCCTCCATCTCGTAGAGCCCGCTGCCGCCGATGATGCCGAGGGCGGGCTCGAGGGTCATCCCCTTGGTCGAGCTCATGCGCCAATCACCTCGAGCTGGGCGTGGGTCCGGTCCGGGTCGGCCGCGGTGATCGTGAGCGGCACGATCCGGCGGCCGAGCGTGTCGGGGCCGTCGAAGAGGACCTCGACGTAGTTGGCGGTGAGGCCGGCGAGCAGCCCGCTTCGCCGATCGCGCGATTCCAGCACCACCGCCTCGCGCGGGGTACCGATCAGCCCGCGCCGGAAGGCCAGGCTCTTCAGGGCGCCGAGCCGGCGCAGCCGCCCGCTTCGCTCGCGGATGACCGCCGGCGTCACGTGATCGAGCCGCCGCGCCGCTTCCGTCCCGTTCCGGTCGGAGTAGGAGAAGACGTGCAGCGACGTGAACGGGAGCGCCTCGACGAAGCGCAGGGTCGCCTCGAAGTCGGCGTCGGTCTCGCCCGGATGGCCGACGATCACGTCGGCGCCCAGCCCCAGCTCCGGGATCGCCGCGGCCAGCCGGCCCACGAGGGTGCGGTACATGCCGGTGTGGTAGGGGCGGCGCATCAGGCGCAGCACCCGGTCGCTGCCGCTCTGCAGTGGCAGGTGCAGGTGCGGCGCCACCACCGGCAGCGTGGTGACCGCCTGGATCAGCTCGGGGGTGAAGTAGGACGGCAGCACCGAGGACAGGCGCAGCCAGCGGAGACCGTCCACCTCGGCGAGCTCCCGGAGGAGCGCGGCCAGGGTCGTGCGCGGGTAGAGATCCCAGCCGTAGTGCCCGATGTCCACGCCGGTGAGCGTGACGTCGAGATAGCCCGCCCCCACGAGCGCGCGCACCTGATCGAGGACGACCTTGAACTCCTGGCTCCGGCTCCGGCCGCGCGCCGCGGGCACGATGCAGAACGCGCAGCGGTGCTGGCAGCCGTCCTGGATCTTCACGAAGCCTCGCGAGCGGCCGGCGACCCGGACGAACGGCGCGAGCGGAACCTCCCGCGCGAGGCCGATGTCGGCCACCGCCACCGCGGGGCGAGCCCGCCTGGTGAGCGAGCCGAGCAGCTCGGGCAGCCGGTACTTCTCCTGATTGCCCACCACCAGATCCACCCCGGCGATCGCGGCGGCCGCCTCGGGATCGGTCTGGGCGTAGCAGCCGGTGACCACCAGATAGGCCTCCGGATGCTCACGGGTGATGCGGCGGATGAGCTGGCGGTCGGAGAGATCCGCGCGGCCGGTCACCGTGCACGTGTTGATCACGTAGACCTGGGCGTTCGCCCCCGGTTCGACGACGCGGAAGCCGCGGCCGGCCAGCAGCGCGCCCATCTCCTGCGATTCGACCTGGTTCAGGCGGCAGCCGAGCGTGGCCAAAGCCACCGTCACCGGCGCGCTCATGCGGTGACCGCCGCCTCGCGGAGCTGGCCGCACGCGGCGCCGATGTCTTCCCCCTTGCTCCAGCGAACCGTCGCCCGGATCCCGCGCTCGAGGAGCACGGTCTGGAACTCGAGGATGCGCGCCATCGGCGGCCGCGCGAAGCTCGAGCCCTCCCAGTCGTTGAACGGGATCAGGTTGATCTTGCCGCGGATGCCCTTGAGCAGCTGGACGAGGCGCCGGGCGTCCTCCACCGAGTCGTTGACGCCGTCGAGCAGCACGTACTCGAACGTCATGCGCTGGCGGAACGGCAGGGGGAACCGCCGGCAGGCGGCCAGCAGCTCCTCGATGGCGAAGCCGCGATTGACCGGCATGATGCGGTCCCGGATCTCGTTGCTGGTGGCGTGGAGCGAGACGGCCAGGTTCACCCGGAGATCTTCCTTGGCGAGGCGCTCGATGCCGCTCACGAGCCCCACCGTGGACACCGTGATCCGGCGAGGCGATAGCGCGAAGGCGAGCGGGTCGGTCAGGAGACGCAGCGACTTCACGGTGGCCGCGTAGTTGGCCAGCGGCTCGCCCATGCCCATGTACACCACGTGGGTGATCCGCGCGCCCGGCTGCAGGCCCTCGCGGGCGGCCAGCACCTGGGCCACGATCTCGCCGGCGCTCAGGTTGCGCTCGATCCCCATCGTGCCGGTGTAGCAGAACGCGCAGCCGAAGCCGCAGCCGACCTGCGTGGAGACGCAGAGCGTGAGCCGGTCGCCGTCCGGCATCAGCACCGACTGCACCCGCGCGCCGTCCCCGTAGCGGAGCACCAGCTTCTGGCTTCCGTCCTGCGACGGCGTGCGCCGCTCGACCTCCGGCACGTCCACCGTCATCTGGGCCGCGAGGGCTGCGCGGAAGTCCTTGGGCAGGTCGGACATGGCCGCCAGGTCGGTCACGCCCCTTGCGAAGATCCACTGGGCGAGCTGGCGCCCGCGGTAACGTGGCGTGCCCAGGCTCTCGGCGAGGGCTTCCATCTCGGCGGGCGACAGATCGAGTAGATTCGTCGAAGACATACGCACCGTCGGATATTAGCATAGGGGTGCGCGCCCCGACCGTGGCGCTCGGCCGCACGCGACCGCTCCCCGGTGTGGCCGGCGTGCCTCAGCCGCTGCTGTGTCGCACCAGCAGGATGCCGAGGCTGGCGAAATAGCCCACCAGCCCGAGCGCCGCCAAGGCCGCCACGATCCCGATCAGGTTCGCGAGCCGCTCGAGGCCCCGCCACGCTCGGTCGGATGGCATCGCTTCGTCCTCCACTTCCTGCTTACACCCGCCGAAGGGCGTCGGCCAGGACTTCTTCATCGCGGTGGTGGATGAGGCCGGATGGCGATAGAGTGACCGCGCCATGGCGCTGGACCCTGAGACCCTCTTGCTCGGCGGCCTGATCATTCTGCTCATCGTGATCATTCTCGGGGTGGCGTTCTGGACCCGTGGGCGCGGGCCGATCGGTGGGCCGGATCCGGTGGCAACCGCGGAGCGTCCCCCGGACATCGCGCCGTGGGTTCTCGAAGGCCGTGGGCTCTTCAACCTGTGGCAGGAAAGGATCGAGCGTTTGGACGAGCTGAAGACTCGCCTGGCGGGGATGGCGCAGGAGATCGAGCAGCTCCGGGCGGAGATCGGCCACATCGACGAGATGCGCGCTCAGATCGCCCGCCTCGTCGAGGAGAGTGAGCGGTGTCGGGCGGAGCGAGACCATCTGCGCGAGGTGCTGGCCCGCATCGCCCGCCTCGCCCACGAGGCCGCGGCCAAGCCTTCCGACGAGTGAGGCCGGCCCTTCTCACGCGCCCTGAGCTTCGATCGTGGCACGTGGCATGAGACTTGAAGCTCGCCCGCGATGTCTCCACGCACCCGCAGGCCGGCGCCCGGGTGCTTGAACTCACAATTTCGGTGGGCGGGTCGTGGATAACCCGGTGGGTCCGCGGGTGTCCTTCACAAGATTTCGCGCAGTAGGAACGACTCGCCCATTTTTGAGGCACCCGGGCACTGAACGGAGGTTCGGCCGGTTTTGTAGGCGGGAACTTCGGCCGCGCGGTATGGTCTTACCGTGCGAGAGGCGGAGGCAGGCGACGCGCCGCGCTTCCTGGACCGGCTTCGCGCCGGCGAGGCCACCGCCTTCGAGGAGCTGGTGATGACCTACCAGCATCGCCTGTTCGGCGTGGCCCTTCGCATGCTGGGCAATGCCGGCGAAGCGCAGGAGGTGGCGCAGGAGGCTTTCATTCGCGCCCATCGTGCGCTGCCCCGGTTTCGCGGCGACGCCAAGCTCTCGACGTGGCTCTACGCCATCACGTCGCGGCTCTGCCTGAGTCGGCTGGCGTCCGGGGAGCGGCGACTCGCGCGTCAGGGAGAGGACGCGCTCCTGCGGCTGTCGGACTCGGCGCCGGGGCCGGACGCCGCGCTCGAGCGCGGCGAGCTCGAAGCCGCGCTGCAGCGGGCGATCGCGGAGCTGCCCGAGGACCGGCGCATCGTGGTGGTGCTGCGCGATCTCGAGGGGTTGTCGTACGAGGAGATCGCGCAGGTGCTGGAGCTCGAGCTCGGAACGGTTCGATCTCGCCTGCACCGCGCGCGGGCGGACCTGAAGGACAAGCTGGAGCGCTTCCTACCATGACCTGTCACGAAGTCCGCGAAGGGCTCTCCGCGTACGTCGACGCGGCGCTCGACCCGGACGAGCGCGCCCGGGTCGAGGCTCACCTGGAGACCTGCGCGGAGTGCCGGCACGAGCTCGCGGGGCTCCGCGAGACCGTCGCCCTGCTCCGCCGTGTGGAGCCGGCGCGCGCGCCGGTGGGCTTCGTGGACCGCGTCGTCGCCGCGGCGGGTCCGCGTCCCTGGTATCGTCGCGTGGTGGACGCGGCGTTCCTGCCGCTCTCGATGAAGCTGCCGCTGGAGGCCACCGCGCTGGTCATGGTGGCCCTGCTCGCGGTGTATCTGTTCGAGCGCACGCCGGAGCTGGAGCAGGCCGCGCGCCCGGAGACGTCGCGCTTCGAACCCGCCATGCGCGCCGATCGGCCAGGAGCGGATCGCGCCCGCCCGGAAGCGCCCGCGCGGGAGCGGCGCGAGCCGCTGTTTGCCGACAGAGCCGCGCGAGCGGTGCCGCCGGCACCGGCGCCGGCCGAAGCCCCGCCGCCCGCCCGCGCCGGCGGCGAGCGGGACGTCGCGCCGCCTATCGCGGCCCCGCCACCTGCCGCCACGGCCCCCGCACCGACGGCCGCGCCGCCCCCGCCGACGGCCGCGCCCGGGGCGAAGGCCGAGATCAGGGCCGAGACGAAGAAGGAGGTGCCGAGCGCGAACGTGACGGGCGCCCCTCCGCGTCCGGAGCTCGAGAGCGGCCAGCGCGCACTGGAGTCCAGCTCGGATTCGACGCGCGCGGCGCCGTCCTCCCCGCGCCCGGCCGCCAAGCGGGCCCTGCTTTCGGCCGACGTGGTGGCCCGCGTGGCCGTCAAGGACCGCGACGCGGCGGAGCGCGACCTCGCCGCGTTGATCGCCCGCGTGGGCGGCAGCGTGACGCAGCGCCGGCGCGAGGACGAGGCGACCGTGGTCGAGGCCCTGATCCCGCAGCCGCGCTATGCGGAGTTCTCCGAGAGCCTGGCCCGCGTCGGTGCCTGGCAAGTCGAGGCCGAGCGCCCGGACCTCCCCGCCCAGGTCCGCGTCATCCTCCGCCTGCAGTAGCCCTAGCGGACACTCGTTTAGTTCTTCAGGCTCTTCAGCTGCGGGGGCCCCGACATGGCCCCCGCACTCCCCCGGGCCGCGGACATTCGTTTACTGCTTCAGGCTCATGGCCGGAGTCTTGGCGGAACTTCTTCGCCACCGCCGGGTCTAACCGGATACGCACACCATCCGGACCCCGGAGGACCACGATGAGAACGCTCCCGAAACGCCTGATCGCATTCACCCTCGCCGCCGCGCTGGGCTGGGCCCATCCCGCCGCGGCGGCGCCGGTCAAGATCACCGCCGGCGAGCAACGCGACCTCATGATCACGGTCTACAACGGCAACCTGGGCCTCGTGAAGGAAGTGCGCGAGATCCGGCTCGCCCCCGGCATGATCGAGACCCACTTCGTCGACGTGGCGGCCCAGATCGACCCCACGTCCGTGCACCTGCGGTCGCTCAGCGATCCGGCCGGACTCAAGATCCTCGAGCAGAACTACGAGTACGACCTGCTGTCCAGCGAGAAGCTCATGGAGAAGTACGTGGGGCGGAAGGTCCGGTTGTACCAGGGCAACGGCAGCTACCAGGAGGCCACGCTGCTCTCCACGCGCGGCCCGGTCTACGACATCAACGGGCAGATCCACATGGGCCATTTCGGCAACGTGGTGCTCCCCGCGCTGCCCGAGAACCTGGTGTCGAAGCCGACGCTCGCCTGGCTGCTGCGGAACACGAGTCCGGCGCCCCAGCGCGTGGAGGCCTCCTATCTCACCGGCGGCATCAACTGGAAGGCCGACTACGTGATGCTGATCAACGCGGCCGACTCGCGCACCGATCTCACCGGCTGGGTCACCATCAACAACCAGAGCGGAGCGACCTATCGCGACGCGGCGCTGAAGCTGGTGGCCGGCGACGTGCACCGGGCCGGCAGCCGCGACGACTCGCGGCGGGCGCTCGAGATGGCCGCGAAGGCGGCGTCCCCCGCGATGGCCGACCGGGACTTCAAATCGGAGGGCTTCTTCGAGTATCACCTCTACACGCTGGACGGGCGCACCACCATCAAGGACAGCCAGACCAAGCAGCTCACGCTGCTGTCGGCGGCCGAGATCCCGGTGAACAAGCGCTTCATCTACCACGGCGCGGCGAGCTACCACCGCACCCAGTACGGCGTGCCGATCTCGAACCAGAAGGTCGGCGTCTACCTCGACATCAAGAACGCCAAGGAGAACCGCCTCGGGGTGCCCTTGCCCAAGGGCAAGGTGCGGGTGTACAAGGCGGACGCCTCGGGCAGCCAGCAGCTCATCGGCGAGGACTGGATCGACCACACCCCCAAGGACGAGCGCGTGCGGATCAAGATGGGCGAGGCCTTCGACGTGGTCGGCGAGCGCGTGCAGAAGGACTGGAAGCGGATCGGGAGCCATCTCTACGAGATCGAGTGGGAGGTCACGCTCCGCAACCACAAGAAGGAAGCGGTGACCGTCGAGGTCATCGAGCCCATGCCCGGCGACTGGGAGGTTCTCCGGGCCAGCCACCCCCACCAGAAGCTCCAGGCCTTCACGGCCCGGTGGAGCCTCGCGGTGCCCAGGGAGGGGGCGACCACCCTGGGCTACCGTCTCCGCGTCCGCTTCTGACCGGGACTGCTTCCGTGTTGACAGGCCCTGCGGCTTGGCTGACCCTGAGCCGTAGAGGCCTCTCGACCGATGCCCCCCGCCGCGCTGCTGGTGCTGCTGACGCTCCTCGCCGGAGCCTCCGTGGCCCACGCCCAGGACAGCCAGCTCGCCCGTGGGCGGGACGCGGTGCAGCGCATGACCGGCTGCTATCTGGTGGACTACAGCTATGTCGAGGTCGAGGCCCTCAAGCCGGGCTATGTCCGGGACCCGCGCGTGTACGACGTCAATCGCGACAAGTCGGCCAAGGAATGGATCACCGCCGAGGCGCTGTCCGCACAGCGGGTGCGGCTGCAGCGCATCCTGTTCCTCAGCGACCTGGCCGGAAAGGTCCGGGAAGACGCGACGATCCGTCATCAGTCCGAAGACTGGGAGTACGGTGCGCCCTTCCTCTACGACTTCGTCGCGCCGCTGCGCTGGGAGGTCCGCGACCTGCGGGCGACGCCCGGGCTGTGGACGCGACGGGTGACCAACCTGGACGACGGGCTCCGCTACCAGTGCGCGGCGCGGTGGAACGAGGACCGCGCGTACCCCGAATGGTCCTGCTCGAACTACGCGCCGATCCCGGGCCGCGAGACCCGCGACATGGGCCGCTCGGATTACCAGACGCTGCAGCGGGGAACGCGCATCGTGGTGTACGGGCCGGCCCAGGGCGGGAGCTGGCTCGAGCGGCAGGACAACGTCAAGACCATTCACGACGACAAGGGGCGCACTCCCCTGGCCCGCGAGCTCGGCAAGAACTGGTACGTGCGGCTGCCCGACGCCGAGTGCGCGGGCGCGCGGGCCTTCGCGGATCGGCGCCGGGCCTACTGGGCGCTGTTGCGCGAGACCTGGGAGGGCATTCTCGACGGCTCCCGCCCCTTCGTCGAGCGCGCGCCGGCCGGGCAGCCGCCCCGCTTCGTGAAGATGCTCGACGTCGAGGAGGACGCGCTCGCCAAGGACCTCTCCGACCCCGCGATCCGGCAGGCCATCCGGAAGCGCATCCTCGAGGTCATCGAGGAGTACCGCGCGCCCTAACCCCGATCATTCACGAACGGGCGCCCCACCCTCACCCCGACCCTCTCCCTCCCAGGAGGGAGAGGGAGGCGATTGGTGATCCCTCTCCCTCCTGG
>JBBDXN010000067.1:0-29445 GCA_040902305.1 Candidatus Rokuibacteriota bacterium | reverse complement strand
TCTGCCGCCGGATCTCGATGACCCAGTCCTCGTTGGCCTGGGGCGCCACCGTGATCGGGTTGTCCGGGTGTAGCTGCAGGTCACCCCGGTCGTAACGCGGCAGGAACTTGTCCACGAGGGCCCGGCTCGGCACCTGACAGATCGTCTGGGAATGCGTGAGGAAGGCGCCGTCCGCCGAGATCGCGATGGGCAGAAAGACGCGCCGGTCCTCGGCGATCCGGTAGGCGAGCAGCGTGGTGTCGAGCATCTCCTGGGCGGTGTCCACCCAGATCAGCAACCAGCCGAGGTCCCGGACGACCAGCGCGTCGTTGTGCTCGACGCCGAAGGCGCCGGGATCATCGAGCGCGCGGTTGCCCACCATGCAGACCATCGGGACCCGGAGCGGGGGCGTGACGGTCAGGCACTCCATCGCGTACATCCAGCCCACGCCGGAGGAGCCGCAGAACACGCGCGCCCCCACCGTGGAGGCGTGCTTGACGATCTCGAACTGGCTGTGCTCGCCCTCGGCCACGATGTACTCGGCCTCGAGCTGGCCGTTGGCGATCTTCTTGGCGATCGCCTGCATGACCGTGTCGTACGGCCGGATCGGGTAGGCGGTGACGACGTCCAGGTCCGCCAGGGTGAGGGCCTCGGCGCAGGCCTCGCTGCCCGAGATGAGCATCTCCTTGTGGTCGGCGGGTGCCGGTGCTGCCTTCGTCTCCACGGCCATGGTCGGTCTCCTCTAGGCCTGCTTCGAGTCGGCGTTCTCGCCGGGGATGCCCGCGGTGATCTCGGTGCCGCCGGCGTCCAGCTCCTGCTTGATCTCCTGCTCGTACTGGCCGCGGAAACGGAAACCGTGCGAGCGGGTGATGTGCTCCTTGCTGTGGATCTTGTCGGTCATCCACGTCGTGTACGTGGCCTTGTCGGTCCGCCACATCTCCCACTGGCTCGCGTTGTCCTCGAAGGCGTCCTCGCGCACCATGGTGACGCAGTCCTTGGCCGGGCACACGGCCTCGCAGACGCCGCAGCCGCAGCAGGACTCCATGTTGGCGTCGTAGAGGCCGTCCGGGGTGACGTCGAAGCAGGAGTCGGGGCACTGGATCCAGCAGAGGGTGCACTTCACGCACTTGTCGAAGTCGATCACCGGCCGCATGGTGCGGGTCGTGAACTTCTTGAAGTACGGGTTGCGCTCCGGCACGTAGCCCTTGCCCCCCTCCATCGGCTTGCCGATGGGGATGGCCGGGATGGTCACCCCCTCGCGCATCTCCCACCACTTCGGCTTCTCGAAGGAGAACGGGATCTCCGCATTGCCCTCGGTCATCTGGATCGGCTGGGTCTCCAGCCGCTCGTGGGCCTTGCGGGCCGAGGCCACCTTGAGATCGGAGCCCCACTCGGCCTCCGTGATGGCCTGGCACACCGCGTCCAGCGACAGGAACTCGGGCTGGATCTTGGCCAGGGCGCCCAGGATGCGCGCCTCGGTGTGGTCCTCCTTGTAGACCCAGAGCCCGGAGAACGAGGCCTTGGCCCGGATGAGGGCCAGGTTGTACAGCGCGTCCTTCTTGTGGATGTCCTTCAGGAGTTCGGTCGGGCTCTGCAGCGAGGTCATCAGGACGGTGCCGCCGGAGACGGTCAGCCGGTTGATCGGCTGCAGCCCGTACCAGGCCCAGGACTCGACGCCCTTCGACAGCGTGTCGTCCACGCAGATCGTGACGTCCACTTCCTTGGGCTCGTAGCGGGCCATGTTCTGCTCGAGCTCCTCCTGGGAGTCGGCGACGATGGCGAAGTCCTTGGCGGGAATGCCGTTACGCTGGGGGCTGTCCCCGTAGCGCCCGAAGGCGATCCCCCACCGGCCGGCCTTGCGCGCGGACAGCACGATGCCCCGGCATATTCTCGCCGCCAGGTTCTTCTGGAAGATGCCCCGGTAGACGACCTCGCAGGTGAAGTGAGCCATGCCCTTCCTCCTCGAAACGCACGTCCGTGAGCCCCTGGTCGGCTGGTCGGACCATACCTTGCCTCGGGGCCCGAGTACTGTCAAGGGTAAACGAATCTAGGCAGAACGGCGGCGTCCATGTCGCCGGGTGTGGGCGGCCACCTTCATGCGGTTGCCGCAGACCGCCATCGAGCACCAGCGTCGGCGCCGGCCGCGGGAGCGGTCGCGGAAGTAGAGAACACATCGCGGATTCGCGCACTTCCGGATCTCGACGCCCCGGCCCGACGCGGCCAGATCGGCGATGGAGCGCGCGATCGGGGCAAGGGCCCGGAGAGGATCGGCCGCCTCCGGGGTGAAACCCAGTCGCCACCCGGCCTCGTGCCGCATCAGCCGATCCGCGCCGGCGCCCCACCCCAGCGCCAGGTTCACGTCGGCCACCCACCGGGCCCGCAGCGGCCGCTTGGCCACCATGGCCCCGAGCATCGCGCGGATCGTGTCGCGGAGCTGCACGCTCTGGCCGAACGCCGCCGCGCACCGGCGGGCATCGCTCTCGCCCATGGCCCGGAGATCGACGGCCCCCGTCCGGGTCAGGGCGCCCCGGAGCTCGAGGAAGTCGATGAGACCGCTCCAGGAGTGGAGTCGACCTGTCGCGTCCCGACCCTCCGCCTGCACGGTGTTGGCGAAGTCGAGGGCGAGGTCGTCACCGATCTTGATAGATTCCCTTCGGGCACTAGGCATAAGCCGCTGATTTAAATATTCTGGCTATCGACTTGATCCTCGTGAATCCATTAACCTGTTTTTCTTGTCAAAGAGGTTAGCACGAGAGGAGGACGGGCCATGTGGATTGCGGAGCTGTGGCGGTACCCGGTCAAGTCCATGGCCGGCGAGCGGCTGGAGAGCGCGGAGCTGACCGACGCCGGGATCGGCGGCGATCGCGTCGTGCACGTCGCGGGACCCGGCGGCCGGGTCATCACGTCGCGCACCCACCCCCGCCTGCTCGGGCTCCACGGTAGCCTGGGGCCGGACGGCGGTCCTCTGATCGACGGCAGACCCTGGCGGTCCACGGAGAGCGGCGCCGCGGTGCGGGCGGCGGCCGGGCCCGACGCGAGCCTGGTCCGCTACGACGGTCCGGAGCGGTTCGACGTCCTGCCGCTGCTGATCGGCACCGACGGGGCCTTCGAGCAGCTCGGCGTGGACCACCGGCGGCTGCGCCCCAATGTCGTCATCGGCGGCGTGGACGGACTGGCGGAGCGGGGGTGGCCCGGGCGCCGGCTGCGGATCGGCGGCGTGGTCGCATCGGTGGCGCAGCTCAGGTCGCGCTGCGTCATGACCACCTACGACCCGGACACCCAGGAGCAGGACCTCTCGGTGCTCCGGCGGATCGCCTCCGAGTTCGGCGGGCGGATGGCGCTGGACTGCGCGGTGGTGCGCGGCGGCCGGATCACGCTGGGCGACCCGGTGGAGCTGCTCGATGCCTAGCGGTCTGCCCCGGTGACACCGGATCCCCGCGGGCAGTGGACGGGTCCACGCTAGCCGGCGGCGCGGACCATCCCGGCGAAGTACTCGTGCACCGTGGGCTCTCCCGTGAGCTCGGGATGGAAGGCGGCCACGACCACGCTCCCCTGCCGGGCCATCACGCATTCCTCCCGGTGCTCCGCCAGGGGCGTCACCGCCGCGCTGATGCGCCGGATCCGGGGCGCCCGGATGAACACCATCTTGAGCGGGCGGGTGCCCTGCCCCAGATCACCCGAGCCGACCGCCTCGAACGACTCCTTCTGCCGTCCGTAGGCATTGCGCTCGACGGTGAGATCGATGAAGCCCAGCGAGAGCTGGGCGGGGCTCTGGACCTCGCGGGCCAGCAGGATCATCCCGGCGCAGGTCCCGAAGATGGGCCGCCCGGCGGCGTGAAACTTCTCGAGCGCGGGTACGAAGTCCCAGGCGTCCATGAGCTTGAGCAGGGTGGTGCTCTCGCCTCCGGGCATGATCAGCCCGGCGACCTCGTCGAGCTGACGCGGCATGCGCACCTCGACCGACTCGACCCCGATGCGATCGAGCGCTTTCCGGTGCAGGCTGAAATCCCCTTGCAGGGCCAGGACGCCGATCTTCACGCGAGCTTCACCTCACTCCGGCCGGTCGGCACCATTCGAGCGCGCGCGTGCAGCCACGCGAGCACCGTCTCGGCGTTGCAGTCCGGCGGAAAGACCGGATACCAGATCTTCTCGATGCGCCCCCGCTCGGCGTACCAGGCCATGCGCTTGATCAGGGTGGTCGGCCCCCCGCGCTCCACCGGATACTCGAAGGTCGGCAGGCGGAGGGCGCGGGTCAGCGCCAGGTCGCGATCGCTCAGGAGCTCGAAGGGCACGTGGTTGCGCTCGGCGAACTCCGCTTGATAGCCGGTGTCCTGGGTGCCGACTCCGAAGACCCCGACGCCCAGCGCGGTGAAGTCCCGATGGAGATCGCGGAAACCGCAGCGCTGGGGCGTGCACCCGCGGGCCCCCCGGAATGGCGTCCCACTCGGGCGCGGCGGCCTTCCCCGGCTCCGCCGGTCCGCGGGTAGGAGAACAGGACGGTGGGCCGCTCGGTGGCGTCCGCCAGGTCCACCAGCCGGCCCGCCGTCGACGCCAGCCGGACGGACGGCACCTGCGCCCCGGGAAGGTGGTCGCAGGCGCCGTCGTCCGCCGGAGCTTGAGGTTGGGCGGGAGGGTGTGGAGGTCGTCGTGAACGGGATCCATCTTGCTGTCTGGCGTTAGCCCCTCTCTTGTATGCGCTCGGCTCGCCTTCGGCTGCGCCTCGCCAAGCCACTGCTCCCCTCCCAGCTCTGCTTCCTACCAGCCCAGCTTCCCTCTTGTATGCGCTCGGCTCGCCTTCGGCTGCGCCTCGCCCTACCACCCTCTCGTTTGGAGCAGTTCCGATTCCTTGAGCTTGGAGGTCTCGATGCCGGGCATCGCGTCGCCCAGGCCTTCCGAGACGCGGGCCAGCACGTCCGGGTCCTTGAAGTGCGTGGTGGCCTGCACGACGGCCTTCGCGCGCACCGCCGGGTCCGCGGACTTGAAGATGCCCGAGCCCACGAACACCGCCTCGGCCCCGAGCTGCATCATCAGCGCGGCGTCGGCCGGGGTGGCGATGCCGCCCGCCGAGAAGTTCGGCACCGGCAGGTGCCCGGTCTTGGCCACCCAGCGCACCAGCTCGTAGGGAGCGCCCAGGTTCTTGGCCTCGGTCATCAGCTCCTCGTCCCCGAGCATGGTGAGCCGGCGGATGCCCGACACCACCGCGCGCATGTGGCGCACCGCCTCCACGATATTGCCCGAGCCCGCCTCGCCCTTGGTCCGCATCATGGCCGCGCCCTCGCCGATCCGGCGCAGGGCCTCGCCCAGGTCACGCGACCCGCAGACGAACGGCACCTTGAAGGCGAACTTGTCCACGTGGAAGTGCTCGTCGGCCGGGGTGAGCACCTCGGACTCGTCGATGAAGTCCACGCCCAGGGCCTCGAGGATCTGCGCCTCCACGAAGTGGCCGATGCGGCACTTGGCCATCACCGGGATGGTCACCGCCTTCTGGATCTCCTTGATCTTGGTCACCGGCGACATCCGGGCCACCCCGCCGTCCCGGCGGATGTCGGACGGCACCCGCTCCAGCGCCATCACCGCGACCGCCCCCGCGTCCTCGGCGATCTTGGCCTGCTCGGCATTGGTGACGTCCATGATGACGCCACCCTTCAGCATCTCGGCCAGCCCCACCTTCAGCCTCGGCGTTCCGCTTTCCATGTCCTCGTCTCCTTTTCGTGGTCGGGTCGGATCACTGCCTGAGTCGCGCTTCCAGATTGGTCCTGATCGCGGGCCACTCCGCCTCCAGGATGGAGAAGGCCGCGGTGTCCCGGATGGCGCCGTCGCTCGCGGGCCGGGCCGCTCTCAAAATTCCGTCGAACCGGGCGCCCAGCCGCATGATCGCGTCGCGCGAGCGCTGATTCCGCGCGTCCGTCATGAGGCTCACGCGATGGACCCGCCAGTGCTCGAACGCGTGCGCCAGCATCAGGAGCTTCGCCTCGGTGTTGATCGGCGTCCGCTGCGCGGAGGCGCCCAGCCAGGTCCAGCCGATCTCCACCACGTCGGGCCGGTCCGCGCCGCGCTGGTTCGCGTTGTCGGGCGGCCACAGCCAGAACTCTACGTTGAAGAACCGCGTCGCGCCGACGATCAGGCTCCGAGCCCGGTCGACCGTGGCAAATGGAAGCGCGCGGCCGACCGCCTGCTCGCCGAGCGCGGTCTCGATGTAGGCCGCGGTCTCGGCCTCGTTGCCGGGCACCAGCGTGAAGCCGTAGGCGTCGCGCCGGCCCGCCGCCGCGGCGAGCAGCCCGGGCGCGTGCGCCTCCTCGAGCGGCTCGAGCCGCACCCAGCGGCCTTCCAGGATCACCGGGTTCACCATCGACGGCGGCCGCTCGACCTGCACCCCGCTCATGCGATCGCCCCTTCCAGATCGGCCATCAGCTCGGCCGGATCCTCGAGCCCGACCGACACGCGAACCAGGCCCGCCCCGATCCCGATCACGGCCTTCTCCTCGTCCGAGACGCGCCGGTGCGAGGTGCGCGCCGGATAGGTCCAGGTGGTGGCGACGTCACCGAAGCTCGGGGCGAACTCGAGCAGCCGCGTCTGCCCCATGAAGCGCTCGACCGCCGGCGCGCCGCCCCGCAAGTCGAAGGAGAGCATGGCGCCCGAGAGCTTCGGCATCAGTCGCCGGGAGAGCGCGTGCTGCGCGTGCGAGAGCAGCCCGGGGTAGTACACCCGCGACACCGCGGGCAATCGCTCGAGGCCCTGGGCCAGGGCCAGCGCGGTCGCGCACTGCCGCTCCATGCGCACCGCGAGGGTGCGGGCGCCGCGGGTGGCCAGCCAGGCGTCGAACGGGCCCAGGTTCGTGCCCGCGCGGATCATCGCGTTGCGGACGCGGGCCATCGGCTCGGCTCGGCCGGCGACCAGCCCGCCGGTGACGTCACCGTGCCCGGAGATGAACTTGGTCAGGCTGTGCATCACCATGGTCGCCCCGTACTCGAGCGGGCGGAACACCGCGGGCGACGCCATCGACGCATCCACGATCAGGTCGATCCCGCGGCGCGCCAGCTCGGGGGCGAGCCCCGGCACGTCCACGAGCCGCAGCAGCGGGTTCGAGATCGCCTCGACGAAGACCGCGCGGGTGCCCGGCCGCAGCGCCTCGAGGACGGCCGCGGGGTCGGTCGCGTCCACGAAGTCGGTCTCGACCCCGAGCCGCCGCCCCTCGTCCTGGAGGAACGCGGCGGTGGAGCCGTAGAGATCCCGCGCGGACACGAGATGGTCCCCCGTCGAGAAGAGACCGAGGAGCAGCGCGGTGGTGGCCCCCATGCCCGAGGCGCACGCCACCGCGGCCTCCGCGCCCTCGAGGGCCGCCACGAGGTCTTCCAGCATCGTGTGGTTGCCGGTGCCGTAGCGACCGTAGACGAAACCCGGCTTCTTGCTCTCCCAGACCGACTCGACGGTGTCCATGTCCTCGAACACGTACACGTTCGTCTGGTAGATGGGTGCGGTCAGGGGCCGGCTGGCCGAGGGCACGTCACGCCCTCCGCGGGCCGCGAGAGTGTGGAAGTCCACCGACGCCTCCTAGACCAGCGGCATGGCGCGGGCCGCGGTGAGGCCGACCGGCTCCGGTTGCCGCTGCACGTCGCGAATGAGGTCGGCGAGCCGCTTGATGCCGTCGTCGATCTGGGACAGCGGCAGGGCCGAGAATGACAGGCGCAGCATCCGCTCGCCGCCGCCGTCCACGAAGAACGCGTTCCCCGGGGTGAAGATCACCCCCCGCGCCGCCGCGCGCTCGAGCAGCGGAGCGGCGTCCAGCCCCGCCGGCAGCGTGAGCAGCAGCGAGAAGCCGCCTTCGTTGTCCGTCCAGGTCACGCCGGGGGGCATCCGCTTGGTGAGTGAGCCGAGCAGCGCGGCGCGGCGCCGGCCGTACTCGCGCAGCACCCGCGTCTGATGCCGGTCGAGCAGGCGCTGGCGGCAGAAGTGGTAGACCGCCGCCTGGATGACCGGGCTCGTGTGGATATCGGCCAGCTCCTTGGCGACTTCCAGGCGGTCGATCAGCTCCGGAGCGGCCACGATCCAGCCGAGGCGCAGGCCCGGGAACAGGATCTTGGAGAACGTGCCGATATAGATGACGAGCCCCGAGACGTCGAGCGCCTTGAGGGGCGCGGGCGGGTGCGGGCCGAAGAACAGGCTGCCGTCGAAGCCATCCTCCATGATGGGCAACCGGTGGCGCGCCGCGACCTCCAGGAGCCGCTTGCGCGTCTCCGGCCGCATCGTGAGCCCGGTGGGGTTGTGGGCGCTGGGCTGGCAGTAGAGCAGCTTCGGCGACTGGCGCTCGAGCAGCCGGTCGAGATGCTCCGGATCGAGCCCGCCGCCCACCATGGGCACCGGCAGGAGCTGAGCGCCGAAGGCGCGGAACACCTGCATGGCGCGCGGATAGGACGGTTCCTCGATCGCGACGAAGTCCCCCGGATCGAGCAGGGTCCGCGCGACGAGATCGAAGCCCTGCTGCGAGCCGTTCACGATCAGGATCTCGTCGGGGCGCACCTCGAGCCCGAAGCGGAGCAGGTAGCCGGCGAGGAACTCCCGCAGCGGCGGATAGCCGCGCCCCGGATAGTACTGCAGCAGCTCCCGCCCTTCCTCCCGGATCACGCGATTGAGCACGCGCCGGAACGCATCGGTCGGGAAGAGCCCGCTGTCCGGCATGCCGCCCGCGAAGGAGACGGCGCCGGGCCCCGGCTGCGGCACCTGGCTGTAGCCGCGCCGCCGCCGGCTGTCCGCGGCGATCACCTGCGCTCCCTTGGACAGGAATCCGGTCCAGTCCAGCCGCGGCACCGCGGGACGGCTGACCGTGGGGGAAGCGGGCACGCGGTCCGCGACGAACGTGCCCTGGCCCACGTGCGCCCGCGCCCAGCCACCGGCCACCAGCTCGTCATACGCGAGCGCGACCGTCGTGCGATTGACCCCCAGCTCGCGGGCCAGCTCCCGGCTGGCCGGCAGCTTCACACCCGCGGCGAGCAGCCCCTGGCTGATCAGCCGCTCGACGTGGAGCTGGATCTGGCGGGACAATGGCGCCTTGCCAACCCGACCGGTTCCCCTGTCCAGTGGAATCCTCATGGCTCCCTGATGCCCGCCATTATGGGAGTCTTTGTGTCCTTGTAAAGCGCCAATTGGATGAGTAATAAACCATCCAATTCCCGGCCCGATTCCCCGTGGTATCATGCAGCGCCCAGGGCTCCCCTGGGCTCCCGAGGGGATTTCTCAGGACAGGACTATGCCAGGCGTCGTCATTCTGGAGTCGATGTGGAACAGGAAGGGCCGTCTGCTGGACGACGAGCCCTCGGTCCTGCCCTATCTCAAGGCGATCCGGCAGTCGCTCGCCTGGGAGGGGATCCGGGTCAACCTGGTCTACCGTCGCTTCTACTCGAGCTACGACCTGGGCCTGCTCCTCGAGGAGGTCCGGCGCCGGCGGCGCTCCTTCCAGGTCTGCTACATCGCCTCTCACGGCCAGCGCCGGAAGCTGGTGGGCATCGGCGACAAGGTGATCCGACTGGAGACCCTGGTGGACCATTGCCGCCCCAGCACCGGCACCGGCTACATCTTCGGCGCCTGCGACTTCGTCACGCCGGACACCGCGAAGAACTTCCTCCTGGCCACCGGGGCCCGCTTCGTGGCGGGTTACCAGAAGGCGATCCCGTGGACCGAGTCCATGCTGGTGGACTGCCTGTTCCTGTCCTACCTGCTGGGCGGCACCATGAAGTGGGTACGGACCAAGCACGGCGAGCGCATGCCCCCGCTGCGCGCCCTGGAGGACTTCGAGATCACCCGCTCCGAGAACCCCCAGAAGGTGGCGGGCCATCTCTACCGCGACTTCCCGCTGGCCCACGACATCACGTTCTCCTGCTTCACCCTCGACCGCGGGCAGGGCCGCAAGCCCGCGATGGAGAACTCCTTCGACATCTTCCGCCGGAACGTGGATCGCGCCCGCCGCGTGGTCCGCGATCTGTGACGCCGACGCGGCCGGCTCCCCGGGCCGCAGAGAGGATCAAGCCATGAGCGCTGCCGAAGCCCCCATCAAGCAGGCCGTGAAGTGGATCGACGACCAGCTCCAGGACAACCCCCAGGCCGATCGCATGAAGCTGATCGACGAGGCCGGCCGCCGCTTCGACCTGACACCGCTCGACTCGGAGTTCCTGCTCCGCCACCTGGCCCAGCGCAAACCATCCTGACCTCCCCTTCTCGGTGAGCGAGCGGCAGAAGGCGCAGGTGCAGGCGCAGTTCGGGCCGAGCGCGGCCGCCTACGTGGCGAGCGCCGGCCACGCCACCGGACCGGATCTGGAGCAGCTCCTCGCCTGGGGCCGGAAGCGCGCCGCCGCGCGTGTGCTCGACATCGCCACCGGCGGCGGCCACACCGCGCTGGCCTTCTCGCGCTTCACCGCGAGCGTGGTGGCCGCGGATCTCACCCTGCCCATGCTGCGGGCCGCTCGGGAGTTCGTGGCCGCGCAGAGCGCGACCCCGGACACGATCCGATTTCTCGCCGCCGACGTGGAGGACCTGCCGTTCCGGGGCGGAACCTTCGGCGTCGTGACCTGCCGCATCGCGGCCCACCACTTCCCGGCCCTCCTGCCCGTGCTGCGCGAGGTGGCGCGCATTCTCCGAGCGGGCGGCTCCTTCCTCGTGCAGGACATCCTGGGCCACGACGACGAAGACGCCTCCGCGTTCATCCGGGAAGTCGAGCGGCGACGCGACCCGAGCCACGTGCGCGCCTTCCGGCAGCTCGAGTGGACCGCCTTCCTCCGGGCCGCCGGCCTCACCGTGATCGACGAGGCGATCATGAGCAAGCGGAGGGACTGGGCGGACTGGACGAGCCGGATGCGGATGACACCCGCGGCCCGGGCGGATCTCGAGCGCTTCGTGCTCGCCGCGCCCGCCCGCTGCCGGGAGGCCTTCGACTTCGCGGTCGAGAACGGCCGCATCGTGTCCTTCAGCGACCGGATGCTGCTCCTCCGGGCCGACCGCGACTAGCAGGGCGCCGCCCTGCTAACGCCTGAGCACCACCACCGTCGCGCCCCACCCGCCCCGTTCGGGCGGCCCGTCGAAGAAGCGCAGCACGTCGGGATGCGCGGCCAGTACGCTCCGCACGATGGCCCGCTGGGTGCCGGTGCCCTTGCCGTGGATCAAGCGGACCTCCGCGAAACTCCGCGCCGCCGCCTGCCGCAGGTACTCGTCCACCACCGACCGGACATCCCGCGGGGCGAAGGTGTGGAGATCGAGCGAGTCCTCGATAGGCAGATCGACCGGTTCGGGCTCGTCCATGGCTCGAGGGCAGCCGACGCGGCGGGACCTCGATCAGGCCCCGAGCGGCGGCCGGCGCGTGTGCCAGTCGGTCACGCGCTGATAGGCGTCGGCCACCCGCAGGACGGTGGCCTCGTCGAAGGAGCGCCCGATGACCTGCATGCCGATGGGCAAGCCGTCGGCGGTGAAGCCACACGGGACGGACGCGGCAGGGTGCCCGCTCGCGTTGAAGGGCCGGGTGTAGCGGATGAGGCTCGGCCGGACCGGCTCCCGGCGCCCGTTCACGTCCACCTCGCGCGCGCCCACCTCCGTGGCCGCGACCGGTACGGTGGGCGCGATCAGGACGTCCACGCCACCCAGCACCTGGTCCACCTCGTCGCGGAGCAACCGACGCACGCGCTGGCCCTTCAGATAGTCGGCGCCGGAGACAAAGGCGCCCACCAGCAGCCGCTCCCGCACGTCGGGCCCGTATTCGGCCCCGCGCGTCTTGAGCCAGGCCTCGTGATAGGCGTAGGACTCCACCGAGATCACGGCGGCGACGACGCCCGCCGAATACTTCATCTGCTCGAGCGTGACGTCCCGAACGGAGGCACCGAGCCCCTCGAGCGTCTTGACCGCCTGCTCCACCGCCTGGCGCTGAGGCGCTCCCGCCGTCTCCAGGAAGAACTGCCGGAGCAGCCCGATGCGCAGCCCCTTGACCTGGCCGGTCAGGGCCGCCGCGTACTCCGGCACGGGCAGCGCACTCGTGGACGGATCACGCGGATCGTAGCCCGCCATGGCGCCGAGCATCAGCGCGCAGTCCGCCGCGCTCCGGCACATCGGCCCGACGTGGTCGAGCGACCACGCGAGCGGCAGCGCGCCCGCCCGGCTCACGCGTCCGTACGTTGGCTTGATGCCGGTGAGGCCGCAGAGCGATGACGGGATGCGGATGGAGCCGCCCGTGTCGGAGCCGAGCGCGCCCGGGCAGAGCCCTGCCGCCACCGCGGCTCCCGAGCCGGACGAGGAGCCGCCGCAGATGCGGTGGGTGGCCGGGTCCCAAGGATTCCACGGGGTACCGTAGCGCACGTTGAGCCCCTCAGGTCCGTAGGCGAACTCGTGCATGTTGAGCTTGCCCAGCGTGATTGCGCCCGCGGCGCCGAGGCGAGAGACCACGGTGGCGTCCTCGGCCGGGATCCAGTCGCCCAGGATCCGGGAGCCCCCGGTGGTCCTCACGCCCTTCGTGCAGTAGAGGTCCTTGAGCCCGACCGGCACCCCGTGCAGCGGCCCGAGCGTCTCGCGCGCCGTCACCGCGGCCTCGGCCGCCTTGGCGGCCTGCCGCGCGGCGTCGCCCATGACCGTGATGTAGGACTTGAGCGTGCCGTCGAGCGCCGCGATCCGATCGAGATGCGCCTGCACGACTTCCACCGGCGACACCGCCTTGGTGGCCACCAGCCGGGCCAGCTCGCCCATCGACGCCCACACGAGATCGGCCATGGCGCCCGCGTCCTAGAGCATGTGGTACAGCGAGGTGGGCTCGACGTCGTCGATCGGCGCGCCGGCCAGCTCGGCCAGCACCGTGCGGCCGGACTGCACCAGCGGCAGCAGGCCCTCGAGATCCACCTCGCTGAGGGCCAGCCCCTGCGCCTGGGCCAGCGCGCGCAGCGCATCCTTGCTGAGCAGGGCCGCGGATCCGGACGGCGTCATGGGGCCGCAGGATAGCGAGTCAGCCCGCGCTTGACAAGACCCCGGGCCGCCGCATAATCCGCGCATGCCCGACGCCCGCCCCGCTGCGCTCGACTGGCTCTCCACCTTCGAGGCGGCCTGCCGCGGCCGGGATTTCGCGGCGGGGCGCCGCCTCTTCGCCCCGGACGCGGTGGCCTTCGGCACCTACGCCACCGCGGTCCACGGCCTCGACAACATCGAGCGCGAGCAGTGGCGCCAGATCTGGCCGCGCATCCGCGGCTTTCGCTTCGAGGAGGCCCCGACCGTCGCGGGAGCGGGCGACTCGGCGTGGATCGCCGCGACCTGGTCGTCGGACGCCACCGGCCCCGATGGGCACCCCTTCAAGCGCCATGGCCGCGCGACCTTCAACCTCGCCCGCCGGAACGGCCGGTGGGTGGCCGTCCACAGCCACGTCTCCCTGCTACCCTCGCAGTCCGAGAGCGCCCACGGGCGCGCGTGATTTTACACGGTTGTGACGAAAGGGGGCCGGCCCGCCCCTACACTCCGGCTCGACGCCTCACCGTGCCCCGACATCAAGGAGGACATCGCATGAGACAGCGGGCTCTCGGGCTCGTCGTCGTGACCGTCGTCGTGGCCGCCCTCGCCGCGGTGACCTCGCGCAGCAGCGCGGGGCCGGAGAAGATCGTGTTCCCCGCCAAGTTCAAGGACGATGTCCTCTATACCATCGCCGACCGGTACGACGTGAAGCAGTACCGGGAGCTGTACGCCAGCGCCCCCGCGGTCAAGGCGGCCATGGAGGGCAAGCCGTTGCCGAGTGGCACCGTGCTCACCCTGGTGCAGTACAAGGCCCAGGTGGACGCCCAGGGCAATCCGCTCAAGGATGCCAAGGGCCGCTTCATGAAGGGCGACCTGATCGCCTACGCGGTGATGGAGAAGCGCACCGGGTGGGGCGCCGAGTACCCGGACGACATCCGCAACGGCGAATGGGAGTACTCGGTCTTCGGAGCGGACGGCAAGTTCAACGACAAGGCCAACTACAAGGCGTGCTTTCAGTGCCACAAGCCCCACGACCAGATCGACTACGTGATCTCCTATCCGGCGCTGGCGGGCCGGACCATGGTGGCGAGCGCGGCGCCCGCGCCCGCGGGCTCGATCGGGGTGAACATCGGCGCCTTCACCTTCGGGCCTCCCGGCATCACGGTCACGCCGGGCAAGACGGTCACGTGGACGAATACGGACGAGTCGCCGCACCAGGTGACGGTGGCGGGAACCCCGCTCAGGACCGGGTTCCTGCTGAAGGGCCAGAACGCGTCCCTGACCTTCAAGGACGCGGGCGTCTTCAACTACAACTGCGCGCTGCACCCCAACATGAAGGGCACAGTCCAGGTCACGAAGTAACCACCCCAACCGCGCCCCCTCACCCTGCCCTCTCCCCCTGCGGGGGCGAAGGTTCGAGAACACCCTCTCCCCTCTGGGGGAGAGGGCAGGGTGAGGGGCCCTCCTACTCCTTCTTCTCGAGCTTCACCGGGCGGTCTCGCTCTAAATTACCGGCCTGGGCCTTAGTCAGCGTGGCGGTCCCGGCAAGTTGCCTGTCATTGAAGAGGCTGAGGTCTGAGCACTAGCCTCTCTCGGTGATGTAGATGTGCTGGAGCATGTCCACGTAGATGTTGCCGTCCGCCACGGACTCGCCCGCCTTGTTCTTCTCGATACCCCCCACCCACGGCTTCTTGGCCGCGTAGCGCACCACCCAGGCCACCGGCACGTAGCCCACGTCCTGCTGCATGATCTCTTCCGCCTTCTTGTAGTGCTCGAGCCGCTTCTTGGGGTCGCGGGTGTCGCGTCCGGCCTCCAGCTCCTTGTCGAAGGCGTCGTTGACCCAGGCCTGGCGCCGGCCGGTGGTCTTCTTGCCGTAGAAGGTGTCGAAGTACTCGTTGTGCGGGTCCGGGTAGTCCATGAACCAGCGAATCCAGATGAACTGCAGATCCTGCTTCCAGAGCCGGTCCCGGAAGACCCGCGGCTCCAGAACCTCGAGGTCGGTCTTCATGTTGAGGGAGTCGAGCAGCACCGCCTGCACCGCCTCGGCCAGCGCCTTCGAGCCGAGCGCCTCGTCCCGCATCGAGAGCGTGATCTTGGGCCAGTTCTTCCCGCCCTCGAAGGGCGTGCCCTTGAGCTGCTCGAGCGCCACCTTCTTGTCGTACTTCTGGATCGCCTTGATCTTGGCGTCGTCCACCGCGCCCGGGAAGCCGGGAGGGATCATGGACCAGGCCGGCACCGCAAGGCCCTGGCTGACCTTGACGATGTTCTCCCGGTCGATGGCATGCGCCACCGCCTTGCGGACCTTCAGATTGTCGAACGGAGGCTTCGTCGTCTGCGGGAGGAGGTACCACGTGCCCGGGAACGGATAGCGGAAGACGTCCTTCGACATGCGGGGATCCGACTGCAGCCGCTTGAGGTCGCCGGGCTGTATCAGGGTGAGATCCAGCTCGTTGTTTTCGTAGGGCAGCGCCCCCGAGGCCACCGGGATGATCGGGATCACCACCCGATTCAGATGCACGCCCTTGGCCCCGTAGTAGTGCGGGTTCTTCCGGAGCACGATCTGCTTGTTGTGCTCCCAGGCCTCGAGGGTGAACGGCCCGTTCGACACGATATTGGCCGCCTCGGTCCACTTGTCGCCGTGCTTCTCCACCGCGCCCCGGTGGGCCGGGAGGGCGGCCAGGTAGGCGGCCAGAACCGGGAAATAGCCGCGCGGGCCGTCCAGCGTCACCTCGAGGGTCCAGTCGTCCTTGGCGCGGACGCCGACCTGGCTCGCGTCGCTGATCTGCTTCTTGTTGAAGGCCTCGCCGTTCTTGAGATCGTACAGGAAGGACGCGTAGGGCGCCGCGGTCGCCGGATCGAGCTGGCGCTTCCACGACCACTCGAAGTCCCGCGCGGACAGCGGGGAGTTGTCCGACCAGCGGCTGTCCTTCCGGATCGTGAAGGTCCAGACCGAGCCGTCCTTGTTGCCCTCCACCTTGGTCGCCATCCACGGCACCGAGACGAAGTCGGCGTTGAAGACCATCAGGCCCGCGAAGAGCGCGGGCACGCCGCCGCAGTAGAGGTCCTTGTTGAAGTCGTTGCTCGAGGGATCGTTCCCGAACCAGCCGCCGCCGCCGTAGCGCAGGACCTGCTCCTTGGCCAGCTTCTCTCCGGGCCCGGGCTTGGAGGGCGTGGCCGCCCGCGCCTCGGTGGCGAAACCGAGCCCGCCGAAGGCGGCCATGGCCCCGATCACCTTCAGGAAGTCGCGACGCCCGACCCCGATGGCGTCGAGGCGCTTGGCGAAGAGGTCGAGCTGAGCTTCTGGAATTCGCATGATTGATCTCCTCCTGTGAGTTACTTCAGCTTGGGATCCAGCGCGTCGCGGACCCCGTCTCCGAAGAACGTGAACGAGAGCATGGTCACCGCGATGGCGATCGACGGAAAGACGCACAGGTGCCAGTAGGAACGGAGGAACTGCTGGTTCTCGCCCACCATCTGCCCCCAGGAGGGCGTGGGCGGGTTGATGCCGACGCCGATGAACGAGAGCGCGGCCTCCGTGAAGATCGCTTCCGGAATGCCGAAGGTGATCGAGACCACGATGGGGGTGAGGGCGCTCGGCAGCACGTGGCGGCTCATCACCCGCCAGAAGCCGGCCCCGAGGGCGCGCCCGCCCTCCACGAACTCCTTCTCCTTGATGGAGAGGACCTGGGCGCGCGTCTGGCGCGCGATGCCCACCCAGCCGGTGAGACCGAGGGCGATGAAGATGTTCATCAGCCCGGCCCCCAGCATCGACATGACCAGGATGACGAAGAGCAGCCGGGGGAAGGCGTACATCACGTCCACGAAGCGGGTGAGAAGCAGATCGGTGCGGCCGCCGATGTAACCGGAGAGGGCGCCGATGGGCACCCCGATCAGCACCACGATGATCTGGGCTCCGAGACCCACCAGCATGGAGACGCGCGCCCCGTAGATCATGCGCGAGAGGATGTCGCGCCCGAGCTGATCGGTGCCGAGCGGGAACTCTCGCGAGGGCGACTCGTAGAGCCGCCCGAAGTTGGGCTTGGTGTACGACTGCGGCGCGATCAGGTCGGCGAAGATGGCGAGCAGGCAGAGCACGATGACCATCGACCCGCCCGCGACCGCGAGCCTGTTGCGGAGCAGGCGGCGCCAGGCGTCGCGCCAGAGGCTCGAGCCCCGGACGTCCACCCGAGGCAGGGCGAGCGCGCCCGGCGTCGGCAGGCTAGTATCGGATGCGGGGGTCGAGAATGCCATACAGGAGATCAACCACGAGGTTCATCAGGGCCAGGAACGCCCCGTAGATGAGCACGACCGCCATGATCATCGGGTAGTCGCGTCCGGTCATCGAGAGCACGAAGAAGCGCCCCATCCCGGGGACCCGGAAGATGGACTCCACGAAGAACGAGCCGGTCCCGACCGCCGCGAACATGGGCCCGAGCAGGGTGACCACCGGGATGAACCCGTTCTTGAGCACATGCTTGAGGATGACCGGCGTCTCGGCCAACCCCTTGGCGCGCGCGGTCACGATGTAGTCGGAGCGGATGACCTCCAGCATGCTCGAGCGCGTGAAGCGCGCGATGATGCCCATCGGGGCCAGCGCGAGCGTGACGGTGGGCAGCACCCAGTCGCGGGGCGAATTCCAGCCGCCAGTTGGAAAGATGGGCAGGATGAAGGAGAAGAGCACGATCAGGAACACGGCCAGCACGAAGTTCGGCACGCTGACCCCGAGGGTCGCCACGCTCACCGAGACGTAGTCCCAGGACTGGTTCTGGTAGACCGCGGCCAGCACCCCGAGCGTGAGGCCGCCCAGCACCGCCAGGGCCAGGGCCATGCTGCCGAGGAGCAGGGAGACCGGGAACGTCTCGATCATGATCTCGGCCACCGTGCGGGTCTTGTAGACGAACGACGTCCCGAAGTCGCCGCGCAGGGCCTTCTGGAGGAAGATACCGAACTGGAGGTAAAGCGGCTTGTCGAGCCCGTAGGCCTCCGCGAGGTTCTTCTGCGCCTCGGGCGAGAGCGCGTTCGCCCCCTCCGCGACCGGATCGAGAGGGCTGCCCGGCGTGGCGTGCATCACCAGGAAGGTGACGAGCGCCATGGCGAGGAGCGTCGGAACCAACCAGAGGAGGCGATGGACGACGTAGCGGAGCAAGACACCCCCCGGAGCAGTGCCCGCCAAACCCTGTGCGGGTTAGTAGCTAACTATCCGCAAACACGCGCGGAAAGTCAAGGAAAAGAATGATATCCTGCGCGCGCATGGCGATCTCGCTGACTATTCTGCCGGGTCCAGCCGTCCTCGACGCGAAGCCCGGCACGACCCTCCTCAAGGCGGCGCACGCGGGCGGCGTGGACATCACCGCCACGTGCGGCGGGCGGGGTCGCTGCACCTCGTGCCGGGTCAAGCTGGTCGCGGGCACCGCGCCGCCGCCCACCATCATGGACGAGCTCCAGCTCGGGGACGCCCTCGTCCGCGAGGGCTACCGCCTCTCCTGCCAGTGGCCGGTCACCGAGGCGGTCACGGTGCAGATCGCGGCCCCGCTCGACGACACCACCTTCCAGATCCTGGGGGGCGAGCGGCCGGCCGGAGCGCCCGCTCCGATCTCGATCGACGCGGGCATCCGAAAGCGCGTGGCGCACGTGACCCTGTCGAAGGACGAGCATCTCCAGACCTCCGACCTGGAAGCGCTGCTCGCCGCGATGGGAGGCAGGATCGAGGACGTCCCACCGGTGGTGCTCAAGGCGCTGCCCGCGGCGCTGCGTGATCGCGACGGTGAGGTGACCGTGACCACGTTCGGGCGGCAGGTCCTGGCGGTGGAGGCGGGCGACACCGCGCTGCAGAAGTTCGGCCTCGCCATCGACATCGGGACCACCAGCGTGGTGACGACACTGATGGAGCTCGAGTCCGGCGAGCAGCTCGCGGCGGTGTCGAGCCTGAACCCCCAGGCCGTCTTCGGCGGCGACCTGATGTCCCGGATCGCCTTCGCCCAATTCGACGCGGGCAACCTGCGCAAGCTGCAGACCCGCATCATCGGCCTGCTCAACCAGCACATCGAGCAGATCACCCGCGAGTCGGGCGTCCTCGGCAAGTGGATCTACAAGGTGGTGATCGTGGGCAACACGTGCATGCATCACCTCCTGCTCGGCATCGATCCCTCCTACGTGGGCCTGGCCCCCTACGCGCCGGTGATGCGGCACGCGCTCACGCTGCCCGCGCGCGATCTCTTCCTCAAGCTGCCCCCCGAGGCGCGCGTCTGCCTGCTGCCTCTCGTGGCCGGCTTTGTCGGCGCGGACGCGGTGGCGGTGGCGCTGGCCACCCGGATCGACGAGTCGCCCGTCCTGCGCATCGCGGTGGACATCGGCACCAACGGCGAGGTGCTGCTGGGCTCGCGCGAGCGCCTGTGGGCCTGCTCGGCCCCCGCCGGCCCCGCCCTCGAGGGCGCGCAGATCCGTCACGGGATGCGCGCGGCCATCGGGGCCATCGACCGCGTGAGCCTCGCGGAGGTCGATCTCCGGCTGCACACCATCGGCGACGGCCCCGCGCAGGGACTCTGCGGCTCCGGTCTCGTGGACGCGGTGGCCACGCTGCTCGATCTGGGGGTGGTGGACTGGACCGGCCTCATCGACGTGGAGGGGCGCGACCGGCTCCCCGCCCCCGTCCGCGCGCGCGTCGAGATGCGCGGGGAGGAGCGCGTGGTGGTGCTCGCGCGCCCCGGCGAGCACGGGGCGGAGCGCGAGATCGTGCTCACCCAGGACGACATCCGCCAGGTCCAGCTCTGCAAGGGCGCGATCGCCTCCGGGGTCGCGATGCTCCGGCACGTGGCGGGCGTCGGACCCGAGCAGGTGGAGGAGCTGATGCTGGCGGGCGGCTTCGGCAACTACCTCTCGGTCCGGAGCGCGCTGCGCATCGGGCTCATCCCGCCCGATCTGCCGGAGGAGAAGATCCGCTACGTCGGCAACGCGGCGGCGCTGGGCGCGCAGCTCGCGCTGGTGTCCGAAGCCGAGCGCGCCCGGGCCGAGGTGATCGCCGGGCGCATCGAGCACGTCTCGCTCGCCGCGCACCCGGACTTCGAGTCCATCTTCGTCGACTGCATGAACTTCCCCCGTCTCCCCCCTCTCCCCTCAGGGGAGAGGGCAGGGTGAGGGGTGGGGTTCAAGAGAGGCGCCATGCGCATCCCGGCGTCCGTCGTCGGCATCACGGTGGGCCCGCGCGAGCAGGAGATCGACGCCCGCTGGCTCATGGCCTACGCGGCGGCGCTCGGCGAGAGGGCGCCCGAATACTTCGACACCACGCGGCCGGGCGGGCTCCTGGCCCATCCGTTGTTTCCGGTCTGCTACGAGTGGCCGCTCGCGCTGGACGTCCGCGCCAAGGCGCTGCCCGACGACATCGCGGTGCGCAGCGTGCACGCCACCCACCACCTCACCCTGCACCGGCCGCCGCGGGTGGGTGACCGGCTCAGCACCACCGCTTCCGTCGTCGCGCTCGAGCGGCGGACGCCCGGCGCGTACCTGGTGCTGCGCATGGAGACGGTGGACGCGACGGGGCGACCGGTGAGCACCACGGACTACGGCTCGCTGTACCTCGGCGTCGACTGCGACGGGGCCCCTCACCTCGGCCCTCTCCCCGCGGGGGAGAGGGAGATCGTGACTCACTCCCCCCAGGGAGAACACGCCCCCACCTCCCCGCGCGGGGAGCACGCCACCCTCTCCCCACGGCGGGGGAGAGGGCAGGGTGAGGGGTGGTCTGACGCCGAGGGGTGGTCCTGGTCCGTCGAGGTGCCCATCGCCCCCACCCTCGCGCATGTCTACACGGAGTGCGCGCGCATCTGGAATCCCATCCACACCGACCGCGCGGTCGCCCTCGGCGCCGGGCTGCCCGATATCATCCTCCACGGCACCGCCACCCTGGCCCTGGCCATCTCGCAGGCGCTGGCGCGGCAACCGCGCGCACCCGCGACGACCGTGCGCGCAGTGAGCTGCCGCTTCGGCGCCATGGTTCGACTGCCTTCGCGCCTGGTCGTGCGCGGGCACGCCCAGGAGCCGTCGCCCGCCGGCCCGGTGGTGCGCTTCGAGGCGCTCGCCGGGGACGGGCGCCTCGCGGTGCGGGACGCGCGGATGGTCCTGGCGTCATGACCAAGCTCGAGCGGGTGCAGGCCGCGCTGAAGCGCCAGCCCACCGATCGGCCGCCCTACGCGTTCTGGCGCCACTTCCCGGACGTGGATCGCAACCCGGCGGCGCTCGCCCAATCCACCCTGCGCTTCCACGACCGCTACCAGTCGGATTTCCTCAAGATCACGCCGACCGGCGGCTACGCGGTGGCGGACTGGGGATGCGTCGAGAGCGACGAGGTCCTGCCGGACGGCCACCGCCCCTGCGCGCGCCACGCGGTCAACGCCCCCGAGGACTGGAAGAAGATCCGCCCCGTGAAGATGGAATCGACGTCGTGGGCCTCGCATCTCGAGACCATCATCCGCTGCGTGGTGGACCGGCGCGCCGACTGCTCGGCCATGCCCACCGTCTTCAGCCCGCTCTCGCTCGCGCGCAAGCTCTCGGGCGACCGGCTCAACTACGATCTCAAGGAGAACCCCCAGGCGGTCACCGACGCGCTCGAGGCCATCACCGAGACCATCCTCGCGTTCGCGGAGGCCTGCTTCCGGGAGAGCGCGGAGGGCTTCTTCTACTCGATCCAGGCCGCCAGCACCGCCTTTCACACCGAGGAGGAGTACCGGCGCTTCGGCGAGCCCTACGACCGGCGCATCCTGGAAGCGGTGCGGCCCAAGTCGAAGCTGACGATCCTCCACGGCCACGGCGAGCGCCTGATGTTCGATCGGCTCGCGACGCTACCTGCGGACGCCTGGAACTGGGACGACCGCCGCGCGGGGCCGTCACTCCGCGACGCCCAGGCACGAGTGGCCGGCGCGGTCGTCGGCGGGCTCGATCAGTGGGCCACACTCCAGGACGCCAGCCCCGAGGCCGCCCTCGCCCAATCCCAGGACGCGCTCGCGCAGGCGGCCGGGCGCGGCGTCATCCTGGGCGCCGGCTGCGTTCTCCCGACCGGCGTCTCGGATGCGACGCTGGTGAGCGTCATCAAGTCGCTCGGCGGCGCGCCGAAGCTCGGCTTCCTCCGCCCGCAATAGCCGCAGGCTCAGTAGGGGGAGTCGGGGCTACCGGAAGCTTCTCGTTCGTATCCGCTCGGCTCGCCTTCGGCTCACCTCGCCCGCCAACGGCTGCAGCTCACCGAACGTTAAATCGGAAGTGGCAGATCTCGCCGTCCTGCACCGCGTAGTCCTTGCCCTCCAGCCGTAGGCGGCCGCGCTCGCGCGCGGTGGCCATCGAGCCGTCGGCGGCCAGGAGATCGTCGTAGCCCACCACTTCGGCGCGGATGAAGCCGCGCGCGATATCGGAGTGGATGGCGCCCGCCGCGTCCTGGGCGCGGGTCCCTCGCGGAATGGACCACGCCCGCACCTCGTCCTCGCCCACCGTGAAGAACGAGATGAGGCCGAGCAGCGTGTAGCAGTCCTCGAGCACGCGGCGGATGGCCGGCTCGGTCAGACCGAGATCGGCGAGGAACGCGGCCTGCTCCGAACCTTCGAGCTGGGCGACCTCGGCCTCGATCACCGCGGAGACCCAGCCGAGCCCGGTGGCCGGGCGCTGGACCACCGCCTGCAGGCCGAAGCCCTCGACGAGCGTCTTGCCCCGCGCGATCTCCTTCTCGGCCAGGTTGAGGCAGTGCAGGATCGGCTTCTGGGAGAGGAACGTGAAGCCGCGGATGGCTCGCGACTCGTCGTCGGTGAGGCCCATGGCCCGGATCGTCCGCTCCGACTCGAGCGCGGGTTTCACCTTCGTCAGCACCCTCTGCTCGTACACGTCGGCGTCGGTGCGCTTCTTCTTGATCTGGGCCACGAGCCGCTCGAGCCGCCGCTCCACCACCTCGAGGTCGGCCAGGATCAGCTCGGTCTCCAGATCGTCGATGTCGCCGGCCGGATCGGCCGGAGCGCCCGCGGCGTCCGGAAACGCGCGCACCACGTGGAGCAGCGCGTCCGCGTTGCGGAACTCCTTGGCCTCGAGACCCTGCCGCTCCCCCTTGGCGATGCCGGCCAGGTCCACGACCTCGAAGGTGGCGAACGTCGTCTTCTTCGGCTTGAACATCGCGGTGAGCCGGTCCACGCGCACGTCGGGCACCCGCGCGACCCCCGCGTGCATCTCCCCGCGCGCGGTGCCGAACGACGAGGTCGCGACGCTCGCGCCGGTGAGCAGGTTGAACAACGAGGTCTTGCCGCTCTTGGGAAGGCCGATGAGCCCGATCTTCATGGAACGCCATGCTACCATAGCCGCCGACATGGCCGTCCCCCGGCGCCGCGCGCGCGCCTCCTAGTGGCTTTCCTTCGACCCCTCGACTGGCGCGGCACCGCGACCGCGCTGCTCCTGTCCGCCCTCTGGGGCGCCAACCCGGTCGCGGTGAAGGTCGGCCTCGCCGACGCGCCGCCGCTCCGCCTCGCCTTCTTCCGCTTCGTGCTGGGCGGGCTGGTGATCCTGGCCTACGCGTGGTGGACGAGGCATCCCGGGGTCTTCGACGTGCGTCCCGGCGAGTGGCGGGTGCTGATCTCCCTTGGAGTGATCTTCTCGGTGCAGATCGGCACCATGAACGTGGGCATCGGGTTGACCACCGCCGCCCACGGCGCGGTACTGCTGAACTCCTACGCGGTGCACACGGTGGTGCTCGCCCACTTCATGCTCCCGGGCGACCGCATGACGCCCGCCAAGGTGGGCGGGGCCCTCGTCGCCTACACCGGCATCGTGCTGCTCTTCGCCCGCGACTTCTCCTTCCAGAGCGAGACCCTGGTCGGAGACCTCGTGGTCGCGGGCAGCGCGGTTCTGCTCGGGGAGCGTGTCGTGTACATGGCGCGGGCGGTCCAGAGGTACGATCCGATCAAGCTGCTCATCTTCCAGTCCGCCATCGGGAGTGCGTGCTTCCTGCTCGCGAGCCTGGCCCTGGAGACCGGAACGCCCACGCGCTACACCCCGGCGCTGGCCACCTCCCTCTTCTACCAGGGAGCGGTCGTGGCCGGTTTCAACTTCATCGTGAGCTCGTATCTCTACAAGAGATACCTCGCGAGCGCGATCGCGACCTGCTCGCTCACCACCCCGCTGTTCGGCGTGCTCGTCGCCGCCGCGGTGACCGGGGATCAGCTCAGCCCGTTGCTGCTCCTCTCGAGTCTGATGGTCGCCGCCGGCATCGGCCTCACCGTCCGCCGCTGACCCCCATCTCCCCTCTCCCCTCCGGGGAGAGGGCAGGGTGAGGGCTGAAGAGCCTTCCATCCTCATCCCCCTCTCCCCTCTGGGGAGAGGGCAGGGTGAGGGGCCTTGACCACTCCGCGGCCCCACGGTAGCGTCGCCTCATGCCCACGCAGCCGACGAAGGCGCTCGAGGTCGTCCCCAATCCCCACCCGGACCGCGACTACGAGATCAGCCTCGAGATCCCGGAGTTCACCTGCGTCTGTCCCCGCACCGGCCAGCCCGACTTCGCGACCATCCGGGTCCGCTACGTCCCGGACCGGCATCTGCTCGAGCTGAAGGCGATCAAGCTCTACATCTGGTCGTACCGGAACGAAGGGGCCTTCCACGAGGACGTGACCAATCGGATCCTGAACGACTTCGTGGCCGCGGCGGCGCCCCGCTGGATCGAGGTCGTGGGAGACTTCACGGTGCGCGGCGGCATCAAGACGATGGTGCGCGCCACCCACGGCAAGCGCCCGGAGATCTAGCCGGCCAGGCTCAGCAGCACGACCCCCGCCAGCATCACCAGCGCCCCCGGCGCGATGTCCCGCACCTTCTGCTTCTCGTGGAACATCACGGTGCCGATCGCCATCGCGAACAGGATCTCCACCTGCTTGACCGCCTCCACGTAGGAGGAGAGGGTCATGAGGTAGGCCGTCCCCTGGCTGACCGTGGTGAGCGAGGCGAAGAGGCCGAAGCTCACGAAGGCCTTCCAGTAGCGCGGGATCTCCACGAAGTGCCGTCGCGAAGTCCCGAGGACGATCGGGGTGACGAGCAGGCTCGCGGCGAGATAGCCGCCGAGCGTGCCCATGTACTGATCCGAGCACTGCATGGCCCACTTGATCGTCACCACCGACGGGGCGAAGAAGAGCGCGGCGAGCAGGGTGTAGCGCATCCCGCGGTCCGTGAAAAGCACCGCCAGCGGCGCCCACCAGGCGAGGTGGGCCCGGTTGACGTTGAGCAGGTAGACCCCCGCCATGCTGATCAGGATGCCCGCGATGCCGAGGAGCGTCGGCCGCTCGTTCAGGGTGAAGTAGCCCAGGACCACCAGCACCAGCAGGCTCACCTTCCAGAGCGCGGTGACCATGGAGATCTCGGCGAGCTTGAGCGCCTTGGACAGCGCCATCGTGGAAATGGTCTGGGAAACCGCGAAGCAGGCGCACGCGAGGTAGAACCCCGGCTTGAGCTCCGGGACGCCGTTCCAGAGCACGAAGGCCCCCGCGAACGGCAGCAGGAAGGTGAAGCGCCCCCAGACGTTGATGTACTCGTCGAGCGAATGGCCGAGGCGCTTCATCACGGTGTTGCGCAGCACCTGGCAGAGGGCCGCGACCAGCGCGAGCAGGAACCACACCGCGGGACGGGCCTAGCGCGTCCGCGCGAGCAGCGGGAGCAGCGCGTCCACCACCGCCCCGGGCTGCTCGCGCGGGAGGAAGTGGCCCGCGTCGGCGATCACGCGCCGCTCGGTCCCGTCGGGGAACATGGCGGGATGGCGCTCGGTGCGCCACGGGAAGTCCACCCCGTCGTCGCGGCCGTGCAGGATCACGCTCGGCACCTCGATGCGGGGCCGCTCGGCGAGGCGGCGCTCGATCGCGTCGAAGCGCGGCTCGCCCGGGGCATTGCGGTGGCGATGCCGGTAGGAGTGGATGACCACCGGCACGAAGTCGGGATTGTCGAAGGCGGCCGCGGCCTGCTCGAAGGTGGCGTCGTCGAAGCGCCAGCCCGGGGACCAGTCCCGCCAGAGCAGCCGGCAGATCTCCCGGCGATGCTGCTCGAGGCCCAGTCGCCCGCGCTCGGTGTTGAAGTACCACTGGTACCAGGCGGCGCGCTCCTCCTCGGCGGAGGCGGGCCGGGGCGGCGCCAGCGTGTTCTGCACGTTGTAGCCGCCGATCGTGACGAGGCCGCGCACCCGCGCCGGCGCCAGGATCGCCGCGATGCAGGCCGCGCGCCCGCCCCAGTCGTACCCGGCGAGGGCGGCCCGCTCGATGCCGAGCGCGTCCATGAAGTCCAGCAGGTCCTGCCCGATCGCGGCCTGCTGGGCCATGCGCGGCGCGCCCGCGTCGAGAAAGCGGGTCGGCCCGTAGCCGCGCAGGTACGGGGCGAGGACCCGGCACCCCGCGGCGGCCAGCGGCGGGGCCACCCCGTCCCAGGCGTGCGCGTCGTCGGGGAAGCCGTGGAGGAGGATGACCGGCGCGCCGGTCGGCGCGCCGCGCTCCTCGTAGCCGATCTCGAGCGTCGGCGTGCGGACGGTCGGCACCGGCGCCGCGTCCGGATCAGAAGCCGCTGATATACGGCAGGCGCCCGGCGGTGGCCTCGATCGCGTCGCCCGCATCGAGGAGCACGCCGGTCGCGTTCCACGCGCCCGACACGAGCTGGTTGCGCGCGCCGTCGGCGATCCGGGCCGGGATCACCCGATCGCCGAAGCGGACTTCCTGGCGCTCCACGTCCACCGTGACCGCCTGGTTCGGGTCCCGGCCCACCGCGCGCTGCAGCCAGAGGACCTCCTCCTGCGAGATCGAGAGGCACGGGATGCCGAGCATGGTGCAGTTGCCGAAGAAGATCTCGGCGAAGGAGCCGCCCACGATGGCGCGGATGCCCCACTGCTTGAGCGATTCGGGCGCGTGCTCGCGGGACGACCCGCACCCGAAGTTCATGCCGGCCACCAGCACCGAGGCGCCTTCGTAGGCCTTCTGGTTGAACGGATGCTCGGCGTCGTGCTTGCGCGCGTCCTCGAAGGCGTGCAGGCCCAGGCCCTCGTTGGTGACCGTCTTCAGGAACCGCGCCGGGATGATCCGGTCGGTGTCGATGTCGTTGCCGGGCACCGGGATCCCGCGCCCCGCGACGTGCCGCCGCGCGCTGTCGCTCATCGCATCATCTCCCGCACGTCGGTGACCGCCCCGCTCAACGCGGCCGCCGCCGCCATGGCCGGGCTCATCAGCAGGGTGCGGCCGGTGGGGCTGCCCTGGCGCCCGATGAAGTTGCGGTTGCTGGTGGAGGCGCTCATCTCGCGGCCCCGCAGCTTGTCGTCGTTCATGCCGAGGCACATCGAGCAGCCCGCGTTCCGCCACTCGAAGCCCGCCTCGCGGAAGACCTCGTGGAGGCCCTCGACCTCGGCGGCCTCGGCCACCTGCTGGGAGCCCGGCACCACCATGGCCCGCACGCCCTTGGCCACCCGGTGGCCCTTGGCCACCGCGGCGGCCACCCGCAGGTCCGAGATCCGCGAGTTGGTGCAGGAGCCGATGAACACCACGTCGATCTTGGCGCCCGCGATGGGCTGACCGGCCTCGAAGCCCATGTGGGCCAGCGCCTCGCGGTAGGTGGCCCGCTCGGGCTCCGGCGCCGACTCGGGCGACGGGATGCGCTCCCCGACCCCGACCGACTGGCCCGGATTGATGCCCCAGGTCACCATGGGGGGGATGGCGGCGCCGTCGAGCCGTTTCACGTCGTCGTAGGAGGCGGTGGCGTCGGAGGCCATGCCCTTCCACCAGGTCACCGCGCGGTCGAACGCCGCGCCCTGGGGCGCGTACGGGCGGCCCCGCAGGTAGTCGAAGGTGGTCTGGTCCGGATTCACGTAGCCGGAGCGAGCGCCGCCCTCGATGGACATGTTGCAGAGCGTGAGGCGCTCCTCCATCGTCATCCGATCGATCGCCGTGCCCGCGTACTCGTAGGCGTACCCCACCCCGCCATTGACGCCCAGCGTCCGGATGATGGCGAGGATGACGTCCTTGGCGTAGACGCCCCTGGGCAGGGTGCCCTCCACCCGAACCTGGCGCAGCTTGGGCTTGGCCATGGCCAGGCACTGCGTGGCCAGCACGTCGCGCACCTGGCTCGTGCCGATGCCGAAGGCGATGGCGCCGACGGCCCCGTGGGTGGCGGTGTGGCTGTCGCCGCAGGCGATGGTCATGCCCGGCTGGGTCAGGCCGAGCTCGGGACCGATCACGTGCACGATGCCCTGCCGGCCGCTGTCGAGGCCGAACAAGGACACCCCGCTCTGCTGCGCGTTGCGGGTGAGGTGCACCGTCATCTCCTCGGCGACCTCGTCCGCGAACGGCCGCTGCTGGGCGGTGGTGGGAATGATGTGGTCGAGCGTCGCGAAGGTCCGGCCCGGCATCCGCACCGGCAGCCCGAGCTCGTGAAGGGCCTGGAAGGCCTGCGGCGAGGTGACCTCGTGGATGAGGTGCAGCCCGATCAGGAGCTGCGTCTGCCCCGAGGGCAGCGTGCGCACCGTGTGGGCGTCCCACACCTTGTCGAGCAACGATGACGGCATTGTCGCCTCCGTGGCCGGCCCGGGCCGGCTGCCCGAGTGTCCCGCGGTCAGACCGTTCAGTATAGTGAAATCTTCTTTCAGGTCCCGTAAGATCCGCTAATGATCGACGCGTCGCTGCTCCCGGCCTTGCTCACCCTCCTCTCGGTCGCGCGCAGCGGCTCGGTGGGGGCGGCGGCGCGGCTGCACCATCGGACCTCCTCCGCCATCAGCCAGCAGATCCGCAAGCTCGAGCGCCACCTCGGGATCACCCTGCTCGAGCGCGCCGGCCGCGGGGTCCGGCTCACCGCGGCGGGCGAGGCCGCCCTGCCCGGCATCCTGAAGCTCGGCACCGAGACCGAGGCGCTCTTCGCCCACCTGGCCGAGCTGTCCGGCCACCCGCCCGCGACGTTGCGCGTCGCGGTCAGTGACTACCTCGGCCGGGTGCTGCTCGTGCCGGTGCTGCGCGACCTGCTGGAGGAGCAGGCGCCCCTCCGCTTCGAGATCGCCACCACCCACTCGCGTGAAGGGGTCCGCCTGGTGGGGCTCGGCGAGGTCGACTGCGCGGTGGTCACCGGCCAGGACGTGCCCCGCGGCCTCGAAGCGCAGCGCCTCTTCGACCAGCCCTTCGTCTGGGTCGGGCCGCGTCGGGCCGGCGGGCGCGCCCCGCTCACGGAGCGGCTCATCCGCGAGCCGCTGCTGCGCCTGGGCGCGGGCAGCCAGGGCCGCCGGCTGCTGGAAGACTACCTGACCCGGGAGCGCATCCAGCCGGTCTCCACCATCGACGTGCCGAGCGTCTCGCTTCTCCTCGCCTACGTGTCGGGAGGCCTGGGCGTGGGACTGGCGCCGGCCCTGGCGCTGGCCGAGCTGGATCGCGGGCGGGTCAGGTGGGAGCAGGCGGCGGTCCCCGCCCTCGCGGTCGCCCTGGTGCACCGGCCCGGCTTCCGCCGCGCGGCGGCCGCCGGCCGCTTCGCGGCCCGCCTCATCGCGGAGGG
>JBBDXN010000066.1:0-4521 GCA_040902305.1 Candidatus Rokuibacteriota bacterium | reverse complement strand
AGACCCCCTCCCCCGCCCGGCCCCCCGTCGCTCAGGGGAAGGGGATCAACGATCCGCGCGCTGCTCGAGCGCAGGGCGGATCTGCTCAGCGATGACGTCGATAGTATCGAGGATGGCGGGGTACGTGCTGTAGCTGACCTCGAGGGCGACGTGCTCGCAGCCCGCGGACTGGTACTGGCGGAGCTCGCGCACGATGCTCGTGAGCGGGCCGCGGAGGACGTGGCGGGTGCCGAGCAGGGCGGTGTCGACGGCGGCGCGGTGGATGCCGTCGATCAGGATGGGAATGCGCAGGCTGAGCTGCGGCTCGCCCTCGCGCCTGGCGTCCTTCCAGTGGTTGCCGACGGCCAGGGCCCCGGCGCGGAAGGTCGAGGGCGGCATCCCGGAGGCGTGCCAGCCGTCACCGAGGCGGGCGGCCCGGCGCATCGCGGCGTCGGAGGCGCCGCCGACCAGGATCGGCGGGCGGGGCTTCTGCAGCGGCATCGGCGAGGCCTTCAGGCCGGTGAGATGGTGGCTCGCGGTCTTGATCTCCGGGTACTCCTGCGTCCACACCGTGCGGAACAGCTCGATGGCTTCGTCGGTGCGCCGGCCCCGCTCGCGAAATGGGACGCCGAGGGCCTCGAACTCGCCCTCGACCCAGCCCACCGCCACGCCCACGATGAGGCGGCCGCCGGAGAGCACGTCGACACTGGCCAGCAGCTTGGCCACCGGGAGGGGGGACCGGTACGGCAGCACGATCACGCTGGTGCCCAGCGCGATGCGCTCGGTGACGCCGGCCAGCCACGGCAGCATCGCGAGCGGATCCAGCATATCGTTGCGATAGATCAGCGAGATATCGCGCGGCACGATGACGTGGTCGGTCACCCAGATGGAGTCGAGCCCCATCTCCTCGGCCCGGGCCGCGAGCTGGATGAGTCGCGACGGCTCGATGGGGCGGCCGTAGTGCGGCAGGCAGATGCCGAGCTTCATGCGGGCGAGCCTACCACGACCCGGCCGCAGCTAGCCGGGTGAGCGAATCGGGCGCCCGGCCCGCCATCGTGGCCGGATCGAGCCGGTGGGGCTCGCCGGGCTTCGGCAGGTTGCGCTCGATCAGCCGCCAGTGCCGTACCGTCAGGAGGCATCGCGAGAACGCGAGCCCGCCGCGCGAGTCGTTGGGGGAGCGCTCGATGTCCACGTGCCCGGTCTGCAGATCCACGCCGCGTACCCACGCCTCGAAGCTCGGCGACGTCCGGCGCGCGTAGCTCACACACGTGCTCACGTCGGCCCGTGATTGCTCGGCGTAGTCGGGCGGCCAGGCAAAACCGCTGCATAGCAAAACGGTGCAGGTCAAGATGATGGCCCTCGTCATGGCTGGCTCCTTCCACGGCCGGGGAGACGAGCAAGAGGCAGGCCAAGGGCGAGAGACGGAGAATCAGGACGTTACATCAGTGCCGCCGCGAGTCTGTCGCGTCAACCCAATAACAGCCGGGAATTTTCTGCCGGATCAGCCGTCGAGCCGCGGCGGCTCGGGGAACTGCTGATCCACGAGACGATGATTGCGGAGCCCGATGGCCTCGCGCTGGATGATCAGCGTGCGCCGGGACTCGATCGCCCGCGCCCGCGCCTGCCGGTAGCTGTCGCGCGCCCGCTCTCGCGCCGCGCCCTCGGGTGCCTCGTGAAGACCCGCGTGGAGCGCGGCGGCCACCCGCAGCGCGGCCTCCAGGCGCTCGCCCGCCCGGCCCAGCGTGGCCGCTTTCTCCGCCACGATCTCCTTCTCGGTCCGGTGGAGCGCCTCTTCTCTCGCGTTCACGCGGGGCCCTCGACGACCCCCGCCGCGATCAGCTCCGCGATCCGCTCGTCCTTGAAGCCCAGCAGGTCGCGGAGCACGCGTCGGGTGTGCTGGCCCACATGGTAGGCGGCCGGGGCCCGTGGATGGGTAGGGCGCCCGTCCAGATGATAGGGGCTGGCGGTCACCCTCAAGCCGCTGAGGGCCGGGTGGGGCAGCACCGGGAAGAATTCGCGGCTGGCCAGATGCTCGCTGGCGATGACCTCCGCGGGCCGCAGCACCGGCGCGCAGGGGATCCGGGCCTCGCCGAGCACCGCGAGCGCCGCGTCCGCGCTGGGGAAGCCGTCCAGCCACCCGGTGATCACCGCGCGCAGATCGCGCCAGTGCCGCCGCCGCGTCAACGCGGTGGCGAAGCGCGGATCCTCGCCCAGCTCGGGCCGTTTCATGAGCGGGAGCAGCCGCTGCCAGAGTCGCGGGGCCCCCACGATCTGCATCGCCATGTACCGCTCGCCGATCCGGTGCACGATCATGCCCGGGCGCGGGTTGCCGTGCTCCTCGCCGCCGTTGAGCACCGAGGCGTAGGTCACGCTGTCGGCGCCCACGAGAGCCTCCAGCATCGACACGTCGAGATGCGCGCCCTGGCCGGTGCGGGCGCGGCGCCAGAGCGCGGCCATGATCGCGCCCATGGCGTGGGCGGCGGCCAGGACGTCCGCGGCCTGGAGATTCGAGGCCCGGGGAGCCGCCTCGTCCCCTTGCTCGAGCGCCATCATGCCGGAGGCGGCATTGATGATGTGGGCGAAGGCCGGCCGCTCCCGCCAGGGGCCGGTCTGGCCGAAGCCCGAGATCGAGCAGTAGACGATATCGGCCTTCGCGTCGCGCACCGTCTCGTAGGCGAGGCCGAGCCGGCCCGCCACGCCGGGCGCGAAGTTCTCGATGAACACGTCGGCGTGGCGCGCCAGCCCCAGGACCACCTCGCGGCCCTCGGGCCGGCTCAGATCCACCGCCACGCTCTCCTTGCCCGCGTTCACCCGCGCGAAGTAGGTGGACTGGTCGTCGCGCCCGCCCTCGATCTGATGCGGGTTGCGGCGCATCTCGTCGCCCTCGACGGGGCGCTCGATCTTGATGACACGCGCCCCCAGGTCGGAGAGCAGGCGCGTGCAGTAGGGGCCGGCGAGGACGCGGGTGAGATCGACGACGACCAGGCCGTGGAGGGGAGGGGAGTCGTCGGACACTTCCGGCAGTATAGCAGGTACGCTCAGGCCGACTGCGCCAGCCCCGCCGGGCAGGCCACTCCGGTGCCCCCGATGCCACAGTACCCCCCCGGGTTCTTGGCCAGGTACTGCTGGTGATAGTCCTCGGCGTAGTAGTACTCGGGCGCCGGGCGGATCTCCGTCGTGATCGGGCCGTAGCCGGCCTTCTCGAGCACCGCCTGGTATGTCTTTCGCGAGGCCTCCGCCGCGTCTTGCTGGGCCGATCCGTAGCAGTAGATCGCCGAGCGGTACTGGGTGCCGACGTCGTTGCCCTGTCGCATGCCCTGGGTGGGATCGTGATCCTCCCAGAAGACGCGCAGCAGGCTCTCGTAGGAGACCTTGGCCGGATCGAAGACCACCAGGACGACCTCGGTGTGCCCGGTGCCGCCGCTGCAGACCTCTTCGTACGTCGGGTTGGGCGTGTGGCCGCCCGCGTAGCCGACCGAGGTCGAGTACACGCCCGGCGTCTCCCAGAATTTCCGCTCCGCGCCCCAGAAGCAGCCCAGTCCGAAGACGGCGCGCTCGGTGCCGTCCGGGAAGGGGGGCTCGAGTCGGGCGCCGCTCACGAAGTGGGTCTCGGGCACCGGCATGCGCTCCGGGCGGCCGGGGAGCGCGTCGGCGGCCGACGGCATGCCGCGCTTTCGCAAACCGAACATGGGCTGGTCCTCCTCTCGCAGAGCCTACCTCAGGGCGGGCGCCGAGGCTACTCTGCTATGCTCGTCGGGGCCATGAGGGACGACGGCAGCCCGGCGGGCGCGAAGATCCAGGCCGTCATCTTCGACATGGACGGCGTGCTCGTGGACTCGGAGCCCTTCGGCTTCGAGGCCCTGCGCCGGGTGATGACCCGCTACGGGCTCGGCTACTCGGAAGAGGAGAACGCGGAGTTCCTCGGTCGCACCACGCTGGAGTCGTGCTCCATCCTGAAGGACCGCCATGGGCTGCCCGATTCGGCGAAAGCGCTCGCCGCCTTCTACATCGAGGGCATGCTCCAGCAGATCGAGAATGGGCCGATCCCGATGCCCGGCGTGCCGGACGTGCTGGAGCGGGTGCGGGCGTCGGGATATCGCCTGGCCCTGGCCTCTTCCGCCGAGCGGCGCGTGATCCACGCCAATCTCGCCGCGCTCTCGCTGACCCCGCTCTTCGAAGCCGTCGTGTCCGGCACCCAGGTGGCGCGCGGCAAGCCCGCTCCCGACGTGTTCCTGGCCGCGGCCGAGCTCCTGGCCGTCGCGCCGGATGGTTGCCTGGTCATCGAGGACTCGCGCAACGGCCTCCTCGCGGCCAAGGCCGCGGGCATGCGCTGCGCGGTGGTGCCCTGCGCCTACACGCGCCACCAGGACTTCCGCGAGGCCGACCACCGCCTGGCCGCTCTGCCCGACCTCCTCACCCTGCTCTAACCCGGAACGCGATGCTCACCTCCCGGGTGTCCGCTGCGCGGCGGGTGGCGCCGGGGGGCGGGGCCGGCGGGCGAGCGGAGTGGGCCCCCCGAGTCCGGTGCGCCGCTCGAAGAGC
>JBBDXN010000065.1:0-29882 GCA_040902305.1 Candidatus Rokuibacteriota bacterium | reverse complement strand
GCGTGAACACGGGCGCCACCCTCACCCCGACCCTCTCCCTCGCCGAGGGAGAGGGTGCCGTTTCGATCCCCTCGCCCCCGGAGGGGAAGAGGGGCCGGGTGAGGGGGCTACAATCCGGCACACCGGCCGGCACACCGGGCGGCGCCGCGTCATGCTGTAGAGATCGGCACCAGACCGCGGGAGCAAGGGGGTCCCCATGACACTCCAGGATTTGCTGGCCGACGATCCGAGGTTCCACGTGGGCGCGGGGGGCGAGACGATCTCGCACTACCGGCTCGATCGCCCGACGCTGGTCTTCCTCGACGCTCATCTACGGCCAGGGATGCGGACGATTGAGACGGGTGCCGGCATGAGCACGGTGCTCTTCGCCCTCAAAGGCACCGCGCACACGTGCATCGTGCCGGATGAGCCGCAGATCGCGCGGATCCGGGCGTACTGTGCGCGGAAGGGGGTCCCACTTGAGCAGGTCCGCTTCCTTCCAGATCGGTCGGAGTGCGCGCTCCCGATGATCCGGGCCGCCGACTACGATCTGGCGCTGATCGACGGCCGCCACGCCTTCCCGACTCCGTTCATCGACTGGTTCTACCTCGCGCAGGCGATACGAGTGGGCGGCACCATCATTATCGACGACCTGCATATCTGGACCTGTGACGTCTTGCGGCGCTTCCTGCGATCGGAGCCCGAGGATTGGGAGTCGGTGAGCGTGAGCAACCGGGCCGCGATCTTCAGGAAGCTCGGGAGCCAGGCCTTCGCGCGTGAGTGGACGCAGCAGCCCTTCGTCACCCACCGGAGCGCCTGGGGGTCTACGGTGGCGAAGATCGGCCAGGCCTGGGACCACGTCGCCCACGGCAAGGCCGGGCTCGTGCCCTACCTGTTCGCGCCGGCGCTAGCTCACCGACTGGCCCGGGCGCGGAGGCGAGGATGAGTGCCCCGCCGGACCGGGCCGGCGAAGGCTAGTCCTCCACCGAACGTGTGGCGCTGCTCTCCGCCTAGGCGCCCGCGGCGGCGAATTCGGTCGCTGACCTGCCCCGAGGATACAATGGGCGAACCATGGATCTGCTCTGGCTTCTCGTCGACGTCCTGGTACATCTCGATCGGTACCTGAGCGAGGTCATCCAGCAGTACGGGGTCTGGACCTACCTGATCCTGTTCCTGATCGTCTTCTGCGAGACGGGCCTCGTGATCACCCCGTTCCTGCCCGGCGACTCGCTGCTCTTCGCGGTCGGCACCTTCGCGGCCCTCGGCGCGCTCGACCTGGGGCTGGTCATCGCGCTGCTGAGCGCGGCGGCGATCCTGGGGGACAGCGTCAACTACGCGATCGGGGCGCGGGTCGGCCCGCGCGTGTTCCGGCAAGAGGGATCGCGGCTCCTCAACCGCAAGCATCTCGAGCGCACCCACGAGTTCTACGAGCGCTACGGGGCCAAGACCATCGTGATCGCGCGGTTCGTGCCGATCGTGCGGACCTTCGCCCCGTTCGTGGCCGGCATCGGCCGGATGCGCTACGGGCACTTCCTCTTCTACAACGTGGCGGGCGCGCTGCTGTGGATCCTGAGCCTGGTGCTGGGGGGCTACCTCTTCGGCAATATCCCGGTGGTGCGTCGCAACTTCTCCCTCGTGATCTTCGCCATCATCATCCTGTCGATCCTGCCCGGGGTCATCGAGGTGTGGCGTCAGCGGCGACGCGCCGGAAGCGCAGCCCGGTGACCCCTTCTTCCGTCTTCCGGTCCTCGACCTGCGTGCGGACGTGGAGCAAGCGCAGCATCCGGTGGTTGTCGGCGAGCACGTAGGCGCGGAAGCGCCGGATCCCCCGCGCCTCGGCCGCCTGGAGCACCGCGTCCAGCAGGATCCCGCCGAGGCCCCGGCCCTGCCAGTCGTCCTCGACGACAAAGGCCACTTCCGCGGTGTCCGGCTCCTCGGAGGGCTCGTAGCGTCCGACCCCGATGAGATGCACGCCCGCCACCGTGTCGCGCTCGGCCACCAGGGCCAGCCGCCGCTGGTAGTCCACGTTGGCGAAGAAGCGGTACCAGTCGGGCGGCAGCCGACGCAGGACCGTGAAGAAGCGCTGGTAGGCGGTGTTCCGGCTCAAGCGCTCGTAGCGCTCCACGAGCCGGGGCTCGTCCTCGGCGCGGATCGGGCGGATGCGGACCGAGGAGCCGTCCTTGAGGGTGACGGTGTGCGCCAGCTCGCGTGGATACGGTGCCGTGTCCCGCATCACCTCGCCCATCATCGCCTCCATCTCCGCGGGTCACTACACCGTTTGGATGGAGATTCGGACACGATGGCTGCCACCGGCGGCTGCCGGTGGTCCGACCGGAGGGGTGCGCTGCCGCGCTACTTGATGGCGCCGGCGGTGAGGCCGGACACGTAGTAGTCGAGAAAGAACACGTACAGGATCACGATGGGCACCGATCCCAGCACCGCGCCCGCCATGAGCGAGCCCCAGAAGTAGATGTCGCCGCGAATCAGCTCCGTGGTGACCCCCACGCTCGCGGTGATCTGCTCCGAGGAGGAGGTGAAGGTGAGCGCGTAGATGAACTCGTTCCACGACAGCGTGAAGGCGAACAGCGCCGCGCACACTAGCCCGGGCACCGCGATGGGCAGGACGATGCGCCAGAGCGCCTGGATCCTCGTGGCGCCATCCACCATCGCGCACTCCTCGATCTCCTTGGGGACGGTGCGGAAGTAGCCGATGAGCAGCCAGGTACAGAACGGCACCAGGAAGGTCGGGTACGTGAGCACGAGCGCCCACTTCGAGTCGCCCAGCCCGATCCAGTTGATGATCTGGGCCAGCGGCAAGAAGAGGAGCGATGTGGGCACGAGGTAGGTGACGAAGATGGCGGTGCCGAAGGCGGCCACCCCGGCGAACTTCAGCCGGGCGAGCGCGTAAGCCGCGACGGTGCCGAGGGCAACGGACACCACGGTGGACAGGCCGGTCACGAGCAGGCTGTTCTTGGTCCAGGTCAGGAACTCGGTGTCCCAGAGAAGCTTGCTGTAGTGCTCGAGCGTGGGACCCTGCGTGATGACGAGCGGCACCGCGTAGCGGTCGTAGAGCTCGCGGTCCTGCTTCAGCGAGGTGAGCGTCATGTGATAGAAGGGGAACAGCGCGAACACGAGGAACGGCGCCAGCAACAGGTGCCGGGTGACTTTCCCGAGGAACGGCCGGCGCGCGACGGTCATGAGTTGAGGCTAGAACGTCTGCTTCCGCACGAAGCGGAGCTGGGCCCAGACCACGAAGACGAGCAGCGGGAACAGGTAGAGCGAGATCGCCGCGCCCTCGCCGATCCGCCCGGTGTCGATGCCGATCATGCGCGACAGGGTGGCGAAGAGGTGGGTGGAGTTGATCGGCCCGCCGTGGGTGAGCACGTAGACGATGTTGAAGTCGCTGAAGGTGAAGATGGTGGAGAACAGCACCACCACCGCGAGCACCGGCTTGAGCAGCGGCAGCGTGATGTGCCAGAAGCGTGCATGGGCGCCGGCCCCGTCGGCCTCGGCCGCCTCGTACAACTCCTTCGGGATGGCCACCAGCCCCGCGAGGATGGTGATGGCGAAGAACGGGAGCCCGCGCCAGATGTTGACGGTGATGACCGCCGCCATCGCGTAGTACCGCTGGCCGAGCCAGTTGGGCCCGGGGGCATCCATGAGGCCGGTGGCGATGCCGGTCCAGTTCACCACGCTGTAGAGGGAGTTGAACATCCACCACCACCCGAGCGTGCTGAGCGCGGTCGGGATAACCCACGGCAGGAGCACCGCGCCGCGGATCATGCGCTTGAACCAGAGCTGCTCGTTGAGGAGCAGCGCCAGGATGATCCCCAGCACCACCTTGAACACCACCGCGATCCCGGTGAAGACGAACGCGTTCTGGAAGGTCTGGCGGAAGGCGTCGCTCTCCCACAGCTTCACGAAGTTCCGGAGGCCGATGAACTCGCTCGGCCGGCCGATGAACGCGTTGGACAGCGAGAAGTAGAGCGCCATCACGAAGGGATAGGCGACGAGCAGGAGCAGGAGGAGCAGGGCCGGGGTGACGAAGACCGGCCCCAGGATCTCCTCGCGGTCGAGCAGTCCCCGCACCCGGGCCACCACCCCCTGGCGCCCGCGGGGGACCAGAATCTCCTGCGCTCTGACTGCCATGTGCTCTCTTACCCTGACCCCCTTCTCATATCCGTTCGGCTCGCCTTCGGCTGCACCTCACCCTACGGCTAGCCGGCGAGGATCTTCTTCATCTCGTTCTCGGCCCAGGCGATGGCGTCCTTGGTCGAGGTGCCGGTGACCGCCTTGGCGATCATGTTGGGCAGGAGATGCGTGTTGGTGATGAGCTGGACCCGGTCCGAGGGCGGCGCCGGCCAGCCGTAGGTGTGGTACTGCACGCCCTCGCCCTTCAGCGCTGCGTACTTCGGATCACTCCGGAGCACCGGGTGGTCCTGGAGCCTCTCGTAGACGGGCAGGTTGAAGGCGTCCCCGGACATGATGTACTCGTCGTAGACCTCGCGCTTGCCGATGAAATAGCGGATCCACTCCTTGGAGGCCTCGATGTTCTTCGAGAACTTCCAGATACCGATGGAGCGTGGCACGTCGGTCTCGTGGCGCCCTCGAGGCCCGGCGAGGCTCTTGTGGTGGTTGATCCCGTCGGCGGTCACCAGCTTGCGGTTCCGCGCAATGATATAGGCGGACACCGGATTGTGGATCCAGCCGGCCTTGCCCTGCTGGATGGACTCGTTGTTGCTTGCGTCCGACCACGACAGCACCTCGGGCTCCATGCAGTCACGATACATCTTCTGGTACCACTCGATGGTCTGGACGGTCGCCGGCGAGTTGATGCGAACCGTCTTGCCGTCCTTGTCGACCTCCATGCCGCCGAACGACCACAGCACCGGTGACGCGGTGGAGATCGAGTCGTAGTTCTGCGAGATGGGGATGCCAACCGGATTCCCCATCTTCTTGAGCTCCTTGCCGACCGTGTAAAGGTCTTCCCACGTGTCGGGGATCTTGAGGCCGGCCTTCTTGAAGAGGTCCTCGCGGTAGGTCGCCACGAACATGCCGTGGTACTGGGGAACCGCGCGCCAGACGCCCTTGACGTGCGCGCCCTCGTAGGCAGAGGACAGCGCCTTGCCGTACTTTTTCTCGAGCTCGCCGACCACGTCCGAGACGTCCACGAGCTGCGGCTCGTAGAGCCACGGGAAGTGCATGCGCATCTCCACCATGTCGTGGCCGGCCTGCGTCTGGATCTCGGAGGCGTACTTGGCCTGCTGGGGGCCCATGTGGGAGATGTGGTCGATCTTGAGCTTGATGCCGGTGTCCTTGGTGAAGCGCTGGCCGATCTCGGCCATCTTCTTGTCGGACGCGGGCGCGAAGTTGTTCCAGCAGAGGTACGAGATCTCGCGCACCTGGCCCCGGGCCGGCGGCACGCGGGTGGCGAGGATGCCGGCGAGGCCGGCTCCGGTGGTCGTCAGGAAGTGACGGCGACTGACAGGTCCCATGGACGTCCTCCTCACTGAGGAAACGGGTCGGGTCGGGACACTAGAATCCGGAAAAACGTGTGTGCGGACTGTATGCTGCGCGCCGGGCGCCTGTCAAGGACTCGCATCGACTCAAAACTTCGGTTACCGAAGGCAGGGTCGTAGATCAGAAGTCACGGTTACCAACTCCAGTCGGGAGGAGCCCGTGACACGAGCCAGCCTTCGGGAATACGCCGCGGTCCAGCGGGAGCGCTACCTGCAGGGCACGCGGGCCGAGAAGCGGCAGCTCTTGGACGAGGTCGTGGCCGTCACCGGCATCCACCGCAAGGCGGCCATCCGGCTGCTGCGCCGCACCCCGCGGCCGCGGGCGCTGCCCGGCCCGGGCGGGCGGCCGCGCGAGTACGGCCCGGCGGTCGCCGCCGCCGCCGAGATCCTGTGGCAGGCCTGCGGCCGGATCGGCGCCCATCGGCTGCACCCCTTCGTGCCCGAGTTGATCGAGCGCCTGGTCCAGTACGGCGCACTGACGGTGGCCCCGGACGTCGAGAAGCGCCTGCGCCAGGCCAGCCGCCCGACGCTCGCCCGCCTGCTGGCCCCGGCCCGCGCGCAGTACCCCCGGCGGGGCGCGACGAGCACGCGCCCCGGGAGCTGGCTCCGGCAGGAGATCCCGATCCGCACCTTCACCGAGTGGGACGATGCGCGCCCCGGTTTCTGCGAGGTCGATCTGGTCGCCCACTGCGGCAGCAGCACCGAGGGCTTCTACCTCTGCACCCTCTGCGCGGTGGACATCGCCACGGCGTGGGTGGAGCTCGAAGCCGTCTGGGGCAAGGGGCAGGTGCGCGTCGGCGGCGCGATCCACCACGTCTGGCAGCGGCTGCCGGTCCCGCTCGTCGGCCTCGATAGCGACAATGGCTCGGAGTTCATCAACCACGGCCTCTATGACTGGTGCCGCCGCCACGCCATCACCTTCACCCGCAGTCGCCCCTGGAAGAAGAACGACAGCGCCCACGTCGAGCAGAAGAACGGCGCCGTCGTCCGCCAGCTCATCGGCTATGATCGGTTCGCCTCCCAGGCCGCCTATCGCCAACTCATGCGCGTCTACGAGCTCGCCCGGCTCCACGTGAATTTCTTCCAGCCCGTGGAACAGCTCCTGACGAAGACTCGCCAGGGCGCCCGTACCCACCGCGTCTACGACCGCGCCCAGACGCCCTATCAGCGCCTCCGGGCCGCCGGCGTGCTCACCGCCGCGAAACGCGATGAACTCGAGCACCTCTATCACCGCCTCAACCCGCTCCAGCTCCGGCGTGACCTGGACGCGGCGCTCGACCGCCTCTGGACCCTCGCCGCGCCCGATCCACGCCGCGCCCCGGGGGGTACCAAGACCGCCACCCCCTCCCTGAAGTCTTCCCCTGGAGGCGCGTAGACGATGGCCCCGGTAACCCTGAGTTTTGAGCTGACGAGAACGGGAGGGTAACCCTCAGTTATGAGCTACGACGGGACTTCCGAGCTTCGCGTCAAGCGTAGAGGCGGAAGATCCCGTACAGGATCGTCCCCGCGAGCAGCACGGCGGCGACCAGGGTGAGCGCGACCTGCGCGGCCCGGCTCACGAGGAGCCCACCCGCTCGGCCATCATGACCACCGGGCGGAGCTTCTGGAGCCCGAGGCCGACCACCAGCAGACCCAGCCCGATCAGGTCGGTGACCAGGCCCGGATCGATGAGGCAGAAGGCGGCCGCGATGAAGATCACCCGCTCCCACGGCCGGGCGACCCGAATGAAGTAGCCTTCGAGCCCCGCCGCGAGAGCGATCACGCCGATGGTGCCGCTGACGACCGCGCGGCCGATGTCGATCCACGGACCCGAGAAGAGAAGAGCCGGGTTGTAGACGAAGAAGTACGGAACGATGAAGCCGGCGGCCGCGAACTTGACCGCCTGCCACCCGGCCCCCCACAGGCTGGACTTGCTGATCGACGCCGCCGCGTACACCGCGAGGGCGACCGGCGGCGTGACCGCCGAGAGGCACGCGAAGTAGAACCCGAACATGTGCGCGGCCATCGGGGTCACCCCGAGCTTGATGAGGGCGGGGATGAGAAGCGCAGCCAGCATGATGTACGCGGCCGTCGTCGGCATGCCCATGCCGAGGACGATGGCGGCGGCCATCGTGATGAAGAGCGCCAGCAGGAGGCTCGTGCCGGCCACGTCGACGAGGAAGCTCGTGAACCGGATGGCCAGACCGGTCTGCAGGACGACCCCGATGACGATCCCAGCCGCGGCGGTGGCCATCGCCACCGGCACCGTCTGCTCGGCCCCGTCGCGGAGGGCGTCGATGCCGCGCCGCAAGGTGATCCGGCTCTCCGCGCGAAGCCAGGACAGCATGATCACCGACACGGACGAGATGATGGCGGCGTAGGTGGCGGTGAACCCCTGCAGCAACAGGACGAAGATGACCACCAGGGGCAAGAAGAGATGCCCCTGCCGCCACATGATGTGGCCGAGCACGGGCAGCTCGTGGCGGGGGATGCCCCGCAGGCCGCTCCGGATCGCGTTGAAGTGGATGGCCGCGAAGAGGGCCCCGTAGTAGAACAGCGCGGGGATCATCGCGGCGAGCATGATGGAGCCGTAGGAGACGCCGAGGAACTCCGCCATCACGAAGGCGGCCGCCCCCATGATGGGCGGCATGATCTGCCCGCCCGTCGAGGCCACCGCCTCGATCGCGGCCGCCGCCTCCGGCTTGAACCCGGTTCGCTTCATCATCGGGATGGTCAGCCAGCCGTCCACCATGACGTTCGCGACGGCCGAGCCCGAGATGGTCCCGAACAGGCTCGAGGACACCACCGCGACCTTGCCGGGGCCGCCGCGGGCTCCCCCCGCGATGGCGTTGGCGAAGTTCATGAAGAACTGGCCGGCGCCGGACTTCTCCAGGAACGCCCCGAAGATGATGAACAGGATGACGTACGAGCCGGCGACCCCGAGCGGGATCCCGAAGATGCCCTCGGTGGTGAAGAAGGTCTGGTCGAGGAGGATCTCGAGGCTGAGGCCGCGATGGTAGAGCGTCCCCGGCATCCACGGCCCGGCGAGGGCGTAGAGGACGAAGCACACCGCCACGATGGGCAGCGCGGCCCCGATGGTCCGCCGCGTCGCCTCGAAGACCAGGATCACCGCGACGCTCGCGACCGCGATGTCCATGGCGCTCAGCGGGTCCGCGGTGGGGAAGCGAAGCGTCACGTACTCGTAGCGGACGAACAGGTAGCCGGTGCAGACGAGCGACAGGGCGGCCCACCCCAGGTCGGTCCACGGGATGCGCTCCGGAGTCCGGCTCTTGCGCGCCGGGAAGAGCAGGAAGGCGAGGACGAGGCTGAAGGCCAGCGTGATGATCCGCAGCGCCAGGCTGTCCGGCGCCGCGGGCGTGAGCCTGGCGTAGACGTGGTAGAGGGACATGGAGATCCCCACCACGCCGACGACCAGGCCGGGATAGCCCGCGAGCTTGCGCACCGAGCGGCTACTTCAGGAGGCCGGCTTCCCGGTAGTAGCGCTCCGCCCCGGGATGCCGGGGCATGCCGAACGACTCGGCGAAGTGCTTCGGGGTGACGCCCTTCATGACCGCGCTGACGTTGCCGAAGGCGTCGCGCCCCTCGACGATGGCCTTGGTGACCTTGTAGATCGCGTCGGCGGGCACCTTGGACGAGGCGATGAGGATGGTCGGGGCCTGGATCGTGACCACGTCCTCCTCGACGCCGTAGGCCGAGTAGGTGGCCTTCGGGACCACGTGGCGCACGAACCCGGGGTTGATCGCCTGCATCTTCTTGATCGTGTCCTCGCTGAGCGGCACCATCCGCAGCTTCCGCGACGATCCGACGTCCAGCACGAACGAGGCGGGAACGACGGTGTACCACCCCATCGCCACCGCCTGCCGGTTCTTGATCAGCTCGCCGTTCTCGGTGATGGAGCCGTAGCTCTTGGTGCCGAGGTCGTCGAGCTTCATGCCCACGACCCGGAGCAGGAGGTCCCAGCCCTCGGAGAGGCTCGTGTTGCCGCGCGGCGGCAGCGCCACCGCCTTGCCCTTGAGGTCCTCGAGCTTCCGGACGTCGCTATCCACCGGAACGATGAGCTGCCAGACGTTGGGATAGTAGTTGGCGACCATGAGCGGCTTGTCGGTCTGCTTGCCCTTCCAGGAGTTCACCCCCGCGCGCGCGTCGGAGAGCACGGTGGTCATGGACCAGCCGATGTCGGCCTTGTCGTTGCGGATCTTCTCCATGTTGACGAGGGCGGCCCCCGGCTCGACCTGCACGTCGAGCTCGGGGAACTTCCTCTTGATCACGTCCGCGGTGGCCGCAGCCATCGGCGTCCAGGTTCCGCCGGTCGGGCCGGCCGAGAAGATCAGCCCCACCTTGTCTTGAGCCTCGCCCGGAGATCCCAGGGCCAGGGAGAGCAGCAGCGCGGCGGCCAGCAGGATGCTCCGGGGGGCGGTCAGGATCGTCATCCGAGAATTCTCCTCAGGTCCTTGGTCTGGTTCAATGTGGGAGCAGCGGGATGATCTGGCCGGTGGCGTCGAACCCGAGGGGCTGCCCCGGGCCGACCACGGTCAGGTCGGGACGTTTGGCGATCTCCGGCAGGAGCGCCTCGGAGCACTCGATCTCGCCGAGGACGAGAGTGCTCCGGATCCGGATCACCCGGGCGCGCTCGGGCGGGGTGAGGCCGATGCAGTTGAGCGCTGCCTCCACCGCCTCGCGGTCGCTCTCGAACACGAGCGGCAGCTTGGCCCCGTTGGGGGCGCAGGCGGTCAGCGTATTGATGGCGGTGGGCTTCCAGTCGATCTTCTCGGCGAGCCGGCGGGTCGTGAAGTCGGCGTTGCCGATCCCGGTGGCGTTGCCCTGGCTCTCCTCGGTGAGGTCGAGCGCGACGATCCACAGGATCTTCGGGTCGGCCGGGAACGGCTCGTGCGGGTTCGAGGGCCGGCCGATCACGTTGGTGTCCATGCCCGAGCCGGAGACGTTCTTGCCGATCTCCTCGACTACCAGGACGTCCACCGGCGAGAACGGCAGGCGGGCCATCCAGGCCCGCGCTTCCTCAAGCAGGCGGCGCTCGCCCGCCTCGAGATCCGCGGCGTTGAACGCCTCCACGCAGGCGGTCTCATCGTAGCCGTTCTCCACGATGCCGAGCCCGAAGCCGATGCGGGCTTTGGCCAGCACCTCGCGGCCCACCGCGGTGATCACCGTCTCGTAGCCGTGGTTGACGTTGGCCCGGTGGTACTGGGTGGCCCCCGGTACTTGCCGAGCCCGATCGTCATCATCTTGAAGAGGCCGGACTCGATCGAGCCCTTGAAGTCGGTGTGCGGCTTGACCCGGTTGACCACCCCGATCCAGTCCGCCTCGGCCGCGATCCGGTCGAGCCAGACCGGCAGCTCCAGGGCCTCCCCCACCTGGACGACCTCCATCCCCGCGCGGACCTCGCAGCCCATGGTGGCTTCGGTGATGCCGTAATGCTCGAGGACCGCCCGCTGCCCCTCCGCGGTGGCCCCGCCGTGGCTGCCCATGGCCGGAAACACGAAGGGCCGGGCTCCCTGCGCCTTGAGCCAATCCACCGTCGCGCGGACGATGACCGCGATATTGGCGATGCCCCGGCTGCCCGCGCCCACCGCCACCGTGTCCCCCTGCTTGACGGGCAGATCGGCGGCGGCCAGGGTCTTGCGGACCCCGGCGGGGATGTCCTGGAGGCGGGTCCGCGGGAAGGTCTGCCGCACGCGGTACATCGTCGGCAGCGTCACCGGTCCCAGCGACATGGCCGGATCATATGGAGTCAACGTGGAACCTGTCAACGCAGTTCCCCGGGGATCGCGGCCGCCGAGATCTCCCGCTCCAGGGACGCCTTGAGCCGGGCGAGTCGTCCTCTCGACGCCCTACCGCGTCCACCGGAGCCAGGCCCCGAATAGCCGCTTCACGGTGGGGGTGAGCCGGGTGCGGTTGTAGGCGTCGCCGAGCCGGCGGATCGCTTCCGCCTGGGTCGGATAGGTATGGATGGTCCGGGCGAGCTGGCCGAGGCCGATACCCTGGGCGAGCGCGAGCGTCAGCTCCGGCAGCATCTCGCCGGCGTGACGCGCCACGATCGTGGCTCCCACGATCCGATCCGTCCCTTCCCGCACGTGGACCTTCACGAACCCCTCGGTCTCGCCGTCCAGGATCGCGCGATCCACGTCCTCCAGCGCCTGGACGAAGGTCCGGATGGCGACGCCCCGGCGCCGGGCCTCGTCCTCGCCGAGGCCCACGTGGGCGATCTCGGGGTCGGTGTAGGTGCACCAGGGAATGGTCAGCGCGCTCGCCCGGGCGCGCCCGAGGAACAGCGCGTTCTGGATGACGATGCGGGCCTGGAAGTCCGAGTTGTGGGTGAACTTGTACCCGGAGCAGACGTCGCCGGCGGCGAAGATCCGGCGGTTGCTGGTCTGGAGCCGATCGTTGACCGCGACGCCGGCGCGCGCATCCCAGGCCACGCCCGCCCGGTCCAGCCCGAGCCCTTCCACGTTGGGAGCCCGGCCCACCCCGACGAGGATCCGGTCGACCCGGATCCCGCGGCGCTCACCCCGGACCTCGATGTGCAGCACGAGGTCGGCCCCGTTCCGCTCGACGCGCTCGATCCGGGATTCGAGAACGAGCCGCACCCCGTCGCGCGCGAGGGCACGCTGCACGCGGTCGGCGGCGTCGCGGTCCTCGCGCGGGAGCACGTGGTCGCTCTGCTCGAGGAGCGAGACGTCCGACCCGAAGCGGGCGAACGCTTGCGACAGCTCGCAGCCGATGGGACCGGCCCCGATCACGGCCAGCCGGCCCGGCAGATCGGTGAGCGTGAAGACGGACTCGTTGGTGAGGTAGCCGGCCTCCGCCAGCCCCGGGATGCTGGGCGCGGCCGCGCGGGCTCCGGTCGCGATCACCGCCTTCGCGAAGCGGAGCGTCTGCCCCGCGACCTCCACCGCGTGCGGCCCGGTGAACCGGCCCGATCCGAGAAAGACGTCGACGCCCAGATCCCGGTACCGACGGGCCGAGTCGTTCCGGCTGATCTCCGCCCGGAGCCGCCGCATGCGCGCCATCACCGCGGGAAAGTCCACGCGGGCTGGCGCCTGCACCACGACGCCGAATCCGGGCGCCTCCCGCACGTCGGCGTAGGCGCGGGCCGAGCGGAGCAGCGCCTTGGAGGGCACACACCCCACGTTGAGGCAATCGCCGCCCATCAGGTCGCGCTCGATCAGGGCGACGCGGGCGCGCAGGCCCGCGGCGCCGATCGCGGCGACCAGGCCCGCGGTGCCGGCCCCGATCACCACCAGGTTGTAGCGAGCGGCCGGGGTCGGATTCACCCAGCCGGGCGGGTGGACATTCTCCACCAGCGCCCGGTTGTGCTCGTCACGGGGCTCGACCGCGATCGGTTCAGTCACGAGGGCGTGGCCGGGAGGCCGACCACGTAGCCTCGCGCGACGTATCGGAGATCCGGACGCTTCATGGGTGGCCTGGGCGGCATGGGCGCCGTCCAGTATGCTACCGCCGGCCCTCCTGAGCACGTCCTGGCGTCATCGGGCACCCCCCGCACGATGTCCTTGACTTTCCAGACTTCCGCCCTTACAACTGGGGGCCAATCTGATGGCCGACCCCTGGCCGATGCGCCTCAAATTCCTCTCGGTTCCCACGACGCTGGTGAGTCTGCTCCTGCTCCTGAGCGGGTGCACGACCATTACGGACTTCTTTCGCCAGCGACCGCAGGCGCTGCCGCCGGCGTCCGAGCTCTACGCGGAGGGCGAGGCCCAGCTCAGCAACGGCCGCTACGACGAGGCGCGCGCTGCGTTTCGCAAAGTCGCGGAGCGTCATCCGCAGACGAGCTTCGCGCCGCGCGCCCGCTTCCTGGTCGGCGAGGCCTTCTACCGCGAGTCTCAGTTCGACAGGGCCATCACCGAGTTCGAGGCCTTCATGGCCTTCTACCCGCGTCATCAGATCGCCGACCTCGTCCAATTCCGGCTCTCGATGAGCTACTACGACCAGATGAAGCCGGTCGAGCAGGACCAGGAGATCACGCGCAAGGCGATGGAGCAGTTCAAGGTCCTGGTGCGCGAGTATCCGGAGAGCCGCTATGCGGCCGACGCGCTGGCCAAGATCGACATCTGCCGTGGCCGCTTGGCCCAGAAGGAGCTGTGGGTCGCCGCCTACTACATCAACCAGGGCAATCCGGGGGCGGCGCGCCAGCGACTCGAGAAGGTGGTCAAGGAGTACCCGCGCACCCTCGTGATCCCGGAGGCGCTGTTTCGGCTGGCTGATGTATATTCCGGCGACGGGCGCGTCGAGGAGTCCCAGCGGATATTCCGGCAGCTCGCCGGTGAGTACCCTTACACGGAGTGGGGCCGGCGCGCGGCGCAACGGCTCCAGACCGCCACGAGGTAAGGCATGCACGACGTCGTCGACCTCCGATCCGACACCCTGACCCTCCCCACCCCGGCGATGCGGGACGCCATGGCCCGCGCCGAGGTGGGTGACGACGTGTGGGAGGAGGATCCGACGGTCCGCCGCCTGGAGGAGACCGCGGCCCGCCGCACCGGCAAGGAGGCCGCCCTGTTCGTCTCCTCGGGCACGCAGGGCAACCTGGTCTCGGTGCTCGCCCAGACCCGCGCGGGCCAGGAAGTGGTGCTGGACGCCGACTCGCACATCTTCAACTACGAGGGCGCGGGCGCGGCCGTCTTCGGAGGCGTGCAGACCCTGCCGGTCAAGACCGCGCGGGGCTTCCTGACGCCCGAGCAGGTGCGCGAGCACATCCGGCCCAGCAACATCCACATCCCGATGACGGGCCTGGTCTGCCTCGAGAACACCCACAACCGCCACGGCGGCACCTGCTGCACCCCCGAGGAGACCGAGGCGGTGGCGGCGGCGGCCCACGCGGCGGGCACCCCCGTGCATCTGGACGGAGCGCGCATCTTCAACGCGGCGGTGGCGCTCGGGCGGCCGGTGGCCGACTTCGCCCGCCACGTCGACTCGCTCACCTTCTGCCTGTCCAAGGGCCTCGGCGCCCCGGTGGGCTCCCTGGTGTGCGGCTCGCGCGAGCTGGTGGCGCGCGCCCGGCGGGTGCGGAAGATGCTGGGCGGCGGCATGCGGCAGGTGGGCGTGCTGGCCGCGGCCGGCCTCGTCGCGCTCGACTCCATGGTGGATCGGCTGGCCGAGGACCACGTCAACTGCCGGCGGCTCGCGGAGGGCGTGAGCCGCCTGCCCCGCGTCCGCCTGGATCTGGCCACCGTGCAGACCAATATCGTCATCTTCCGGGTCGAAAAGGACGGCGCCGCCGCCGAGCTGGTCACGGGCTGCCTGGCCCGGAAGGTGAAAATTCACCAGACCGGTCCCGGCACCATCCGCTGCGTCACCCACAAGGACATCGACGACGACGACATCGAGCGGGCCCTCGAGGCCTTCCGAGAGATCACGGCGGCCTGGTAGCCGCCTGCACCCCTGCCAGAGGAGGCCGTATCCCATGGCCGAGCGCCTGCTGGACGTCAAGAACCTCAAGACCTACTTCTTCACCGATGAAGGCGTCGTCCGGGCCGTCGACGGCATCGACCTCTACATCGAGAAGGGGGAGACGCTGGGGATCGTCGGGGAGTCGGGTTGCGGCAAGTCGGTGACCGCGCTCAGCATCATGAAGCTCATTCCCCAGCCGCCCGGCCGAATCGTCGAGGGGGAGATCAGCTACAACGGGACCGACCTGGTGACCTTGCCCGCCAATCGGATGCGCAAGATCCGCGGCAAGGAGATCTCCATGATCTTTCAGGAGCCGATGACCTCGCTCAACCCGGTGTTCACCTGCGGGGAGCAGATCGCGGAGGCCATCCGCCTCCACGAGGGGCTCGGGCGCCGCGACGCCATGGCCAAGACCGTGGACATGCTGAAGCTGGTGCACATCCCCAACGCGGAGCGCCGCGTGAAGGAGTACCCGCACCAGCTCTCGGGCGGCATGCGGCAGCGCATCATGATCGCGATGGCGCTCTCCTGCAACCCAAATCTATTGATCGCGGACGAGCCCACCACCGCGCTCGACGTCACCATCCAGGCCCAGATCCTCGACCTGCTCAACGAGCTCAAGTCCAAGCTGCGGATGGCGGTCATGCTGATCACCCACGACATGGGCGTGATCGCGGAGACCGCGCAGCGCGTGGTCGTGATGTACGCGGCCAAGGTGGCGGAGGAGGCCCCGGTCGCCGATCTCTTCAAGGAGCCGCTGCACCCCTATACCCAGGGCCTGCTGCGCTCCATCCCGCGCATCGATCTCGCCGCCACCGCGCGGCGCCGGCTCGAGACCATCCCGGGCACGGTGCCGACGCTGCGGGGTGAGATCGCCCCCGGCTGCCGCTTCGCGCCGCGCTGCCCCTTCGTGAAATCGGTCTGCACCGAGAAGGATCCGGTGCTCAAGGAAGTCAAGCCGGGACACAAAGTGTCCTGCTGGCTCTACTAGAGAGGCCGCCATGCCTGAGACCGCACTCCTTCGCATCAAGAACCTCAAGAAGTACTTCCCGATCCGCGGCGGCCTGTTCTCCCGCGAAGTCGCGCGGGTGCACGCGGTGGACGACGTGAGCTTCGAGATCCTGAAGGGCGAGACGCTTGGGCTAGTGGGCGAGTCGGGCTGCGGCAAGTCCACCACCGGCCGCTGCATCCTGCGCCTGATCGAGCCCACCGCGGGCGAGGTGTGGTTCGACGACAAGAACGTGACGACGCTCGACAAGCGGTCCCTTCGTCACTTGCGGCGGGACATGCAGATCATCTTCCAGGATCCCTACGCGTCGCTGAACCCGCGCATGACGGTCGGCTCGATCATCGGCGAGGCGCTCGTGATCCACAAGCTGGCCAAGAGCAAGCGCGAGCGTGACGAGCGGGTCGTGCACCTGCTCGAGACGGTCGGGCTCAACGCCGAGCACCTGCGCCGCTACCCGCACGAGTTCTCGGGCGGCCAGCGGCAGCGCATCGGCATCGCGCGCGCCCTCGCGGTGAGCCCCAAGCTGATCGTGGCCGACGAGCCGGTCTCCGCGCTGGACGTGTCCATCCAGGCCCAGGTCATCAACCTGCTCGAGGACCTCCAGAAGCAGTTCAACCTGACCTATCTCTTCATCGCCCACGACCTCTCGGTGGTCGAGCACATCTCCACCCGCGTGGCCGTGATGTACCTCGGCAAGATCGTCGAGATCGCCCCCGCCAAGGAGCTCTACACCAATCCCAAGCACCCCTACACCGAGGCCCTCCTCTCCGCGGTGCCGATTCCCGATCCGGCGGTCAAGCGCAAGCGCATCCTGCTCGAGGGCGACGTGCCGAGCCCCATCAAGCCCCCGTCGGGCTGCCGCTTCCACACCCGCTGCCCGATCCGCATCCCCTCCTGCTCCGAGAACGACCAGGTGCTGAAGGAGATCTCCCCCGGCCACTGGGTGGCCTGCCAGGTGAGGGCGTAACGCCCTCTTACCCTCTCCCCTCTGAGGAGAGGGTAGGGTGAGGGGCCCGCTAGGTGAGGGGCCCGCTAGGGTGAGGGGCCCGCTATTGTCATGATCACCTGGTCCGGCATCTTCCATATCCTCGCGACTCCGTTTCGCGACGACGGCGCCCTCGATGTCGACGGCCTCCCGCGCCTGATCGAAGCCGCCCTCGCCACCGGGGTGAACGGCCTCACCATCCTCGGCATCGCGGGCGAGGCGCACCGCCTCACCGACGAGGAGCGGGGCCGCGTGGTGGAGACCGTGGTCAAGGAGACCCGTGGCCGCGTGCCCGTCGCGGTGGGCGTCTCGGCCTCCGGCACGCACCTGGCCACCGCCTTCGCGCGCACGGCGCGCGAGCACGGCGCGAACGCGCTCATGGTGGCGCCGCCCGCCGGGCTCAAGAACCTGGATGCGGTGTCGGAGTACTACCGGACGGTCGCCGCGGCCACCGGGCTGCCGATCGTCCTCCAGGACGAGCCGGTCACCACCCAGGTCAACATGCCCGCGCCCTTCATCGCCCAGCTCTGCGCCGAGATCGGGCAGATCGAGGCGGTCAAGCTGGAGGAGCCGCCGACGCTCCCGAAGATCACGCGGCTGCGCGCGCTCTTCGGCACCCGGGTGGCGATCTTCGGCGGGTTGGGCGGCGTCTACTTCTTCGAGGAGCTCTCGCGCGGGGCCGACGGAGCCATGACCGGCTTCCCCTACCCCGAGGCGCTGCGGGCCATCCGCGAGCACTTCGGGGCCGGCCGGCGCGACGAGGCCCGCGCCCTTTTCTACCGCTGGCTTCCCCTGATCCGCTACGAGACCCAGCCGGGGGCCACGCCCGGCACCGCGGTCGGCATCCGCAAGGAGATCCTGCGCCGCCGCGGCTGGATCGCGTGCGCGCTGGTGCGGCCGCCCGCGCCGGTCCTCGACGCGGCCACGCACGCCGAGCTGGGCGAGCTCCTCGCGGCCGTCGCGTCCTGACGGCCGTGCCTCACGTCGAGGGCTCCGGCCTCCGGCTCTTCTACCAGGAGACCGGGGCGCCCGACGCGCCGCCGCTCGTGCTCATCATTGGCTGGGGTGGCGATCACACCGCGTGGGCCCTGCAGGCGCCCGCCTTCGCGGCCGAGCATCGGGTGATCGCGCTCGACAAGGGGGGCGCCGGCCAGAGCAACGCGCCGGCGACGCGAGTTCCTAGAAAAGCACCGCGGGGCCTGACGGCCCGCGGGCCAACCCTCAGCGGGCGGACCTGGCGACGACCGGGCCCGGCTCTTCCCAGATGTAGCTGTGGGGATTCACCGGCTGGCCCTTGACCTGGATCTCGTAGTGCAGGTGCGGGCCGGAGGAGCGGCCCGTATTGCCGGTCAGCGCGACCGTGTCCCCGCGGTTCACCACCTGCTCCATCGCGACGCTGAGCCTGGACAGGTGGCCGTAGAGGGACCGGGTCTCGTTGCCGTGGTCGATGACGAGAGTGACGCCGTACTCCGGATGCTGGCCCGCGAAGATGACGGTGCCGGGCGCGGGCGCCTTCACCATCGTGCCGATGGACGCCCCGATGTCGATGCCACTGTGGAACTCGGAGTTGGGCGCCCAGGGCGACCGGCGCTGACCGAAGTCGGAGTTGACCGCCCCGCGGACCGGCCACCGCGACGGCAGGGAGGCCAGGACCCGGCTGGCCCGGCCCAGGAAGCGCTCGAGCGTCCGGATGGACTCGCCCTCCTCCTTGACGATGCCCAGGAGGCGGTCCATCTCCTCCTTGACGGGGGCCCGGTCGGGCTCCGCCGTCGTCGTGCCGGCCCCGCCGATGCCGGCTCCCCGCTTGGCGGGGCCTGCTTCGGGCCCGAAGGGCTCCCAGATCTTGGTGTGCAGGTCGCGCCAGCTATCGATCTCGCCGCGGATCTCCCGCATGCGCGACTGGGAGGCGTCGAGCAGCCCCTGCTGAATGTGCAGGCGCTCACTCAGGGCCGCGAAGGTGCCGCGCTGGTGACGGAGGGACACGTAGTCGGGGTAGATGAACGCGAGCCCGAGGATGGTGACCGCGAGCCCGCCCACGACCGAGGCGACCGCCCAGCCCGGCACCGAGAGCCGCAGGACGCGGCTGCCGTCGTCCCGGACCATCAACAGGTTGAACTGCTTGGACTTGGGCATCGTCCGTCGTCAGCGCTTGAGCGGCACGACCGCCAGATCCCGCGCGGGCGGCACTTCCGCCACCGGGCTCGGCTTGGCCATCCGGCAGTGCCCCTCGAACAGGACACCCTCTTCGAGCACCACCACCGGGGCTTCCACGTCACCGAAGACCCGGGCCGTCCGCTTAAGGTCGATCCGCTCCGTGGCCCGCAGGGTGCCGGTCACCTCCCCGCTCACCTGCAGGCGGCCCGTCCGGATGTCGCCTTCGATGACCCCTCGTTCCCCGATGATCAGGGTGTCCTCCGAGGTGATCTCGCCCTTGAACTTGCCGTTCAGCATCACGGTGCCGCGGAACGTGTAACGGCCCTCCATCTCCGACCCCTCGTCGATGAAGGCCGTCAGCTGGCTACGCCGCGGGCCCTTGCCCCCTCGCCTGAACATTAGACTCTTGTCCCCTTGCTTGCGGGCCCTCGGGGGCCTCGAACACGACTGGCTGCCGGAACGCACTGGAAGGGTGGGTGCTGGTTGCGATTTCGCCCGGTAGGTTCTTCTAGCATGCCGATTCGAAGGGTGTCAACCCCCCCGGCCCCGCCCTCCGGCGCTCCGGGCGAGTGCGCTCTATCTCCGCGCAGTTGTTGACACTCCGAGTCGCGCCACAGTATGATCGAGCTCCCTGAATCGAGCGCCGAGATCGAAGTCCCTGGAGAGAAGGCCATGGATGAGTTCTACCGGATCAAGCGTCTCCCGCCGTACGTCTTCGCCATCGTGAACGACCTGAAGTCCAAGGCGCGAGCCCGCGGTGAGGACATCATCGACCTCGGGATGGGCAACCCCGACCAGGAGACCCCCAAGCACATCGTCGACAAGCTGGTGGAGGCGGCGCGGAATCCCCGCAACCACCGCTATTCGGCCTCCAAGGGCATCGCCCGGCTCCGGAAGGCGGTCACCACCTGGTATCGGACGCGCTACGGAGTGGAGCTGGATCCCGAGACCGAGGCCATCGCCACCATCGGGGCCAAGGAGGGCATGGCCCACCTGGCGCTGGCGGTGCTCCAGCCGGGCGACGGGGCCCTGGTCCCGAATCCGACCTACCCGATCCATTCCTACTCGGTGGTCATCGCGGACGGCGACCTGCGCTCGGTGCCCCTCGTCCCGGGCGACGACTTCTTCGCCCGGCTCCAGGAGACGGCCAGGCTGGCCTGGCCCAAGGCCAAGCTCCTGATCCTCTCCTTCCCGCACAACCCGACCACGCTGTGCGTGGACCGGGACTTCTTCGTCAAGGTGGTGGACTTCGCCCGGGAGCACCACCTGATGGTCGTGCACGACTTCGCCTACGCCGACTTCACCTTCGACGGCTACAAGGCCCCGTCGTTCCTGGAGGTCCCCGGAGCCAAGGACGTGGGGGTCGAGATCTTCTCGCTGTCGAAGTCGTACAACATGCCGGGCTGGCGGGTTGGCTTCGTGTGCGGCAACTCCAGGATGATCCACGCCTTGGCCCGCATCAAGTCCTATCTCGACTACGGGGCCTTCCAGCCGATCCAGATCGCGGCGATCATCGCGCTGGAGGGGGAGCAGGGCTGCGTGGGCGACATCGTCGAGCTGCACCGGAAGCGCCGCGACATCCTCGTGGACGGCCTCAACAAAATCGGCTGGTGCGTGCCCAAGCCCAGGGGGACCATGTTCGTGTGGGCGCCCATCCCCGAGGAGTTCCGCAGCATGGGCTCGCTCGAGTTCTCCAAGCTGCTCATCCAGGAGTGCAAGGTCGCGGTCTCCCCGGGCATCGGCTTCGGCGAGTACGGAGACGGCCACGTCCGGTTCGCCCTCGTCGAGAACGAGCAGCGCATCCGCCAGGCCCTTCGGGGCCTCAAGACCCTGAGCGGCCGCTAGGGCGCCCGGACCCGCTCCGAGCCGCCGCCATGAACGAGATCAAGATCGCCCTTCTTGGCCTGGGCACCGTCGGGTGCGGCGTGGTCAAGGTGCTCCGGAGCCACGGCGCCGAGATGGCCGAGCGTGCGGGCTGCCGGCTCGCGCTCGGGCGCGTCGTCGACGCGGACCTCACGCGGCCGCGGGACGGCGTCGACCTGGCCCGCCTGCCGCTCGGCGGCGACGCCAATCAGGCCATCGACGACCCGTCGGTCCAGATCGTCATCGAGCTGATCGGGGGGCTCGAGCCGGCCCGCACCTTCATCCTCCGGGCGCTCGCGGCGGGCAAGCACGTGGTCACCGCGAACAAGGCGCTGCTCGCCCATCACGGGGTCGAGCTGTTCGAGGAGGCGCGGCGCCACCGGGTGATGCTGGGCTTCGAGGCGGCGGTGGCGGGCGGCATCCCGCTCATCCGCGCGGTCAAGGACGGGCTGCCCGCCAACCGGATCCTGTCCACCTTCGGCATCGTCAACGGCACCTGCAACTACATCCTGTCCAAGATGACCGACGAGGGACGGGACTTCGGCGAGGTGCTGAAGGAGGCCCAGGCTCACGGCTACGCGGAGGCCGATCCCACCCTCGACATAGAGGGCCTCGACTCCGCTCACAAGCTGCAGATCCTGGCCACCCTGGCCTTCCGCACCGCGGTGGATCTCAAGGACATCTACACCGAGGGCATCACCGCCGTGTCTCAGCAAGACGTCGTCAACGCCGCCGAGCTCGGCTACCGGATCAAGCTCCTCGCGATCGCCAAGGCCTCGGAGGGGGCCCTCGAAGCCCGCGTGCATCCCACGATGATCCCGGCCGCGTCCCCGCTCGCCGCGGTGTCCGGCGTCTTCAATGCGGTGTTCATGACCGGCGACAACGTGGGCGACCTGATGTTCTACGGCCGCGGCGCCGGCCAGCTCCCCACCGCCTCCGCGGTCTGGTCCGACACGCTCGAGATCGCCCGGCGCGTGGCCCACGGCATCCCGGCGCTCGACACCGATCTCCCGTCGATCGGCGCGAACCCGCTGCCGCTCCGGCCGGTGGACGAGATCCGCTCGGCCTACTACCTGCGCGTGATGGCCATGGACCGGCCCGGCGTGCTCGCCCAGGTGGCGGGCATCCTCGGGGCGCACGATATCTCGCTGGTCTCGGTGCTCCAGAAGGAGCGCGCGCGGACCGAGGCGGTGCCGGTGGTCATGATGACCCACGAGGCGCGCGAGCGGGACATGCGGGCCGCGCTCGGCGCCATCGACAAGCTGCCGGTGGTGGCGGGACGTACCACCATGATCCGGGTGGAGGCATGACCGCCCCGCTCAGGTTCTGAGCCGCTCGTCCATGCCGTCGTCCCGACGGCTGGCCAAGATCCTCCTCGGGCTGGCGGTGAGCGCGGGGCTCCTCGTCTACGTCTTCTGGGACGTGGATCTCCGGGCCATCGCGACCCGGCTGCGCGGGACCCTCTGGGGCTTCCTCGCGCTCAGCATCGCGCTCAACTTCGTCTCGATGTGGCTGCGGGCCTGGCGCTGGTCGTATCTGTTTCCTCCCGACACGCGCCCGAGACGCCTCTTCCGGGCCCTGCTCATCGGCTACATGGGCAACAACCTGCTGCCCCTGCGCGCCGGGGAGCTGGTGCGGACCTACGTGGCGTCGCGGCACGGCCCCCGGTTCTGGACCACGTTCGCCACCGTGGTGGTGGAGCGGGTGCTGGACGGGCTGGCGCTCGGGCTGATCCTCGCGGGCCTGTTGCTGCTCGTGGCGGTGCCGGGCGAGGTCCGCTGGTCCATCGGCATCTTCCTGGCCGTGGACCTGGTCGCCATGGTGGTGCTCGTGGCGATCGCCGCCGCGCCCGGCACCTGCCGGGTGCTGATCGAGACCTTCTTTCACCGGATCGGCTGGCTGGAGCGACGGCTGCTGGATCTGCTCGGAACGATGACCGAAGGGCTACGTGGCCTGCGGACCGCCCGCCACGCGCTCCCGATCACGCTGAGCTCCGTGGGGATCTGGCTCTTCCTCGCCCTGTCCGTGTGGGCCGCGATGCGCGCGGCGCACCTGGACCTGCCGCTGGTCGCGTCCTGGACCGTGCTCGCCTTTCTCGGACTGGGCGTGAGCCTCCCGTCGAGTCCCGGCTTCGTGGGGGTCGTTCAGGCGGCGACCGTGCTGGCGCTGGCCCTGTTCGCGGTGCCGCGCACGGAGGCGCTGTCCTTCTCCCTGCTGATGCACGCCTCGCAGTTCTTCCCGGTCACCGCGGTGGGCCTCCTCTACCTGCTGCTGGAGCACGTCAGCCTCACCGACGCCGCGCGCGCCTCGTCTCGGGTCCCTTCGTCCGAGCCCTAGCGGCCCTGACGGGAGCGGGCCAGCCGGCCCCACCGCCGGCGCTCGACCCACTCGGTGAGCCGGTCGGCGAGATCGATCAGCAGCACCGCGGCCACCGCCGCCACCACGAGCCAGCCGAGGCCACGGAGCGTGGTGCCGCCGGCGAAGAGGAGCGCGGGCATCGTCGCGGCGAGCAGCAGGGCGAGCACTCCCACGCCGAGTCGCATGCTCCGAGCGTAGAGAAGGCCCCCCGCCGACACCAAGGAAATTGAGCGGTCCCCACCCTGTAAACGCCCGATCCACCCTCTGCGTCTCTACCGGTGAAGGCAGGACGCGAAACCAGGAGGATACATCGATGGGCAGGCATTCTGGCTGGGTGGCACGGGCCCTCGCGGTAACCGCGGCGGGCATCACGGTGGGGCTGCTGTCGCCGGGGGCCTCGGCCCAGGAGATCCGCAACGACGCCCGGGCGCTGGGCCAGGACCGGCGCGAGATTCGCCGGGACACCCGCGAGATCCGCGGGGACCGGCGCGAGCTCCGCCGGGATACCCGGGAGATCCACCGCGATCGCCGCGAGCTGCGGGGGGACCGGCGTGAGGTGCGCGACGCGTACCAGTCCGGCGATCGGCAGGCGGTCAAGCACGCCCGGCAGGTGCTGCGCGGCGACCGGCGCGACCTCCGCGACGATCTCCGGGACCGGCGGGGGGATCGTCGAGAGCTCCGCGAGGACAAGCGGGACCGGCGAGGGGATGTCCGCGACCTGCGGCAGGATCGGCGCGAGCTGCGCCGGGACGTCGCGCACAAGCGCGGGCGGTAGTCGAGCGCGGACGGCCATCGCGCGCGCCGCCGCCCCGCCCGGGCCGGGGTTTGGTGGCGCGCGCACGCCTGTGGGAAGATCGGGGCGAGAGACGCCCGTGGAGTCGAGCGATGAACAGTTGTGTCGCGCGGTGGCGGAGCGAGAACCGGGGGCCTTCGACCTCCTGGTGGAGCGCTACCAGGAGCGGGCCTACCGGATCGCCTGGTCGGTGCTGCGCGACCGCGAGGAGGCGCGGGACTGCTCCCAGGAAGCGTTCCTCCGGCTCCACGAGTCCGCCGGCACGTTCGCCGGGCAGTCGAAGTTCTCGACGTGGTTCTACCGGATCCTCGTCAATTGCTGTCTCGACCAGCAGCGGCGCCGGCGGGGCTGGCGACGGCTGGTGGGCTGGCGTGACCGGCGCGACGACGCGCCCGACGAGCCGGACCCGGTGGAGCAGGCGCCCGCGCCGTTCATCGACCCGGTCGAGGGGCTGCACGCGGAGCGGCGCATGAGCCAGGTCTGGGCGCTGGTGGAAGAGCTGTCGCCCCAGCAGCGCGCGGCGGTGACCCTGTCGTGCCGCGAGGGGCTCGCGACCAAGGACATCGCCGCCGTCCTGAACGTGTCGGAGGCGACGGTGCGGGTGCACCTGCACCGCGCGCTCTCCACGCTCAGGCGGCGGCTCGGAGACGAGACATGAAGGACGTGCACGTGGACGAGCTGCTGATCGATCACGTCCGCGGCGAGCTCGAGGGCGAGGAGCGGCGCCGGGTGGACGCGCATCTGGACGCGTGCGCTCCCTGCCGCGCCACGCGGGAGCGCTTCGCCGGCCTGATGACCGCGCTGGCCCGCACCGCGCCGCCCGCCCCGCCGATCCACTGGGGCGCCTACCGCGCGGAGCTGCGGGAGCGGCTCGAGCGAGGTGGCTCCCGCGCGGGCGCGCGCTGGTCCTGGCTGGTGCGGCCCGCCCCCGCCCTGGTGGCGGCGGCCCTGGTGGCGGTGCTGGTCGTGGCCGGGCTCCCCGGCGGGCGCCCGGGCCCGCCCGATCCGCTCGCCCTGGACAACACCATCCTGGCGAGCCAGCTCGACATGATCGCGCGGCTCGAGGTGGTGCAGCAGCTCGACCTGCTCGAGGACTTCAACGTGATCGGCGAGCTGGACGAGCTACCGGAGCCTCGCGGGAGCTGAGCCGTGAGCGCATGGCTCTGGCCCGCCGGGCGTGACGGAGGCGGTAGACGCGCAGATGCTGAGAGACCTGGACCTGCTGGAGAGCCCGGACTACGCGCGCGACCGGGAGGTGGCGCGCCGCATGGGCTTCCTGGAGCGGCTGCGCATGCTCGAGCGCCAGCGCGAGCAGGAGTCCGCCGCGGCCCCGACGCCGGCCAGGGGAGCGAAGTGACATGGGCCGCCTGATCGCCCTCGCCTTCGGGATGCTGCTGACCGCGACCGCGGCGGCGCAGCCCCCGCCGCCGCCCGGCGCGCCGATCCAGGGGCTCGAGCGGCTCGCGCCGGACGAGCGCGCGGTTGCCGAGCGCAATCTGGAGCGCTGGCGGAGCATGACCCCGGAGCAGCGGCAGCGCGCGCTCGACAACTATCGCCACTGGAAGGGGCTCTCGCCCGAAGAGCGCCAGAGCGCGCGCCAGAACCTCCAGCGCTTCCGCCAGATGCCGCCGGGCGAGCGGGCGCGCATCATGCAGGACTTCCAGCGCTGGAACCAGCTCCCGGACGACCGCAAGCGCGAGCTGGAGGGCGCCTACGAGCGCTATCAGCGACTCCCGCCGGACCGGCGGAAGCAGATCCAGCAGCGTTACGAGCGCTACCAGGCGCTGCCGCCCGAGCAGCGCGAGCGATTCGACAAGAACCTGGAGCGCTGGCGGAGCATGACGCCCGAGCAGCGCCAGCAGGCCCGCGAGCAGATGCGGCAGCGGAGGCAGCCGGCGCCGCCGCGCGAAGACGGCGGCGGTCCCGGCCGGCGGTCCCGCTGACCGCCCCCGCGGCTTTACACTCCGCGCGGCCGTCGTGTAGGATGGCCCCCTCATGGGCTTGCTGATCGTGCAGAAATACGGCGGCTCGTCCGTCGCCGATCCCGAGAAGATCAAGAACGTCGCCCGCCGCGTGGCGGAGTCCGCCCGCCTCGGGCACCGCGTGGTCGTCGTGGTCTCCGCGATGGGCAAGACCACCGACGGCCTCCTCGCCCTCGCGGCCGCGATCACCCCGACCCCCGATCCGCGCGAGATGGACATGATCCTCTCCACCGGCGAGCAGGTGACGATCGGCCTCCTCGCCATGGCGCTCCAGTCGCTCGGCCATCCCGCCTGCTCCTTCACCGGACCGCAGATCGGGATGGTCACCGACGCGGCGCACACCCGGGCGCGCATCCGGCGCATCACCGCCGAGCGCATTCATGCCGCGCTCGACGACGGCCGCGTCGCGGTGGTGGCCGGCTTCCAGGGCGCCACCGACGGCGGCGACATCACCACGCTCGGCCGCGGCGGCTCCGATCTCACCGGGGTCGCGCTGGCCGCCGCGCTGAAGGCCGACGTGTGCGAGATCTTCACCGACGTGGACGGCGTCTACACCGCGGATCCCAACGTGGTGCCCGACGCGCGCAAGCTGCCGCGCATCTCCTACGACGAGATGCTGGAGATGGCCGCCCTCGGGGCCCGGGTGCTCCAGGCCCGCTCGGTCGAATTCGCCAAGAAGTACAACGTGCCGGTCCACGTCCGCTCCACCTTCAAGCCGGACCCGGGCACGCTCGTGACCAGGGAGGATCACAGCATGGAAGACGTGGTGGTGACCGGCATCACCCACGATCGAGGCCAGGCCAAGGTCTCCATCTTGAGAGTGCCGGATCGGCCCGGCATCGCCTCGCGCGTGTTCGGCGGCCTCGGCGCCGAGAACATCGTGGTGGACATGATCGTGCAGAACATCAGCCGGGACGGCTTCACCGACATCTCCTTCACCCTGCCGCGCGCGGACCGCACGCGCGCGGAGAGCGTGCTCGTCTCCCTCGCGCGCGAGATCGGGGCGGAGGGGGTCACCGCGGACGACCGGGTGGCCAAGATCTCCGTGGTGGGCGTCGGGATGCGCAGCCACGCGGGCGTCGCGGCCCGCATGTTCGAGACCCTCTCCGCCGAGGGCATCAACATCCAGATGATCTCGACGTCCGAGATCGCGGTCTCCTGCGTCATCGAGGACAAGTACACCGAGCTGGCGGTGCGGGCGCTCCACGACGTGTTCGCCCTCGGCGCGGAGCGGAGAGCCTGACGTGCCCGCCACCGCGCGCGCCGCCGTCTTCTTCGGCCCCGGCAAGCCCTTCGAGATCAAGTCGGTGCCGATCCCCGAGGTCGAGCCGGAGGGCGTGCTGATCCGGGTCACCCACGCCAACATCTGCGGCTCCGACCTCCACTTCTGGCGCGGCGACGCCCCGCTGCGCCTGCCCGACGACGGCTGGATCTTCGGCCACGAGATGACCGGGCGCGTGGCGCGCCTCGGGGCCAAGATCAAGACCGACTCGCTCGGCCGCCCGCTCAAGGAGGGCGACCGCGTCGCCTACACCTACTTCTATCCGTGCGGACGGTGCTACGCGTGCCTGCACCAGGAGCCCGCGGCCTGCCCGAACAAGCTCGAGCGCCCGCTCGGCCCGGGCGCGTTCCCGCATCTGCACGGCGCCTTCGCCGACCACTACTACCTGCGCCCGGGCGGCCAGCTCTTCGTGGTGCCGGATTCCCTCCCCGACGAGGCGGTGGCGGGCGTGAACTGCGCCCTCTCTCAGGTCTTCTACGGCCTGCACGTGGCCGGGCTCCGCCAGGGCGACCGCGTGGTGATCCAGGGCGCGGGAGGCCTCGGCATCCAGGCGGCCGCGGTGGCCAAGGACCTGGGCGCGCACACCGTCATCGTGGTGGACCAGATCCCGGGCCGCCTCGAGCTGGCGCGGGCCTTCGGGGCCGACCACACGATCAACGTGAAGGAGGTCACGGACCGACGCGAGCGCGTGAAGCTGGTCCGCCAGTGGACGGGCGGGGTGGGCGCGGACGTGGCCTGCGACCTGGTGGGCTTCCCGGCGGTGATCCCCGAGGGCATCGAGATGCTCCGCTCGGGCGGCACCTATCTCGAGATCGGCACGATCAGCCGCGGGGCCAAGATCGAGATCGAGCCCTCGCTGCTGGTCTGGGGCTCCAAGAAGATCGTCGGGGTCATCCAGTACGACCCGTGGGTGATCCCGCGCGCGCTCGACTTCCTGGTGCGCACGCGCGAGAGCCGGCCCTGGCATCGCATCGTCTCGCACCGGTACCCGCTCGAGCAGATCAACGAGGCCTTCGCGGCCTCGGAGTGGCACAACCGCGAGACCACCACGATCACCCGCGCGGCCCTCACCCCGTGAGCAAGACGATCGCCGACCTCATCCAGGAGCGCTTCGGCCTGCCCACCGAGGCCGGCCGCGAGCGCCCCGCGGAGGGCCCGCTCGCCCTCCTGCTCTCGCACCGCACCCAGCGCGGCTACAAGCCCGATCCGATCCCCGACGACGTCCTCGACGTCGCGCTGGCCGCCGCCCTGTCCGCGCCGTCGAAGTCGGATCTGCAGCAGGTCGGCATCGTGCTCGTGAAGGACCGCGTCAAGCAGGCGACGATCGGCGGCTGGATCCCGGACATGCCGTGGATCGCCCAGGCGCCGCTGTTCATGGTGTTCTGCGGCGACAACCGCCGCATCCGCCGGGTGAGCGAGCTGCGCGCGCGTCCGTTTCCCAACGACACCCTCGACATGTTCATGAACGCGGCGGTGGACGCGGGGCTGGTGCTGCAGGCCTTCCTCACCGCCGCGGAGGCGCTCGGCCTCGGCGGCTGCCCGATCAGCGTGGTGCGCAACCACGCCGAGCCGCTCGCCGCGCTGCTCGAGCTGCCCCCCGGCGTCTTCCCGGTGGCCGGCCTCTGCGTCGGCTATCCCCTGCAGCCCGGCTGGACGAGCATGCGGCTGCCGCCCGCGGTGACCGTCCACACCGACCGCTACGACGACGCGGACCTGCCCGCCCAGCTCGAGGCCTACGACCGCCGCCGCGAGGCTCGCCACGCCACCCCGAAGGAGAGCCAGCGCTTCGCCGATCGCTACGGGCTTTCGGAGCCGTACGGCTGGTCGGAGGACAAGGCGCGACAGTACTCGGTGCCGGAGCGCCACAACTTCGGGCCCTTCATCCGGCGCCACGGCTTCGGCCTCACCTGACCCACCGGTCAGGGGCCGGGGGGGAAGCAGGCACCCCGGCGGCCGCGCTCGCAGAGGCACTCGAGCGGGCTCCCGCCCGGCCCCGCGACGATGACGACGCGCCCGGTACAGCTCGGCCGCCGCACGAGCTGGAACGCGACGAGGCCGGCCACCAGCGCGAGCACCGCGCAGACCCCGATCACGAAGGCGCGCCGCTCGAGACGCCGGCTTTTCTGGATCCCCGCTTCCCGCCTCCAGGGCGCCCGGCGTTGCTGCCGCTGCAGGCCCGAGAAGGCGACGAGCGCGAAGCCGCCGAGGAGCGCGGCGATGACCAACAGGATGACGACGGCTTCGAGCACGATGAGTTCGCTGAATTCGCTGGGGAGGCTGCGCCAATCTCGATGCGCCTCGGAGTGTAGCACGGAGGCCCCCGCCGGACCGGCCGAGACCCGTATCTCGATTGCCACTCTGGCCGGCCGGGAGATGGCCGTGGCAGGGTGCGGTCATGCCCTACTCGATCCCCCAGCTCCGGCTCTTGCTCCTGCTGGCGCTCACGCTGCTGGTGGGGCTGGGCGTGCGGGAGTGGCGTGCCGGCTTCCCTGACGCCGCCCTGCGCCTGGAGCGGTTCGATCGCGACGAGCCGCC
>JBBDXN010000064.1:0-30035 GCA_040902305.1 Candidatus Rokuibacteriota bacterium | reverse complement strand
CCGAGACCCTCCGCGAGGCCACCCACCGCCACCGCGCGCGGCTCCTCGTCAACGACCGCGCCGACGTGGCGCTGGCGGCGGGCGCGGACGGCGTCCAGCGCACGCATGTCTCGCTCCCGGTGTCGGCCCTGCGCGGGATCTCGCCGCCCGGCTTTCTCGTCGGCGCCTCCGTGCACTCGGAGGCGGAGGCGCGCGACGCGTCCGCGCAGGGCGCGGACTTCATCGTCTTCGGGCCGGTGTACGACACCCCGTCCAAGCGGCGCTACGGTCCACCCCAGGGCCTGGCCGCGCTCGAGGCCGTCGCGGGGGCGGTGCATCGCCCGGTGCTGGCGGTGGGCGGGCTCACGCCCGCGCGCGTACCCGAGGTGCTCGCGGCCGGCGCGGCGGGCGCCGCGGTGATCGGCTCGATCTACGCCGCCGCGCGGCCCGCCGACGCGACGAAGGCCTTTCTCGACGCGCTGGGGAGGGCGTGATGGCCGCGCCCTCGGTCGCGGTGATCGGCGGCGGCATCATCGGCTGCGCCGCCGCGCTGGAGCTGGCCAAGCGCGGCTGCCGCGTCACCCTGCTCGAGCGCGCCGGCCCGGGTGCGGAGGCTTCGAGCGCGGCGGCGGGGCTGCTGTCGCCGCTCGGACCGGTGCCGGAGCCGGGCCCGTTCCATCGGCTGGCCATCGAGAGCTGGCGGCTCTACCCGGCGGTGGCCGCCGAGCTGCGGGACCTGACCGGGGTGGACGTCGAGCACATGACCGCGGGCACGGTCTACCCACTGCGCTCGCCGCGCGAGATCGAGGCCGCGCGCGAGCGACTGAGCTGGCCGCTCGCCCGCGAGTTCGGCATCGAGGTGATGGAAGGGAACCCGCTCCGGGCCCTCGAGCCCGCGCTGGCCAAGGACCTGAGCGCGGCCCTGCTGGTGCGCGGCGACCACTGGGTCAACAATCAACGACTGGTGACCGCGTACGCGGCGGCCGCCGCGGCGCGGGGCGTCGCGGTGCGCACCGGCGCGGAAGTCGGCCGCATCCTGGTCGAAGGCGGCCGGGCCCGCGGCGTCCTCGTGGACGGCGAGGAGCTCCCGGCCGACGCGGTGCTGCTGGCTGCGGGCGCGTGGTCGGGCGCGCTGGCCGCGTCCATCGGCGCGCGGCTGCCGGTGGCGCCGGTGCGCGGCCAGATGCTGGCGGTGAGCAATATGCCGCCCTTGATCACCCACGCCGTCCACGGGGACGAGATCTATCTGGTGCCGCGGCCGTCCGGCGAGCTGCTGATCGGCGCCACCGTGGAGCACGCCGGCTTCGTGCGGGCGGTCACGCCCGACGGCCTGGGCGCGCTCATCGCGGCCGCGGTCGCGCTCGTCCCCGAGATCGGCCGCCGTCCCGTCACGCGGTCCTGGTGCGGCTTCCGCCCGTGGGCCCCGGACGGCCAGCCCGTCCTCGGCCCCTGGCCCGAGGTGGCCGGCCTCTTCGTCGCCACCGGCCACTACCGCAACGGCATCCTGATGGCGCCCATCACGGCCGCCCTCATGACCCGCTGCATCGTCGACGGCGACACGCCGGGATCACTCACCCCATTTCTCCCCGGCCGGTTCCTTTCATAGGAGGTTCTCGTGGCGACCAAGGAAGACCTCAAGAACGCGGTTTGCGCAGCCATCGACCGGAACCACGAGCGCATCATCGGGCTCGGCGAGCGCATCCGCCGCCAGCCGGAGCTGGGCTTCAAGGAGTTCAAGACCGCGCGCCTGGCCGAGGAGACGTTCAGCGAGCTGGGACTCAAGCCGCGCGGCGGCCTCGCGGTCACCGGGGTGCGGGCCGAGGTGGCGGGCGCCAAGGAAGGGCCGACCTTCGCCCTGCTGGGAGAGCTGGACGGGCTGGTGGTGGCGGGCCATCCGATCGCCGACCCCGAGACCGGCGCCGCCCATGCCTGCGGCCACAACGCCCAGATGGCCGGGCTCCTGGGCGCGGCGATGGGACTGCTGGAGGCGCGCGCCTTCGAGCACCTGGCCGGGCGCGTGGTCTTCTTCGCGGTGCCCGCGGAAGAGTACGGCGACGTCGAGTGGCGCGTGCAGCAGGCGCGCGCGGGCCGGATCGAGTTCCTGGGCGGCAAGCCCGAGCTGCTGCGCCTCGGTCACTTCGACGACGTGGATCTCGCCATGATGATCCACACCAGCTCGCAGCCCGACATGAAGAAGGCGGGGGTGGCCGCCTCCAACAACGGCTGCATCGTGAAGACGGTGCGCTATATTGGCCGCGCCTCTCACGCGGGCGGCGCGCCGCACCTGGGCGTGAACGCGCTCTACGCCGCCCATATCGGTCTCGCCGCGATCAACGCGCTGCGGGAGACCTTTCGCGACGAGGACTCCATCCGGGTGCACCCGATCATCACCCACGGGGGCAGCCAGGTGAACGTGATCCCCGGCGAGGTGCGCCTCGAAACCTACGTGCGCGGCAAGACGGTGGAGGCCATCCTCGACGCCAACCGCCGGGTGGACCGCGCCCTCCGGGCCGGCGCGCTGGCCCTGGGCGCCCAGGTGGAGATCGAGACGCTGCCCGGCTACCTGCCCCTCTTCAACCACATGGGCATGGCCCGACAGTTCAAGGCCAACGCGGCCGCGCGGCTGGGGGCCGATCAGGTGACCGAGTCCGGGCACCGCAGCGGCTCCACCGACATGGGCGATATCTCCCATGTGATGCCGACTCTTCATCCGTACATGGGCGGGGCGGTGGGAGGCGGGCACGGCGCCGACTACGCGATCGCGGATCCGAAGCTCGCCTACGTGGAGCCGGCCAAGCAGCTCGCGCTGATGGCGGTGGACCTGCTCTGGGACGACGCGGGCGCCGCGCGGGACATCCTTGAGGCCTGGAAGCCGCGCATGACCAAGGAAGAGTACCTCTCCTTCCAGCGCGGCATCTCCAAGACCGAACTCTATGATGGCTCGAAGTAACTCCTCATACCCTCTCCCCTCCGGGGAGAGGGTAGGGTGAGGGCTGAAGAGCCTTCCATCCTCATCCCCCTCTCCCCTCCGGGGAGAGGGCAGGGTGAGGGGCGAGGCGAGGAGAGCGAGGCCCATGTACGGCAAGTCACCCGTCGAGTTCCCGCGCCGCATCGTCTGCCTGACCGCCGAGCACGTGGAGATCTGCTATGCCCTCGGCGCGGGCGACCGGGTGGTGGGCGTGCCCGGCACCACGCGCCGACCCGCGGAGGCGGCCGACAAGCCGAGGGTCGGCGGCTTCACGACCTTTCGGGTCGACCGGATCCTCGATCTCCAGCCGGACCTGATCCTGGGGTTCTCGGATCTGCAGGCCGACGTCTGCGCGGAGCTGATCCGCGCCGGGCGGCCGGTCTTCTGCACCAACCAGCGGTCGGTGGACGAGGTCATGCAGACGATCCTGACCGTGGGCGGCCTCCTCGGAGCGGAAGCGGCGGCCCGCGCTCTCGTGCTCGACATGCGCGACGAGATCACCCAGGTGCGAGAGTTCTCCCGCGTGTGGCCGGATCGCCCCCGGGTCTACTTCGAGGAGTGGCACGACCCGCTCATCGCGGGCATCCGCTGGGTGTCGGAGCTGATCGAGCTGGCGGGCGGTCGCGACGTCTTCGCCGAGCTGCGAGAGGGGCGGAGCGCGCGCGAGCGGGCGGTGGACCCGGCCGAGGTGATCCGGCGCGACCCGCAGCTCATCCTCGTCTCCTGGTGTGGCAAGCCCGCCGACCTCGACGCGATCGCGGCCCGCCCGGGCTGGAACCGGATCAGCGCGGTGCGTGGCGGCCACCTCCACGAAATCGACGGCGCCGACATCCTGAGCCCGGGCCCCTCGCTGCTGGTCGGTCTCCGGCGCTTGCACGAGCTGGTGCAGGAAGCCCTCGACGGCCGCGACTGATCTGGACTCGATCCTGCGCTCCGCGTCGGCAAGGCGTGGACATGTCTGAGATAATCGAAGCAGCCGCGCGCGGTGGAAAATCACGCACTAAACCACGCACTAAACCACGCACTAAACATGGGGGGGCATCCCGGGGCCGATGCTAGGATGAAGCCCCTTTGAGACCTCCGAGGAGACGACAATGCTAGCGCGTCCTGAGCGCTTTTTCGCGGACCGGTTCGGCCTGAACGCGGGGACCATGGAGCGGCTGCTCGGCTCGACCCTGGCGGGCCGCGTGGATCACGCCGACCTCTATCTCGAGTACCGGATCAGCGAGGAGCTGGTGCTGGAGGAGGGCGCGGTGAAGAAGGCGGCCCGGCACGTGAGCCAGGGGGCGGGGATCCGGGCCCAGTCCGGCGAGCGCACCGGCTATGCCCACACCGATGACCTGGCCCTGCCCAATCTCGAGGAAGCCGCGCGGCAGGCCCGCGCCATCGCGGAGCGCGCCTCGACCTCGGCGGTGGTCGCGGTGGGCGCGGACGGCCCGCCGCACGATCTCTACAGCCTGCCCGAGCCCCCCATCGCGGCGGACCTCGAGCGCAAGCTCAAGCTGCTCGGCCGCATGGACGCGGAGGCCCGCGGCCTCGACCCGCGGGTCCGCCAGGTAATCGCCACCCTCGGCAGCGAGGACGTGGTGGTGATGATCGCGACGCCGTCCGGCTGGACGGTCGGCGACGTGCGCCCGCTCACGCGCCTCAACGTCACCGTGATCGTGGAGGACGGGGCCAAGCGGGAGATCGGCAGCTACGGCGGCGGCGGGCGCGTGGCCTTCGACTTCTTCCTCGAGCAGGACCGCTGGAAGCGCTTCACCGGCGAGGCGGTGCGCCAGGCCCTGATGAAGCTCGACGCGGTGGACGCCCCGGCGGGCGAGATGACGGTGGTGCTCGGGCCGGGATGGCCCGGCATCCTCCTGCACGAAGCGGTGGGCCACGGGCTCGAAGGCGACTTCAACCGCAAGAAGACCTCGGCGTTCTCGGGGCGGCTCGGCCAGTCGGTGGCCTCGGAACTGGTGACGGTGGTGGACGACGGCACGATCCAGAACCGCCGCGGCTCCCTCAACGTCGACGACGAGGGCGTCCCCACCCGGCGAAACGTCCTCATCGAGAAGGGGGTTCTGCGCGGGTACCTGCAAGATCGCCTCAACTCGCGGCTGATGGGCATGGAGGTCACCGGCAACGGCCGGCGCGAGTCCTACGCGCACCCGCCGATGCCGCGCATGACCAACACGTTCATGCTGGCCGGCGAGGACGAGCCGGCCGACATCATCCGCGGCGTCTCGAAGGGTCTCTACGCGGTGAACTTCGGCGGCGGCCAGGTGGACATCACCAGCGGCCGCTTCGTGTTTTCCGCGAGCGAGGCCTATCTGATCGAGGACGGACGCGTCACCCGGCCGGTGAAGGGCGCGACCCTGATCGGCAACGGCCCCGACGCGCTGACCCGCGTGAGCCGCGTCGGCCACGACCTCGAGCTCGATGAGGGCGTGGGCACCTGCGGCAAGGATGGTCAATCGGTCCCGGTGGGCGTGGGCCTGCCGACCATCCGCATCGATCGCATGACGGTCGGCGGGACCCAGGTCTGATCCGGCGCATGAGGGATCTGCTCGCCGATCTCCTGCAGCAGGCCACGCGCCGGGGCGCGACCGCCGCCGACGCCTTCGTGGTGCAGGACCAGTCGTTCTCGGCCCAGGTGCGCCTGGGCCAGGTGGACACCGTCAAGCACGCGCGCGAGCAGCACATGGCGCTGCGGGTCTTCGTGGGCAAGTCGGTGGCGGCCGCGTCCTCCTCCGATCTCTCCCGCGAGTCGGTGACCCGCCTGGTGGACGAGGCGGTCTCGCTGGCGCGAGTCACCAGCCCGGACGAGATGGGAGGGCTGCCCGAGGCCGGGGAGCTGGCGCGGGAAATCCCGGACCTCGACCTGCGCGACGCGCGCGGCCACGATCTGAGCCCCGAGGAGAAGATCGAGCTGGCCCGTCGCGCCGAGGCGGCCGCGCTCGGGGCGGATCCCCGCATCACCAACTCCGAGGGCGGCGACTTCAGCGACCGGCGGGCCCGCTACGCCTACGCCACCAGCCACGGCTTCTCGGCCGAGTACGAGACCTCCTCGTTCAGCCTCGCGGTCGCCCCGGTGGCCGCCGAGAACGGCGAGATGCAGCGCGACTCCTGGTATCACGTCACTCGCAAGCGCGCGCGACTCGAGTCGCCGGAGGACATCGGGCGCATGGCGGCGCAGCGCGCGGTACGCCGGCTCGGAGCCCGACGGGCGAAGACCGCCGAGGTGCCGGTGATCTTCGACCCGGACATGGCGGCCACCCTGGTGCGCCACATCGCGGGCGCGGCCTCCGGCCCCGGCCTCTACCGGCGCGCCTCCTTCCTGGTGGGCAAGCTGGGCGAGCGCATCGCAACCCCATCGGTCAGCATCGTGGACGACGGCACCATGCCGGGAGCTCTGGGCTCGCGGCCCTTCGACGGCGAGGGCCTGCCGGTGCGGCGCACCGTCCTGGTGGAGCAGGGCGTGCTGCGCTCGTACCTCCTCGATACCTACAGCGGGCGCAAGCTCGGGCTGCCGTCCACCCATCACGCGGCCCGCGACGGCAGCGGGGTGAGCGTCTCCACCACCAATCTCCACCTGGCCGCGGGCGACCGGAACCCGGCGGACCTGATCCGGAGCGTGAAGAACGGCCTCTACGTCACCGAGCTGATCGGCTTCGGAGTCAACGGCGTCACCGGCGACTACTCGCGCGGGGCGGTGGGCCTCTGGATCGAGAACGGCGAGCTGACCTACCCGGTCGAGGAGATCACGATCGCGGGCAATCTGCTCGAGATGTTCCACGCGGTGGAGGGAGTGGGGAACGATCTGGTCTTCCGGGATCGCGTCGCCTCCCCGACCTTGCTCATCGGCCGCATGACGGTGGCCGGATCCTGAGGAGACGCTTCCCGAAATGATCATCGACAGCCACTGCCACCTGCACGACCCGGCCTTCGCGGACATCCGGGGCACGGTCATCCGCGCCACCGAGCACGACGTGTGGGGGGTGGTGGCGGTCGGGTGCGACCTCGCCACCAATGAGCGCACGCTGCAGGCCTCGCTCGAGAACCCGAAGGCGGTCTGGCCCGCGCTGGGCTTCCACCCCGAATGGCAGCTCACCGGCCAGGATCTCGAAGCGGTGGAGAGCCAGATCCAGGCGAACCACGCGCGGCTGATCGCGATCGGCGAAGTGGGGCTGCCCTGGTACGGCCTGGGCGCGGTCGCCGACGCGGAGCAGGTCCGCCGCGAGGCCCGGGAGCGCCTCGAGCGGATGGTCGACCTCGCCGGCCGCTTCGACCTGCCGGTGATCCTCCACGCGCCCCACGGGGCGGCGGCGGATGCGCTGGCGGTGCTCAAGCGCCGGGGCGTGGAGCGCGCGGTGTTCCACTGGCACAAGGCATCGCCCGAGGTCACCCGCGAGATCGTGGACGCGGGTTACCTGGTCTCGGTCACGCCGGACGTGGTCTACCGCGATCGCGACCGCGAGATGGTCGAGCGCGTGCCGCTCGAGTCCCTGCTCGTCGAGAGCGACGCGCCCTGGCAGTATCAGGGCGAGTTCGAGAACGTCACCTCGGGTCCGTGGCTGGTCGCGCGGGTGGCGGAAGAGGTAGCCAAGATCAAGCGGCTACCGGCCGACGAGGCGATGTACCAGCTCACCGTCAATACCTGCCGCGTCTTCGACATCGTCTGGGCGTGAGCGGCCGCACCCGATGATCGACGCGGCGCGACTCAAGGACGAGTTTCTGGAGCTCGTGTCCATCTCGAGCCCGTCCAAGCGCGAGGGCACGATCGCGCGCCGGCTCGAAGCGATTCTCAAGGGCATGGGCGCGAGCGTGGAGGTGGACGGGGCGGGGGAGAAGATCGGCGGCGATACCGGCAACCTGCTCGCCCGCTTCCCCGGCAATATGCCCGGGGCGCCGCCGTTCTTGCTGTCGGGCCACATGGACACGGTGGGGCCGGCCGAGGCCATTCACCCCGTGGTCGAGGGCGACGTGGTGCGCACCGACGGCACCAGCGTGCTGGGCGGCGACGACAAGGCGGGGGTGGTGGCGGTCCTGGAGGCGGTCCGCGTCCTCCGCGAGCGCAAGATCCCGCACGGGGACCTCGAGATCGTCCTGACCGTCTGCGAGGAGTACGGCCTCCTCGGGGCCAAGAACTTCGACACCGCCCGCCTTCGCGCGAAGCGGGGATTGGTCCTGGACGTGGACGGGGTGTGCGAGCTGATCACGCGCGCCCCCGCGGCCAACCGTCTGACCTTCACCGTGCACGGCCTGGCCGCCCACGCCGGGATCTGCCCCGAGCAGGGGATGAGCGCGATCCGGATCGCGTCGGAGGCCATCGCGGTGATGAAGCTCGGCCGCCTGGACGCGGAGACCACCGCGAACCTCGGCGTCATCCAGGGCGGCCTGGCCGGCAATATCGTCCCCGCCTCGGTGACGGTGCGGGGCGAGACGCGCAGCCTCGACCTGGAGAAGCTCGAGGCGCAGACCGCGCACATGCGGCGTTGCTTCGACGAGGCGGCGGCCCGGCACGGGGTGCGCGTGGGTGACCGGCCGTACCAGGCCCGCGTCGAGGCGCAGGTCGATCGGCAGTACGGGCGGCTCGCCATCCGCGACGACGCCGGGATCGTCCGGCTGGTGCAGTCGGCGGCCGGCGCGATGGGGCGGGCCTGCCCCACCCGCGGCACCGGCGGCGGCTCGGACGCCAACGTCTTCGTGGAGCGCGGCCTCGAGGTCGCGAACCTCGCCTGCGGCATGCGGGAGATCCACACCGTGAACGAGTGGGTGGACGTCCGCGATCTCGTGCTCACCGCCGGGCTCGTCGTCGAGACCGTGCGCCTCAACGCCTCGGTCTGAAGCCCTTCCCCGTTCGCGGTCCGGTAGGCGTAAGATAGCCGAGCGCATCCCGACCCGGGACGACAGACGTTGACCGAGCGCATCGCCGACCTGAGCCTCGAGCACGCCGCCCCCGCAGGACGGTCCCGCCCTCGCTCCGTCCTCTTCGTCCACGGCATGTGGGGCGGAAGCTGGTACCTACGAAACTACCTCTACGCGACCGCGCAGGCGGGCTGGGATGCCTGGGCCCTGAACCTGCGCGGCCACGGGGAGAGCCCGGTCGCGGGCGGGCTCGGCCGCGCCACCCTCGCCGACTACGTCGCGGACGTGCGCACCTGTCTCGATCGGCTCGGCGAGGCGATCCTGATCGGGCACTCGATGGGTGGGCTGATCGCGCAGAAGGTCGCGGAGGGCGGGGGAGTGGCCGCGGCGGTCTTCCTCACCAGCGCGCCCCCGCGCGGGATCAACGCGCTCGAGTGGCCGGTGCTCTCGCGCATGGCCCGCTACGTACCGGCCATGCTCGCCGAGCGCGCCTTCACGGTGAGCCGGGCGCACGCCGACTTCCTGTTCCTCAATGGACTGGCTCCCGAGCAGCGGGATTGGGCCTTCCCGCGCTTCGGCGCGGAGTCGGGTCGCGCGGCCCGCGAGCTGGCCCTGGGCGGGCTGGCGGTGGACGCGCGATCGGTCCGCTGTCCCACGCTGGTGGTGGGAGCGGAGCACGACCGCATCACCTCGGCCGCGCTCCAGCGCCGCATCGCGGGGCGCTACCACGCCGAATACCAGGAGGCGACCGGCCACGCCCACATGCTGATGCTGGAAGAGGGCTGGGAGCGGCCGTTCAAGGACATGCTGGCGTGGATGGAGCGGGTGCTCGGTGAGCGCTAGCTTCGATCTCCCCCCGACGCCGCCGGACCGGCCGACGATCCTGGTCGTCGAGGACGAGCTCCACATTCGCGACGTCCTCTCGGGGCTGCTCGGCACGCTCGGCTACCGCCTCCTGATGGCCGCCTCCGCCGAGCAGGCGCTCGACACCCTCAACGTGGTGAGCCCGGATCTGGTCCTCGCCGACGTGCACCTGGGCGCGATGAGCGGCATCGAGCTGTGCGCCCGGCTCAAGGCGGACCCGCGCTACGAGCTGATGCCGGTGGTCATCCTCACCGCGGTCGGCGATCTGGAGGCGCGCGTGGCCGGGCTTGCCGCGGGAGCGGACGATTTCTTCACGAAACCGGTGGAGTTCGTCGAGCTCCGGACCCGGCTGGCCGCGCTCCTGCGGGTGAAGCTGCTGCTGAGCCAGCTCGAGCGGGCCGAGGCGGTGATCACCACGTTGGCGCTGACCATCGAGGCGCGCGATCCCTACACGCTCGGCCACTGCGACCGGCTCTCGCGCTACGCGGTGGCGGTCGGCGAGGCGCTCGGGCTCGACCAGGAGATGGTGCGGTCGCTGCGCCTCGGCGGCTATCTGCACGATCTCGGCAAGATCGCGGTGCCGGACGGCATCCTGCTCAAGCCGGGCCCGCTCGATCCTATCGAGCAGGAGCGAATCCGCGCGCATCCGGGGGTCGGCTCGGATCTCGTGCTGGGCCTGCGCAGCATGGATCTCGTCCGGCCCATCATGCGCCACCACCACGAGAAGTGGGACGGCTCGGGCTACCCCGACGGCCTCAAGGGTGAAGGCATCCCCCTGGGCGCTCGCATCATCTCGGTGGTCGACGTCTTCGACGCGCTTCACACCGACCGCCCCTACAAGGCGGCGCTACCGCGCTCGGAAGCCGTCTCCACGCTGATCCGCGAGACCGACTCCGGCTACTGGGACCCCCGCGTGGTCGAGACCTTCCTGGAAATCCTCCGCCACTACAAGCACGACACCTGATCTGGGGTCAGGTCTTGCATCAGGTAATGCAAGACCTGACCCCTAGCGGAGGTCGGCGGCGACGGAGTCGCCCGCGGTCTTGCCGAAGACGGAGCCGGACATGAGGCCGGTGCCGCCGGGGTAGTTGTGGTAGAAGAGGCCGCCCACCAGCTCGCCCGCCGCGTAGAGGCCGGGCATGGGGCGGTCCCAGGTATCGAGCACCTGGCCGCGCGTGTCCACGCGCAGGCCGCCGAAGGTGAACGTGATGCCGCAGGTGACGCCGAAGCCCACGTAGGGCGGGCTGTCCAGGCGCTGCGCCCAGTTGGACTTGGGCGGGCTGATGCCGCGCGTGCCGCGGCCGTCGAGCACCGCCGGGTTGAACGGCACCTGGTCCATCACCGCCGCATTGAAGTCGCGCACGGTGCGAACCAGGCCCTCCGGGCTCACCTCGAGCTTCTTGGCCAGCTCCTCGATGGTGGCGGCTTCCGCCTTGGTGATCTCGCGGATGCGGTACTCCTCGCGCAGCAGCTCCACCGTCTTCTGGTCGAAGATCTGGAAGGCGGCCTCCTGCGGCTGGCGCAGGATCTCGCGCCCGTACTTGGCGTAGGTGTAGTTGCGGAAGTCGGCGCCCTCGTCCACGAAGCGCTCGCCTCGCACGTTGACGATCAGCCCGAGCGGGTACGAGTGCTTCTGGAACATGTCGCCCACGCGCCGGTCGCCGAAGGCGGGAGCGTTGAGATCCCACGCCACCGCGTGGCAGGACGACCAGTGCCCGTAGGCCTGCGCGCCGATCTCGAGCGCCATCGCGATGCCCTCGCCCACGTTGTGGCGGGTGCCGCGCACCCGCGCCAGGTCCCAGTTGGGCCCGAGGTAGCGCGTGCGCCATTCCGGGTTGGCCTCGAAGCCGCCCGAGGCGATCACCACCGCGCGGCAAGGAATCTCGCTCGCGCCCGCCGCGCTGCGCGTCGCCACCCCGGTGACGCGGCCGGATGAATCCTGGATCAGCTTGTGCCCGGCCACTCCGTAGCGCACCTCGACGCCGACCTTGGCCGCGCGCTCGAAGAGCGCCTCCACCAGGCCCGGCCCCCCTCCCACCGCCTCGAGGTTGAGCCCGCCCCAGAAGTGGTGGCGGTCGCCCACCTTGTAGGACTGGCGGCTGAACATCAGGATCCAGCGGATCCCCTGGGTGCGCATCCACATCACGGTGGGCTTCGAGCGCTGGACCAGATGCTGGGCCAGGTCGAGATCGGAGCGGCCCTCGGTCACCCGCATGATGTCGTCGTAGTACTGGTCTTCGGTGTAGGCGGGGATGGCGATGGTCCGCGCCTCCTCGTCGCTCAGGTCGGGGATGACGTCGCGGCGCAGATCCTCCAGTCCCTGGTGCGCGAAGCGGAAGCCGCCCGCGGTGAAGAACGAATTGCCGCCCCGCTCGGCCTCCGGCGCCTTCTCCAGCACCAGCACCGAAGCGCCGCCTTCGCGCGCGGCCAGCGCCGCGCACAGAGCCGCGTTGCCACCGCCGATCACCACCACGTCATGCGCCATCGCGTCGACTACCTCCGGTGAGGCCGGCTCAGCCGAGCCGGGTCATCAAGACGAGACCGAGAGCCACCCGATACCATCCGAAGGGAACGAAGCTATGGGTCTGGATGAAGCGGAGCAGCCAGCGCACCGCCGCGAAGGCGGTCACCGCCGACACCGCGGTGCCCAACGCCACCAGGCCCCACTCCGTCGAAGCCCCCTCGGGGTGGCGGAGAGCCTGCGACATCTCGAGGCCCCCCGCCGCGAGCAGGGTGGGGACGCCGACCAGGAAGGAGAACTCGGTGGCGGCGGGCCGGCTCAGGCCGAGGAGCATGACCACCAGGATGGTGGCGGCCGACCGCGACGTTCCGGGGAATACCGCGGCCAGGAGCTGCCCCAGCCCCACCGCGACCGCCATCACCCAGGTGACGTCGAGCCCCGAAGGCCGGGCGCGCAGCGCCCATTCGATCGCCAGGATCGCGATGCCCCCCAGCAGGGTGGCCCAGGCGATCGGCGATATCTCCTTCGGCAGGCCGGCGCCGAGGCCCTTGATCACGAGGCCACCCACGCCGGTGATCGCGAAGGCCAGGCCGAGCTTCAACAGATAGACGCGCGCGGCCGGCTCGCGCCGGCGCGCGGCCAGATCCCGCAGGCGCCCGCCGAAGGCCAGCAGCACCGCGAGGGCCGCGCCCGACTGGATGGTGATGTTGAACAGGTCCGACTGCCGCGGCACCCACCCGGCATTCTCGACCAAGAGCAGGTGCCCGGTCGAGGAGATGGGCAGAAATTCGGTGACGCCCTCGATGACGCCAAGGATGGTGACGGCCAGCCAGGCGGGCACCGGGCCGTCAGCCCACGATCTCTTCGCCGCCGTCGACTCCGATCACGTTACCCGTGATCCAGTGCGTGTCGGGGTGGCTCAGCACGACGATGGCGCGGGCCACGTCGTCGGTGGTGGTCAGCCGGCGATGCGGGTTGCGCCGCGCGGCCTGCTGGGAGAACTCCTCGTAGTTGGGGATCTTCTGCGCGGCGGGGGTGGCGGTCACGCCGGCGCGGATGGAGTTCGCGGTGATGCCGTGCGGGGCCAGCTCCGCCGCGAGCTGGCGGATGCTGGACTCGAGCGCGGCCTTGGCCGCCGACACCGGCCCGTAGTACGGCAGCACGCGCGCGCCGCCCGCGGAAGTCATGGCGTAGATGCGCCCGCCGCGGCCCATGAGCCCGCGCCCCACGACCTCCTGCGCCCAGTAAACGAGGCTGTGGGCCATCACGTCGAGCGTCATGTCCATCTGGGCCTTGGTCACCGCCTCCTTCATGGGATCGGCGACGAAGAGCTTGAGCGTGCCGAAGGCCAGGGAGTGGAGCAGCACCCGCACCTGGCCCGGCTCATTGCGCTCGCGCAGCACCCGCTCCATCTCGGTCGCGACCTCGGCGCGCTTCTCCTCGTCGGCCGCGTTGACGTTGAAGAAGCGGGCCTCCCGCCCCATCCCGCGGATCTCGGAGGCCAGGCGCTCGACGTTGGGCAGGGTGGATTTTCGATCGAGATGCACCCCGAACACGTTGAGGCCCGCCCGGGCGAGCGCGAGGCTCGTGGCGGCGCCGAAGCCGGAGGAGGCGCCCAGGATCAGGGCCCAGCCGCGCAGCGTGATCGGAGAGGCGTCGGTGGTCATGGCATTCCTCGAATCGAGGGAGTCGCCCGTCGAAGCGCGCCTCATTCTATCAGAACTCCGCGCGTGCTACGATGTTGGGCGCCTATGGCGAAAACCGCGGGCATCCTGCTCATCGGCAATGAGCTCCTCTCGGGCAAGATCACCGACGCCAACGCCGCCTACCTCTGCCGGGAGCTGCGCGGGCTCGGGGTGGAGGTCCGCCGCATCACGGTCATCCCCGACGAGGTCGACCTCATCGCCGACGAGGTGCGCGCCTTCAGCGCTTCGTTCGACGTGGTGTTCACCTCGGGTGGTGTCGGGCCCACCCACGACGACGTCACGATCGAGGGCGTCGCGCGGGCGCTGAGGGTGCCGGTGGTGCGGGAGCCGCGGCTGGTCCGCGTGCTCGAGGGCTACTACCAGGGCCGGCTCAACGAGGCGCGGCTCAAGATGGCGGAGGTCCCCGAGGGCGCGGAGCTGACCGCGGACGGCGAGCTGGTCTTCCCGGCGGTGGTGGTGCGGAACATCTACATCCTGCCCGGGGTGCCCGAGATCTTCCGGCAGAAGTTCGACGCGCTCAAGGAGCGCTTCCGCGACGCGCCCTTCCACCTCTGCTGCGTGTACGTGAGCATGGGCGAGGGCACGCTCGCCGACCACCTGAACGCGCTGCTCGCCGGCCATCCGGACCTGCTGCTGGGCTCGTATCCCGAGTTCTCCAACCCCGAGTACAAGGTGAAGGTCACGCTGGAGTCCAAGGACCGCGGCTACCTCGACGACGCGGTCACCGACCTCCTGGGCCGCCTTCCCCAGGACACGGTGGTCCGGATCGACCGGTGAGGTCTCGGCGCGCGCGCGTCTGCTGACCGTTCCGATGGCCGTCGCGGTCGTTACCGCCGCGCTCTACGGGGCGCGGCTCGGCGCCGCCCCCTTCCTCGATCCCCCCGAAGGCATGCACCTCGCGCACCTCGGCGGCGGGCGCTGCCGCTCCGTCTCCTCGTCCACGCCGGAGGCCGGCGTCTTTATTCCAATCGGCGGGTTCGAGGCGCGGGTGCTATCCTGACGCCCGGGTGGAGCGGGAATGGACGCCGGCCGCAAGTTCCGACAGCCTCACCGGACCGCGAGAACGGCTTGCGGCGCCGATGTCGCGGCCCTGACGTGAGCGCGGCCCCGTATCGGCTCAAGGAGGATCCGCACTCGAGCCACGCGGTCATCCTGGCGCGGCTCGGGGACGGCCGCGGCCGGAAGGCCCTGGATGTCGGCGCGGCGGATGGCTTCCTCGCGGAGCGGCTCACCGCCCAGGGCTGGACCGTGACCGCCCTGGAGCGCGACCCGGAGCTGGCCGCGCGGGCGCGCGGGCGGTGCAAGGAGGTGGTGGTGGCGGACCTGGAGTCGGCGCCCCCGCTGCTGCCCGGCCCCTTCGACGCCATCGTCTACGGCGACGTGCTCGAGCACCTGAGCGATCCGAGGGCCACGCTGCTGGCCCTCGACCGAACCCTGGCCGCCGGGGGCACCGTGATCGTGTCGGTGCCCAACGTGGCGCATCTCTGGGTGCGCATGTCGCTCCTGGTGGGCCGTTTCGACTACGCGGACCGCGGTATCCTCGATCGCACCCATCTCCGCTTCTTCACTCGCCGGACCCTGCTGGACTTCCTGCGGAGCGCCGGGCTCATCGTCGTCGACCTCGCGGTGACGCCGGTCCCGCTCCCGCTGGTGGTGCCCGAGCGCTGGCACGGCACGTGGCTTGACCGCGTGCACGCGCTGAGCGCGGGGGCGGCGAGGGGGTGGCCCGGCGGCCTCGCCTACCAGTTCGTGGCGGTCTGCCGCGTGAAGGAAAGCTAGATGGCGAAAGTCGTGGTGGTGATGCCCGCGTACAACGCGGGCCGGACTCTCCGGATGACCTACGAGGAATTGCCGAAGGACACCGTCAACCTGGTCATCCTGGTGGACGACGGCTCCACCGACGCGACCCTCGAGGTGGCCCGCGACCTCGGCCTCGAGATCTTCGTCCACGACAAGAACTACGGCTACGGGGCCAACCAGAAAACCTGCTACACCGAGGCGCTCCGGGCGGGCGCCGACATCGTGGTGATGGTCCATCCCGACTACCAGTACGACCCCACCCTGGTTCCCCAGATCATCGAGCCGATCGTCAGCGGGCGGGCCGATCTCGTCCTCGGCTCGCGCCTCGCGGGCGGCGGCTCCGCGATCGAGCAGGGGATGCCGTGGTGGAAGTACGTGGCCAACCGGTTCCTGACCGGGGTGGAGAACGCCGCGTTCGGCCTCCGCCTGTCCGAGTACCACACCGGCTACCGCGCCTTCGGCCGGGACGTGCTCGACACGGTCAACTTCCGCATGAACTCCGACGGCTTCGTCTTCGACCAGGAGATCGTCTCGCAGGCGGTGGCCACCGGCTTCCGCATCGCGGAGATCCCGGTCCCGGTGCGCTACTTTCCGGAGGCCTCTTCCGCGAGCTTCGGCGCGTCCTGCGTCTACGGCTTCAAGATCCTCTGGGTGGTCGCGCGCCACCTGCTGCATCGGACCGGGATCAAGCGGTCGCGCCGTCTCGGCTCCATCGCCGGTCGTTACAGCCGCCTCGGCCGCCCCGGCTCGCCGCCGCCGGCGGCCGGGGCCGGGTGACCGTCGCCCGGCTGCTCGACGCCGCGGCGGTCCTGGCCGCGGCGGGGCTCGCGCTCGCGCTCGCCTTCTGGTCGGGCCGGCGCGAGCACTGGCCGTGGCGGCCCGAACACCTCTTCCTCCTGCTGCTGGGCCTGGTCGCGCTGCGCGCGCTGCTCTTCCCGCGCCCGGTGCCCGCGGTACGGCCCCGCCGCGCCGTCCTGATCGGGGTGGCGGCCTACGCGATCGTGTTCTCGTTCGTCACGGTCACCCGCCACTTCACGTTCGCGACCCACGCGCTCGATCTCGGCTACTACGTGCAGCTCGTGTGGAACCTGGCGCGCGGCGCCGGCCCCTACGTGAGCCTGCCCGAGATGCACGCCTGGGGCGATCATCTCTCGCCGATCATGTACATCTTCGTGCCCGCCTACTGGCTCGTCCCGGGCCCGGTGGTGCTGCTGGTGGCGCAGTCGGTGGCCCTGGCCCTCGGAGGCTTCGCGGTGTTCGGCCTGGCCCGGGCCCGGCTCGGCGACGAGCGCCCCGCCGTCGCCTTCGCGCTGCTCTACCTGGTGAACCCCTCGCTCCACGGGATCAACGTGCGGGACTTCCACGCCGCCGCGCTCGCGATCCCGCTGCTGCTCGCCGCCTTCTGGGCGGTGGAGGTGGGCCGGCCGTGGCTCGCCCTGGTGCCCGCCGCGCTCACCCTGCTCTGCCGCGAGGACGCCGCGCTGCCCGTGATCGGGCTCGGGGCGTGGATGGCCCTGGCGCACCGGCGTTGGGTCGCGGGCGCGCTCACCGCGACCGCCGCGCTCGCCCTGCTCGCGGTGGACGTCCGCTGGATCATCCCCGCGTATCGCGGCGAGCCCTACTCGCACTTCGGACCCTACGCGCACCTCGGCGGGTCGCTGACCGAGATCGTCGCGAACGCGATCGCGCACCCGGCGCGCACGGTCGGCGCGCTCTTCACCGGCCGGCGCGCGGTCTACCTCGCCGCGATGCTGGCCCCGCTGGCCTTCCTGCCGCTGCTGGGCGGATGGGATCTGGTGGGAGTTCTGCCCGCCCTGATCCAGAACCTCCTCAGCTCGGACCCGGTGCTCTACGGCTTCCGCGCCCAGCACCAGTCCTTCGTCCTGCCCTTCCTGATCCTGGCCGCCGTCTCGGGCTACGCGCGGCTCGCGCGGCGGCGGCCCGGGACCTGGCCGGTGGCGGTGCTCGTGGTCGCCATGGTGGCGAGCCTCGTGCTCGCCTCGCGCACCGTGAACAATCTGGCGGTCGCCCGCTTCTGGCCCGGGCCGGAGCAGCGGGGCGCCTACCGGGCGCTGTCGCGCGTTCCGCCCGGCGCCGCGGTATCCGCGCAGGACCCGTACGTGCCACATCTGAGCCTGCGCCCGCTCGTGTTCGTCTTCCCGGTCGGCATCGAGAAGAGCGACTACGTGCTCGTCAATCTCGACAGCTATCCGTGGCGGAATCTGCCGGGGGTCACCCTCGCGCGGGACGGCGGCCACGTGACCATCGTGGTCGGCCAGACCGCGCACCGCTACACGGTGGCCGCCCAGGCCGGACCGCACCTGCTCCTCCGGCGCCTCTGACGGTTCAGGTCATGGGGACAACCGCGAAGGCTCAGGTCATCGGGACAAAATCGTATTCGCCCACTCCTTGCAGGACGAGGAAGACCGCGGAGATCTCCCCGCCGTTGGTCACCAGGTGCGGGCGCCCGGCGCGCACCGCGTAGGAGTCGCCGGGCGCGAGCGGGACTTCCTCCTTGGGCTCGCGCAGGAACAGGCGCAGCCGGCCCTCCAGCACGTAGAAGGTGTCGCGGATCGTCGTGTGATAATGCCAGGGCACCTGCTGCCGCGGGCCGATCTGCAGCTCGGTGATGCGGAAGCCGGGCCGCTCGGCGTGGCGCGCCCGGCGCTCGACCTCATAGAGATGACTCGCGTCCTTCACCGCATCCATTCTGATCCTCCTCGGGGCATTCACACCCCCGCCGACGGGTCTCCGGTCAGGATGTGAGAAGCGTGGTGGTGGATGAGCAGCCACTCCCCGCCGGCTCGCTCGAAGATATTGGTGGCCAGCACGGACGTGACCGAGATGTTCCCGCGGGCTTCCGAGAGAATGTTCTCGGTGCAGGTGACCCAGCCGAAGCCGCCCTCCACGTAGGCGTGGACGTCCGTGATGCTGAAGCGCATCTCCCCGCTGTTCTTGAAGATGACCTCCCACGAGTGCCGTACCGCCTCCCAGCCCGCCAGCCGGCACCAGCCGGGATGCACGCACCGCACGTGGTCGCGGTGGGCCCAGACCTGGTCCATCCGGTGGAGATCCAGGCTCTCGAAGACCCGGTAGAAGCGCGCGTTCGCTTCCTCGACTTCCGCCCGCTCGTCGTCGGGGGTCATGGGCTCCTCACCGGTCGGCTCCACGATCAGGTTCTATCAGATCGATCCCGCCTCGGCAAACGCGCGGCCGCCGCGTCCCGATCGCCTCCGGAGGCCCGTGATACGATGAGCGCCATGCCGGCCTCCCCCTTCGCGGTCGAAGCACGCGATCTCGCCAAGACCTTCCGCAGCGGATGGCTCCGCCGCCGCGAGACCGCCGCGCTACGCGGCGCGAGCCTGCAGGTGCCGCGCGGCGCCATCTTCGGTCTGCTCGGCCCCAACGGCGCGGGCAAGACCACGCTGCTGTCCATCCTGGCCACCCTGCTCCTGCCGGACCGCGGCTCGGCGACCATCCTCGGCCACGACGTGGTCCGCGACGCGTTCGCGATCCGGCGCCGGATCAACATGGCGAGCGGCAACGCGTCGTTCGTGTGGAGCCTGCGGCCGGCGGAGGTGCTCGCCTTCTACGGACGCCTCTACGGCCTCCACGGACGCGCGCTCAAGAGCCGGGTGGGGGAGCTGCTCGACCGCTTCGAGCTGACCCCGCACCTCAAGACCGAGTACAACGAGCTCTCCACCGGGCTCAAGCAGCGGCTCGCCCTGGCCAAGGCGCTGCTGAACGATCCGGAGGTGCTCTTCCTGGACGAGCCGACGCTCGGGCTGGATCCGGACGTGTCCATCCGCATCCGCGCCCAGATCGGCCTGCTGCGCCGGCAGCAGGGGACGACCATCATCCTGACCACCCACTACATGCGGGAGGCCGAGGAGCTGTGCGACCGCATTGCCTTCATCAAGGACGGCCGCATCCTGGCCGAGGGCTCGGCCGACGACCTCAAGCGCCAGATCCGGATCGGCGACGTCGTCGTCCTGCGCCTGGATCCCGCCGCCCCCGCGGGCCTCGCCGAGCTGCCGGGGGTGCTGGCGGTGCAGCCGCGCGGCGACCGGATCGAGTGCACGGTGGACTCCTCCGAGAAGCGCCTGCCCGACATCCTCAGGTGGCTCTGCGACCACGGCGTGCTCATCCGCGACTGCCAGGTGCGCGAGCCCGAGCTGGAGGAGGTGTTCGTTGAGCTCGCGCGCTGAGCCCGTCGCGCCCGCGCCGGTCGCCGCGCAGTCCTGGGCCGCGGAGTGGGTGAGCCTCACCGCCTTCACCTACCGCAACCTGATCATGGCGCGGCGCAACGTGTTCTTCCTCTTCGAGCTGACGTTCTGGCCGGGAGTGGCCATGCTCTCGCACGGTCTGCTCACCCGTTTCCTCGACCTGACGCCCGAGATGACCGCGTTCATCCTGGTGGGCACCGTCGCGCTCTCCGCGGTCCAGGTCTGCCAGCTCGACGTCGCCTACGCGGTGCTCTTCGACATCTGGTCGAAGTCCATGAAGCACCAGTTCCTGACCCCGGTGCGCATCCACCACCTGGCCCTCGGCTCGTGGCTGGTCGGGGTGGGACGGGGCGTGATCGTGTGGGCCCTCATGGCCCTCATCGGCGGATGGGCCTTCGGCTTCGACTTCATCGGGGGGGGCCCGCTCCCGGTCGCCCTCTTCCTGCTCGGCTGCTTCCTCACCGCGCTCGTGATCGGCCTCCTGGTCTGCGCGCTGGTGCTGCTCTTCGGCACCCGCGCCGAGACTTCCGCGTGGGCCGCGGTGAACTTCTTCGTGATGCTCGCGGGCATCTACTACCCGATCTCGGTGCTGCCGGGCTGGGTGCAGGCGATCTCGGCGGCGATCCCGCTGACCTATTTCCTCGACGGGGTCCGGATCGGCTACGGCTTCCCGTCCCAGTTCTCATACCCGTTCGCCACCGGGTTCGCGCTGTCGCTGCTCTACGTGGTGCTCGCGCACTGGGCCCTCGCCGCCGCGGTCACCCGCGCGCGCCGCACCGGCCTTCTCCTCAAGCTCTCGGAGTAGGCGCCGGTGACCGACGCTCCGCTGCTCCCGGTCCTGCTCCTGGGTCTGCTCTTCGGCATCCAGCACGCGACCGACCCCGATCACGTCATCGCGGTCGCCACCATCGTGGCGCGCACCCGGCGCTTCGGGGCGGGGGCGCTGGTGGGCGCGTTCTGGGGAGTGGGCCACACCGTCACGGTCATCGCGGTCGGAGTCGCCATCCTCGTCCTCGACCTCACGATGACGCCGCGCGCGGCTCTGTCGCTCGAGCTGGTCGTCGCGCTCATGCTGATCGGGCTGGGGATCCTGCGCATCGTCTGGGTCTTCCGGGGCTCGGATCCGGTTCCGGTCGCGCACCTGGGTGAGCCCCATCCGCACGGGTCGGGACCGGCACTCCACAGCCACCCGCACACCCACGGAGACGTGGTGCACCGGCATCCCCACGTCCATCCCCCGGCCCGGCTCCTGCGCGCGCTCCAGACGGTGGGGCCGCCTCAGGCCCTGCGCTCGGCGCTCGTCGGGGTCGTGCACGGCCTGGCCGGCAGCGCGGCCGTGGCCCTCCTCGCGCTCTCGACCATCCGCGGCACCGCGGGGGCGCTGGGCTACCTGCTCCTGTTCGGGATCGGGACGATCCTGGGCATGACCGCGATCACCGGGCTGCTCTCGGTGCCATTCCTGATCCGGGCGCCCTGGATACGGCGCGGGCGCCGGGCCCTGACCCTGACCACCGGCGCGGTCTCGCTGGCCTTCGGCCTCTATCTGGTCTTCCAGATCGGCATCGTGGACGGCCTGTTCCTGTACCGCGTCGGGGCGGCGATCCGCTGAGCGGTGGGCGGCCTGCCTAGAACCCGACGCCGCGAGCCATGAGGCTCGCCACGAAGACCATCACCACCACGATCGCCAGCTCGACGTGGTTCAGGGTGTACAGCGCGCGCGCCGGGCTCGTGTCGATGGCCTGCCCGCGGCCGAGCAAAGCACGCCAGCGGATGAAGGTGACCATGGGCCGGATCTCGAGCAGGAGCACGACGAGGAACAGGGCCATCTTGGTCCAAAAGAGCGGCGAGCGGAGGTAGAACTCGGTGCCCTTCTCGAGCCCGCCGAAGGCGCGGAGGAGCCCGGTGACGATCCACAGGCCGGCCGCGACCCCCCAGGCAGTGTCCGCGGCCAGCAGCCGGCGCAGGCCGTCGGCGTCGAGCGGCCCCTTGAGCGCCCGGCCCCGCAGGAACACCGCGGGCAGGCCGATGGCCAGGGCGAGCAGGTGCAGGGAAGAGACGACCGCGGAGATCATCGGTGCAGCCTAGCACGGCCGCGGGGCTGATGGCCCTGCTCCTCCTGGTGGCGGGGTGCGCGGGTCATCCAGGCGCCGACGCACCGTTCCTCGTGACCCCACCGGACGTGGTGGACCGGATGCTGAGGCTGGCCCGGGTGGGACCGAGCGACGTGATCTACGATCTAGGCTCGGGCGACGGCCGGCTGGTCATCGCGGCGGCCCGGGATTTCGGGGCCCGGGGAGTCGGCGTCGAGATCGACTCGACGCTGGTCGCCCGGAGCCGCGAGTACGCCCGACGGGCGGGCGTCGGGGAGCGCGCGACCTTCGTCGAGCAGGACCTGTTCGAGGCGGATCTCTCCGCCGCCACCGTCGTGACGCTCTATCTCACGCGAGAGGTGAACCTGCGGCTGCGGCCGAAGCTCGAGCGCGAGCTCGCCGCCGGCACCCGGATCGTCTCGTTCAATTTCGACATGGGCGACTGGGAGCCCGCGTCGATGCTCCGCGTGGACATCAGCGGGCGCACCACGCCCGTCTACCTCTGGGTGGTGAAGCCGCGCTGAGGGGGCTAGCGGGCGAGGAGCTTGCGCACCGCGCCCGCAATCCCGTCGGGATCCAGGCCGTGCTTGGCGTAGAGCCCCTTCAGATCGCCGGACTCTCCGAAGGTGGTCACCCCCACCCGCTTCATCGGCGTCGGCATCACCTCGCCAAGCAGCTCCGCGACCGCGCTGCCGAGACCCCCGTGGATGCTGTGGTCCTCCACCGTCATCACGTGGCCGGTCCGGCCCGCCGAGCGCAGGATGGCCACCTCGTCCAGGGGCTTGATGGTGGCGACATTGACGACCTCGGCCTGGATCCCCTCGGCGGCCAGCTTCTTCGCCGCCTCGAGCGTGTTCCAGACCGGGCCCCCGGTGGCCAGGACGGTGACGTCGTGGCCGGGACGCAACACGTCGGCCTTCCCGAACTGGAAACGGTAGGCGGCGTCGTGGACCGGCTCGAGGTTCTGGCGGGTGAGGCGCAGGTAGATCGGGCCGGGATGCTCGACCGCGTACGCCACCGCCTGCCGCGTCTCGTGCTCGTCGGCGGGCTGCACGATGGGAATGTTCGGGAGCGCGCGCAGGCAGGCGATGTCCTCGAGGCCCATCTGGGTGTAGCCGTCCTCGCCGATGGCGACGCCCACGTGAGTGCCGACCAGCTTCACCGGCGCGTCGCTGTATGCCACCGACACCCGGATCGTCTCGAACCGCCCGGTCAGGAAGCAGGCGAAGGAGCAGGCGAACGGAACGTGCCCGGTCAGCGCCAGGCCCGCGGCCACCCCGATCATGCCGGACTCGGCGATGCCAAGATTGAAGGCGCGACCCGGGTACTTCTTGGCGAAGCCGCCGGTCATGGTGGACTTGGAGAGATCGGCGTCGAGCGTGACGATTCTCTCGTCCTTGGCGCCCAGCTCGATCAAAGCTTCCCCGAACGCGGCGCGCGAGGCCTTGGCCGCCATCACTTCTTCCCCAGCGCGGCGATCTCCGCGACGATCAACGCGACCCACCCGGGCGCCGGGCTGCCCACGATCTCCTGGATCGCCCGCACCGCCTCCTCGGGCTTGGGCGACTTGCCGTGCCATTCGGGATCGTTCTCCATGAAGGACACGCCCTTGCCCTTGACGGTGTGGGCCACGATGAAGGTCGGCGCGCCCTTGGTGGCTTCGGCCTGGTCCAGCGCCTTGTCCACCTGGGCGATGTCGTGGCCGTTGACCTCGAGGACGGGCCAGCCGAAGGCCTTGAGCTTGTCGGTGACCGGCTCCAGGTCGAGGATCTTCTTCACGAAGTTGTCGAGCTGGATGCCGTTGTAGTCGAGGATGACGCAGAGGTTGTCCACGTGATGGTCCGGCGCCCCCAGCTTCGGCGCCGACATCAGGCTCTCCCAGATCTGGCCTTCCTGGATCTCCCCGTCGCCCACCACGCAGTACACGCGCGCGTTCCGCCCCGCGAGCTTCTGCCCCAGGGCCATGCCGACCGCCACCGAGAGGCCCTGGCCGAGCGAGCCGGTGGCCGCCTCGATGCCCGGCAGCATCACGCGGTCGGGGTGGCCCTGGAGCGGGCTGCCGAGCTTGCGCAGGGTGATCAGCCGATCCATCGGGAAATACCCGGCCTTGGCCATGCAGTAGTACTGGGCGGGCACGCAGTGGCCCTTGGACAGGACGAAACGGTCGCGGTCCTCCCAGTGCGGGCGCTGGGGATCGTAGCGCATGCGGTTGAAGAAGAGGGTGGTGAGGATGTCGATCGCGGAGAGCGAGCCCCCGGGATGCCCGGACCCCGCGTGGGTGAGCATCCGGATGATCTGCGCCCGCCCTTCGCGGGCGATGGACTCGAGCTTCGCCAGGTCCGGATTCGCCATCAGTCCAATCCCTCCATGAAGCCTGCGATCGCGTCCACGTGCACGCCGGTCACCGCGACCGAGGGCGCGTAGACGATCTCGTCGGCCGCCCACAGTGGCGTGCCGCGCGAGTCCCGGGTCGTGCCGACGACGGCTTCGAGGAGCCGCGTCACGTTGTCGTTGATCCGGATCGTGTTCGCCTGCAGCGGCTCCGCGATCCGGCCGTCGCGGATGATAAAGGAATCCCCCACCACCGTACAAGTGAAGTCTCCCGCCCGCAACCCGTTGATCGGGTACGTGTACCAGATGCGACCCACGTAGAGGCCGTAACCGACGCGCGCGACGAGCTCCGCGAGCGAGACGGGATCCGCGCCCTCGACGATGACGTTGGACGCGGAGGTTCCCGGCGCGGTGTCGAACGATCGGCCGGAGCCCCCGTCGTAGCGGAAGCCGTTGCGCGGCCGGAGCGCCGCGGTGGCGGCCGCCGGCTCCACCCCCAGCTTCGCGCGGGCCGCCGAATCGTGGAGCAGGCGCTGGGTGTCGTACCAGTGGCTCAATAGCCCGACGAGCACCCCGTCCTTGATCAGCTCGGTGCGACCGGTGGGCAGGCCTTCGCAGGTGATGCCGCGCGAGCCGGCGAGGCCGGGCAGGGCGCCGTGATCGTACATGCTGAGCCCTCGCGCCGCCACCGTCTTGCCGAGACGGCCCAGGAAGGGCGTGCTGGAGGAGTAGAAGGCGCCCGTCTGGCAGGAGGGGACGATCAGATTGTTGCAGAGGTCGGCCACCGGCTGCGGGCCCAGGATCACGGTGTAGTCTCCGGAGACGACGCGCGCGCCGTCCATCGCGGCCACCGCGTTCGCGGCCGCGTCCCCGCCGGCCTCATCGGTGAAATCCTCGAGCCGGGTGCAGATGGACCAGCCGGAGCCCTTGGCGTCGCGCGCTTCCACCATCGCGGTGGCCGAGGCCGACATGAACGTGGAGTCGTCGGCCTGGGGCTCGGGCATGGCGGTGGAGGCGATCGCCACGCGCGACTGCAGAATCGTGACGTCCCCGCCCAGGATGAGCCCGAGCCGGTTGAGCCCCGCCTCCGTCGCGCCCAGGTCGGCGAGTCGCGAAGACGCCATGAAGGCGCGCAGCCCGCCGGTGATCACTTTCCAGCCCGCTCCCACCAGCTCGACGTCCTCGATCTCCAGGAGGCGCGGATCGTGGTAGTCCACGAGGGTGCGCGCGTCCCCGGTGGGCCGCGGCAGCGAGCGGAACTCGGGATCGTGCACCGCGGCCTGCCGCGCCTTCTCGAGGGCCCGCAGGGCCCCGTCGGGCGTGAGATCGCTCGGCTCGGAGCCGAAGCCGATGAGGGGCCGGCCTTCGGGGCCCTCGAACACCGCCTGGATCCCGAGGCCGGCCGGCCATCTCGGTCGACTTGGGCTCCTCCACCCCGTTGCAGGGGATATGCGACGTGTAGCTCAGCCGGGTGAGAAGCGAGCGGTTGAAGGCCGCGAACACCTCCACTTCACGGACGTCGGGTTGTCGAGCGAGGCGGGCGAGCGCCTCCCGCACCGCCCGCGCGAGGTCCACCCTGGCTAGGCCCCGCCGGTCACGATGGCGCGGCTGCGGAGCGTGGGGCCTCCGTTGCCGAGCTTGCGGGTCTGCATCGGCTGGCCCTTGCCGCAGTTGGGAATCGGGTAGAGTCGGAAGTCGCGGCCGACCCCGTCCACGTGCATCAGGAAGTCGCGGCTGTCGGCCATGATGCCGCCGTCGCGATAGAGGCGCCCGATCTCGCCGCGGTGGATCTCGTAGACCTTGCGCGCGGAGATGCGGAAGTTCTCGCGGCTCTCCGCGATCGAAGGGGTGCGGTGGCCGACCAGGTAGTAGCCGTGATCCACGTCCCGGATGAGAGCCGCCGGCTCCTGCTCGCCGCCCGCGAACACGGTGGAGGACATGCGCACGAGCGGGACCAGCGAAGCGTCGGTGGCCTTCCAGTGCCCGTTGGGATCGCCGCCGAAGACCGCGGCGGTCTGACGGCTGTTCATGAATCCGGTGAACACCCCGCGGTCGACGTGGACCACCCGCCGCGCCGGCGTACCCTCGTGATCGTAGGCATAGTGGCCGTAGCCGGGCAGGGACGGATCGGAGAACGCGGAGACGAGCGGGGAAGCGATGCGCTTGCCCAGCTGAGTGTCGTCGAGACCCCGCAGCAGCCACGAGCGCCCGGCGTACGCGGTTTCCATCTTGAGTCCCCGGTCGAGCTCCACCGGGTGGCCGATGATCTCGTGGGAGAGCAGGGTATTGTAGTGCGGATCGGTGACGACCGCCACCTCGCCCGCCGGCGCCACCAGCGCGGGGGCACCGGCCAGCTCGACGCCGTCGCGGGCCATCGCGAGCGCGAACTCCGGAAACGGCGGAAACTCGATCAGGGGCTCGGAGACGCCGTCGGTGAGGATCTCCCAGCCCCGCTGGTGGCCGAGCACGTCGTAGATCTCCTGGCTATTGTCCGGCCCGGTGGCCACCACGTAGCACATGCCCTGGGTGAGCGCGAAGGACTGGTCGATGACCGCCCCCTCCGAGGAGGCGAAGAGCTCGCGGCTCAGCTGGGTCATCGTGGAGACGTAGTTGTACGAGACGGAGGCGTGCACGCCCGCGACCTGCCGGGAGACGTCGGTGGTGAGGCGCCGCATGTCGTCGAGCGCCACGCCCCGAGGGTCCACCGCGAAGACGGCGGGGACGATCTCCTGCCGCACCTGGATCGGGTGCAGGCGCGTGTCGGCCAGCGCGTCGCCGAGCGCGCCGAACTTGCCCTTCACCTCCGCCTTCATCTCCGCGTTGGCCAGGGCGCGCCGGTAGGCGGCCAGCAGACCCTCGCGCAGGAGCCGGGCGAGCTGGGGGACGTCCGCGGCGCCGAGGCCCCGGCCGAAGTAACCCGGCGCGGTCATGCGGCGGCCCGCGAGCACGCGGATGCCGAGGGCGAAGGCGTAGTCGTCGCCGGAGCTCTTCGCCTCCCCGTTCTCCGCGCCCGCGAACTTCCCCTCGCTGATCTCCAGGCGAACGTCGGCGTAGTGCAGGTCCGCGAGGGCGCGGGCCTGGGCGGTGACCAGCTCGCGCGCCATGGGGGTGACGATCTCGATCAGCCGCGTCTCGATGCCGTGGGGCATGGGGCCGGCCTCAGGCGAGGGCGAACGGCTCGACCGAGACGCGGTCGCCGGCCGCCACGTCGCCGCGCTCTTCCTCGATCACCACGAAGCAGTTGCCCAGGGTCATCGAGGTGAGAATGCCCGAGCCCTGGGGCCCGGTGATGCGCACCTCCCAGCGCGCGCCGGTATAGGAGAGGATGCCGCGCTTGAACTCCCGCCGGCCCGGCTTCTTGCTCATGGGCTCCAAGGCGACCGCGTGGAAGAGGGGCGGGAACAGCTCGCGTCGGCCGGCCAGCTTCCACAGCGCGGGCCGCACGAACAGATGAAACGTCAGCATCGAGGCCACCGGGTTGCCGGGCAGCCCGAAGAAGTGCGCCGAGCCGATACGCCCCACCGCGAGGGGGCGGCCCGGCTGCATCGCCACCTGCCAGAAATCGATGCCGCCCACGTCCTGGAGCACCGCCTTGACGAGATCGTGATCGCCGACCGACACGCCCCCCGAGGTGAGCACCACGTCCGCGGTGGCCGCGGCGGCGCGGAGACGCGCGTGGAGCACGTCGTAGAGGTCGGGGACGATGCCGTGGTCGGTCGTCTGCCCACCCGCGGCCTGCACGAGCCCGTGGAGCGAGAAGCGGTTGGAGTCGAAGATCTGGCCCGGCTTGCGCGCATCGCCCGGCTCGGCCACCTCGTCGCCGGTGGAGAGAATCGCGACGCGCGGCTTCTGCCGCACGAGGAGCTGGGGCAGCCCGAGCGACGCCGCGACGCCCAGCTCCTGGGGCCGCAGCGCGGTGCCCGCGGCGAGCACGACCGATCCCGCGCGGACGTCCTCGCCGCGACGACGGAGGTTGACGCCGGCCGGGCCCGCCGGGATGCGTACGGAGCGGCCGGAGCGCTCCACGATCTCCTGGGGATAGACGGTGCCCGCGCCCGCCGGCATTGGCGCGCCGGTCATGATGCGCAGCGCCTCGCCCGGCCCGAGCGTCCCGTCGAAGACCGCGCCCGCGGCGAGATCGGCCACCACCGCGAGATCCCGCGTCCCCGCGCCCGGAATGTCCTCCGACCGGACCGCGTAGCCGTCCACCGCGGAATTGTCGGTGGGCGGCACGTCCAGGGCGGCCCGCACGTCCTCCGCGAGCACGCGGCCGAGGGCGGCGCCCACCGCGATCACCTCGGGCGGCGCGATGCGGGTGACCTGGGCCAGGATATGCGCCTGCGCGTCGGCGACCGAGATCATGCGCGCATTATACCGTGCGGCCTCCACGGCCGCCCGCATGCCCCGTGATAGGATACGCGCCGATGTCGTCGTCATGCCCGAATTGCGGCTGGCCGCGGGTGGAGGGCACGCACTGCCCGCGCTGCGGCGTGGACGTGGCCCGCTACCAGGCCGACATGGCCGCGGTGAGTACCCAGGCCGTCACCTCGACGGGAGCCGTCCCGGCGACCCCCGCTCCGGCGGCGCCGCCGGAGTGGTGAACGTCTGCGGCGTGCTGACCGTCTTGGCCGCCTGGAATTCCTTGAGCGCGACGACACGAACGTCGTAGGTCGTGTTCGTAGAGAGCGGGAAGAGGGTGGTGCTGAACGGGACCGGAGCGCTGCCGTTGCCGACGTCGATCGGGGTTAGGTAGCGGGTCCAGGCGGATTCCGGCTCCGAGTTGAGTTTGAACTCGAGGTAGTAACTGGTGCCGGGAGGGTTTGGATAGGCCTCGGGATTTGGTTCGATCGTGCCCGTCACCGTCGCGCTGGTCGGCGTCGGAGTCGGCACGTCGACGTTCAAGCCCGGGGGCGTCGTCTCGTTGAGGATGTAGACGCGTTGTCCGGGATCGAGGCTCTGATCCGGGAGAAAGACATCCCCCGTGGTGGTGCTCGTGCCAAGACCGGCGGCGCCACTTATATCGAGCCCGCCGCAGACCCCGTGCGTATCCAGCAACGTCGATCCATCGTTGCTGATCTCCTGTACTCGCCGCTCGTTGATAGAGGCCATCCCGGCGGGACAAGTCGTATCTTCGCTCGGGAACCGCTTTTCGACCAGGAGCTTGTCTTCGGCGCCGATCGCCAAAGAGAAGTTTTCGTAGAACCGCGTCGTACTCGTCGGCGCTCCCCCAGGAGCCGGCACGTTGCCCCCGAACACGGCCGGAACGAGCTCCGGCACCCCGCCTTGGGGGGTGAACTTCTGCACCCGGTTTATCACTCGAGTCGGCGTGACACCGAAGTTGTTCCTGTTGTCGGTCGCGTAGACGACGCCGTTCGAGTCGACAGCGACGCTTTGCGGTTGGTTGCTTCCGAATTGGCCAACCACGTCATCGCCTTCGACGGCCACGGCGGTCTCTGCCACGCCTATCTTGCAGCCGCTGGCCCCACTGACGGCGGCGGTGCAGACCTCGTAGTTCGCCCCGACGACAGTCGTCTCGACGGTCGTCGCATCGCTGATTTCAGCGCCGACGTGGGTCTGGCCCGAGAAGATTCCGTCGACCCGTGGATTCGGCTGCGGGAACGTCAAGCTCTGCCCCCCCCTGGGACTCATCACCGTCGCGGCGCCGCTGCTGTTCGTCCCAGTCACCGCGCACTGGAAAAACGCTGGGGATTCGAGATCCGAGGCTCGCAGCGTGAAAATCTCGGTGTTGGCGCCGCT
>JBBDXN010000063.1:0-30044 GCA_040902305.1 Candidatus Rokuibacteriota bacterium | reverse complement strand
TGTACAGCTCGGCCTTCGGCTTCTTCATGAACGAGGACAAGTGGAACAAGCTGCCCAAGCAGGATCAGGACGCGATCACGAAGATCTCGGGCGAGCACATCGCCCGCCTGGCCGGCCGCTCCTGGGACGAGGCCGACGTGCGGGGGCTCGAGGCCCTCAAGAAGTCGGGGGTCAAGATCGTGAACGCCGACCGGGCCTTCGTGGCCGAGGTGGCCAAGCGCTCCGCGCCCCTCGTGGAGGACTGGATCAAGAAGGCGTCGGCCAAGGGCGTGGACGCGGCCAAGATCCTCGCCGAGTTCCGCGCCGAGCTGAAAAAGGTCGCCGCCGAGAAGTGAGCCGCTCCGAGTGGGGGCGGCACGTCGAGAGCCTGCTCGGCGTCGCCGCCTCCGCCATCCTGCTGGTCATGATGCTCCTCACCTTCGTGGACGTGGTGGCCCGCTATCTGTTCAACCGCCCGCTCGCGGGCGCCTTCGAGGTGACCGAGCTGCTCCTGCTGGTGCTGATCTTCGCGGGCCTGCCGCTCGTCACCTACGCCGACGAGCACGCCCTCATGGATTTCATCGATCGCCTGCTCGGCCCGCGCGGCACCGCCGCGCTCGAGCGCCTCGTGCAGGCCCTCTGCGCCGCGATCATGTTCCTGCTCGCCTGGCTGGTGTGGCTGAAGGCCGACCGCATCTGGGCCTACCGTGACGCCACCGACGTGCTGCGGATCGTCTACGGCCCGTTCGTCTACTTCATGGCCCTCGCGATCGGGCTGACCGGGCTCATCCACCTCTACAAGATGGCGGCCCGCCGGTGATCGAGGGGCTGGTCGGCCTCGCCCTCATGATGGCGCTGGCCTTTCTCCGCATCCCCATCGCCTACGCCATGGGCATCGTGGGCATCATCGGCTACGCCTACATGCGCGACTGGAACTGGTGGGTGGCCTTCGCCACCGCCCAGACCAAGGTCTACGAGACGGGACGGAACTACACCCTCTCGGTGGTGCCGCTCTTCATCCTCATGGGCAACTTCGTCACCCGCGCCGGCATGTCGCAGGAGCTGTTCCGCGCCGCCTACGCCTTCATCGGCCACCTGCGTGGAGGCCTGGCCATGGCCACGGTGTGGGCCTCGGCGGGCTTCGGTGGCATCTGCGGCTCCTCGATCGCCACCACGGCCACCATGGCCAAGGTGGCGTATCCGTCGATGAAGCGCTTCGGCTACTCGGACCAGCTCGCCGCCGGCACGGTGGCGGGGGCGGGCACCCTCGGCATCATGATCCCGCCGTCCACGATCATGATCATCTACGGTGTCTTCACCGAGACCAATATCGGCGAGCTCTTCGCGGCGGGCGTGCTGCCCGGCATCCTGGGCGGGAGCCTGCTCTGCCTGGCCATCGCCTACACCACGTGGCGCCATCCCACCTGGGGCCCGCCGGGGCCGCGGTCGAGCTGGGGCGAGCGCCTCGCCGCCCTGAAGGACGTGTGGGCGGTGGCCGCCCTCTTCGTGTTCGTGATGGGCGGCATCTACGGAGGCCTCTTCACCGCCACCGAGGGGGCGGGCATGGGGGCGATGGGCGCGCTCGTCTTCGCGGTCGCCCGCCGCGCCCTCACCCGGCGCACGCTCTACGCGGCCCTGCTCGAGTCCGCGCGCACGACCGCGATGCTGTTCATGATCCTGATCGGCGCGCTGATGTTCGCGGAGTTCATCAACATCACGAGCATGCCCGCCGACCTCAAGCAGTTCGTCTCGGCGGCGGGGCTGAGCCCGTTGATGGTGGTGGCGGCCATCTGCGCGGTCTACGTGGTGCTCGGCACCGCCATGGAGGAGCTGTCCATGGTGCTCCTGACTATGCCGGTCTTCTTCCCGGTGATCGTGCACCTGGGCTTCGACCCGGTGTGGTTCGGCATCATCATCGTCTGCGTGGTGGAGATCGGGCTCATCAGCCCGCCGGTGGGCATGAACATGTTCGTGCTGAAGAGCCTCTTGCCCCACGTGCCGACCGGCACCGTCTTCCGCGGGGTGATGCCGTTCATGTGGGCCGACGTGATCCGCCTCGCGATCCTGGTGGCCTTCCCGATCATCTCGCTCTGGCTCCCGAGCCTGATGCGCTGACGGGCGGCACCCGGTCGCTACCCACGTCTACAGCGCGCGCAGCCGCGGGTAGAGCAGCGCGGTGGCGCCCGCGAGGGCGACCAGGCCGAGGCCGCTTGCGCCCAGCGCCGCGCTGACGCCGAAGAGCGAGGCGAGCGCGCCGATCTGGAGCTGGCCGAGCGGCGCCAGGCCGATCGCCACCACCCAGGCGCCGCCGGCGCGGCCGCGCAGGTGCTCGGGCACGCGGAGCTGGAGGAGGCTCTGGGCGAGCAGATCGGCGAGCGCGCCCGCCGCGTTCGCGAGGAGCACCAGCAGCACGACGCCGGCGAAGCCGACGACGTAGGGGGCCACGCCGAGCGCGACCAGGCTTCCGCCGAAGCCGAGCAGCACCGCCACGAAGAGAGAACCGCCGCCGCCGGTGAAGCCGCGCACGGAGGCGAGCAGGGCGAGGATGCCGCCCACCGAGCGCGCCGCGTTCAGCACGCCGAGCCCCTCGGGGCCGGTGTGGAGCACGTCGCGGGCCAGGCTCGGCAAGAGCGCCTGGTGCGCGAAGCCCAGCACCTCGGCCCCGGCGGTGAGCATCATCAGCACGAGCAGCATCCGGTCGCGGTTCACCGCGGCGATGAAGCCGGTGATGCCCTGCCACATCGAATCGTCTCCGGCCGGGGCGGCCGGCGCCACCGCGCGGGCCGGGAGCATCGCGAGCGCGCCCGCCAGGTAGGCCGCGGCCACGAAGAGGTAGGCGTGGCCCGAGCCGTGGTGCGCGATGATCGCGCCCGCGCCGAGCGAGCCCAGCAGCCACCCGGTGCGCATGGCCACGCCGAGGACGGCCAGGCCGCTCACGAGGTTCCCGGCGCCGACCACGTCGTGGGTGTAGCTCTGCCGGGCCGCGTGCTCGAGGCCGCGCAGGATGCCCCCGACGAACGTCAACGAGATCAGCTGGCCGAGGCTCACCGCGCCGGTCAGGGCGAGCGCGCCCATCAGCGCGGTGGTGAGCGCCTGGCCGGCGCCGGTCGCGACGAGCAGGCGCTGGCGCGGCATCCGGTCCGCGATCACGCCGGCGGGGACCCCGACGAAGAAGAGGGGCAGGGCGCGCGCGCCCATCGCGGCGCCGACCAGGAACGGCGAGTCGGTCAGCTCGAGCGCGAGCCAGCCGAGGACGACGACCTCGCCCATCATGCCGATGGAGTTCAGCAGCGTGCCGGCTCCGAGATAGCGGAGATCCGGCAGCCGCAGCAGCCCGAGATGGAGAATGGGGATCAGCCCCGGCTCGCGGGCGAGGCGAGCGCCGGCCGGCGCAGCAGGCTGACCGCGAGCGGGCCCACCACCAGCACCGCGCCCACCGCGTTCAGGATCGCGAACCCCCAGAGGCCCAGGATCATCCCGCCCGCCGCCGAGCCGATGGCGCCCATCAGGCCCATGAGGAGATCGGCGAAGCCCTGCACCGAGGCGCGCTCGGCCGGGGAGAGCGCGTCGGTGAGGAGCGCGCTGCCCGAGACGAACGCGAGGTTCCAGCCGACGCCGTTCAGGAAGAGCGCGAGGATGACCGGCACCGCGGCGGTGGCGCGCGCCAGCCCGGCCAGGGCGACCGCGAAGATCAGCAGCAGCGCGCCGGCTCCGATCACGGGCAGCCGGCCGAAGCGATCCGCGAGCCAGCCCGAGAGCGGGGAGGCCACGTACATGCCGGCCAGGTGCAGCGAGACCGCGAGACCGATCGTCCCGACCGCGTGGCCCTGGTCGTGGAGATAGAGCGGCGAGGTGGAGGTCGTGCTGATCATCACGAACTGGCTGATCGAGAGCGTGGCCAGCGCGAGCTGCACCCGCACGTCCGCCAGGATTGCGGCCAGGGAGCGCGCCGCCCCGGCCGGGGCGCCCGCGTCGGCCTCCGCCTGCGTCTCCCGCGCGATCGCGAGCGGATCCGGCCGGAGGAAGATCGCGATGAGCACGGCGGCCACCCCGTAGCCGGCCACGCTGACCAGGAAGGCGCTCGCGGTGGCGGGGACGTTCAGGAGCGCGCCCAGACCGAGCGCGGGGGCCATGAGATTGGGGCCGATGATGGAGCCCACCGTGGAGCCCGAGACGATGAAGCCCATCGCGCGGCCGCGCCGCGCGCCCGGGCTCACGTCGGCGGCCGCGTAGCGGGCGAGCAGGTTCGACGTGCTGCCGATCCCGAAGAAGGTCATGCCGATGAGCATGAGCGTGAAGCTGCGGCCGGCCACGCCGAGGAGCCCCAGGATCGAGCCCACCACCGCGAGCCCGTAGCCGAGCGCCAGGCCGGGGCGGCGGCCCGAGCGCGCCATCAGGGCGGCCAGCGGCCAGCTCGCGAGCGCGGTGCCGAGCGCGCCCACCGCGATGGGCACGCCCGACCAGGTATTGGTGCCGGTGATGCTGGCCGCCATGATGCTGCCGACGGCCAGGCCGATCGCGTGGCCGGTGCTGCCGCAGACCTGGGCCACGAACAGCGTGGCCATCAGCTTCGCGCGGACCGAGCCGCGCCGTGACGTCGTCGGCAGGGCGTGCATGAAGGATCGAGGACCGGGACGGATCGTATCACGCCCGTTCCCCGCCGCCCGATTCTGGTACGATCTCCGCCGGAGCGAGTCAACGACTCATGCGCGTCAGCCGCGTCACCCCGTTTCTCGCCGACCTCGGCGGCGGCAAGAACCTGTGCTTCGTCAAGGTCGAGACCGAGGGCGGCCCGCACGGCTGGGGCGAGTGCTACACGCAGGCCGACCGCGACACCAGCATCGCGGCGCTCGTGGAGGCGATCGGCCGCTACCTCGTCGGCCGCGACGCCACGCACATCACCCACTTCGTGCACTGGGCCTATCACGACTGGGCGGCCCAGCGCGGCGCCATGGACTTCTGGAGCGCGGTGAGCGGTCTCGAGCAGGCCCTCTGGGACATCGCGGGCAAGCGCCACCGCGTGCCGGTGCACGAGCTGCTGGGCGGCCGGTGCCGCGACCGCGTGCGCGTCTACGCCAACGGCTGGTACGGCAGCGCCCGGACCCCGGGGGAGTACGCGGCGCGGGCGCGCGACACGGTGGCCCGCGGCTTCGACGCGCTGAAGTTCGACCCGTTCCCCGGCCCCTGGCGCACCCACATCACGCGCGCGGCCGAGGAGCAGGCGGTGGCCAGCGTGGCCGCGGTGCGCGAGGCGGTGGGCGCCCAGGTGGATCTGCTGATCGAGGTGCACCGGCGCCTGGCTCCCATGCACGCGGTCCGCCTGGCGCGGGAGATGGAGCGCTTCCGGCCCTTCTGGTACGAGGAGCCGGTATCGTCCACGAACCTGGAAGCGCTGGCCGAGTGCCGGCGGCAGATCGCGATTCCGATCGTGACCGGGGAGGAGCTCTACACCCGCGCGGAGTTCCGCCGCTGCTTCGAGCTGCGCGCGGCCGACATCGTCAATCCCGACGTGTGCAACTGCGGCGGCATCCTGGAGCTGCGCGCCATCGCGCAGATGGCCGAGCCCTCGCTCGTCACGGTCTCCCCCCACAACTACAACAGCACCACGGTAGGCCTCGCCGCCACCCTGCAGGTGTCCGCCGCGATCCCGAACTTCCTGATCACCGAGTACTTCGTGAACTTCGAGGCCCGCGGCCACGAGATCGCCACGCCCGCCTTCGAGGTGAAGGCGGGCCATATCGCGGTGCCCACGCGGCCCGGCCTCGGCATCGAGCTGGACGAGGCGGTCCTCGCGCGCTTCCCGGCCCGGTCATCGGCCGGCCGGACGATGCCCGCGCCGGGCGACGAGGCGCCGTGAGCACGCGGCGGTCCTTTCTCGCCGGGGGCCTGGCCCTGGCCGGCGCCGCGCTGCTTCCGGCCCGCGCCGCCCGCGCGGCGGGGGCCGACCTGGACTTCGCCTCCGCGCTGGACGCGGCCCGGGCGATCCGCCGCGGGCAGATCTCCTCGGTCGAGCTGACCACGCGGATGCTGGAACGTATCCAGGACCACAATGGCAAGATCAATGCGATCGTCGCCCTCGCGCCGGACGCGGTGACCCGGGCGCGAGCCGCCGACGAGGCGCGGGCGCGCCGCGACTGGTGGGGCCCGTTCCACGGGGTGCCGTGCACGATCAAGGACACGTTCGAGGTGGCCGGCCTCACCACCACCGCGGGCTCGCCCACGCTGCGCAATCACGTGCCCCCGCGCGACGCGGCGGTGGTGGCGCGCCTCAAGGCGGCGGGCATGGTGATCCTGGGCAAGACCAACGTCCCGATGTTCGCCGCCGACTGGCAGAGCTTCAACGCGGTGTATGGACAGACCAATAATCCCTGGGACGTGACGCGGACCCCCGGCGGCTCGACGGGAGGCGGCGCCGCCGCCATCGCGGCGGGACTCAGCTATCTCGAGCCCGGGAGCGACCTCGCCGGCTCGATCCGGATCCCCGCGCACTTCTGCGGGATCTACGGGCACAAGCCCTCGCTCGACGTGGTCCCGATGCGCGGCCACATCCCGCCGCCCCCCGGCATCTCGGCGGGGCCGCCGTCGACGCTGCCGGTGGCCGGGCCGCTCGCGCGCTCCGCCGCCGACCTGCGCGCCGCCCTCGAGGTGCTGGGCGGCCCCGACGGCGACGAGGCGCGGGCCTGGCGCTGGTCGCTGCCGCCCGCGCGCGGCGGGCGGCTCGCCGACTACCGCATCGGCTACGTGCTCGACGACCCGCGGGCCCCGGTCTCGCCGGAGGTGGGCGACGCGCTCGCGGCCACGGTCGAGGCGCTCCGCAAGGCGGGCGCGCAGCTCACCGAGGGCTGGCCGCCGGGCGTGAAGGTGCAGGAGCAGTTCGACGCCTACTACGCCCTGCTCTGCGCTCGCTACACGGGACCGGTGCGGGAGGACCAGCTCCCCACGCTCCGCCAGCGCGCGGCCAATCAGGACGGCTCCTACCTCGCGAAGTACTCGCTCGCGGTCACCGGCTCCGACGCGTACGTGCACGGCATGGAGATTCGCCGCCGCGTCGCCCGCGCGGTCTGGCAGGCCTACTTCCGCACCAGCGACGCCTTCCTGCTGCCGACCGCGCTCGTGCCCGCCTTCCCCCACGACCATGCGGGCAACCCGTTGATGCGGGTCTTAACAACAGTTCTTGGAGACCGGCCCTATCCCGATCTCTGCTTCTGGATCTCCTTCGCGTCGCTGGCGGGCCTGCCCGCCACGACGGCGCCGGTCGGCTTCACGCCCGGCGGGCTCCCGGTGGGCATCCAGATCGTGGGGCCGTATCTGGAGGACGCCACCCCGATCGATCTGGCCGGCCGTCTCGCCGACGTGATCGGCGGCTACCGCCCGCCGCCGGGGTTCTGAGCGTGCCGATGCGCGAGAGTCAGTGGGCGGCCCTCTGGCCACTCGATCCCGCGGTGGCGTTCCTGAACCACGGCTCGTACGGCGCGTGTCCGACCGCGATCCTCGAGCACCAGAGCGCGCTCCGCGCCGAGATGGAAGCCGAGCCGGTGCGCTTCCTGGGGCGCGAGCTGGAGGGCCGCCTCGACGCCGCGCGGGCGGCGCTCGCCGCGTTCGTCGGCGCCGATCCCGACGATCTCGCGTTCATCGCCAACGCCACCGGCGGGGTGAACGCGGTGCTGCGCTCGCTGCGGCTCGCGGCGGGCGACGAGCTGCTCACCACCGATCACGCCTACGCCGCGTGCAAGAACACGCTGGACTACGTGGCGGGTCGGACCGGCGCGCGCGTCGTGGTGGCCACGATCCCGTTCCCGGTCGCCTCGCCGCAGGCGGTGGTCGAGACCGTGCTCGCCGGGGTGACGCCGCGGACGCGCCTGGCCCTGGTGGACCACATCACGAGCCCGACCGGGTTGGTCCTGCCCATCGAGCGCATCGTGGCGGAGCTGGCCGCCCGGGGCGTCGAGACGCTGGTGGACGGCGCGCACGCGCCGGGCATGGTCGCGCTCGATCTCCGCGCGCTCGGGGCGGCCTACTACAGCGCCAACTGCCACAAGTGGCTCTGCACGCCGAAGGGCTCGGCCTTCCTCTGGGTGCGACGCGACCGCCAGGCCGACGTGCACCCGCTGACGATCAGCCACGGCGCCAAGGGCGAGCGCGCCGGGCGCACCCGCTTCCGCCTCGAGTTCGACTGGACCGGCACCCAGGATGCGACCGCGTGGCTGACGGTGCCGAAGGCGATCGAGTACCTGGCCGGGCTGGTCCCCGGCGGGTGGCCCGCCCTGATGGCGCGCAACCGCGCGCTCGCGCTCGAGGCGCGTCGGCTGCTCTGCGTCGCGGTGGGCACCGGGCCGGCGTGCCCGGACGAGATGCTCGGCTCGCTCGCGAGCGTGATCCTGCCGGACAGCGTGACGACCGAGACCGGGTGGCGGGTGCCGGAGCCGTTGCAGGCGCGGCTCTTCGCCGGCCACGGCATCGAGGTGCCGATCATGCGCTGGCCGGCGCCGCCGCGCCGGCTGATCCGCGTCTCCGCCCAGCTCTACAACCGCGCCGAGCAGTACGCCCGCCTGGCCGACGTCCTCCGGAAAGAGCTCGCCGCCGAAGGGCCCTAACTCCCTCTCCCGGGGAGAGGCTAGTCGGTGAGCGAGCGGTAGATCTCGACCTCGGCGGGCCCCTGGGTGAGCCCTTCCTTCTCGCGCCGCTCCCGGTAGGCGGCCAGATACGGCGCCTTGCGGTGCAGTTCGAAGGCGGCGTCGTCCGTGTACTGCTCGTAGAAGATGAAAAGGTCGGGGTCCTTGCTGGAGCGGTGCGGCCGGTACACGAGGCAGCCGGGCTCCGCCTTTCGCACCACCGCGACCTGCTCCTTCAGCAGGGCGGACAGCGCGTCGCCCTTGCCCTGCGCGGCGCGGATCTTCGCGATCACCGTGAGCACGTCGGCCATGATGGGATCTCCTTGGGTTCTACCGGGTGACGATGAGGCTCACGCGCCGGCGCCGCGCGGGACCCAGCGGAGCATGCGGGGCTCCCGGTCCACGCGCAGGCTCACCAGGCCGGCCGCCGCGAGCAGGATGCAGGCGATGGCGAACATGACGCCGTAGCCGCCCGTCGCCTCGAACAGCGCGCCGGCCAGCCAGGAGCCGAGCGCCGCGCCGGTCTGGTGCACGAGGAAGATGACGCCGAGAATCGAGCCCACCGAGTAGCGGCCGTAGATGTCGGCGGTGAGCACCGCGGTCATGGACATCGAGCCGGCCAGGGTGATGCCGCCCGCGATGGCCACCCCGATCATCGCGGCCGGATTGTCGCGGATCAGGAAGAGCCCGGCGAAGATGAACGCGCGCCCGGCGTAGATGGCGGCCAGCACCGGCCGCGCCCCGAAGCGGTCCGACAGCGCCCCCAGGGTCAGCGTGAAGACGATGCTCGAGGCCCCGATCACCCCGATCACCCACGAGGCGAAGATCGGGGTGTAGCCGTGGTCGGTGAGCATCGGCACCCCGTGCGAGGACACCAGGGCCATCGAGAAGCCACAGGTGAAGAAGGAGCCGCCGAGCTGCCAGAAGGCCACCGTGCGGAGCGCGGTGCTCGCGGGCGTGCGGGTGATGACCGGCGCCGGCGCGCCCGCCACCGCCGCGTCGCCGTCGGGCCGCATCCCCATCTCCTCGGGCGTGTCGCGCACCACGAAGAGGCAGAGCGGCAGCATGCCGACGAGCGCGACCCCGCCCAGCACGACATAGGCCGTCCGCCAGCCGAAGGTGACGATGAGCCAGGCCACGACCGGCACCAGCAAGCTCATGCCGGTCATGGCCGCGCTGCCGAGCAGCGAGACCGCGGTGCCGCGCCGCCGCACGAACCAGCGCGTGACCACCGCGTTCGCCACGACCGGGCCGGTCGCGGCGAGGCCCAGCGAGGCCAGCAGGCCGTTGACGAGCGCGAGCTGCCAGAGGTTCTGGCAGAGGCTGGTGAGGGCGAGGGCCGCGGCCAGCAGCACGGAGCCCGTCGCGGTCACCCGCCGGGCGCCGAAGCGGTCGGTGAGGCCGCCGATCCAGGGCATGAAGGCCCCGTAGAGGAAGAGCCCGAGCGCGATGACCAGCGAGAAGCTCGCGCGATCCACGCCCAGGTCGGCCACCATCGGTTTCAGGAAGGGGCCGACCGCGTGACGCACCCCGGCGGAGACGAAGACCATGACGGAGAAGGCGACGGCGACCCACCAGCCGTAGAACATCGGGGACGAGGGCATGAGCGTGCTCGCGATTATAGCACCGGCTTTTCTCAGAAGGCTCTATGGGTCGCTACGCAGCGGATGTCCCGGCGCCAATACCGGCCAACTGACAAGCAGGTGAACTTCTTCGGGTGCGAGGCCGTAGCCGTTAAGTAGTGCAGAGATTTCGCGATGCAGACCGGGTTGGCGGAGATCAGCGAGGGCGAGCCGAAGGGCAAGTTCGCGAGACCGACGGACAATGGCGCGGGTACTCCGCCGACCTTCTCAATCCTGTCACCGGGACTGCGCTCGTACCGCTGCCCTCGAGCAAGGCGAAGAACTCAGTGATTGGTTCGTGACCAGCCGAGGTCTTGACCCCGTCGGACAAGAGCCCGAAGTCGACAAAGATCCGCCGGGAACCTCTGGCCGTCTCGAGCGCGGCAGTCAGCCGAGGTAGCCGCTTCGCAAGATTCACGGCCGCGTCGGGATTGTCGGGCAAGTAGTCATCTGGAGGGATTTCAATCATAGGAGTGATCGCGTCTCGATCTGCCGCATCGAGCCATGCGAGCGCGGCTTGCTCGCCGCGCTTCCACCGCAGAACCGGCACATAGTGCTCTGGTGCAAACATGCAAGACCTCCTACAGCTACTTGGGCCAGATCTCCTGGAAGAGGATTCGTACCTCTCCTGAGCCCACAAGTTGATTCAGGATCCGGAAGTTCTTCGCCTCATGCCGCATCCGGCCGGCGACTATTGCGGGGTGGACTCTCAGCCTTTCCGCGAGGTGCCGTGCCGCTTCAGGCGATCTTAGGTTCTTGGCGGGACTCTGTGCCCACGCGGCCTCGGGCACGAGAGCCTCGCCCGCGAGCTCGTCTGCCTCACGTTCACTTGTGTCGTCGCCAGTGTCTGTATCTAGATCATCGTAGAATCCATCAGCTTCATCGCGAACGTGCAACGATAGGTGGGCCAGTTCGTGGAGTAGGCAGAACCAGAAGTTGTCAATGCGATTATAGCGAAGCGTAAGACCAATAACCGGCCTATTGCGGTCTGCCATCACAGCGGCGCCGTCGAGATGGGTCCCTGGCAGGTGACGCTCGATGATCAGGACGATGCCGTGCTTTTGTAGGAACTCCTGAGCGAGGAGCGGCCCTCGACTCGACCAGCTCAGTTGCACGACTTCTCGTAGGAACTCTTTTGTGATTGATCCCTCGATGTAGCGGTGTGTCGGTAAATCGAGCCCGCGAATTACGACGCGGAGCGTCCATGCAGCGAGAGCATGTCGGTCCATACGTCGTTCGCTCCGAACGCGGCGGGTTCTCTTGTAGAAGGAGTGCACTCTCGCTGGACCACCGAGAGGAGCTAAGAATCTGCGGACGATGGCTTCCGGATCGTCGCGGAGTTCGAACTGGGACTTACATTCGACCCACTTTCTGGCCACCATCTCGCGCACCGGAAACCTTGACCATTGAAGTTGGTCCTCCTCCTCGAGGAGCGACGGCTGCTGATCTTGGAGTAGGGCATCGGCGGGTATGCCCAAGCCGTTGTGGAGTGAACGGATCATCGATAGCGTCAGCGGACGCTTCCCCGCCAAGACTTCAGATACCTTGCTGCGGCTGCCAAGGAACGGAACAAGGTCACGTTGGCTTAGGCCCTGCTGCTCCATGCGAAAGCGAATCGCTTCGAGTGGTGTGGGCCTTGACCTGGGGAACCGTCTCGACTCAAAGTCCCGGACCAACAGAGTCAGGATCTGCAGCCGCTCGGCCGCTGGCGTCCCGACAGCTGGATCGGCTTCCACAAGACGATCGATCTCCGCCAGAGCCTCAGCGTGGTCGACGTCTGTCTTGATAGTCTTCATTGTCCTAGAACTCCCAGTTGTCATATTCGGCATGGGTGCCGACTCTGACTACTTTCACAACCTGCGTTTGGTACGCGATCCTCACGTCGAGCCTGTAGGTGTTTCCTTTAATGTTAAAAACCACTCGAGTCCCTGAAATTATGCTGGCTGATGGATAGCGGGCCTTGACGTCCTCTGGTCCTCGCCACTCTGCTGCCTCAGCTTCCGACAGCCATGCGTCAAGCGGACCGCGTATGTCGGCGTGACGCCTCTTAAAGTCTTCCAACAAGCCCCTTCCAACGACGTCCACCTGCTGGCCGCGTCCCTTCCACTGCCGCCTCGATCTTATGTTCCCCAGAATGGGTACTAAAACTCTGTTCCCACAGTGGGAACTGTAGTACGCCATAGTCGACGTGTCAAGGGTATTCTTCAAGGGAGGACTTCACCATAAAGACCCATGTAACTAGCTATTTACAAGTTGCGGAGCCGGCGCGAGGCGAGCAGGACGAGCGCGTTGGCGGCCACCATCACGCCGCCGACCAGCACCGCGAAGCGGGCGTCCACCGCCGCCGCCATCACGCCGCCGAGCAGGCCGCCGAGCGGCAGCAGGTTCCAGCAGAGCGAGTAGAGGCTCATCACGCGCCCGCGGAGGTGATCGGGCACCGCCTGCTGCAGATGCGTGCTGACCTGGGTGAGATAGAACGTGTTGCTGAAGCCCACGCCGGCGAGGATCGGCAGGGCCAGCCCGAGGCCGGGCGAGCGCGAGAAGATCGCCAGCCCCAGGCCCATGCCCGCCGCGCCGGCCAGGATCACGAGGCCGCGGCGGCGGAAGCGCGCCGCGAGGGTGGCCACGATCAGGGTGCCGGCGAGCGCGCCCACGCCGTGCGCGGCGTTGAGCAGGCCGAAGCCGGTCGAGCCGGCCTGGAAGTACACGTCCGCGAAGATCGGCAGCAGGGTCACGTAGGACAGCCCGAACACCGCGTTGAAGAGCGCCAGGCAGATGAGCGCCGCGAAGACGAAGTTGTGGCGGACGAAGCTCAGCCCCTCGACGAGCTGGGCGATCATGCGCCGGCCGCCCGGCGCGGCGGTGCGGGTCTCCACGTGGAGGCGCGAGTACATGGTCAGCGCCATGGCGGAGGCGGCGGCGGCGATGCCGAGGCCGACCGTGCCGCCGAAGGCCGCGATCAGGATGCCGGTGATCGAGGGGCCGACCATGCGGCCGGCCTGCCAGGGGATCGAGCCGAGCGCGATCGCGTTGGGCAGCCGCTCGCGGCCGACCATCTGCGGGACCATCGACATCCGGGTCGGCTCGTCGAAGGCCCGGAACGTATTGCTGAGCGCGGCGAGCGCCAGCAGGTGCTCGCCGCGGATCAGCGAGAGCGCGGAGAGGACGAAGGCGGCCAGCAGGGTCGCGGTGGTGAGGACCTGCGTCGCGAGGAGCAGGCGCAGCCGGTTCACGCGATCGGCGAGCACGCCGCCCCAGAGCTGGAAGACCACCAGGGGAATGCCCTGGGCGAGCCCGAGGTAGCCCAGGTGGAGCGCGTCGTGGGTGACCTCCCACACCATCCAGGCGAAGGTCACGTACTCCGCCCGGTGGCCGAGCACGTAGAACACGAGGCCGATCCAGTAGAGGCGGTAGTTCCGCTCCCGGAGGGCGGCGAACGTCGAGTTCGGCGAGACCGGTTCCCCTCAGGCCCGCCAGGGCTCGACGAGGATCTTGGCGTGCCGCGCCGGCGAGGCGAGCGCCTCGAAGGCGCCGGCCACGCCGTCGAGACCCACCGTGCCGGTGACGAGCGGCGCGACCGGGATCCGGCCCTCGGCGATGTGAGTGAGGGTCGCGGCGAACTCGTCGGCGGTGTAGCCCAGCACGAACTGGAGGCTCAGCTCCTTGCTGATGCCGAGCATCGGATGGATCGTGTCGGCCTCCATGCAGACGCCGACCACGACGATGCGCGCGCCCCGGGGCGAGGCGGCCATGAGCTGATCGAGCACGCCGGGCACGCCCACGCACTCGAAGACGACGGCCGGGCGCCGCGGCGGCCCCGCGATCCAGGGCGGCCGCGCGGGGGCGCGGCTCGGGTCACGCCAGACCGCGGCCTCGCGCCAGCTCTGCCACGGCGTGGACGCCGCCGGATCCACCACGACGTCGGCGCCCAGCGCGGTGGCCAGCTCCCGGCGCCGCGCGGAGAAGTCCGCCGCGACGATGGGCCGCGCGCCCGCGAGACGCAGCGCCGCGATCACGGCCAGGCCGACCGGGCCGCAGCCGATCACGAGCGGCGCGTCGTCGGGCTCGAGCCGCGCCTTGGCCACCGCGTGGAGGCCCACCGCCATCGGCTCGGTGAGCGCGGCGTGCTCGGTGGCGAGCCCGTTGGGCACCGGGAGCAGCAGCGCCTCGGTGAGCCGCATGTGCTCCGCGTAGCCGCCGGGGGTGTCGTTGGAGTAGCCGACGGTGTGGGCACCGGCGGCGCGGATCAAGCTGGGGCGCGAGCAGACGCGGGTGCCGGCCTTGAGCGCGCGGGTCGTCTCCGGGCCGTGCTCGACGATCTCCGCGCAGAACTCGTGGCCCATGACGACGTCGCGCGCGAGATCCATCGTGAAGACGCTGCCCGCGCGGCGCGAGGCCTCGACGAACTGCTCGGCGTGCTTGAGCGCGTGGAGATCGGAGCCGCAGATACCGCAGGCGAGCGTCTTGACCAGCACCTCGCCCGGTCCCGGCTCGGGCCGGGGCAGCTCGGCGACGAGGAGCCGCTTGTTCCGCATCACCGCGGCGCGCATGACCGCCCGATCGTACCAGAGTTCGGTTCGTAGTATGCTCCCGGCATGGCGCGCCTGAAGCTCGTCGTCGCGATGATGATGCACGAAACCAATACGTTCTCCCCGGTGCCCACCCCGCTGTCGTCGTTCCGGCCGTTGACCGGGGAGGCGGCGATCGCGGAGTTCGAGGACACCAATACCCAGCTCGGCGGGTTCCTCCACGTGGCCCGGCAGGCCGGCGCGGAGATCGTGCTGCCGGTGGCGGGCGGCGCGCACCCCTCCGGCTACGTGGAGCGGGCCGCCTACGAGGACATGGCCGCAGCCATCGTGGGCGCGGTGCGCGGGGGCTGCGACGCGGTCTTCCTGGCGCTGCACGGCGCGATGGTGGCCGAGCACGTGGACGACGGCGAGGGCGAGCTGCTCCGCCGCATCCGCGGGGTGGCGCCCACCGTGCCCATCGCGGCGGGGCTCGACTTCCACTCGCACATGACCGCGGCGATGGTGGACAGCGCGAGCGTGATCGCCGGCTACTGCACCTATCCCCACGTGGACATGGGGGACACCGGCCGGCGCGCCGGCCGCACCATGCTGCGGGCGCTGCGCGGGGAGATCGAGCCGGTCATGGTCTGGGGCTCGCTCCCGATGATGACGAGCACGCTCGCGCACACCCCGTCGCGGCAGCCCATGAAGGACGTGATGGACATGGCGATGGCGGCGGAAGCCTCCGGCGCCGTGCTCAACGCCTCGGTGTTCGGCGGCTTCCCGCACGCCGACATCCCGCACGTCTCGCTCTCCGCGGTGGTGGTCTGCGATCGTCAGGCCGAGGCCGGCCTCGCCCTGCGCGACCGCCTGCTCGCGATGGCCTGGGAGCGGCGCGACGCCTTCCTCTACACCGGCGCGCCGCTGGCGGGCCAGATCGCGCACGCGCGCTCACTGGGCGATGGACCCATCGTGCTGGTGGACCACGGCGACAACACCGCCTCGGGCGGCACCCAGGACGTGATGAGCGTGATCGACGAGGTCATGCGCCAGGGGCTCACCGACGTGGTGGCCGGGCCGATCTGCGATCCGGCGGGCGTGCGGCGCCTGGTCGAGGCGGGCACCGCGGCCGGGGTCACCCTGCCGCTCGGCGGTCGCATCGACATGCCGCAGATCAATCTCCCCGGCAAGCCGCTGAGCGTCACGGGAAAAGTCACGCGCATCACCGACGGCGAGTTCACCGTCACCGGACCGATGGCCACCGGGACGCGGGTGCGCATGGGCCGGACCGCGGTGCTCGACACCGGAGCCATGCAGATCGTGGTCTCGGAAGGCCGCAGCGAGCCCTTCGACACCGGCGTCTTCACCCACTGCGGGATCGACCCGCGCCGCAAGAAGTACGTGCTGATCAAGTCACGCCAGCACTTCCGGGCCGGCTTCGAGCCGATCGCCCGGCACATCGTCCTCTGCGACGGGGACGGCGTGACCAGCTCCGACCTGCGGCTCTTCACGTACCGGAACCGCCGCCGGCCGCTCTATCCCTTCGAGCGCGACTAGGAGGCTCGCCATGGACTACGGCCTGTTCACCATGCCCTCGCATCCACCCGAGCGGAAGCTCTTCGACGGACATCAGTGGGATCTCCAGCAGCTCCGCTGGGCCGACGAGCTGGGGTTCAGCGAGGCCTGGATCGGCGAGCACCACACCGCGCCCTGGGAGCCGCATCCTTCGCCGGACCTGCTGGTGGCCCAGGCGCTGCTCCAGACCAAGCGCATGCGCATCGGTCCCGGCGGCTTCCTGATGCCGTACCACCATCCGGCCGAGCTGGCCAATCGCGTGGCGATGCTCGACCACCTGGCCCAGGGCCGGCTCAACTTCGGGGTGGCCGCGAGCGGGCTGCCGAGCGACTGGTCCATGTTCAACGTGGACGGCATGTCGGGCCAGAACCGGGAGATGACGCGCGAGTCGCTCGACATCATCCTGCGCCTGTGGAGCGACGAGCCCGAGTTCGACTACAAGGGCAAGTACTGGCACGTGACCAAGACCGGGACGATGTTCGACACGCTCCGGCCGCACATCTTCCCGTTCCAGAAGCCGCACCCGCCCATCGGGGTCGCCGGGCTCAGCAAGGGCTCGGACACGCTCAAGCTCGCGGGCGAGCGCGGGTTCTGGCCGATGAGCCTGAATTTGAACCCCGCCTACGTGGGCAGCCACTGGGAGGCGGTCGAGCAGGGCGCGGCGCGGAGCGGGCGCACGCCGAAGCGCTCGGACTGGCGCATGGTCCGCGAGGTCTTCGTGGCCGACACCGACGCGGAGGCGCTGCGCCTCTCCGCGGGCGGCATGATGGGCCGCATGATGACCGAGTATTTCCTGCCCCTGCTGGCCGCTTTCGGCTTCACCGAGTACCTGAAGCACGATTCGAGCGTGCCCGACTCCGACGTGACGCCCGCCTACTGCGCCAAGCACAACTGGTTGGTCGGCTCGCCGGCCACCGTGGCGGACAAGCTCAACGCCATCTACGAAGAGGTGGGCGGCTTCGGCACGCTGCTGGTGTTCTGCTTCGACTACAGCGAGAACCCGAACGCGTGGCGCCACTCGATGGAGCTGCTCGCCAAGGAGGTCATGCCCCGCTTCAAGGGCATGGTGCCCAAGTAACCGGTGGACCAGGGCGCGCTGCGGCCGACGGTCGTCGAGGTGAGCCTGGCCCGTCTCGCGGAGAACTTCCGCGCGATCCAGGCCGCGGTCGCGCCCGCCGCGGTGATGCCGATCGTCAAGGCCAATGCCTACGGCCATGGGCTCGTGCCGGTGGCCGGGCACCTGGTCGCGATCGGGGCCCGGTCGCTGGGCGTGGCGTTCCTGGAAGAGGCGGTGGCGCTGCGCGAGGCCGGCGTGACCGTGCCCATCCTGGTCATGGGCGGGATCTTCGGCGACCAGATCCCGATCTTCCTGCGCCACGGGCTCACGCTGACCGCGTCGTCCATCGACAAGCTCAAGCAGGTCGACGAGATCGCCGGCCGGATGGGCGTCACCGCGACCGCGCACCTCAAGATCGACACCGGCATGGAGCGGATCGGCGTCCACTACTACAACGCGCGCGGGCTCCTCGAGCGGGCGGCGGACTGCCGGCACGTGCGCGTGGAGGGGATCTACTCGCACTTCGCCAACGCGGACACCGAGGACCTCGCCTCGGCGGGGTTGCAGCTCGCGCGCTTCCTCGAGGTGCTCGAGTGGTACGACAAGCAGGGGGTGACGCCGCCGCTGCGCCACATGGCCAACTCGGGCGCGGTGCTCCAGCTCCGCGAGAGCCACCTGGACCTGGTGCGGCCGGGCATCCTGCTCTACGGCGTCTACCCGTCGCTCGAGGTGCGGAAGACGATCGTGGTGCGTCCGGCGCTCGCGCTGCGCTCGCGCGTCGTCTACTTCAAGGTGGTCACGCCCGGCCACCCGGTGAGCTACGGCTCGACCTGGCAGTCCGACCACCCGGTGCGCGTGGTCACGGTGCCGGTGGGCTACGGCGACGGCTACTTCCGCGCGCTCTCCAACGTGGCCCACGTGCTGATCCGTGGCCGGAGGTACCCGGTGGTGGGGCGCGTCTGCATGGACCAGATCATGGTCAACATCGAATGGGATAGCGCCTTCAATGGCGACGTCGTCACTCTGCTGGGTGGCGACGGCGACGAGCTCATCACCTGCGAGCACCTCGCCGAATGGGCCGGCACCATCCCCTACGAGGTCCTCACCAACATCAACACCCGCGTCCCCCGCGTGTACGTCTAGGGGTCAGGTCTTACATTCCGACATTTGCCGGGCGGGGCCGCCGCCGCAGGCGAGCTGAGCGAATGCGAAATGTCGGAATGTAAGACCTGACCCCAGATCAGGCGGTCCAGCCGTAGAAGCGGTGGCTGGGTGTGGGGCCTTCGTCGAGGTAGGTCATCTTCATGCGGGTGAGGTAGTCGTTGGGGATCTCGTTGCGCTTGGCGCTGACGTCCACGCTGAAGACGCGGGCGGCGTTGAGCCCGAAGATCTGCTCCTTGACCTGACGGGTGAGGGGCTTGTAGCCGTGGGCGTCCACCAGGGACTGCGGGATCTCGAACCGGCGGAAGGCCTCGATCTGCCATTGTGGCGTGCCGTACCAGATGGAGTCGGTGCCCCAGAGCACGTGGTCCGCGCCGAAGGCGTCGATCACCTGGCCCAGGAGATGGGCGCACGCGGTGGGGTTGGTGGTGGCGAGCTGGCCGAAGGTGGAGCCGAGCTCCATGTAGATGTTCGTGAGCGCGGGCTCCTTCTTCTTCATCTGGCAGAACTCGGTGGTCCAGGGAACGTCGGCGGACTGGCCGGTCCGTGACACCCCGAGCAGCCCGGCATGGTAGAGGAGGAAGTCGATGTCCGGGAAATCGCGCGCCGCCTTGATCACGTCGCGCGGATGGTTGTAGTCGGCGACGGGCCCGAGCGGCAGGCCCTTGTGCAGACACACTCGCTTCACCCCGAGCTTGCGCGCCCGCTCGAGCATCGGGTAGGCGATCTTCTCGTCGTCCACGAACCAGCCCCGGTCGAAGCCCTTGGGCGCGGCGCCGGTATAACCCTTCCAGGCGTCCACCTTCAGCGTGGCCGCCTGCTGGTCCATGAAGTCGAGGTCGGCCTGGCCGAGCTGGGGCGTGATGAGCCCGTGGGCCAGCATCCGGCGCGACTGGGTGACCCGGTTGATCTCGTCGCGGATGTGGGTCATCTCCCTGGGGGGCACGACGGCCTCTTGCGGATAGGGACCCGGTGGCGTCGAGATCAGCCCGATATCGGTCTCGCTGTCGAAGAACACTTCCTTGACCATGTTGGACCAGGCGAGGTCGGCGAGCGTGCCCTGATCGGCGGCCAGCTTCGGGTTGAGGCGTCGCGACCCCCGCCGCAGCCCGAGCAGCCCCATCTTGGTGACGCCCTTGCGCGCGGCCTCCTCGTTCTTCGGGTCGTAGCCCGCGCCGACGTAGTGGAGCTGCACGTCGAAGATGAAGAACGCGTCGCCCTTCCGCTCTCGGAACGCGGAGGGCTCGGCGGCCTCCGCCGGCAGCACGTCGAAGAAGCGCCCGAATACCGCGTTCATGGCCAGCAGCGACGTGGCCATCCCGCCGCTCGTGCGGAGGAAGCCGCGCCGGCTCAGGCCGAGGCGCGGCGCCAGGCGCGCCGCCTCGGCGAGGATGCGGTGCTCGACCTGCCGCTGCGCGGCGGTCTGCGGCAGCGGCGGGAACTCCTCGTTCGAGACCAGGCGCGTGGGCAACGGGAGCTCCGACGCGAGGCCCTGCCGCATGTCGGGACGGACGTGGAAGGCGTAGGGGTTCCCGGTCGTCATGGTCGGCGGCCTCCTGGTGAACGAGTCTAGACCGCGAGGCGACCTTGTCAACCACGGCGTCCCGCGCGTAGTGTCTCACCTGGGGGTGCCGCGATGAAGGCACGGAAGAAAGACACGGTGCGCGCCGAGGTGCGGAACCTGGTCCACGGCCCGTCGTACATGAGCTTCGACGAAGTCGTCGGCGGCTTTCCCATGGAGCACGTCAATACCCGCCCGCCGAACGTCCCGTACACGCCGTGGCATGTCGTGGAGCACATGCGGATCGCCCAGCGCGACATTCTCGAGTACATCAAGGATCGTGACTACCGCCTGCCGAAGTGGCCGGACGACTACTGGCCCGCGCCGGAGGCGGAGGCGGACGCGAAGGCCTGGAAGAAGACGGTGGCCGGGTTCCGGCGGGATCGCGCCGCGCTCGAGAAGATCGCGGGCAACCCCCGCGTGGCGCTGGGCGCGCCGCTGCCCTACGCGCGCCGGCACACCTACATCCGGGAGCTCCTGATCGTCGCCGAGCACAACACCTACCACATCGGCGAGCTCGCGATCCTCCGGCAGGTCATGGGCGCCTGGCCGCGCACCCGGTGACCGGGAGCGTGCGTCAGCCGAGCAGGACGCCCGCCGCGTAACCCGCCGCGCCGCCGATCAGGCAGAGCAGCAGAGACCGCGCGGGGCTCAGCAGGAGGGCGCCGGCCGCGGCCGCCAGGGTCGGGCCGCCCACCGGCGCCCCGCCGTCACCGAGCAGCGTGGCGGTCGCGAGGCTCGCGAAGATCGGGGCCGGGATGCGCGAGAGGATGGTCTCGAAGCGCGGGCTGGGGCGGGGGAGCAGCACCACCGCGGCGGCCCGGCTCAGATACGTGATCAGCGCGATCGCGACCAGGACCAGCGGGCTCACCGATCGCCTCCCGGCAGGGCCACCACCACGCCCGCGACGACCGGCGCGAGCATGCGCAGGTCCGGCAGCAGCAGGGCGACCGCGGCGGTGAGGACGGCGGCGGCGAGGGCCCGCACCACGTGAGAGCGCCGAGTCGCCGCAAGCGCGGCGAGCCCGATGAAGAGGACGGGGAAGATCGCGCCGGCCTGGCTCTCGACGGCCGCGAGCCCGCCGCCCAGCGCGCCCACGACCGTGCCCACGAGCCACGCGACGTAGAGAGTCAGCCCGGAGTAGAGGAGCGTGCGCTCGGTGGCCGCGCCCACCGCCCGCGGCTCCGCGGTATTGCCGGCCGCGACGGCGAACCCGAAGGTCTCGTCCACCAGGAAGAACGCCAGCAGCGCCCGGCGCAGGGGCCCGCTCTCGAAGCGGGAGCGCAGGGCGGCGCCGAGCACCAGGTGGCGGAGATTGAGCACGCCCGCGGTCAGCAGGAGGGGCAGCGTGGTGGCGCCCGCGCTCATCAGGGCGACCAGGGCGAACTGGAGCGCGCCCGAGTAGACGAGGAGCGAGGAGGCCAGCGTCAGCGGCACCCCGAGGAACTCGCGCGCCGCGGCGCCGTAGAGGCTGCCGAACACCGCGATGGCCGCCGCGGCGGGCAGGGCGAGGGCCACCACGGAGCGGACGCTGGGGACGACCGGCGGGGGTGCGCTCAGGCCTCGAACTCGAGCCGCGGAGCGGCCGCGGTGAGCACCGCGCGGTGGCGCGGAGCGCCCCAGAGATCTTCGAGGCTCCCGGCGAGGGCGTTGATCAGGGCGGGGACGTCGGCGCCCGCGGTCGGGTGGAGCCCCTCGGCGACGATCAGGACTTCGTGAGTGTCGGCGGTGACGGTGGAGCGGCGGCTCTGCCGGAACGTCCAGCGCCGCGCGTGGGCGTGGTTGGCCGCGTCGGCGAAGATCACCTCGCCGGGCTCCGCGCGCTCGGTCTCCCCGCCGAAGCCGGTGTGCTCCTCGCCGCCCGCGGCGTGCCGAACTTCCAGATGCGTGTCGACACGCGCGAGGTCGAGGACCGCGACCGGCAGCGCATAGGCGAGCGACACCGCGTTGCAGAGATCGACCAGCGGGTGCAGGCGCGGGAGGTCGCTCTCGCGCCGGAAGCGCCGCAGCAGCGCCTCGGCCGCGGAGCGGTACTGCGTCGGCTTGAATCCCATCTGCGCGTAGGCGCGCCGCCACGCCGACACCTCGGCCAGCTCGGACTCCGGCCCGCGGCCCAGCCGCTCGCGGGCGCGCGCATGCCAGGGCTCGAGCCGCTCCTGCACCTCCACCTTCGGATGAACGTCGCCGACCACCAGGACGCCGGGGACGAGCTGGGGGAACTGCTGCCAGAGGGCCGGAGAGTGGCCGAAGAACACGCGTCAGATCGCGGCGCGCGTCCGCAGATCCGCGACGGCCTGCGGCGACAGCCCGAGCACCTCCGCCAGCACCTCGTCGGTGTGCTGGCCGGCCAGCGGGGGCGGCGTCGTCACCGGCTCGGACGCGGACAGGCGGATCGGGCAGCCGGGTACCCGGAACCGGCCACGGGTCGGATGGTCGATGGTGTCGATCGCGCCGCGCGCGTTCAGATGCGGGTCGTCCAGCACCTCCTGCGTGTCCAGGATCGCGCCGCACGGCACGCCGATCCACTCGCGCGCGTTCGAGGCGGCCGCCGCGATGCCGTTGAGCGCGTCCCGATGAACCCATCTGGTAGCCGCGTCCACGCAGCGCGGGTCGGCGAGCAGGTCCTCGCGCCCGATGGCCCGGGCGAAGTCCTGCCACATGCCCTGGTTCATCGGCTGCACGTAGATATAGACGTGGTCGTTGGGGCCGCCCGGCGCGCACGCGTAGAGCCCGTCCGGCACCGCGCCGGGCGGCGCCCCGTTGCCCCGGCGCGGCGTGGGCTTGTTGTCCCGGTAGTGGACGACGTAGCGCTGGCGGATCAGGTTCGCCACCGCCTCCTGCATCGAGACCTCCACGACCTGGCCCCGGCCGGTCCGCTGCCGCTCGATCACCGCGGCCATGATGCCGGCCGCCATGTGCACCCCGGCCCCGCTGTCGCCGATATTGGCCCCGCAGAGCACGGGCTCGCGGTCGGGAAAGCCGGTGACGCTCATCACCCCGCCCATCGCCTGGGCGATCATGTCGAAGCTCTTGAACTCGTGATACGGGCCGGAGAGCCCGAAGCCCTTCAGGCGCGCGAGGATGATCCGCGGATTCACCGCGCGAAGCCGCTCGTAGTCGAGCCCGAGGCGCTCCATGAGGCCGGGCGCGAAGTTCTCCACCACCACGTCGGCCCGCTCGGCGAGCCGGAGGAAGAGCGCGTGCCCCTCCGGCTTCTTGAGGTCGATGGTGACGCTGCGCTTGTTGGCGTTGAACAGCAGGAAGAACATCGCGTCGAGCCCCGGCACCTCCGGCCGGTTCCGGCGCGACTGCTCGCCCCCGGGAGGCTCGATCTTGATGACGTCGGCGCCGAGCCAGCCGAGGAGCTGGGTGCACGAGGTGCCCGCCTCGAACTGGGTGAGGTCCAGGATGCGGATGCCGGTCAGGGCGCGCTCGGTCACGAGAGACCGTAGAACCGTTTGGCGCCCCCGGCGAGGATCTCGCGCTTCGTCGCCTCGGACAGCTCGGGCCGGTTCGCGATGAGCTGCGGGGCGCCGGGGAAGAAGCCGTCGGGATGCGGGTAGTCGGTCGCCCACAGGATCTTGTGCGGACCGATGTAGTCGGCGAGCACGCTGAGGCAGCCTTCGACCGGCTCGAACGAGATCCAGCAGTTGCGCCGAAACAGCTCGCTTGGCCGCATGGAGAGGCCCGAGTCGTTGAAGCCCTGATCGTCGAAGTGGCGGTCCATCCGGTCGAGCCACGGCGCGATCCACCCGCCGCCCGATTCCATGAAGCCGATCCGCACCCGCGGGTAGCGGTCGCAGACCCCGCTCCAGATCACGCTCATCGCGGCCAGCATCATCTCCATGGTGTGCGAGATGATGTGCCGCGCGCCGCGCGTCTCGAAGCGGTCCACCCCGACCTGGGGCATGCCGCCGCTCGCGCCCTCGTGAAGCCCGATCGCCATGTCCAGCTCCTGCACCTCTTCCCAGAAGGGCGCGTAGGCCGGATGGTGCAGCATCCGCCCGTTGTAGGGATTGGGCCGGAGGAAGGCCGCGCGCATGCCGAGCTCGCGCCGGGCGTAGCGCATCTCCTCGATGGCCAGGCCGATCGACTGCATCGGCAGCATCGCCACCCCGAACAGCCGGTCGGGGTAGGGCCGGCAGTAGTCCGCGAGCCAGCGGTTGTAGGCCCGGCACATCGCGGCGGCGAGCCCGGGCTCCTGCACCGCGCCCGCGAAGAGGCCCACGCTCGGGTAGAGGAAGGCCGCGTCGATGCCGTCGAGATCCATGTCCGGGATCCGGGCGTGCGGATCGAACCCGCCGGGGCGCCCTTCCTCGTACTTCATGGTGGCCTCGGCCACCACCTCGCCCTGCCGGGACCCGATGGCCCCGATGACCCCGAAGCCCTTCTGGCTGCCGAGGACCTGCTCCTCCACGAGGAGGCGTTCCTTGCCGTCGGAATCCACGATGATGCGGGGCGCCCGCTCCCGATACCCGGGGTCGATGTACTTGTCCCAGATGTCCACCGGCTCGAGCACGTGGCCGTCGGCGTCGATGACGTGGTAAGCGCGTCCCATGGCGATCCTCCTTGGGGTGGGAGATCAGGGCCGGGTCGGCAGTGACTGTAGCATCGCGGCGCCCGACCCTCAAGCGGGCCGGTTGACAATCTCCCGCGAGTGCGGTCAGATTTCGCTCGCCCCCAATGAAGCGGAGCACCGACCGTATCCTCACCACCCACACGGGCAGCCTGCCCCGTCCGGGCGACCTGACCGCGATGCTCGAGGCGCTCGACACCGGTGTCGCGACCGACCCCGCCGTATTCGAAGCCTGCGTGCGCCGGGCCGTCACCGACGTCGTGCGCCGGCAGGTGGAAGCGGGCGTGGACATCGTCAGCGACGGCGAGCAGGGCAAGGTGGGCTACTCGACCTACGTGCGCCACCGGCTCACCGGCTTCGGTGGCCAGAGCGGGGCCGCGAAGCGGGCCGACTGGGCGGACTTTCCCGAGGCCGCCGCCCGCGCCGAGCGGCGCTCCGCGGTGGCCCGTCCGGCGTGCAACGGCCCGATCGCCTGGAAGGATCGCACCGCGGTGCAGAAGGACGTGACCAACCTGCGCGCGGCCGTCGACGACGAGGCGTCCACCGAGGCCTTCCTGACCGCCGCGTCGCCCGGGGTCATCGCCCACTTCCTGCCGAACCGCCACTACCCGAGCCGCGGGGCGTACCTGGCGCGGCTGGTGGACGTGATGAAGGACGAGTACGACGCCATCTTTCGCTCGGGGTTCGTGCTCCAGGTGGATTGCCCGGACCTGGCCATGAGCCGGCACCTGGCGTTTCCCGAGGTGAGCAACGCGAAGTTCGTGAAGATCGCCGAGGCCAACGTCGAGGCGCTCAATCATGCCCTGCGCGACATCCCACCCGATCGCATGCGCCTGCACCTCTGCTGGGGCAACTACGAAGGGCCCCACCACCGCGACATCCCGCTCCGGGAGATCCTGCCCGTGGTCCTCAAGGCCCGGCCCCAGGGGCTCTCCTTCGAGGGCGCCAATCCGCGCCACGAGCACGAGTGGGTCGTGTTCCGGGAGACGAAGCTGCCGGACGACAAGGTGATCATCCCGGGCGTGCTGGACACCACGACCAACTTCATCGAGCACCCGGAGCTGGTCGCGCAGCGTCTCGTCCGGTACGCGGAGGTGGTGGGACGCGAGCGGGTGATCGCGGGCAGCGACTGCGGCTTCGCCACCTTCGCCCGATCCCAGGCGCTGGTCGAGCCCGAGATCGCCTGGGCCAAGCTCAAGGCGATGGCCGAGGGCGCCCGGCTGGCGTCCGCCCAACTCTGGAAGTGAGGAGAGAGCCGCCATGTTGATGCGCAAGCTGGGTCGCACCGGGCTGAAGGTCTCCGCGCTGTGCCTGGGTGGCAACACCTTCGGGTGGACGACGGACCAGAAGGCGTCCGAGGCGGTGCTGGACGCCTACGTCGAGGCCGGCGGCAACTTCATCGACACCGCCGACGTCTACTCACGGTGGGCGCCCGGCAACACCGGCGGGGAGTCGGAGACCGCGCTGGGCATCTGGCTGGCCGCGCGGAAGGACCGCTCCACGGTGCTCGTCGCCACCAAGGTCTGCGGACCGATGGGACCCGGTCCGAACGACGCCGGCCTCTCGCGCACCCACATCATGGAAGGGGTCGAGGCCTCCCTGCGGCGGCTCGGGACCGACTACATCGATCTCTACCAGGCGCACTGGGACGACCGCGAGACCCCGCTCGAGGAGACGCTGCGCGCCTTCGACGACCTGGTCCGCCAGGGCAAGGTGCGCTACGTCGGCGCGTCGAACTACCCCGCGTGGCGGCTGACCCGGGCGCTCTGGGAGAGCGACCGGCACGGCTACGCGCGCTACGAGTGCCTGCAGCCCAAGTACAACCTGGTGATCCGCGACGAGTACGAGCGCGAGCTGGAGCCGCTTTGCCTCGAGCAGGGCGTGGGGGTGATCCCGTACTCCTCGCTGGCGAGCGGCTTCCTGTCGGGCAAGTACCGCTCGGGCGAGGCGCTGCCCAAGACCGCCCGGGCCGGCGGCGTGGAGAAGACCTACATGAACGAGCGGGGCTTCCGGGTGCTGGCCGCGGTCGAGAAAGTAGCGGCGGCGGCCAATGCCACGCCCGCGCAGGTGGCGCTGTCGTGGCTCGCGCACCGGCCCGGGATCACCGCGCCGATCGCGAGCGCGACCTCTGTTTCTCAGCTGAAGGAGCTGGTCGGCGGGATCGAGCTCACGCTGGACGCGGAGGCGACGGCGGCGCTCGATCAGGCGGGTGCGTGGCGTGATGTGTAAGGTCCCTCACCCTGCCCTCTCCCCGGAGGGGAGAGGGGGAGGAGCGCGATGACGGAGGTCGGGGTTTTGATCCCGACGCGCGAGGCCATCATGTCGGGGCGGCCGGAGACGGGGCCGCTGCTGGCGATGGCCGACCGCGCCGAGGCGGCCGGCTTCGACTCGGTCTGGATCGGCGACTCGATCACCGCGCGGCCTCGTCACGAGCCGCTCACCCTGATGGCGGCGATCGCCGCCCGCACGCGGCGGGTGCGACTCGGGACGGGCGTGCTGCTGCCCGCCCTGCGCAACCCGGTCGTCCTCGCCCATCTGATCGGCACCGTGGACCGCCTGGCCGAGGGGCGGGTGATCCTGGGCGTGGGCATCGCCGCCGACACGCCGGCCATCCGCCGAGAGTTCGCGGCCTGCGGCGTGCCCTGGGATCGTCGCGTCGGGCGATTCCTGGAGACAATCGAGATCTGCCGGGCGCTCTGGGAGCGCGACGGCGTGAGCTTCGGGGGCAAGCACTTCTCGCTGGACGGCGCCACCGTCGAGCCGAAGCCGCATCGCGCGGGCGGCCCGCCCATCTGGATCGGCGGGGGCGGCCCGACCGCGCTCCGCGAGGCCGCGCGCTTCGATGCTTGGTTCCCGACGGGCCCGAGCGTCGAGTTCTTCGCCGAGCAGTACCCCCGCATCCAGGCCGCGGCGCGGGCGGGCGGCCGCGCGCCCGACGCGGTGACCGGCGCCGCATATCTCACGCTGGCTCTCGACCCGAGCCAGGCGGCGGCCGAGCGTCGCCTGCACGGCTTCCTCGAGACGTACTACGCGGCGCCCGCGAAGGCGATGCTGGCCCGCCAGGCCACCTACGCGGGGCCCATCGAGGGCGGCGCGGAGTGGCTGCAGCGATGGATCGACGCGGGCGCGCGCCATCTGGTCCTGCGCTTCGCCGGCGGCGATCAGCTCGCCCAGGTGGACGAGGCCGCATCGCGCCTTCTGCCCCGGCTCACGACCCGGTAGAAGATCGCCCCTCACCCTCTAGACCCCCTCACCCTCTACCCTCTCCCCCAGGGGGAGAGGGTTCGACGCTCACCCGTTTCCATCGGAGGTCGGACATGACCCGCTTCGCGCGATCCCTGGCGATCCTCGGTTTCTTCCTTCTCGCCCTCACGCTCGGCGCGCTGCCGCCGGTCTCCGCGCAAGAGCAGCCGCGCTCGGGCGGCGAGCTGATCTTCGTGGTTCCCGCCGAGCCGCCGAGCTTCGACGCGCACCGGGAAGAGACCTTCGCCATGCTCCACCCGGGCGCGCCGCACTACAACACCCTGCTGCGGGTGGATCCCACCGACCGGACCGGCACCAAGTTCATCGGCGACCTCGCCGAGTCGTGGACGGTCTCGCCCGACCGGCGCACCTACACCGTCAAGCTGCGCCGCGGGGTCAAGTTCCACGACGGCAGCGTCATGACGTCCGCGGACGTGAAGGCCTCCTACGACAAGATCATCTCCCCGCCGACCGGCGTCGTCTCGAGCCGGCAGGCCGCCTACAAGGCGGTGGAGGCGGTGGAGGCCCCGAACCCGGACACGATCGTCTTCCGCCTGAAGCACCCGGAGCAGTCGTTCACCGCCAACCTGGCCTCGCCGTGGAACTGGATCTACAAGGCGGAGATCCTGGCCAGGGACCCGCACTGGTACGAGAAGAACGTGATGGGCACCGGCCCCTTCAAGTTCGTGGAGTACGTGCGTGGCTCGCACTGGGTGGGCAAGAAGAACCCGGACTACTGGAACAAGGGCAAGCCCTATCTCGAGGGCTTCCGGGCGATCTTCATCCGGGATACCTCGGCCCAGGTGGCGGCGGTCCGCGGTGAGCGGGCCATGATCCAGTTCCGCGGCTTCACCCCCGCCCACCGGGACGCGCTCGTGGCCGCCCTCGGCAGCAAGATCACGGTGCAGGAGAGCCCGTGGAACTGCTCGATCCAGGTGGCGATGAACCAGGAGAAGAAGCCGTTCGGCGACAGGCGCGTGCGCCGGGCGCTCTCCCTCGCCCTCGATCGGTGGGAAGGCTCGAAGGCCCTGTCGAGGATCGCGATCGTCAAGGACGTGGCCGGCATCCAGGTGCCGGGCACCCCGTGGGCGACCCCGCCCGCGGAGCTGGGCAAGCTGGCCGGCTATGGCACCGACATCAACGCGGCGCGCGCCGAGGCGCGCCGCCTGCTGAAGGAAGCGGGCGCGGAGGGTCTCACCTTCACGCTGACCAACCGCGCGGTGCCGATGCCGTACGAGCCGGTGGGGATCTGGCTCATCGACCAGTGGCGCCAGGTCGGACTCAACGTGAAGCAGGTCAACCTCGAGACGGCCGCGTGGCTGCAGGCCCAGAAGAACGGCGACTTCGAGGTGTCGACCAACGCCCCCTGCAATTCCATCGTCGAGCCCGACATGGATCTGCACTGGTTCCTCACCACGTCACCGGTGAACTTCAGCCGCCACAAGGACACGGTGATGGACGAGCTGTACCTGAAGCAGTCCCGCGCCACCGACCCGGAGGAGCGGCGGAAGTACCTCCGCGCCTTCGAGAAGCGCCTTTACGACGAGGAGGTGCACTACATCATGACCTTCCAGTGGAACCGCATCGTCCCGCATCTGTCCAAGGTGCGCGGCTGGACCATCACCCCGAGCCACTATCTCAATAGCCAGCTCGACACGGTGTGGCTCGCCGAGTAACCGGCCCTACCGCGAGGTAGCGAATCAGGGCGACGGCGGCCGGTCCAGGAACTGGTAGTGAGCCGGAACCGACCGTCGTCGCCCAGCACCAGGACGTCGAAGCCGACCGCCTTCACCCAAGGCGTCAGCCGGTGAGCCCTCGCGCTTTTCCGCTTGACACCCTCCGTGCGGCGCGTCCGTCGTCTTCGGGCGGCCCGCGGCACGTCCCGGTCCAGCGGGCGGCATGGAGCGACGGCGCGCGGTTTGGGGACGCCGTATAGGGAGGACTCGCCATGCCTGCGTCGTTCGCAACCGTGCTGGCCACTCCGGATCGCACCGCCGCGCTGGACCGTCTCGGCGACCAGATCGCCGAGCTGTCCGCCCATCTCGACGCCGCCACCGCGGACCTGCTCGCCCTGATCCGCGACTTCGACGCCCGTGGCGGCTGGAACACGGGCTTCCGCTCCTGCGCGGCCTGGCTGAGCTGGCGGGTGG
>JBBDXN010000062.1:0-30251 GCA_040902305.1 Candidatus Rokuibacteriota bacterium | reverse complement strand
GGGGGGGGGGGGGGGGGGGGGGGGGGGGGGGGCAGGGGGTCGCTGACCCGTTCCCCGCCAGGGGAAGACCAGAACCACTCGTACCCGGATTGGGAACTCCTGCCGCGAGGTGGCGAGACAACGGGTCGTGGTCAGAGACCCCCTGCCCCCCACCCACCCGGCCAGCGACCGCCGGCTAGACGCGCAGCTTCTCGAGAGCGGGCCAGTCGAACGCGAGACCGTGGCCGGGGCGGTCGGGGGCGATCGCGCGGCCGTCCTCGAGGCGGAGGGGCTCCGCGATGTAGCGGTCGAGGCCGAAGCCGTGGGCTTCGAGATAGGAGCGGTTCGAGACGGCCGCGAGCAAATGCACGGTGACGTCGTGGGCGCCGTGCGAGGTGACGGGCAGGTTGAAGGCTTCCGCGAGGTGGCAGATCTTCATGAACGTGGTGATGCCCCCGCAGTTGGTGACGTCGGGCTCGGGGAAGGTCACGCCGCCGGCCGCGATGAGGGCGCGGAACTCGTAGAGCGTGTGGAGGTTCTCGCCCGCCGCGATGGGGAGGCCGCCCTCGCGGACGATCCGCGCGTAACCGGGCACGTCGTCCGGGATGGTGGGCTCCTCGAGCCAGACCGGATTCTGGTCCTGCAGGGCGCGGGCAGCGCGGATCGCGTCGTCGACGCTCCAGCGCATGTTCGCGTCCACCATCAGCGGAAAGTCGGGGCCGAGATGGCCGCGCATGGCGCGGACGCGCTCGACGTCTTCGCGAAGCGAGGGGCGGCCGACCTTCATCTTGATGGCGTGGAAGCCGCGGGCGAGATTGTCGTCGGTCTGCCGGAGCAGGGCGTCGAGCGGAAACTCGAGATCGATGCCGCCCGCGTAGCAGGGCACGCGCGGATCGAAGCCGCCCAGCATGCGCCAGAGCGGCGCCCCCTGCCGCCTGGCGCGCAGGTCCCACAGGGCAATGTCCACCGCCGAGATCGCGAAGACCGGGACGCCGCCGCGGCCCCCGTAGTGGAGCGCCCACCACATGGCCTGCCACAGCTCCTCGATCCGCTCGGCCTCGCGCCCGACCAGCCGCGGAGCCACGTCGCGCGCGAGCACCGCGTGCACCGCGGCCCCGCCCGCGCCCACCGTGTAGGTGTAGCCCACGCCCTCGGCGCCCTCGGCGTCGCGCAGACGCACCGTGACCAGATCGAAGCCCTCGATCACGCCGTGGGTGCTGTCCGACAGGGCGACCGGGAGCGGAATGCGATAGTGGTCGGCCCGGAGCTCGCCGATGCGCATCAGGAGGCGGGCTCGCCCATGCTAGGCGGGCAGGCGCTCGTACATGCCCTGCACGTCGGCGGCGTGGAAGCGCGCCACGTGATTGGTCGGGGGCAGCGCCTCCGCGTAGAAGAACTCGGGCAGCTCGTCGTCCTTGGCGGTGAAGCCGGCCCGCTTGTTGAACTCGTGCTCCAGCTTGAGGGTCTGGCGGCCGAGGGCCTCGAAGAAGTCCTTGGTGAGATTGGTGCCGTGGGCCGCGTTGATGGTGTCGGTGAGCCACTCGACGTTGGGATTGGTCACGCTCATGCCGAAGATGCAGAGGCCGAGCGAGTCGTTGGCGGCCACCCGCGCCTGGTGGGCCGCGCTCTGCTCCACGATGGCGGCCGTCTCCATCTCGCGGGTCTTGAGCCGCGGCAGGTTGCCCGCGGTGTGGTCGGCGCCCTGGGCGGTGGCCATCATGGTGATGCCGGTGGCCTCGACCACGCGCGGGTCGTAGGCGCTGATCGCCTGCTTCTTGATGACCGGGACTCGCTTGACGTGGTAGTGCTCGCCGACCCGCCAGGTGCCCTGGGCCCAGATGCGCCCGTTCGGGGTGCCGCGCTGGATCTCGGCGAGGCAGTCCGCCATGAACCGCACGTCACCGAAGGCGCCCAGGCCCGCCTCCATCAGCACCGCGATCATGGCCCCGGTCTCGATGGTGTCCACCCCCAGATCGTTGGCGATGTAGTTCATCTGGGCGAGGTCGTCCGGATCGGCGAGGCCGCAGTTGGTGCCGAGCAATCCGAGCGTCTCGTACTCGACCGGCGAGACCACTTCCTTGCCGTTGGCGTCCGCGTAGATGTTGCTGCACTGGATCACGCAGCCGGGCATGCAGGCGTGGGTATGCTCGCCGCCGCGCGAGACGTTGAGCTGGCTGATGTACTCGCCGCCCATCTTGAACTTCTCGCCCTTGGAGACGTCCACCTGCTGGCCGGCGCTGAAGTTGCGGACCGGCAGCCCGCCCAGCGTGTTCTGCAGATCGGCCATGCCCATGGTGCCGATCTTGGCGTAGAAGTTGGCCACCATGGAGTCGGCCTGCAGCATCTTCGCGTAATTCTTGATGGCGGTGTTCACCTTCTTCGGGTCGGAAAAGGGCGGGATCTTGTCGAGGTCCACCACGATGGCCTTGACCTTCTTCGAGCCCATCACCGCGCCGACGCCGCCGCGGGCCGATAGCCGCGCGGGGCGGCCGTCCTTGTCGCTGAACGCGATGCCCGCGATCAGGCCCTGGTACTCGCCCACCGGCCCGCAGAGCGCGATCGTCACCTTCTTGCCGTACTTGGCGTGCAGCATGTGCTGGGCCTCGAAGTTGCCCTTGCCGAGATAAGGCGCGGCGGCGTCGAAGTCGATGGTGCCGTCCTTCTTGAAGTGGATCACCACCCAGTCCGGCGAGGCGTCCAGCAGGGTGAAGCCGGCGATCTTCTGCTGGCCCAGCCCGTAGCTGAAGCTGCCGCCCCCGTTGGCCTCCTTGATGCCGCCGGTGAGCGGGCTCTTGCAGCCCACGCTGGTCCGGTTGGCGTTGGAGAAGCTCGTGCCCGCGAAAGGGCCCGCCGAGAAGATCAGCGGATTCGCCGGGGACAGCGGGTCCACGGTGGCCGCCCCCAGCTCGAGCAGGGTCTTGGCGATGAGATGCCGGCCGGCCCTCACGATTGCCTCGCCTTCCAGCTCGCGCTTCGTGATGTTCCGGTCGCTCAGGCGGATGTCGTAGTAGATGCGCATCGCTCGCTCCTTGTCGGTCAGGATGATGGGGGCTTGGCCTGCGGCTGCGCCTCGCCCGGCAGGCCGTATGTTACCAGAAGCCCGCCGGATGCGATTGACCGGCGCACCGAGGCGATCTACCGTGGCGCATGCGCATCCGCATCGGCCACGAGCTCACCTTCGAGGTGCCGCGGCCCACCCCCATGCTCCTCATGCTCTACGTCCGTCCGGAGGTCGCGCCCGCCCTCCAGCAGCCGGAGGGCATCGTGGTGGAGCCGGTGACGCCGGTCGCGAGCTTCGTGGACTGGTTCGGCAACCGGGCCGCCCGCATCGTGGCGCCCGCGGGCACGACACGGCTCCGCTACGACAATGTGGTGGCGGACGGCGGACGGCCCGAGCCCACCATCGAGGGCTTGCCTCTCGTGCCGGTGGAGGCGCTGCCGGCCGAGTGCTGGCGGTACCTCCTCGCGAGCCGCTACTGCGAGGTGGACCGCATGGCCGCCATCGCCTGGGACCTGTTCGGCAAGACGCCCGAGTCCTGGGAGCGCGTGCAGGCGGTGGTGAGCTGGGTGCACGCCAGCGTGACCTTCGGCTACCAGTACTCGCGCCCCACCAAGACCGCGTTCGACGTCTTCACGGAGCGGCAGGGCGTCTGTCGCGATTTCCAGCACCTCGCGATCACCTTCCTGCGGGCGCTGAACATCCCGGCCCGCTACGCCACCGGCTACCTCGGCGATATCGGCGTCCCGAAGAATCCGAGCCCCATGGACTTCTCGGCGTGGCTCGAGGTCTACCTCGGCGGCGCCTGGTACGCGCTCGACGCCCGCCACAACCGGCCCCGCATCGGCCGCGTGCTGATGGGCCGCGGCCGCGACGCGGTGGACGTGGCGCTCACGACCTCCTTCGGGAACACGACGCTCACCGGTTTCACCGTCTGGACCGACCAGCTATGAGCGACGTCACGGTGGTCACCCCGGAAGGCTCCTTCACCGCGGACGCCGCGGGTCCGGCGGACGGTCCGCTGGTGCTCCTGCTCCGCGGCTATCCGCAGACGCGGCATACGTGGCGGCACCAGCTCCCCGCCCTCGGCGCGGCCGGCTACCGCGCGGTGGCGCCCGATCAGCGGGGCTACTCCCCCGGCGTGCGGCCGGATTCGGCCAAGGGCCTGGCCGCCTACGGCATCGACCGGCTGGTCCAGGACGTCCTTGATTCCAGGTGCGGCCCGGTATCGGCCACTTCGTGACCGACCAGGACCCGGGAGCGGTCACGCAGCGGCTGCTCTCCCACCTGGGCGGCCATCGGTGATATCCTCTCTGCGATCGCGGGCCGCCGTCGAGCGGCGCCGCCAACGGAGGAATCCATCGCGATGAAAGAGCTGAAGATCTGGATGAACGGCCGGCTCGTCCCCCAGGCCGAGGCCGTCCTGCCCGTCAACAGCGCGGCGGTGTTCTACGCCTCGAACGTCTTCGAGGGCCTGCGCGCCTACTGGAACGAGGCCGACGGGGAGCTCTACTGTTTCCGGCTGGCCGAGCACTTCGCGCGCTTCCGCGAGTCCATGAAGATGATGCGCTTCACGATCCCGTACACCGACATGGACGTCTACGAGGCGGTGCGGGAGGTCCTGCGCGGCAACGAGATCCGCGAGGACGTCCACATGCACTGTGTGGCCTACGTGGCCGGCGCCGGGCTCGACGCCACCACCCCGACCGGGCTCTACATCAACCCCCGCCGGCGCGGCCGCATCACGGAGGGCGACGGGCTCCGCTGCTGCATCACCTCCTGGCAGCGCACCCACGACAACGCGATCCCGATCCGGCTCAAGTGCGGCGCCAACTACCAGAACGGCCGGCTCGCCACGCTGCAGGCCAAGGCCGACGGCTATGACGCGCCGATCTTCCTGAACCAGCACGGCACGGTGGCGGAGGGCTCGGGGGCGACCTTGTTCATGGTGCGGCGGGGCCAGCTCGTGACGCCGCCCATCACCAGCGACATCCTGGAGTCCATCACGCGCACGACCCTGATCGAGGCGGTGGCCCCCGCGCTCGGCATGGATGTGATCGAGCGCGACATCGCGCGCACCGAGCTGTACGTGGCCGACGAGGCCTTCTTCTGCGGCAGCGGCTACGAGATCACTCCGATCCTCTCGGTCGATCGCTTCCCGCTCGGCGACGGCGGCGTCGGCCCCATCACCCAGCGTATCCTCACCGCCTACATGAACGTGGTGCGGGGCACGGACCGGCGCTTCGCCGAGTGGCGCATGCCGGTCTACAAGCCCGTCACCGTCTGATCCCTCTCCCCCTCTCCTCTCCCGAACCCACCCTCTCCTCCACCCAGGGGAAGAGGGTGGGGTGACGCGACCCTGATGCGACTGATCTTCTGGAACATCCGCGCCGGCGGCGGGGTCCGGGCCGCCGCCATCGCCCGGCAGCTCCGCGCCTGGGAGGCGGACGCGGTCGCGCTCGCCGAGTTCCGCGGCACGCCACCCAGCGAGGCGCTGGCCCGGGACCTGGCCGCGCTTGGCCTGCCATACCAGTGGACGACCGCGGACCCCGCCCGCCCCTGCATCAACAGCCTGCTCCTCGCGTCGCGCTGGCCGGTGCGCCGCCTGCGGCTTCCCACCGCCCCCGCGGAGCCGTGCCGCTGGCTGCTCGCCCGCATCCTCGCCCCCGAGCCACTCGCTCTCGGCGTGATGCATGTCCCCAATCGGATCGGCGGGCGAAAGTACCCGTACCTCGACGCGGTGCTCGCCACCGCCCGGCGGCGCTGGGCGGGGCCGGCCCTCCTGGTCGGCGACACCAATTCCGGCCGGATCGGCCTCGACGAGGAAGTGCCCGCCTTCAACCGGATCGAGGACGGCTGGATGCGGGGGCTCGACGAGGCGGGCTGGACGGACGCCTATCGGCATCTGCGCGGCAGCTCGCGCGCCTACACCTGGTACTCGCCGAACGGGGGCAACGGCTTCCGGATCGACCAGGCCTTTCTCAATTCCGCGCTGCGGGATCGGCTCCGGACCTTCCGCTACGACTGGGGCCGGCGCGCGCGGATCACCGGACGCCCGGCGAGCGATCACACGGCGATGGTGCTGGACTTCAGCTCGTAGTCCCGGGAGGTAGCTCGGCGGCCCGTCCAGGGATCTGAGCAAACGACCCGTCCAGGAGCCGCTCCGGCGAACCTGGCGCGATCGCCTGAGCCTTCTAGGACGACGAGGCGAGCAGCGCGTCCAGGACCTGCGGATCCACCGGCTTCGCCAGGTGGACGTCGAAGCCGGCGTCGCGCGTCTTCTGGCGGTCCCCGTCGGTTCCGTAGCCGGTGAGCGCCACCAGCCGCAGCGGCCCCAGATCGCTCATCATCCGCACCCGGCGCGCCACGTCGTAGCCGTTCATGCCGGGCAGCCCGAGATCGAGGAACACCACGTCGGGCCGGTAGCGGGAGATCTCCTCGAGGGCGCCCGGCCCATCGTGCGCGACGCGCACCTCGTGCCCGCGCAGGCGCAGGAACAGGGCCAGCGAGTCGGTGGAGTCCGGCTCGTCGTCCACCACCAGGACCCGGCGCGCCGGGCCCGCGGGGCGGTCCGCCGGGGCGGCCTCCTCCGCGACGGCCTCGGGCGGGGCGGCGTCCGTGGCCAGGCGCGGCAGGCGAATCGTGAACTCGCTGCCGCGCCCCGGGCCGTCGCTCGTCGCTTCGACGCGCCCGCCGTGCATCTCGACGAGCCGGCGCACCAGGGTGAGGCCGATGCCGAGCCCGCCCTGCCTGCGCTCGAGCGAGCGGTCGGCCTGGGTGAACAGGTCGAACACGTGCGGCAAGAGGTCGGGATGGATGCCGGCGCCGGTGTCCTGGACCGCGATGACGACCTCCGCCGCCTCGGCCCGGGCGGTCAGCCGGATCCGCCCGCCGTCGTCGGTGTACTTGATCGCGTTGTCCAGGAGATTGCCGACCACCTGGGCCAGCCGGGCCGGGTCGCCGTCCACCCAGCCCGCGTCGGCGGGCCCTCCGTCGATCTCCAGCGCCTGACTCCGGTTCTCCGCGGCCGGGCGCGCGATCTCCATCGCCTGGTCCAGGACCGCGCGCACCGCCACCGGCTTCCGCTGCAGCGTGATCTGGCCCGACGTGATGCGGGAGACGTCGAGGAGATCGTCCACCAGGCGGGTCATCAGCCCCACCTGTCGCTCGATGACCCCCGAGACCCACCGCACCCGCTCGTCGCTGGTGCCGATCAAGCCCAGGGTGTGGGCCGCGTTGCGGATCGGGGCCAGCGGGTTCCGCAGCTCGTGGGCCAGCATGGCGAGGAACTCGTCCTTGCGCTGATCGGCGTCCTCGAGGGCGCGCTCCACGCGCCGCCGCTCCGTGACGTCGCGAAAGACGAGCACGACACCCACGACGCGGCCGCGCGCGTCGCGGATCGGCGCCCCGCTGTCGTCGATCGCCACCTCGGCGCCGTCCTTGGCGATCAGCACGGTGTGGTTGGCGAGGCCGACGACGGTGCCCCGGCGGATGACGGTGGCCACCGGGTTCTCCACCGGCGCGCGCGTCGCCTCGTTGACGATCCGGAACACCGCCTCCAAGGGCTGGCCCACCGCCTCGTCGCTCCAGCGCGTGAGGGCCTGCGCGACCGGGTTCAGCAGGGTGACGCGCCCCTGCGAGTCGGTCACGATGACCGCGTCGCCGATGCTGGTGAGGGTGGTGCGGAAGCGCTCGCGCTCGGCGTGCATCACGTCGGCCGCCCGCTGGCGGGTGGCCAGATTGCGCGCGAACAGCCAGGTGACCATGGCGATCAGCGCGAGCCCCAGGCTCAGGCCGACGACGGTGCTGGCGATCGCGAAGCGGGCATTGACCCGGGAGGCCGCCTCCCGCCGCTGCAGCAGGTCCCGCTCGAGATGCTGCATCCCGTACACCTCGTCCCGGACCAGGTCCATCGCGCGCTTGCCTAGGCCCTCGAGCAGGTGCTGGCGGGCGATCACGAGCGCGCGGCTTCGATCGGACTCCGCCCCGACGTGCTCGAGTCCCTGGCGGAGCAGGGCGAGCCGCCGCGCGGCGAGCTGCTCGAGCTTGAGGACGTGCGCGGTCTGCACCGGGTTGTCGATCGTGAGCTGCCGGAGCTGCACGAGCTGCGTCTGCAGGCGCGCCACCGCCTGGTCGTGGGGCTCGAGATAGGGGCGCTCGCCGGTCAGCAGATAGCCGCGCTGCCCGGTCTCGGCGTCCTTGAGGGTCGAGAGCACCTCTTCGAGCTTGCCCAGCACCTCGTGGGTGTGGGAGACCCACTGCACGCCGGTGGCGACCTCACGGACATGGTGGATGGTGAGGACGGCGTCGACCAGCAGGGCCACCGCGAGCAGGGTCACCGCCACGGCCTGCGCGCGGGTCAGGGTCCAGCGCATGCGCGCGCTCGGACGGTCAGCGGCCGCCCGCGAGCGCGGGCGCCACCTCCGCGAGGAATCGCTTGAGCTGCCCGCGCTGGTCCCAGGAGGTGAGCCGGAGCGCGATGTGGGTGAGCCCGGCGCCGACGTACTCGCGGAGCTGGGCGACGCACTGGGCCGGACTCCCCGCGACCGTCCAGCCTTCCACGAAGGCGGGCGAGAACTTGCTGGTGTAGTAGGTGTCGAGGAACGCCTTGCTCTCCTCGAGCGCCTGCTGGCGATCCTCGTTGATGTTGATGTTGTGGTAGAGCGCGCTGCCGAGGCCCTCCGGGTTGCGGCCCTCCTCCCGCGCCATCCGCGCGATGCGCGCCCACTGCTCGCGGAACTCGGCCGGGCTCACCTTGTTCGTCATCCAGCCGTCCGCGACGCGCGCCACCCGGCGAAGACCGCGCTCCACCGCCGCGTCGGAGGCGCTGGCCCCGCCCTTCCAGGTGAGTCCGGTCGGATTGCTCGCGATCCAGATCGGGCAGGGCTGCTGCGCCGGCCGCGGCTCGATCTTCACGCCCTCGAACTGGTAGAACTCTCCCTGGTGCGAGACCTTCTCGCCGGTGAAGACCTTCCGCAGGATCTGGATGCCCTCTTCCATGCGGCCGACTCGTTCGCTCGAGCGCACCCCCATCACCTTGTGCTCGAGCGCCTGGGCCGCGCTCTGCTCGTCGGGCCCGCCCAGGCACACCGCCAGCCACGCGCGCCCGCCCGAGAGCACGTCGAGGCTCGCCCACTGCTGGGCGAAGAGCAGCGGGTGCCGGTGCACGAAGGTAGCGAGGCAGCCGACCGCGAGCTTGAGCCGCGAGGTCGCACCGGCCAGCGCGGAGAGCAGCGTCACCGCCTCGAGCCGCGGCTTGGCCAGCAGGCTGTCGCCGACCCAGAGCGCGTCGAAGGCACCCGAGGCCTCCGCCTGCTGCGACAGCTCGATCAGATCGCGCGCCTGGATCGCGCCCAGCACCACCGCCCGATTCGCCAGGATGAGCCCGAAGGATGCGCGCGCCATGGATGCCCTCCCCCGCGTCACATTAGGGGCCGGGCGAGGGCACGTCAAGGCCATGACCCCGGGCGCGCTTCAGTTGACGCGGTGCGGTCGCCTCGGCTAGGGTCTCCGGGGAGGACGGTCGCATCTGACTTGGTTCGGGCTGTCGCTAGGCGCCGCGCTCACCCAGGCCATCCAGTTCGCCGTCGTCAAGGGCCGGGCGCGGAATATCCCTCCGCTGGTGATCGTCGCCTGGACCCAGGGGGTGGCCTGCACGGCGTGGTGCATCTTCTTTCTCGCCTCGGGCCAGGCGTTCGTGCCGCCCGGGACCGCCTGGCCCGCCGTCGCCGCCTCGTCCATCCTGGTGCTCGGGATGAGCGGCCTGCTCGCGCGGGCCAGCGCGCGGGGCGACATCTCGATCGTCGGACCCATCCTGGCGCTGAGCCCGATCTTCACGATCCTGCCGGACGCGGTGCTCTCCGGCGGGCTGCCCAGCGCGCTCGGCTGGCTCGGCCTGGCCCTGTCGCTGACCGGAACCGCCAGCCTTTCGGGCGGGCCCGGGGCCGCGGGTCCACTCGGCCGGCTGCGCGCCCTCTTCGCGCGCCGCGACGCCCTCGACGCCCTCGGCGCCGCATTCCTCCTGGGCTTCCTGGCCGCGGTGGACCGCTGGGCCGCGCTGGCCCTCGGCCCGCCCAGCTACCTGGTCTCCTCGCACGGTGCGACCGCGGTCCTGACGCTCCTGATCGTGCTGGCGACCAACCCGCGCGGGCTGCGCGAGAGCTTCGCTCCGCGGAACGTGCTCACCCTGGCCGGCCACGGGCTCCTGGGCGTCACCGGCACCGGCATGCAGACCCACGCGCTGACGATGGCACCCGCGGCGTACGTGAACGCGATCCGCCGGATGTCGGCGGTGCTGGCGGTGCTCCTGGGCCGCGCGCTCTTCGGCGAGCCCGATCTCGCGCGCCGGCTCGCCGCCGCCCTCCTCGCCTGCCTGGGCGCGGCCTGCCTGCTACTGGCGCGGTGAGTCGGGCGGGCTCGACCGGGTGAGATCGAGCACCGGTGGGCGCTGGGCCGCCCGGCGGGACAGCTCGAGCCGGGTGATACGGGACATGTCGCGGACGACGTCGCGAATCTGCTCGGCCGACTTGATCGCGCGCTGCACGTAGCGCGCCGCCTCGTCGGTCACTTGCCCCCGCGCGATCATGAGCTGCAGGCTCGCCACGATGACGGTGAGCGGGTTGTTGATCTCGTGGGCGGTCGTCAATGCGAGCTGCCCCACCGATCGCAGGGCCTCCACGTCGCCCCCCCGGGCATCCGCCCGCTTGATGTCCGTGATGTCGTGCGCGTGGCCCAGCACGTACTCCACCCCTCCGGCCTCCCGGGCGCGCACGTTGCTGTACGCCCACGTGCGCTCTTCGCCCGCGCGCGTCACCACGAGCATCAGCCCCTCGTCCGATGAAGCCCGGCGGATCCGATCGAGGTACTGGGGGAAGAGAGGCCGGACGCCGGGGGCGAGCAGGTCGCCCAGGCTCCGGCCCACCAGGTCCTCGGGTGTGTAGCCCAGCCGATCGGCGGCGGCCCGATTCACCGAAAGCAGGACGCCGGCCAGATCGTGGGTGCAGATGAGGCCACGGCCCTCCTCGACCAGCTCGCGGTAGCGCTGGGGCGACGGCTCGACGACGTGCGGCACCACGACTCGCCTAGGCCGGCGAGAAGGCGCGCTGCACCGCGCCGACCAGAGCGGCGATGGTGAACGGCTTGGCCAGGACCGGGACGCCGCTCATCCTCAGAAACTCGTCGTACTCCTCGGCTTCCGCGTAGCCGGTGACGAAGACGAGGCGGCCATGCGCGGCCGGGTAGCGGCGCTCGACCTCGTGGTAGAGGCCGCGCCCGTCGAGCTTCGGCATCGCGAGATCGCTCACGATCGCGGCGTAGACGTTCTCGGCGAGCAGCCGGAGCGCGTCGGTACCGTCCACCGCGGTATCGACGTGCTCCCATTCTTCCCGGAGAATCTCCGCTTCCAGTTCGCGGACGTTCGTCTCGTCTTCGACCACCAGGATGCGCGGTTCGGACACTGGGTCGTTCCCCCTTTTCTAGAGAGCCTGCGAAGTGCCGGCTCGACCGGCCGGCCCGCATTCTGGTGCAAGAAGTGCACCACCCATCGAAGCAGCCAGATCAAGCGCTTACGTTCGGGCCTCGGGGTCGGAACTGCTGGGAAGTGTCAGCGCCCGCGCTTTTTGGCAGCGGAGCGGGTCTCGGCTTCCTCGACGGAGTGCGACGCGGTGAGCGTGCTGTCCCGCCGGGCGAGCTCGGCGAGCTTCTGGTAGTGCCGGTGCAGCGTCTCGACTTCCTGCTCGGTGAGGTCCTCGACGTTGATCAGCCGGTTGCTGGCGCCCTGCAGCGCGGCCACGATCTCGTTGAGCTTGAGATGGAGCGCCTGCGAGTCCTTGTTCTGGGAGCGCTGGATCAGGAAGACCATGAGGAAGGTGACGATGGTGGTGCCGGTATTGATGACGAGCTGCCAGGTGTCCGAGAACCCGAACACCGGGCCGAGCGCCGCCCACACGAGGACGACCCCGACCGCGCCCGCGAAGGCCTGCGAGCGGCCCGTCCAGGCCGTGACCGCCCGGGCCGACTGCTCGAGCCATCCGCTCCCGCGCGTGCTCCGTCGCCTCGCCATCGCGTCGACTTTCAGCTCATCGGCCACCGCGAGCGCGGGAACGTGATGCCGGTGCGGGCCTGCAGCCGCTCGCCGATCTCCTGCACCTTCGCGAACAGGCGCGCCTCGTCCACGAAGGTCTGCCGGTACGCGTCCACCACCACCCGCCCGTCGATCACCACCGTGTGCACGCTGCGCCCGTCCGCGTTGTAGACGAGATTGTTGACCGGATTCCAGAGCGCCTGCCACTCCGGCCGCAGGGTGTCGAAGCAGACGAGATCGGCCTTCTTGCCGGCCTCGATCGAGCCGAGGTCGTCGCCCAGCCCCATGGCCTGCGCGCCGTCCCGCGTGGCCATCTCGAGCGCGGCCTCCGCGGGGACCTGCCGCGTGTCCTGGCGCGCGTCCTTGTACTGGATCGCCGCCATGTTCATGGTCCGCACGATGTCGAGATGGTTCGAGTTGTTCGGCGAGTCGCAGCCGAGCGCGATCTTCACCCCGCGGGCCAGGAACTCCGGCATGCGCCCGTGCTCGGACACCCCGCGGCCGCCTTTGGCCGCGGTGACCGGACACATCGCGATCGCGGTGCCGGTGCGCGCGATCGCGTCGATCTCCGCCTCGTCGAGGCCCAGGCAATGGGCCAGCAGCACGTTCGGGCCGGCCACCCCGATCGACTCGAGGTAGGCGGTGGGGCTGTAGCCGTGCTTCGCGACCGAGTCCTGCCGCGCTTTGATCCCGCTGTTGTGGTGCAGGGTGAGGCCGGTCCGGTGCTCGTCGGCCACCCGCTTCAGGGCCTGCAGGAGCTCCGCGCTGCAGGTCTCGTACGAGAACGGCATGGCCCACGCCCGGATCCGCCCGTCGAGCCGGCCGTTCCACTTCTCGATGAACGACGTGGTGCGGGCCACCGCCTCCTTGGTCGGATAGCGGGGCAGCTTCCACGGCGCGTCCTGGTCCGTCACACCTTCCCCGAGGAGGACGCGGATGCCCGAGTCCTCGTAGGCCTGCAGGCACGCGTCCGGGAACTTGGTGCTGCCCGGATCGAGGAAGCACACCGTCCCGTTCCGGACCAGCTCGACCAGCCCGAGCAGGGTGGCGTGATACTCCTCGTCCTCGGTCATGGCCGCTTGCAGGTTGAACACGTGCACCAGCGGGCTCGCCTGCTCGTCGGGGAAGATGCCGCGCACCGGATGCGCGTAGCTGATGTGCATGTGGCCGTTGAAGAAGCCGGGCGTGATCACGAGGTAGCGCCCGTCGATGACGCGGTCGGCTCGCGCATCCCCGAGCTCCGCCGACTTGCCCACCCGGCTGATGCGGCCCCCCTCGACGAGGATGGCGCCGTCCTGGATGATGCGGCGCTGACGATCGAGGGTCAGGATGTACCGTGCGTGGTCGATCTTGAGACTCGGCTCTGCCATGGGGTGCCGCCTCCCGGGACGGAAATGATGGGCCGCCCGGAGTCTACGCTCGGCCCCCGCGCCTTGTCCAATGGGTCAGGTCTTACATTGCGACAATGTCGTAATGTAAGACCTGACCCCTGCTGGACGTCTGCTATCGTCGGGCGTCATGGCGCTCGGGCACCTCGTCCTGATCCTGTTCGTGGTGGTGATCTGGGGCCTCACCTTCGTGGCCACGCGCCTGGCGCTCGACGACTTCTCCCCCTCGCAGCTCACCGCGCTGCGCTTCCTCATCGCGGCCGTCCCCGCCCTGTTCCTGCCGCGCCCGCCGGTCTCCTGGCGCCTGCTGATCGTCATCGGCCTGTCGCTGTTCACCGGTCAGTTCCTCTTCCAGTTCTTCGGCATGGCGCTGGGGACGCCCCCCGGCCTGTCGTCGATCGTGGTCCAGACCCAGGCACTGTTCACGATCCTCTTCGCCGCGCTGGCCCTGGGCGAGCGGCCGACACGCCGCCAGTGGACCGGGACGGCGGTGGCCTTCGCGGGCCTCGCGGTCATCGCGACGACGGTGGGCCGCGACCTGACCATGGTCGGCCTCGGCCTCAGCGCGCTCTCGGCCGTGAGCTGGGGGATCGGCAACGTGCTGGTCAAGCGGCTGCCTCCGGTGGACACCCTCCATCTCATGGTGTGGCTGAGCCTGGTGCCGCCCCTGCCCTCGCTGGCGCTGTCCGCGCTGCTGGACGGTCCGCGCGCCCTCTGGACCGCGCTTCCCGCCGCGTCGTGGCTCGGCCTGGGCGCGACGCTGTACATCGGCCTGGTCGCCACCGTCCTCGGCTACACGATCTGGGGCAGCCTGCTGCGTCGCTACCCCGCGGCCACCGTCACCCCCTTCGCGCTCCTGATCCCGTTCGTGGCGGCCTACGCGTCCTCGCTCGCGTTCGGCGAGCGCTTCGGCGCGCTGCGGCTCGCCGGGATGGCCCTGGTGCTGCTCGGGCTCGCGGTGATCGTGGCGCCGAGCGCGGTAGGAATTACGGGCCCCGCCCCTCGTTCCCGGTAAGCATTGCCGGCTCCGCGCCGGATCACCCCGCGAATCGACGAATCGCGCGGACGCGCGCGCGCTCCTCCCCTTGCACGAGAAATGCTACCTGCTCAGGCCAAGGAGGAGCGCGCCATGCTCAGAGCAGCCAGCGGGTTCAAGGGCCTGTCGATCGCGGCGGCCGACGGCGATATCGGAAGCGTCAGGGATCTCTACTTCGACGACCTCACGTGGACCACCCGCTACCTCGTGGTGGACACCGGCACCTGGCTGCCCGGCCGCCAGGTGCTGATCTCGCCGATGTCGGTGCGCGGGGCGACGACCGACAAGGTCACGGTGGACCTCACGCGGGAGCAGGTGAAGAACAGCCCGCCGGTCGAGGCCGACAAGCCGGTCAACCGCCAGCAGGAAGAAGCGCTCGCGCGTTACTACAACTACCGCTACTACTGGGAAGGCCCGTACCGCTGGGGCCTGCTCGCGTATCCCGGCATGCCGCCGGTGCCCGCCCCGGTGGCGAGCGACCCGGTGGTGGAGGAGATGGCCGCGCGCGAGCGCGAGAGCATCGAGAGCGACCCCGCGCTTCGCAGCACCGGGGACGTGACCGGCTACTACATCGCGGCCCTCGACGGCGACATCGGCCACGTGGACGATTTCCTCGTCGACGACCGGGCGTGGGCCATCCGCTACCTGGTCGCGGACACCCGCAACTGGTGGCCCGGCAAGAAGGTCGTCCTCTCTCCTGACTGGATCAAGACGGTGAGCTGGACCGACTCGAAGGTGTACGTGGATCTGCGCCGGGACGAGATCAAGACCGCGCCGGAATACGATCCGAGCCGTCCGTTCGGGCGCGAGCAGGAGGACCGGCTTCTCGAGCATCATGGGCGGCGGAAGTACTGGGAATGGGAGGGCCGCTGAACCGGTAAGAGCAACCGGGAAGAATCTACCGGGCCTCGCTCCGTGGACGGCTCCGGTCGAACATCCGTGGCCCGAATGGCGGCGAATCCGGCGGCTTTCGCCCCGGCTCGCCCACTCGCCCAGGGTGGCACGTCCGTTGCCTCTCGGATGCCCTGCGATGACCGAACGGAAGGAGCGCGAGCACGTCGTCCAGTTCTACGACGCCGACCCTCCTCTGCTCGATTCCCTGGTGGGCTTCATCGGCGGCGGCCTCGCCGGCGGGGAAGCCGGCGTCGTCATCGCGACCCGGGAGCACCGTGAGGACCTCGAGCGGCGCCTGCGCGCGACGGACATCGATCTCGAGGCCGCGCTGGCCTCCGACGGCTACATCGCCCTCGACGCCGACGAGACCCTGTCGCGAATCGTCGTCGACGGGGTGCCGGACCCGGAGCGCTTCGCCGAGGTGGTCGGGGACGCGCTGGCGCGGGCCGGCCGCGGCGGCCGCCGCCGGCGCGTCTTCGGCGAGATGGTCGGCTTGCTCCTCGCCCGCGGGAGCGCCGCCGCCAGCATCCGGCTCGAGGATCTCTGGGACGAGATGCGGAAGACGCACCCCTTCCGGCTCTTCTGCGCGTATCCGCTCGAGCCGCTGGGCGTCTCGACACTCGCGCATTCGGTCGTGGAGATCTGCTCCCGTCACTCGCGCGTCCTGTCCGCCGGGAACGGGTCTCAGAACATCGGCGCGCAGCACGAGCGCGTCGGAGAGCTGGAGGTCCAGGTCGAGGACCTGCGGCGCCTCCACGAGACGAGCGCGCGCCTCACCAGCCTCCTGGACGTGGAGTCGGTGTTCCGCGAGGTGCTGCGGGCGGCGGTGGCGGTGCACGGAGCCGGCCGCGGCTTGCTGTTCCTCCGCCACGCGGAGAAGGCGGGCCTCGCGCTCGGGGTGCACGTCGGCTTCGACGAGGAGTTCCTCCAGCACGTCGAGTTCGTCCCGTCGGGCGCCGGCGCCTGCGGCACCGCGTACGCGGAGGGCCGGCGGGTGGTGGTGGGAGACGTCGAGACGGACCCGGTCGTTGCCCCCTACCGGGACGCGGCGCGCAGAGCGGGCATCCGCTCGTGCCACAGCACGCCGCTGATCACCCGGCGCGGCGACATCGTCGGGGTGCTCTCCGTACTGTTCGTCGAGCCGTACCGCCCTTCCGATCGCGAGATGCGCCTGATGGATCTCTACGCGCGCATCGCGGCCGACTCGATCGAGAACGCCCGGCTGCACCAGCGCCTGCAGCAGGAGCTGCTGGACCGCCAGCAATCGCTGGCCCGCGAGCACCTCGCCCGCGCCGAGGCGGAGCGCGCCAACCGGATGAAGGACGAGTTCCTGGCCACCGTCTCCCACGAGCTGCGAACGCCGCTGAACGCGATCCTGGGCTGGTCTCATATCATCCGCGGGGGCAAATCCGACGAGGCCACCCTGGCCCGCGGGGTCGAGGTGATCGAGCGCAATGCCCAGACCCAGGCGCAGCTCATCGAGGACATCCTGGACGCCTCGCGCGTGATCACCGGGAGCCTGCAGCTCAGCCGCGGCCCGGTGGACCTGGCCGCCGTGATCAACGCCGCGCTGGACTCGGTGCGGCTCGCGGCTGAAGCCAAGGCCATCCAGCTCGCGGTGACCCTCGACCCGGCCGCCCGGCACCTCATGGGCGACGCGAGCCGTCTGCAGCAGGTGGTGTGGAACCTGCTCGCGAACGCGATCAAGTTCACCAGCAGTGGCGGGCGGGTCGAGGTCCGGCTCGAGCGGGTGGACGGGCAGGCGCAGCTCACGGTCACGGACACCGGCGAGGGAGTCCCCGCCGACTTCCTGCCCTTCATCTTCGACCGCTTCAGCCAGGCCGATTCCACCACCACGCGCCGGCACGGAGGCCTGGGGTTGGGCCTCGCCATAGTCCGGCACCTGGTCGAGCTGCACGAAGGGACGGTCCACGCCGAGAGCGCGGGCGAGGGCTACGGCACCTCGTTCATCGTCCGGCTGCCCCAGACGGAGGCCGCCGCCCAGCCGGCCCGGCCCGGCCCGACCCCCTCCGCCGGGGCCGCGCCGGCGCTACAGGGCGTGCAGGTGCTCGTGGTGGACGACGATCGGGACGCGCTCGACATGCTCACCTTCGTGCTGACCCAGGCCGGCGCCGCTGTTCGCACCGCCTCCTCCGCGGCGGAAGCGCTCGCGTTGCTCCGCTGGATCCGGCCCGACGTGCTGGTGTCGGACCTGGCCATGCCGGACGAGGACGGCTACTCCCTGATCCGCAACCTGCGCGCGATCGAGCGCGAGAGCGGCCGCGAGACCCCGGCGGTCGCCCTCACCGCCTACGTCCGGGTCCAGGATCGTGCCCGCGCGGTGGCGGCCGGCTTCAACCTGTTCGTAGAGAAGCCGGTGGACCCCGACGAGCTGATCTCGGTCCTCGCGGGCATCGCCGAGACCCGCGCGAGCAAGTTCGCGCGGGCCCTCCGCGAGCGGCCCGACACGCGTCACGACTGACGCGGCCGACCTTCCTTACCGGGTAACTCCTCCCGGGCGAACCCACCGGGCCCGCGAAATCCGCGGGGCGCTCGCGTGGCATTCTTGTTGCTTCGCTCCGATGCACCATGGCCACCAAGAGACCGTCACCAGCGAAGACGACCCCACCGTCCCGACGCGCCGTCCCCCGCGCGGGATCGGACCGCACGAAGCAGGAGCAGCTCGAGCGCCACCGGGAAGATCCCGCCGACCAGCTCCTGACCACCAACCAGGGCCTCCCGATCAACGACGACCAGAACTCCCTCAAGGTCGGCGCGCGCGGGCCTTCCCTGCTGGAGGACTTCATCCTCCGGGAGAAGATCACCCACTTCGACCACGAGCGGATCCCCGAGCGCGTCGTCCACGCCCGCGGGACCGCCGCGCACGGCCACTTCCAGGTCTACGAGTCGCTCGCCCGCTACACGCGGGCCGCGTTCCTGCAGGATCCGTCGCGGAAGACCCCGGTGTTCGTGCGCTTCTCGACGGTGGCCGGCTCGCGCGGCTCGAGCGACCTCGCCCGGGACGTCCGGGGCTTCGCGGTGAAGTTCTACACCGACGAGGGCAACTTCGATCTCGTCGGCAACAACATCCCGATCTTCTTCATCCAGGACGCGGTGAAGTTCCCGGATCTCATCCACGCGGTCAAGCCGGAGCCGCACAACGAGATCCCCCAGGCCGCGTCGGCCCACGACACCTTCTGGGACTTCGTCTCGGTGATGCCCGAGTCCATGCACATGATCATGTGGGCGATGTCCGACCGGGCCCTCCCGAGAAGCTTCCGGATGATGGAAGGATTCGGCATCCACACCTTCAAGCTGGTCGATGGGAAGGGCGCCGCGCGCTTCGTCAAGTTCCACTGGAAGCCGCGGCTGGGCGTCCACTCCGTCCTCTGGGACGAGGCGGTGAAGATCTCGGGCAAGGATCCCGACTTCCACCGCCGGGATCTCTGGGAGGCCATCGAGGCGGGCGCCTACCCGGAATGGGAGCTGGGGCTCCAGATCATCCCGGAGGCGGACGAGGACAAGTTCGACTTCGACCTGCTCGACCCCACCAAGATCGTGCCGGAGGAGCTCGTCCCGGTGGAGCGGGTGGGCCGGCTGATCCTCGATCGCAATCCGGACAACTTCTTCGCGGAAACCGAGCAGGTGGCCTTCCATCCCGGGCACGTGGTGCCCGGGATCGACTTCACGCACGACCCGCTCCTGCAGGGGCGGCTCTTCTCCTACACCGACACCCAGCTGACGCGCCTCGGCGGCCCGAACTTCCACGAGATTCCGATCAACCGCCCGGTGTCACCGCTCCACAACAATCAGCGGGACGGGCTCATGCGCCAGGCCATCAATCTCGGCCGCGCCGCCTATCACCCGAACACGATCGGCGGCGGCTGCCCGATGCAGGCCGGCCGCGCGATGGGCGGCTTCGTGACCCATCCGCAGGCCCTCGACGGGCAAAAGGTCCGCGAGCGGGGCAAGAAATTCTTCGACCATTTCAGCCAGGCCACCCTGTTCTGGAACAGCCAGTCCGAGGCCGAGAAGCAGCACGTCGTGCAGGCATTCCGCTTCGAGCTGGGCAAGCTCGAGCGTCCCGCGATCCGGGAGCGCGTGGTCGCGATGCTCGTAGAGGTGGATCGCACCCTCGCGGCTCGCGTGGCGGAAGGGCTGGGCCTGGAAGTCCCCGCGAAACCGGGCGGGATGCTGAACCACAGCGTGCCCGCCGACGGCGACCCGAAGGACTTTCAGCCCGTTCGCCCGAAGCAGAAGGTCACCCGGTCCGGCGCGCTCAGCATGGCCGGCACGGTCAAGGACACGGTCAAGACTCGCCGGGTCGCGATCCTGGCCGCCGACGGAGTGGACGGGGCCGTGGTAGCGAGTCTCCGGCAGACTCTGACCGCGGCGGGAGCGGTTCCCCGGATCGTGGCCCCGCGCGGCGGCGCGCTCGCGGCCGCCGGCGGAGGCGACGTCCCGGTTGATTTCAGCCTGCTGACCGTCGGCTCGGTGCTCTTCGACGCGGTCTTCGTGCCCGGGGGCGCCGCGAGCACCGAAGCGCTCGGGGCCGACGCAGACGCGGTCCTGTTCGTCCGGGAGGCCTACAAGCACTGCAAGGCGGTCGGGGGAAGCGGCACCGGGCTCGACATGCTGCGCGCCGCCGGCATCGACGATGCCGTCGGGGCGATTCCGGAGTTCATGAAGGCCATCGCCGAGCATCGTGACTGGGGACGCGAGGAGCGGGCCCAGCGGATACCGGCCTAGAACGAATGCGTGTCCCGCGTCCGCCCCCTCACCCCTTCGGGGGCGGGCGGATCGAAACGGCCCCCTCACCCGCAGCGAGGGGGAGGGTGGGGGTGAGGGTGGCGCCCGTGTACGCACGCCCTGCCCCCGGGGGGGGGCTGGACGAGCCAGTCGGTCCTCAGGGCCTCAACTGGACGGGGCGGCCTATCGTGTCGTCGTCATCCGGGTCGACGAGGTCGTCGTCCGGGCCCATGTCCTCGGAACCCTCCTCGATCTCGAGCTCCTCTTCCGGCTGCTTCCGCTCACGAGGATCCATCGTCTGGCTCCTTTCCAACCGGGTGGTGGTCACGGGGCTATCCATGGCGGCCGGCCTTCTCCGACTTCTCGGCCTTGGACTCGCTCATCTCGCGGCCCGCGGCCTCGAGCCGGGCCTGGTCCCAGATCCGGCCGATCCGCGGGAAAATGTCCTGCTCCTCCTGCCGGATGTGGTTCTCGAGCGCCGACTGGATCCGCTCCACGGTGGCGAGCCAGCGCTCGTCTTCGGGATCGAGGCCGCTCGTCTCCTCGAGGAGGCTCTCCACCTCGTGGACCTCGTCCTGGTGCCGGTCCGAGACCCACTCGGCCAGCGCAGGGTCCGAGACGCCGCCGTCCCGGGCGATCGGCCCATAGAGACACTGCTCCTCGACCTTCTCGTGGGTCTTGAGCTCCGGCTGCAGCTCCTTCCAGAGCGCCCCGCGCTCCGACGGCGCCGCGGCCAGCACCTTCCCGAACGCGGTCTTCGCCTTCTGGTGCTCCTGCTTGAGGAATTGGATGGCGTCCATGGCGGGTCTCCTTTGGCGCGGAGACAAGCATATTGCGTGCAAGGCATGACGCGGCGGGAGAAGCCGGTTCGCGGGCCGGATTGGCGGGGTGAGGCGGCGAGAGGGGGTAACGGTTACCCGGAAGGTCTTGCTACGTGGAGAACTTCGGCATGACCTCCTTCGCGAACCAGCGGAGCTGCTCGAGCATAACCAGCGTGGGCGTGCCCATGCTGATGCTCATGTTGACGTGCTCGAGCCCGGGGAAGCGGGACTCCAGATCCTTCAGGTACGCCACGAGATCCTCGGGGGGCCCCGCGAACCAGGCGCCCGTCTTCATGTAGTGCTCCACGGTCGGCACGCCCGCCGCCCCCCAGCCGCCGCGCCGGGAGGCCGCTTCCACCTGCGCCGGCGTGACGCCGGGCACGAAGCCGAGCGGCGCGAACATCTTCACGTGCTCCTCGTAGAACGGGGTGATCTCGCGGATCGCCTTCTCCCGCGTCTCCGCGAGGTGGAAGAAAATACCCAGGCAGAGATCCTCGCCGAGCGCGAGATCTCGCCCCGCGCGGGCCGCCGCCTCGCGGTAGGAGTGGACGGGACCCTCCGCCATCGTGGCGGCGCCGCCGCCGATCACGCCCTTGATCCGGTGGCGCGCCATGAAGTCGAGGGCGCGCGGCTTCGCGCTCACGATGGGCTGCCAGCACTCCACCGGCCGGTGAATCGGGCGCGGGACCAGGGTGATCTCGCGCAGCTCGTAGCCGCGGTACGGCACCGCGGGCGGCAGGGTGTAGTGCTTGCCCTGGTGCGAGAACGATTCCTGGTTGAACGACTTGAGGATGATCTCCACCTGCTCCTCGAAGAGCTCGCGGTTCGCCTCCGCGTCGAGGATGGGGGCCCCGAAGGTCTCGACCTCTCGACTGTGGTATCCACGGCCCACGCCGAAAATCGTCCGTCCCCGGGTGAGGATGTCGGCGGTCGCGAAGTCCTCGGCCAGGCGCAGCGGGTGCCACATGGGCGCGATGTTGAAGCCGCACCCGATCTTGATCCGCGAGGTGACGTGGGCCAGATGCACCGCCATCATGAGGACGTTGGGCAGGCACTCGTACCCTTCGTGCTGGAAGTGGTGCTCGGCGAGCCAGACCGCGTAATAGCCGCACTCGTCCATCAGCCGGGCCACGTCGTCGGTCTTCTGGAACACCGTCGAGAGAACCTCGTTCGAGTAGCGGCGCTCGTTGGCCGGGGTGGCCATCTGCCCCATGTCGGGCAGATCCACGTGGCCGGGATAGACGGTGGCGAACTTGGTGATCATGGCTCCTTTCGGGAAGCGGGCGCCGCCTCGTTCCGATGGCCGAGGAGCGTCGAGATGGCGCGGGCCGCCGCCTTCACCTCCGCGGCCAGCGGCCGGAGCCGGGGGCGGACGCGGTCGGTCGGTCCTCCGATCGCGCAGGCCGCGGCGACGCGCCCGTCGCGGTCGAAGACCGGGGCCGCGATGCCGGCCGCGCCCACCGCCAGCTCGTCGAGGTTCACGCAGACTCCGCTGCGCCGCACCTCCTCGAGCGAGGCGCGCAGCGCGGGCAGGCTGGTGACGGTCTGGTCGGTGTAGCGCTTGAGCGGGAGCGCGCGGAGGATCCTCTCCCGCTCCGGCCCGGGCAAGAAGGCCAGGAGCACCTTGCCGCTCGAGGTCGCGTGCAGGGCCCGCCGGTCGCCCGCGCCGGCGGTGTAGCGGATGACCTGCTCGCTCTCGACCCGGTCCACGAAGACCACCGCGGTGCCGTCGCCGCCGAGCGTTCCCAGGAACACGGTCTCGCCGGTGCGCCGCATCAGCTCCCGCATCGCGGGCCGGGCGATCTCCGGCAGCGCGCGATGGGCCGGCGAGCCCATCCCCAGCTCGAGCGCCTTCCGGCCGAGGCGGTACTCGCCCAGCGCGCCCTGCTCGAGATAGCCGCGCGCGGCCAGGGTGCGCAGCAGCGGGAGCAGGCTGCTCTTGGGCGCCTCGAGCTGCGCGCTCAGCTCGCGCAGGGGCAGGCCGTCCCGGGTGGCGACGACCAGCTCCAGGATGTCGACCACCCGGGCGGCGGCCCGGTGAGCACCCGCCGCCGACCCGCGCCGCTCGCGAACCGCCGCCGGGCTCACGCGAGCCCGGACGGCCCGCGGCCCGCCGGCACATCGAATCCGAAGAAGCGCGCCGCGTTCAGGCCGAGCACGGCGGCCCGCGCGGGCTCCGAGAGATGCCCCATGGTGCGCTCGATGGCCTCCGCCGAATGCGGCCACGTGCCCTCGTGATGCGGGTAGTCGTTGCCCCACATGAAGCGGTCCGCCAGGCCCATCGGCTCGGCCAGCGCGAGGCCGGCCGGGTCTTCCTGGAACGAGGCCCAGCAGTGCTCGCGGTAGTACTCGCTCGGCAGCCGCCCGAGCTTCGGCCGCACCCAGAAGTGATGCTTGCGGTACGCCTCGTCCATCGCGCCCAGGAACCACGGCACCCAGCCGATGCCCGCCTCGATGGTGGCGGCGCGCAGGCGCGGGAAGCGCTCGAACACGCCGGAGGCGCAGAGGTTCGCCACCGGCTCGATGGTGGGCGAGAGCGAGTGCGAGACGTAGTTGATCACCGCGCCGCCGTTGCCCCGCGCGGCCCGCGGATCGCGCCCGGTGGAGACGTGGAAGGTCACGGGCAGGCTCACGTCCTGGATCACGGTCCAGAGCGGGTCGAACATCGGCAGGTTGTAGTTCGGGTGGTCCACGTCGTGCCCGCCCCAGATCGGCTTGCACGGCAGGGTGAGCACGCGGAAGCCGAGCTTGGCCACGCGCTTCACCTCGGCGATCGAGCCGTCCAGATCGCCGGTGGCGAGCGCGGCCGCCGGCGCGATCCGGTCGCGGAAGGGCCCGAACGTCTCGTGCGCCCAGTCGTTGTAGACCCGGCACTGGGCCATCGCGAAGACCGAATCCAGCGTGGCCCACATGGCGAGGCCCTTGTTGGGGAAGATCACCTCGATGTCGATGCCGTCGCGGTCCATGTCGGCGAGGCGCTCCACCGGATCGGCGCCCACCCGCTGACGCAGGCCGTCCTCGCCCTCGAGCGCGTCGGTCCGCAGGCGGTCGGGTCGATGGCCCTCCGACACGCGCCACTTCACCCCGTTCTCGTCGGTGATGACCTTGGGCACCCGCGCCCGGTACTGCTCGTCGATCCGGGTGGCCCAGAGATCCGCCGGCTCATTGGCGTGACAGTCCGCCGAGACCATGAAGTACTTCCCGGGATCGTCGGGGCGGGCGCTGCGCGGCCAGCCGGCGTGCCCGGGCGTCGTGAGCCGCCAGCGGTTGGGCTCGTTGACCACGATATCGGTCCGCGTCATGGCGTCATCCTCCACTGTACGAGCGTGAACGGCGGCGTGGCGTCGTCGTGCGGCTCGAATACCGCCTCGACGGGGGCGCCGATCCGAACGTCCTGCCGGGGATCCCCGAGCAGGTTGCCGAGCATGCGCACGTGGCCCGCCTCGGGCAGCTCGACCAGCACCACGAGATAGGGTCCGTGCTCCTTCAGCGCCGGGTGCACCGGATGCCAGGCCCGCTCCCAGGAGTAGACGCGGCCGCGCGGGGCCACCGGCACCCATTCGAGATCGAAGGCGAGGCAGCGATGGCAGATCCACTCCGGGCCCCACTGCCAACCGCGGCAGCCGCGGCAGCGCTGCACCCGCAGCTCCCCCCCGCGGGTGCCGTCCCAGTACGGCGCGTCGAGCCCGTCGGGCTCGGCGATCGGCCGCGGCATGCCGGCGGGCAGATAGGTGGGCGCGCTCACAACGTCGCCGCCGTGCCGAGCAGCATGCTGGAGACCGGCGTCACCATCGGGCCGGAGATCACCAGGGCCGCGCGGGCCCCCGGCACCGGATTCGGCGACTCGCCGCGGAGCTGGCGCACCGCCTCGATCTGCAGCTCGAGCCCGTGCATGTAGCACTCGGCGAGATTGCCGCCGCTCGTGTTCAACGGCAGGCGGCCGCTCGGCGCGATGAGATTCTCGAGCGTGAGGAAGTCGTTGGCCTCCTCGGGCGCGAAGAACCCGTGCTCCACCAGGCTCATCAGCACGCCGCCGGTGAAGTTCTCGTAGCTCTGGACCACGTTCACGTCCTTCGGTCCGAGGCCCGCCATCTCCCAGAGATGCGGGGCCACCGTGGTGAAGCTCGAGGTGGCGTAGGTCGGCGCGTTGTGGCCACGGGCCGCGTTGCGATGCTCCGAGCCCTGGGCGACACCTAAGAGGTATGCGGGAGGCAAACGCAGATCGCGGGCCCGCTCGGCCGACACCAGCACCAGCGCGGCGGCGCCGTCGTTCTCCATGCAGCAGTCGAAGAGGCGGAAGGGCTCGACGATCCAGCGCGAGGCGTCGTACGCCTCCGCGGTGAGCGGGCGTCCGTGCATGACGGCGCGAGGGTTCGCCTGCGCATGATGATACGAGGCCAGCGCGATGGCCCGCTGCGCCTCCGGCCGGACGCCGTGATCGTGCATGAAGCGCATCACGCGCATCGCGAAGCGCTGGGCGGGCGAGATGAGCCCGTAGGGGAAGGTCAACGCCGCCTCGCCGGATACCGCGCCGCCGGGCGGGGCCGCGCCGAAGCGCTGGAACTGGCCCTGGGCGAGCGCGCGGAAGACCACCACGCAGTCGGCGTAGCCCGCGGCGACCGCGGCCGCCGCATTGCCCACCGCGGCCGACCCGCCGCCTCCGCCCCCACCCCACTGCATGTTGGAGAAGCGCAGCTCGGGCAGGCCGAGCGCGGCGGCCAGGCGCGAGGGGTCGTTGCGATCGTTGCTGTAGGAGGCGAAGCCGTCCACCCGGCGCGGGTCGATGCCCGCGTCCTCGCAGGCGGCCATGATGGCGCGGAGGGCCAGCGTGAACTCGGACTCGGGCGCGCGCCCATGCTTGTAGTAGGTCGTCTCGCCGATCCCGACGACCGCCACCTGCCCTCTGATCGTCCGCTCCCGGCTCATCGGTCCCCCACCCGCCCCCGCATTCACATTACCGAATATCATTCCGCATTCGGCACGAGCTACGATAGTCGAACCGCCCGGGCTTGTCACGCGCGATCTCGCGGCGGCGTCAGTGAGGGGAGCCCGGGGGCCCCGTGGGTCGCAGAACGAACGCCGAGACCGCCAGCGGGTCGGGCGACGGCATGACCCGGCTGAGCGCCTGGAGGCAGACCCCCATGCCGTAGCCTCCGTAATGCCCGGCCTTCGGCCGGGGTGTACGCTCTGGATGTCATGCTCGCGGTGGCCCGACGGTTCGATCTCGATCGAGACGCGTTCGCGTTTCCGAACGAGCTGGTCTGGGAGTATCACTTCGAGCCGGGAACGCGGGAGACCCGCTTCGTCCGGCGCGAGCCGGCGCCTGGCTACGCGCATCACTGCTTCGTGCTGGTCCGAGCCGCCCGCCAGTTCTTCTACCACGCGCGCTTCGACCCCGCGGCGGGCCCGGTCGATGACCTGGCCTACCGGCGGCTGACCCGAGAGGTGCTGGCCCGGCACCCGCGAAGGCCGTCGGAGCCCGGCCGGCGCGTGATCATCCCGGGCTACGCGGGCCTGTGGGATCTCAGCGCGGCGCGCGAGTCAGCGGTGAAGGCGGCCTGCGGCGGGGCGTGGCGCTCCTACGTACAGCACAGTCACTGGCGGATGTTCGTCCCGGTCTCGCGCGAGCATCAGCACCGCACCGCCGGGGAGCTGCTCGAAGCGACCGCAGACCATAGCGCCCCGCTCGTGCACCTGCTGCGCTTCCCGTCGCTGACCATCAACCACGGCATGGTGGTGTTCGAGGGCGTGAGGACCCGCGCCGGCGCCGAGTTCCTCGCCTACGATCCGAACGACCCGGAGCGCCAGGCGCAGTTGACCTACGACCGGGAGAGCCGGGCGTTCTCGCTCCCGCCCAACCGCTACTGGCGCGGCGGCGAGCTGAACGTCTTCGAGATCTTCCGCCGCTGGTATCTCTAGCCCGCGCTATTCACGAATGCGTGTCCCGCGTCCAGCCCGCCCCCTCACCCTGACCCTCTCCCCCTCCGGGGGCGAGGGGATCGAAACGGCCCCCTCTCCCTCGGCGAGGGAGAGGGTCGGGGTGAGGGTGGCGCCCGTGTTCACGCATAGTCCGGGCTAGCGTCAGGCCTCGGAGGGGCCGGCGAGCCAGATCTTCGGGGGCGTGCCGGCCAGCAGCTCCTGCCCCGTCCACAGCTCGATCCGCCTCGGGGTCAGCTGGAGGACGCCGAAGCTCGGGTCGTCGACTCCACCCGGCCAGAAGTGCTGCGGGTCGTACCCCACCGGCGGCGGCGTCTCCTTGAATAGCGCCCAGATGCGGCGCTTGGTCGCCGCGTCGTCGCACCACTCGGCGCGGCACTGCATCATCACCGTGTCCTGCGCCGGGGTCCAGTAGCCGAGGGCGAGGTACGGGCTCCTGGCCAGATGCTTGGTCTTGAGGGTTTCCCGGCCGGTGGCGATCCAGCCCACCGCGCCCTCCCAGATCGGGTGCAGCATGCGCGAGAACGGCCGCCCCTTGGTGTCGACGGTCGTCGCGGTGGCCGAGGCGATCCCGCGCACCCGCTCGTCGAACTCCTTCGCGATGTCCTCGAATCGCTCGATTCGCATCGGTCGATCCTCCCTGAAAGGCGCGCCCGGCAGGCTATACGCTTCGCCGGCCGCGGTGAGTCGGTCTAGCTCCCGGTCTCGGGCACCGTCATGACCTCCAGCAGGTGGCCGTACGGGTCCTCGAAGTAGAACCCGCGCCCGCCGCGGCGAGTGTAGATCCGGCCGTCGGTGTGGTGATCCGGACCGCTCCCGTACCGGATACCCTTCGCCTTCACGCGGGCCCAGATCGCCTCGAACTCCGTGTCGCTGACATGGAAGGCGTAGTGATGGCTCTGGCCCGTCCGGGGGTCGAAGCCCGGCCCTCCCCACGGTTCTGCCGCGTCGGCAAAGTCGAAGGTCAGGCTCTCGTTGACCTGCACTTGCGCGAAGTAACCCGGACCCGGCTTGACCGCCAGGCCGAAGATCTCGGCGAAGAACGCAGCAGAGGCGACCTTGTCCTTTGCGGGCACGATGGTGTGGTCCAGGCGAATCGTCATGGCGTCTCCTCCTGATCGTCACCCGTTGAGATGCTCGGTGCCCCCGCCGGAGATTCCTATCGCGCCTCAGTCGCCACCCGCACGCCGAGCCCGATCAGGACCGCCCCGGTCGCGCCGTCGACCGTCCGGCGGGCCCCGGAGCGCACCAGGACGGGGCCGAGCGCCGAGACCGCCGTCGCATAGAGGCAGAGCCATGCGCAGGTGAGCACCGAGAAGATCATACCGAGCAGGACGACGGCGGAGAGCATGCCCTGTCCGTCCGGGGCGAACTGCGGCAGCACGCTTACGAAGAATACCGCCATCTTGGGGTTCCCGAGATTGTTGAGGAGGCCCTGGCACAGGGCGGTGCGAGGCCGCAGCCCCCGGGGGGTCCGGTCAACCGCGGGCGCGGGGGGCGGGGCGGGATGGAAGGCGGCGTGGAGCGACACCACACCCAGGTAGACCAGATACCCGGCTCCCGCGATCTTGACGGCGCGGAAGATCGGCTCGGAGGCCAGGAGGAGCGCGACCATGCCGAGGCCGGTGGCCGCCGCCCAGAGGAGCTGCCCCGCCGAGACCCCGAGCGCGGTGAAGACGCCGCCGCGTCGTCCGCCGAGCACCGTGTTCCTGATGGTGAGCGCGGTGTCGGGCCCCGGCGTCGTGATCACGAGAACGGACACGCCGAGAAAGGCCCAGCACGAGCTGCTGTCCACGAAAGCGACTCGGGGCCCGAGGCCGTCCTACTGCCGCGCCACCGCAACCGCCGCGCCGGTCAGCCCGACCCCGCACGTCCGGTTGCGATGGCATGCGCGGTCACGAAGACGAGCCGGGAGCCCACGTCCATGCCGGCATTCTACACGCCCCGCGGTGGGGCGGCGGCCGGGCTACCGATCTCGCCCGTGCCCTCGCCCCTTCCCCTTCCGCTTGCCCTTCCCACCGTGGTGGCGGTCGTCATCGTGATCGTCGTCGCGGTCGCGCGATTTCCATTCGCGCTTGTCGGCCCACTCACGCCCCCAGTCCTCCTGCCAGTGCGGGGGCCGGTGCTTCGCCCACTTCTTCCAGTGACCGGGCGGGATGTGGTAGTACTGCACCGGCACGAGCAGGACCGGTCGCGGCACGAAGACGGGAGCCACCACCACCCACGGGCCGTTGTAGCCGCCACTCACGTGCCACCCGCCGCTCGCGAACACCCAGTATTGCCCGTTGTAGAAGAACAGATTGCCGGGGGCGGCGGGCGCCGCCACGTACCGCACCGCGGGTACCGTCGGCACGACCACCAGGCGAGGCGGCGCGGGAAGCCGGACGCCGATGTCAACGTGCACCTGAACCTGAGCCTGGGCCACGGCCGGGGCCGCGACCGCCAGCGCGATCAACGTCGCTATCACGGTGTGCATGAGGGTCCTCCCTACACCGTATTCTGGCCCATGACGTTTTTTCCTCCTACCGGGACCGGAACGGCCGGCGGCGGTCCTAGGGCTCGCCGAGGGTCGCGATGAAGTGGACCAGGCTCACGATCTCGTCGTCGGTGAGGGGCTGCGTGGCCACCGTCATGGTCCCGTCGAGATCGGAGGCGGTCCGGGCCTTGAAGGCGCGCAGCAGGCGCAGGAGGTAGGCGAAGTCCTGGCCGGCCAGGTGCGCGGCCTGCTCCTGCCCGACGAGTCCGGGCCGATGACACGAGGTGCAGTGATGGAGATCGGCGAGCCGGCGCCCGGCCGCGACCCGCGTCGGATCGCTGACCGCCGGACGCCGCCTCGGACGCTGCGCGGCGTAGTAGGCGGACAGGTCGGCCATGTCCGCGTCGCTCAACGTCGCCGCGAACGGCGCCATGACCGGATCCTTGCGGCGCCCGTCCCGATACTTGATGAGCTGCCAGTGGGTGAAGAAGACGGGCTGCCCGGCGAGGGACGGCGTCCCGGGGATGGTCGCGTTGCCGTCGCGGCCGTGGCAGGCCGCGCAGGGCTCGGCCTTGCGCCGGCCCGCCTCCAGGTCCGCCGCGAGCGCGGAGTCCCCGATCGCGGAGGGCACCGGCCGTGGCCGGTCCAATGGCCGCCAGCCGCGCCGCGCCCACCACGCGGGCGTCGCCGCCACGCTCCCAGACGCGGTCGAAGAAGGCAGCCACCCCATTCGCGCTGGTAAAGACGACCCAATCTGATTGGTGCGCCTCATCGATCGCCCGATCGACCGCCGACCAGTCCTCCGGCGCCTCAATGCGGATGGCCGGCGCCTCGATCACCCGTGCACCACGCCGACGCAACGCGGCGGCCAGACCGCTGGCCTGGGCACGC
>JBBDXN010000061.1:0-30253 GCA_040902305.1 Candidatus Rokuibacteriota bacterium | reverse complement strand
CGAGACCGAAAGATCACCCTCACCCAGACCCTCTCCCTGAAAGGGAGAGGGAGTCTCTGTTCTCGTGACTAGCGCGGCGATCTTCGATATGGATGGGGTGCTGATCGACAGCGGGGCGCATCATCGGCACGCGTGGCGCGCGCTGCTGGCCGAGCTGGGCACCGAGCCCGCCGATCCCGAGCACTGGCGGCTGACCATCGGCCGCCCCAGCGAGGAAGCCATCCCGCTGCTGCTCGGCCGCCGCATGAGCGGGGCCGAGGCGCGCCGCCTGGCCCGCCGCAAGCGCGACCTCTATCAGGAGCGGGCGCAGACCGGGATGGAGCCCGTCCCGGGCGTGCCCGAGTTCCTCGAGTCGCTGGCGCGGCTCGGCGTCCCGCGGGCCGTCGGCACCTCCGCCTCGCGCTGGGACGCGGAGCGCCTGCTCGACGACCTGGGCCTGCTGCGCTACTTCGAGGTGGTCGTGACCGCCGACGACGTGATGCGCGGCAAGCCCGATCCGGAGGTGTGGACGCAGACGGCCCGCCGGCTCCGGGCCGCGCCGGCGGACGGCGTGGTCTTGGAGGACGCGCGGGTGGGCATCGAGGCGGCGGGCCGCGCGGGGATGCGGGCCATCGGCGTCACCACCGCGCACACGGACGCCGAGCTGCGGGGCGCGGGCGCCGAGCGAACCATCCCCGACTTCCAGGGACTCGAGTGGAGCCGCATCGCCCAGCCGTGAGCACGGCCGCGTTCTGGGACGGCCTGTACACCGGCGGCCAGGACGGGTGGGAACTCGGCGGACCCGCGCCGGCGCTGGAGGAGTGGCTGGCTTCTGGGCGGTTTAGTTCTTTAGGCTCTATTGAATGCGGGGGCCCGGACATGGCCCCCGCACTCCCCCAGGCCGCGGACATTCGGGGTCGGGCGCGGGTTGCGGTGCCGGGCTGCGGCCGTGGTCATGACGCGAGACTGCTGGCTCGCCATGGGTATCGGGTCAGCGCGTTCGACTTTGCCGACGCGGCGGTGGCCGAGGCGCGACGCCTGGCCGCCGCCGATGGCCTCGACGTGGCGGTGGAGCAGCGCGATGTGTTCACGCTCGGGCGCGACTACGCGGGCGCGTTCGACGGGGTCTGGGAGTACACGTGCTTCTGCGCGATCGATCCTGCCCGCCGCGAGGAGTACGCGCGGGTGCTCCACGCCATCCTGCGGCCGGACGGGCTGCTGCTCGCCTGCTTCTACCCGCTCCGCGAGGGCGGGGACGGCCCCCCCTATCCGGTCTCGCGCGACGACATCGACCGGGCCCTCGCGGGCCGCTTCACCGTCCTCGTCGCCGGCCCGCCGGCCCGCTCCGCCGAGCGGCGCCGGGATCTGGAGTGGCTGGTCGTCGCCCGCCGGGGCGCTGCGCGTTGACCGGCCGTGCGCTGGCGTGTTAGGGTTGGGCACTTTTCTCGCCGTCCCAGAACACAAGCCCCAATGAGGAGGCACCCATGAAGTCTCCGCGCATCCTGTCCCGCATCCGCTCGATCCTGACCGCGATCGCCGCGCTCGCGCTGCTCACCTCATCCGCGGCGCCGGCGTCGGCTCAGGCCCAGACCATCAAGATCGGCACGCTCTACGACCACTCCGGGCCCTTCTCCGCCGCCGGCTCGCTCAACTGCTGGCGCGGCGCCAAGATGCTCATCGACTACGTCAACGAGAAGGGCGGCGTGCTCGGCAAGTACAAGATCGTTCAGGTGGACGGCGACAGCCAGTCCAAGGCCGACGTGGCCATCAACGAGGCCGAGCGCCTGCTCAACGTCGAGAAGGTGGACATCCTCGCCGGGGTCTACTCGAGCGCGCACGCGGTCCCGATCGCGGAGCGGGTGGACAAGCAGAAGCGGTTCCTGTGGATCACCACCGCGATCGCGGACGCGGTGGTGAAGGACCGCAACCTCCAGTACACCTTCCGGCCCCAGCCCAACGGCAGCCTCTTCGGCACCGGCTCCGTCGACTACATCGCCAACTACGCGCAGGACAAGCTGAAGAAGGCGCCCAAGGACATCCGGATCGCCATCATCTACGAGGACGGGCCCTACGGAGCCGGCGTCGCGGCGGCCAACGAATCCGAGGGCAAGAAGCTGGGCATGCAGATCGTGCTCAAGGAAGGCTACTCGGCGCAGGCCGCCGACCTCTCCGCGCTCGTGACCAAGCTGCGGGCGGCCCGCCCGGACGTGCTGTTCCACACCGGCTACAACCCGGACATCAACCTGTTCCTCCGCCAGTCCAAGGAGCAGGGGCTGCGCCTGCGGGTCTACATCGGGCACGGGGCCGGGCACAGCCAGCTCGACAAGCTGAAGGAGGCCTTCGGCAAGGAGGTGGAGGGCTTCCACACCGTGGATCCGCCCGCCTCCCAGCTCATCGACGCGAAGAACCTCAAGCCGGGCGTGGCCGCGATGACCCAGGAGATGGTGAAGCGCTACAAGGCGTTCGAGCCGGACATCCCGGTCAACAACATCGCGCCGCACGTCTCGATGGGCTTCAACAACATGTGGATCCTGCTCAACGACGTGCTGCCCCGCGCCATCCAGAAGCACGGCGGCTTCTCGCCGGAGGCGCTCGCCAAGGCGGCCCGCGAGACCGACATTCCCGCGGGCGGCACCATGCAGGGCTACGGCGTGAAGTTCTTCGGCGAGGGGAGCCCGATGCGCGGCCAGAACGAGCGCGCGGTCGCCGCGGTCTACCAGGTGGTCGACGGCCAGTTCCGCCACGTGTGGCCCAAGATCATCGCCACGCCGAACCCTCCCGTCCTGCTGCCCGCCTCGTCTCCGTGGGCGGCCCGCTGATCTGAATCCTTCGCGCGCGGCGGGGGGGGGGGGCCCCCCCGCCCCCCCCCCCCCCCCCCGGCCCCCTCGTGCTCACGGTCAGCCGGCTCACCAAGCAGTTCGGCGGCTTCACCGCGCTGAACGCCGTCTCCTTCGAGGTGAAGGAGGGCGAGATCCTCGGCCTCATCGGGCCCAACGGCTCCGGCAAGACCACCTGCTTCAACTGCATCTCCGGGGCGCTCCCGGCCACCTCGGGCTCCATCCGGTTCAAGGACCACGACATCGCGGGCCTCACCCCCGACGCGGTCTGCCACCGGGGACTCGCGCGAACGTTCCAGATCCCCCGTCCCTTCCGCAAGCTCTCGATCCTGGAGAACGTGGCGGTGGCCGCTCACTTCGGCGCCGCCCAGCGCAACACGGAAGCGGAGGCGCGCCACCGGGCGCAGGAGGTGCTCGCGCTGGTCGGGCTGCCCGCCGATCCCGACGCCACGACCTCGACGCTGGGCGCGGGCGGGCTCAAGAAGCTCGAGCTCGCGCGCGCGCTCGCCACGCGGCCCACCCTGCTCCTGGCCGACGAGAGCCTGGGCGGACTCGATCCCACCGAGATGCACGACGCGGCCGAGATGCTCCGGCGCATCCGCGGCGAGCTCGGCATCACGATCGTGTGGGTCGAGCACATCATGAGCACCCTGCTTCGAGTCGTCGACCGGTTGGTGGTCCTGGACCACGGCGAGAAGATCGCGGAGGGCGGTCCGCGGGAGGTGGCGGAGAACCCTCAAGTGATCGAGGCCTACCTGGGCGAGAAGGTGGTGCTGAGCTGATGCGGAGGCCGCGGTGCTGGAGCTGAGCCAGGTCACCGCGGGCTACGGGGCGTTCACCGCGCTCTGGGACGTGAGCCTGCGGGTGGACACCGGCGAGGCGGTGGCGGTGGTGGGCCCCAACGGCGCGGGCAAGAGCACCCTGCTGCGCGCGGTCTCGGGGCTCATCGCGCCGCGGGCGGGCCGCATCGCGTTCGAGAGCGCGGAGCTGGCCGGCCGCCCCGCCTACGAGATCGTGGCCCACGGCATCGCCCACGTGCCGGAGGGCCGGCGGCTCTTCCCGAAGCTCACGGTGGCCGAGAATCTCAAGATGGGCGCCTTCCTGCCCGCGGCGCGCTCCCATTTCCACGAGAGCATCGAGCGCGTCTACACGCTCTTCCCGGTGCTCGCGGAGCGGCGCGCCCAGCGGGCGGGCAGCCTCTCGGGCGGCGAGCAGCAGATGCTCGCGGTGGGCCGCGCCCTCATGTCGCGTCCCAAGCTCATCCTGTTCGACGAGCCGTCCATGGGCCTGGCCCCGGTCATGGTGCTGCGGCTCTTCGACCTGATCCGCCGGGTGCGGGAGGAGGGCTACACCATCCTGATCGTCGAGCAGAACGTGCGGCAGGTCCTCAAGCTCGTGGACCGCGCCTACCTCCTGGAGGTCGGCCGCATCAAGATGGAAGGCCGCGCCGCCGACCTGGCCGAGCAGGATTTCGTGCGCCAGGCCTACGTGGGCTTCTGACCGATGATCGAGCCCATCTTCATCCTCGAGGCGGTGGTGAACGGGATCCTGCTCGGCGGGGTCCTGGCGCTCCTGGCCCTGGGCCTCAACCTCATCTTCGGCGTCATCGACATCGTGTGGATCGCCTATGTGGACCTCGTCGCGCTCTGCATGTACGCGGTCTACTTCCTGGTCACGCTCTACGGCTGGCCGATCTGGCTCGCCGGGCTGGGCGCGATCGTGGTCGGGGCGCTGCTGGGCATGCTCGTGCACCTGCTCATCATCACGCCCATCCTGTCGAGCCCGCCCATCAACCAGCTGCTCGCCACCGGGGGTCTCCTCTTCTTCATCCAGTCGGCGGCCACGCTCTTGTGGAGCACCGACCACCGCTCCATTCGCGTGAGCCTGCCCACCCTCGAGCTGGGGGGCATCTTCATCTCCTTCAGTCGCCTGATCGCCTTCGGGCTCGCCATCCTGGCCATGATCGGCCTCTACTTCTTCCTCACCCGCACCTACACCGGCACCGCCATCCGCGCGGTGAGCCAGGACCGTGAAGCCATCGCGCTGATGGGGGCGCGGCCGCAGCGGCTCTACCTCGTGACCTCGGCGGTGGGCGGCGCGATGGCGGGAGTGGCGGGGGCGCTCCTCATCATTCAGTATGCGGTGCACCCGTACTTCGGCGGCGCCTTCGGGCCGCTCACCTTCATGATCTGCGTGCTGGGCGGCCTCGGCAACATGGTGGGCGCCTTCTTCGCCGCCTTCATCATGGCCCAGGTCATCTCGGTGGGCGGGGTGATGGTCTCGACCGAGATGGGTTACGTATTCGCGTTCGTGCTCTTCATCGTGCTCATGTTCGTCCGCCCCGGCGGCATCTTCGGGAGGCGCGGATGACGATCGCGTTCCGTGTCGTCGGGCTGCTCGCGCTGGTGGCGATGGCGCTCGTGCCGGTGCTGCCCCTGGGGGCCGCCGAGGAGTACATCTGGCACGTCATCATCCAGATCTTCCTCTGGTCGTTCGTGGGCAACGCGTGGTCGCTGATGGGACGCTTCGGTCTGGTCTCCCTCGGCCACGGCGCCTTCCTGGGAGTGGGCGCCTACGCGACCGTGCTGCTCTGGAACTTCTTCGGGATGACGCCCTGGGTGGGGATTCTCCTGGCCATCCTGTTGACCGTCGCGCTGGCCCTCGTGGTCGCCTATCCCTGCTCGCGCTTCCAGGTGGTGGGCCACTACTTCGCCCTGGTCACGCTGGCGGTGGGCGAGGTGGTCCGCCTCTGGATCGTCGCCGAGCGCGACTGGACGGGCGGCTCGCTCGGGGTGAGCCTCCAGACCGGGGGGGCCGCCTCCGGCTGGTGGACGCTCCAGTTCGCGGACAAGCGGGTCTTCTACTACATCGGCATGGCCGCGTGGCTCTTCGGCCTCTGGGTGTGGTGGCGGGTCGACCGCAGCATGGCCCGCTCGGCCATGGAGGCGATCGGCGAGGACGAGACGGCGGCGGCCTCGGTGGGCATCCGCGTCACGCGCTTCAAGATGGGCATCACCGCGCTGTCGGCGGCGCTGACCGCGATGGGCGGCGCGCTGCTCGCCCTCTACCTCGCCTACGCCAACCCGGACACCCTCTCCGGCATCGGGGTGTCGCTGCGCATCGTGTTCGCGGTGGTGCTCGGCGGGATGTACTCCCTGCTCGGCCCCTTCGTCGGCACCGCGCTCACCATCGCGCTGAGCGAGTACCTGCGCATCTACTTCGGCATCAAGCTCATCGGCATCGCGGAGACCATCTACGGCCTGCTGCTGATGATCTTCATCATCTTCCTGCCCGCCGGTATCTACGGCTCCATCCGCGAGGCGCTCTTTCGCCGCCGCTCCCCGCGCCCGCCCGGCGCCGCGACGGTCCGGGCCTAGGGGCGAGGACGATGACCCGACTGGCGCGTGGGATCGGGCTGGTGGCGCTGGGGCTGGCCGGCTGCGCTACCGAGAGCGGGGGCGTCAGCGCCCGCGCCGGACAGACGTCGGCCCAGCTCGCGGAAGACCGCAGCCAGTGCCTGCCGTTCGTCCAGGCGCACACCGAGACGAGCCCGGAGCTGGCCGAGGCGGCGTGCCTGATCCCGCGCGGCTACCGCGCGCCGCTGCCCCTCGCCCAGGGCGCGGCCGGCATCGGCTCCCTCTACGCGATCGCCGACCGGGACGCCAACGTCATGGTGGTGGAGTTCCAGGCCTGCCGCGGCGAGGCCCTCAATACGTCGATGCCCGAGAACCAGGACGCGAAGAGCTCGGGGATCTTCTCCAGCTTCTTCGGCATGGTCTTCCCTCGTGGCTTCTGGTCCAAGGCGATGACCCCGGACGAGTGGGCGATCAAATCCTTCGCGGCCTGTCTGAGCCGACGCGGCTACACGGTCTCCGACGTCGCCCCCGTCCGCTGAGGACGGCGATACCGGCATGGGATCGTCCATCTGCCGCTCCATCGTCGAATCGCCCCACGGCTGCTTGTGGGCCGCCGACTCCGCGCGGCGCGCTCGGCCGACCTCGCGATTCGATCACTCGCCGTAGCCGACCAGCTCGACGTAGCCACGGCCGGCGATCGGCCGGCCGGCGGCGGTGCCCTCGACGCGCACGGCGCCCTCCCAGTAACGGGTCCCGACGATCAGCTCCTGGTCGGCCAGCCGCGGGGTGATCTCGAGACTGAGCGCCGCCCCGGGGATGGCGAGACGCCAGCGGCTCGGGTAGCGCACGCGGCTCCTTGGACTCGTCCAGTGGTCGAGCGCGTCGAGCGTCACGTCGCCGGCGGCGAGCGGCCGCGTGGCGCCGTCGGCGGCGATGAGCGCGCCGGCGCTGTGCGCGCCGGCCGTGCCGTCGCGCCGGCGGAGGCGGTACACCATGACGTCGCGCCCGTCGTCGAGCTGGAGCGCGAGCCAGTCCCAGCCGACCAGGTCCGGGCCGAGCGCGCTGGTGCTCCATTCGCGGTCCATCCACGCGAGCCCGGACACCGGGAGCGACTCGCCGCCCGCGCTCACCGTGCCTCGGGCGCTCATCCGCGACAGCGAGTAGTAGTAGGAGGCATTGCCGGGCTCGGGGCCCTTCCGGCTGAGGCCGCGATCGCCCTGGAGCGCGACGGGCTTGTCGCTCGTGAGGACCAGGTCGATGGCGACGTCCCCCTCGGCGGCGCGGAGTTGCACCGGCAGGCCGCCGGGGGCCGCGCTCTCCGCCGACCAGTCCTCGAGCCAGACGCGGAACGGAGTCGCCTGGGCCCCGGCCAGGCCGAGCGCTTCCCGGCCGAGCCGGCTCCACGCGTGAAAGCGCCGGCCCGCGGTGTCGGTGAGGGCGAAGTGCGCGAGGTAGAGCTGGCTGGCCGCCCACGCCGAGGCACGCTCGGCGACGCGGGCCTCGGGTGGCGCCAGCGCGGTGCGGAAGAAGGTGAGCTGGAATCCGAAGTGGCGCCCGGCCGCGGTCTCGAGATTGCCCGTGTAGTACCACCACTCGGTGCGGAACTCCGGATGGGGCCCGAGGTCGGCGGGAAACGAGAACGGGCGCGGGGCCACCGCGCGCGCGAAGCCGGCGAGGTCGCCCGAGCCGAGCGCCGCGCTCACCGCCAGGCTCGCCTGGACACCATCCCGCCCCGCGCGGTCGCCGCCGGGCCACAGGGCGAAGGCGGCCAGCGCGCCCACCGAGACGAGGGCCACCACCAGGCCAACGGCCGCGCGCGTGGCCCTACTCATCGCGGAGCGCATCGGCGGGCAGCGCCCGCGCCATTCTCCACGCGGGATAGAGCCCGGCCAGCACCGCCGCCAGCACCGACAGCGCCACCCCCTGGAGGAGGATCGCGGGCGACGGATCGATGGGCATGGTCCAGCCGAACGAGCGGCGGTTGATGACAAACACGAGGATCCCGGCCAGCATGAGCCCGCCGGGCACCGCGAGCACGCCGGCCAGCAGGCCCATCAGCCCGGTCTCGGCGGTGACGAGCCCCCACACCTGGCGCGGGGTCAGGCCGAGCGTCCGGAGCACCGCGATCTCGCGGGCGCGCTCGAGCTGGAGCGCCATGAGCGCGGCGAGCATGCCGATGAAGGCGACGGCGACGGTGAGCGTGCGGAGCACGCCGGTGATGGCGAAGGTGCGGTCGAAGATCTCGAGCGACGCCTCGCGCAGCGCTCGGTTCGAGCGGACGACGACCTCCTGCTCGCCCGCAGCCCGCGCGCGGAGCGCGGCCATCAGGCCGGCAAGGTCGGCCCCGGGCGCGGCCTCGATGGCGACGCCGGAGACCCGGCGATCGTCCCAGAAGCGCTCGTAGGTCCGCCGGCTCATCACCACCACCCCCGAGCTCGATCCGTAGTCGTAGAACACGCCGCCCACCCGGAAGTCCCGGTCGCCCCGGTCGGTGCGAAGGCGGACGGCATCACCCACGCGCGCGCCGTGGCGGTTGGCGTAGGGCTCGGACACGATCACCGTGTCGCCGCTCTCGCCCCAGACCGTGTCCGAGCTCCCTTCGCGGAATCGCCAGCGCGGGCGTCGCCCGGGATCGACGTCGAGCGCGACCACCTGCACCGGGCCCCCGGGGCCGGGGACGAGGACGCCGCGCGACGTGCCCGCGCGCGCCACGCCGGGAGTGCCGGCGAGACGCGCCACCAGCGCGGGCTCGAGCGTCGCGTCCGGGCGGTTGCCCACCAGGCTCGGCGCCGAGACGTAGACGTCGGCGCGCAGCGTGCCCTCGAGCCAGCTCACCACCGCTTCACGGAAGCTCGCGATCATGATCCCGACGCCGATGGCCGACGACACCGCGATCATCAGCGCGGCGATGGCGACCGACGTGCGGGAGAGCGCCGCCACGATGCCGCGGGTGGCGAGCCGGCCGAGGGTGCCGAATGTGGCGGCGGCCGCGGGATGGAGCAGCCGCAGCAGCCCGAGCGCGGCGGCGGGCGCGACGAGAGCGCAGCCGATCATCAGCACGAACAGGCCGGCGAAGCCCCCGGCGATGCCGCCGGGCAGGGCCAGGATGAGGCCGCCCAAGGCGAGCAGGATGAAGCCGAGCCACGTCGCGCGCGGGCCCATCCCCCCCGCGCCCGCCACGAGCGCGCCCCCGGGCATCACCACCCGGGGCGGCGCGCTCGTGGCCTCGATGGCGGGGGCAAGTGCGGCGGCGAGCGTCGCGCCCACGCCCAGCAGCACGCCCTTGGCGAGGACGAGCGGATCCAGCGCCACGTCGCGAACCGAGAGCACGAAGTAGAGGTCGTTGATCGTGCGCGTCACCAGCCCGAGCAGCCCGCGGGCGAGGGCCCAGCCGAGGGCCAGGCCCACCGCCGTCCCCACCGCACCGATCAGGGCGGCCTCGGTCATCACCAGCGCGAAGATCTCGCCGCGCGTCACGCCGATGGCGCGGAGCGCTCCGATGAGGGGGCGCCGCTGCACCACCGAGAAGGTCATCGTCTGGTAGATGAGGAACATGCCGACGACCAGGGCGAGGAGCGACAGCGCGGTCAGGTTCCACTGAAAGGCGCGGATCATCTGCGCGGTGGTGCCGGCGCGCGCGCCCGCGGTGACCAGCTCCGCGCCGGGGGGCCGGGCGCGCGCGATGCGGCCGAGCAGCGCGCGCCCGGCCTCGTCGTCGGCGACGATGAGGTCGATGCGGCCCAGGCGTCCAGCGGCGCCGAAGATCTCCTGGGCGCTCGAGATGTCGGTGACGAGCAGGCCGTCCAGGGCCCGGGCGCTCGCCGGGTCGCCGGGGTCGAGCAGCCCCGCCACCGTCAGCTCACGCCGGATCCCCGCGGCGCGGACCGCGAATCGATCGCCCACCGCCAGCCCGAGCTCGCGGGCGGTGGATCGCGCCACCAGCACCGCGCCGGGACGCGTGACGAGCGCGGCCACCGTGGAGAGGCGGTCGCGGGGCGGCGGCTCGCGACGCTCGCCGGCGGCGGCGCCGGGAGCGCCCGACCCGCTCTCGGAGGTCGCCGCGCCCCGGCCGCTCTCATCGCTCAGGTACGGCCGGAAGGGAGCCTCGGCGAACGGATCGACGCCCAGCACCGTGAACGTCCGGCCGGGGCGGTCGACGGCGGCGACGTCCCCGGACAGCACCGGCGCGGCGAGGCGCGCCCCCAGCTCCACCCTCAGCACCCGATAGAAGTCGTCGGGCACGCCGGACGGGCCGCCGACGACCTGGTGGGTCGCGCGACCGGTGACGGCCAGCGTGGCCAGCGAGAAGGCCCGCCGCGCACTCTCGTTCGCGAGGTCGATCGAGACGGCGACGGCCACGCCGAGCGCGATGCCGAGCACCGCGAGGCCGAGCTGCCACGGATGCCGCCCGAGATGCCGGAGGGCGATCCGGGCGAGCTGCCGCCTCACCCGCCGCTCCGGGCGGGGGCACCGGGCGCGACCGGCTGCTCGACGAGCCGGCCCCGCTGGACGTCGAAGATGCGGTCGGCCACGCCGACAACCTCGCGGCTGTGCGTCACCATGACCACCGTCTTGCCGGCCTCCCGCGCGAGGCCGTCGAGCAGCGCCAGGACCGCCGCCGCCGTCTCCGCATCGAGCGTGCCGGTCGGCTCGTCGGCCAGGATGAGCGCAGGCTCGTGGACCAGCGCCCGGGCGATGGCCACCCGCTGCTGCTCGCCGCCCGACAATCGGTCCGGCAGGCTCGCGCCCCGGCCGTCGAGGCCCACCCGCTCGAGCAGGTCGCGCGCTCGCGCGAGGCCCGCCGCGTCGGCCATGCCGTTCAGCTCCAGCGGCAGGAGCAGGTTCTCCTCGACGGTGAGGAGGGGGATCAGGTTGAAGAACTGGAAGACGAAGCCGATGCGGCGCCGCCGGAAGCGCGTGCGCGCGTCCTCGTCGAGCGCGGTGAGATCGGTACCGTCGACCACGACGCGGCCCGAGGTCGGACGGTCGATGCCGGCGATCAGGTTGAGCAGCGTCGACTTCCCGGACCCGCTCCGCCCGATGAGGACGGCGATCTCCCCGGGCTCGATCGCCACCGAGACGTCGCCGAGCACCGCGCGCTCGGAGTCGCCTTCGCGGTACGTCTTGCTGACGTGGAGAAGCTCGACGGCGGGCCCCGGCATGCCCCGCCATTGTACAGGCCGTTTGCGGTTCCGGGCCGGATGGCCACCCCCTGCACGGAGCACCGCGAGACCGCGTCACGCCGGCCGTCGTCTCGAGCGTGACGGCCCACCGCACCCGGCCTTCCGGAGGCCTCAGCGTTCAGGCATAATCCCCGGCATGGCGAAGTGGCGGGTGTTCCCGGAGGAGGAGCCGGCCAAGGCGGTGCCGGCGCTGGCCGACCAGGTCGAGCGGGACGGCGGCGCGGTGCTCGCCATCTATCGCGAGCCGGTGGGCGACCACTGGCAGATCTTCTGCCTCCTGCCGATAGAGAAGGTGGAGCCCACCCCCTACCAGCGCGACCTGTCGCCCACGCACGTCAAGCGCCTGCAGGAAGTGGTCAAGAAGATCGACCGCTTCGTGGATCCGGTGGTGATCATGTCGCCGCGGCCCGGGGTCTACTGGACGCCCAACGGCAACCACCGGCGCACGGTGCTGGCCAAGCTCAAGGCGCAAGTCATCCCGGCCATCCTGATCCCCGAGCCCGAGGTGGCCTTCCAGATCCTGGCGCTCAACACCGAGAAGGCCCACAACCTCAAGGAGAAGTCCCTCGAGGTGATCCGCATGTACCGCGGCCTCGTGGAGGAGGAACCGCAGTCGGGCGAGGAGAGCTACGCCTTCCAGTTCGAGTCGCCTCACTTCATCACGCTGGGGTTGCTCTACGAGGAGAACAAGCGCTTCGCCGGCGGCGCGTTCGCCCCGATCCTGCGACGGGTGGACAAGTTCCTGAAGGGCCACTTCCCGAAGACCCTCAAGGAGCGGGAGGAGCGGGCCGCGCTCGTGCGCGATGCCGACCAGGCCCTGGGCGTGGTGGTGGCCCGGATCAGGAAGCGCGGCATCAACCACCCCTACGTCAAGAACTTCGTCCTCGCGCGCACCACCCCGCTGACGCGCCAGCGCAAGACGCTGCCCGGCTTCGAGCAGACCTTCAAGAAGCTCGTCGAGAACATCGAAGCCTTCGACATCGCCAAGGTGCGCTACGAGGACATCCAGCGCTCCGCCATCATGGCGGCGCCCGCCTCGAGCTAGGCGCTCGGCATGACCCGGCCGACCAAGCTCGCCGACGCGGAGATCGACCAGCGCCTGGCCGCCCTGCCCGGCTGGACGGTGAAGGACGGCAAGCTCCACCGCGAGCTCACCTTCGCCGACTTCGCCCAGGCCTTCGCGTTCATGACCGACGTGGCCCGGGAGGCGGACGCGCTCGATCACCACCCCGAGTGGTTCAACGTGTACAACCGCGTGGTCATCGATCTCGCCACCCACGACGCGGGCGGCATCACCACCCTGGACTTCGAGCTGGCGCGGCGGGCCGAGGACCTCGCCGGCCGGGGCCGCGGAGCACCTTGACCGGCCGCGTCGCCATCGTCACCGGCGGCACCGGCGCGCTCGGCCAGGCGATCACCGCGACCCTGCTCGAGGCGGGCGCCGCGGTGGCCATTCCCTACGCGGTGCCCGAGGAGCTCGCCGGCCTCGAGTCGCGGCTCGCGCCGGAGCAGCGCGCGCGCCTGCTCGCGATGCCCGCCGACGTCACGAACGAGGCCGCGGTCGGCAAGTTCGTCCAGGCGGTGCATGAGCGCCACGGGCGGGTGGACGGCTTGGTCAACGCGGTGGGCGGCTTCGCGGGCGGCGACCTCCTCGCCACCCCCCTGGCGGAGTGGGAGCGCATGATGACGCTCAACCTCACCTCCGCGGTCATCGCCTGCCGCGCCGCGCTGCCCGCCATGATCGCGGGCGGCGGCGGGCGCATCGTCAACATCGGCTCGCGCGCGGTGCTGCCGCCGCAGGGCGGCTTCATCGCCTATACCGTGTCCAAGGCCGCCGTGATCACCCTCACCCAGGCTCTCGCTCACGAGGTGCGGTCGCATCGCGTCACCGTCAACGCGGTGCTGCCGAGCACCATGGACACGCCGGCCAACCGCCGCGCCATGCCCGACGCGGATCGCGCGGGCTGGGTGAGCACGGAGGACGTCGCCCACGTGGTGGCCTTCCTGCTCTCCGACCGCGCCGGCGCGGTCACCGGCGCGTCCCTCACCGTCTGAGCGGAGCCCCCGGTGGAGCGTTTCGACCTGATCGTGATCGGCGCCGGCGCGGCCGGGATCACCGCGGCCAAGACCGCGGCCGATCTGGGGGCGCGGGTGGCGCTGGCGGACCGCGGCCCGCTGGGCGGGCTCTGCGTCAACCGCGGATGCATCCCCAAGAAGGCGCTGGTGGCCGCGGGCCGCGTGCACCGGCTGGTTCGCGAAGCGGGCGGCTTCGGGACGTTCTCGGGCGCGGTACGGCTGGACTGGGACGGGGTGCAGCGACGGCAGAACGACGTCGTGGACGCGGTCCGCCCGGCCGCGGCCGATCTCGAGAAGCGCGGCATCCGGGTGGCGATCGGCCCGGCGAGATTCACCGACCCCCACATCGTCGAGGTGAACGGCCGGCCGCTCGGGGCCGAGCGCTTCGTCATCGCCGCGGGCTCCGAGCCCGTCATCCCGGACCTGCCGGGCCGGGAGCTGCTGATCACCTCCGACCAGCTCCTCTTCTTGCCCGAGTTCCCGGCCTCGCTCACCTTCATCGGCGCGGGGGCGGTGGCGCTGGAGCTGGCGGGGGCTTTCAACGATTTCGGCACCCGCGTCTCCGTGCTCGCCCGCGACGCGGAGATCCTGCCGAGCGTGGACCTGGACGTGGCCCGCGTCCTGCGCAAGCGCATGGAGGAGCGCGGGGTCACCTTCCGGCTCCAGACCACGGTGACGAGTCTCGCCAAGGCCGCGGACGGCGTCCGCATCGCGTTCGACAGCGCGGGGATGGCGAACGAGATGACGAGCCGGCTGGTCGGAGCAGCGGTGGGGCGCCGCTTCCACCCGCGGACGATCGGGGCCGGGCGGATCGGTCTCGAGATGGGGCGGCTCGGCCTGCGCACGAGCCCCTACCTCGCCACCTCGGTCCCGCACATCTACGCGGCGGGCGACGCGGCGGGCAACCGCCAGCTCACTCCGGTCGCCGCCCACGAGGGGCGCATCGCCGCGGTCAACGCGCTGCGGGGCGACACCGAGCGCGCCGACGAGGCGGTGATCCCTCAGGTGCTCTTCACCACCCCCGAGGTCGGGCTGGTCGGCATGCACTACGGCGAGGCGCCCGCGCACGGGGTCCATCCGGCGGTCGCCCGGCACGACGCGCGCGGCAGCAGCCACAGCGTCGCCACCGGCGAGGACCCGGGCTACTTCAAGCTCGTCTTCGATCAGGACAGCCAGCGCCTCGTCGGGGCCCAGATGGTCTCGCCCGCCGCCAGCGAGCTGATTCAGCTCTGCGCGCTCGCGATCCGGTCCCGGGTGCCCGCCTCGCTGGTGGAGGCGCAGATCTCGGTGCACCCGAGCCGGGGCGAGCGGCTGATCCGGGCCTTCGGCCCCGAGCCCGGCGCACCCCCTCGGACCATCGACGGGGCCGGCGAAGTAGAATCGCGTCCGTGACCAGATCCGCCTGGCGGCGCGCCGTGTCGTGGCTGGCCACTGCTCTCCTCGTCACCGCCTGCGCCGGATCCGGCGCGCGGTCGACGGCGCCGGCGGCCGGCGGCACCGCCGAGGCCGACCTGCCGCCGCCCGCGCGCTCCGTGCTGCGCAACGGGATGCGGCTCATCGTGCAGGACCACCGCGCGTCCGACATCGTCGCGATCTACCTCTTCGTGGGAGTCGGAGTGCGCCACGAGGCGCCGGATCAGCTCGGCTACGCCCACTTCCAGGAGCACATGCTCTTCAAAGGCACGGACCGCTTCGGGCCGGGCTACGTGGACCGGACGGTGGAAGGGGTGGGCGGCCGCTCGAACGCGGTGACCTCGTTCGACTACACGTCGTTCTACCTCGTGCTGCCCTCCGACGCGACCACGACCGGCATCGAGCTGCTCGCCGACATGGCCTTCCGCTCCGCGTTCGTCCCCGACGAGATCGGCCGCGAGCGGGAGGTCATCTTCGAGGAGGCGCGCATCGAGCAGGACAACCCGCGCACGGCGGTGGTGCGCCAGCTCTACGGCCTGGTCTTCGCCGGCAACCCGTACGGCCGGCCCGTGCTCGGCACCCGCGAGACCATGCAGGCGGCCACCCAGGAGCGGCTGCGCGCCTTCAACCGCCGGTACTACGTCCCGGAGAACATGACGCTGGTGGTGGCGGGCCCGGTGGATGCCGCCGCGGTGCGCGTGGTGGTGGAGCGCGTCTTCGGGCGCATGCCCGCCACCGGCTACAAGCCGACCCCGGCCCCGGCGCCGCGCCCGCTCAACGCCGGGGTGCGCCGGACGGTGGAGCGTCCGGAGGAACAGGCCCACCTGGCCCTGGGCTGGCCGGCTCCCCGCTCCGACGACAGGAACGGCGACGCGGTGGACCTGCTCGCGACGATCCTGGCCGGGACGGAGAGCTCGCGGCTCGCCCAGCGCCTGCGCGATCAGGAGCGGCTGGTCTCGAGCGTGACCATGAGCTACGCGGCCCTCATGGGCGGCGGCATCGTGAGCCTGCGGGCGGAGCTCGAGGCCAAGGACCTGGAGCGGGTGGAGCGCGTCATCCTGGAAGAGATCGCGAGGATGCAGGAGAGCGGCCCCACCGAGGAGGAGCGGCGCCTCGCGGTGACCAAGTTCGAGGCGCAGCACGCCTTCGACACCGAGACGTCCGAGGGGCTGGCCTACGCCTACGGCCTCGCCGAGACCACCTGGACCCTCGAGGCCGAGCTGCGCTACGTGGACCGGCTGCGGCGCGTCACCCGGGAGCAGATCCGGGACGCGGCCCGCCGGTATCTCTCGCGCACCAACTACGCGCGGCTGGCCTTCGTGCCGAAGCCCGAGGGCCGATGAGGCTCGCGCGCCTCGCGCTCGTCCCCGCCCTCGTGGCGGCGGTCCTCGTAGCCCCCGCTTGGGCCGTCCCCGCGTGGGCCCAGGGCCCCGCGGTCAGCCGCGCGCGGCTCCCCAACGGGCTCACGGTGCTGGTGCGCGAGAACCCCACCGCGCCGGTCGTGGGCATCTCGCTGATGGTCCGGATGGGCACCCGCTGGGAGACGGTCGACAACGCGGGCATCTCCAACCTGGTGCAGCTCATGGTGGTCCGCGGCACCACCACGCGCAACGGCGGCCAGATCGTCGAGGCCGCCGACGGCATGGGGGGCAGCATCGAGGCCACCGGCGACGTGGACTACTCGGAGATCGCGGCCACCGCGCTCTCGCGTCACTGGGTGGAGATCCTCGATCTGGTCGCCGACGTGGCGCTGCGGCCCACGATGCCGGACGGAGTGGTGACCGCAGTGCGCGACTTCCTCCTTCGCCAGGTCCGCAATCGCGGCGACAGACCCTACGACGTCGCCCTCGACGCCCTCACCGCGCGCATCTTCGGCCGGCACCCCTATGCCTGGGACCCGATCGGCCTCAAGGAGAGTCTCGGGCGGCTCGACCGCGACGCGCTCCTCGCGCACTACAAGCGGCACTACGTGGCGGGGGGGATGGTGCTCGCGGTGAGCGGCCGCGTGAGGACGGCCGAGGTGATGGCGCAGGCCCTGCGCCTCTTCGGCGCGATGCCCGCGGGCGCCGCGCCGGTGCCCGCGCCGGCCCCGCGGCCCGCGCCGGCCCCCTGGCGCGAGACGCGGGTGGTGCCCGGCGCCCAGGCGCAGATCCTGGTAGGCGCGCTGGCGCCCGCGCTCACGGATCCGGACTATCCGGCGGTCAAGGTGCTGGCGAACGTGCTGGGCGGGGGCATGGCGGGACGCTTCTTCTCGGAGCTGCGGGACAAGCAGGGCCTGGCCTACACGACCGGGACCCAGTACCCGGCCCGCGTGGACAGCAGCTACTTCCTGGCCCAGCTCGGCACCGCGCCCGAGAACGTGGCGCGCGCGGAGGCGGCGCTCCGCGCCGAGCTCGAGCGGGTGCGGCGCGAGCCGGTGCCCGAGGAGGCGCTGCGCGTGGCCAGGGCCTACCTGCTGGGCAACCTCGCCATGGACCGGCGCACGAATGCCCGCCAGGCGTGGTACCTGGCGGCCTACGAGCAATCCGGGGTGGGCTACGAATTCCTGGACCGCTACGTGGCCGCGGTCCGCGCGGTCACCGCGGCCGACGTGCAGCGCGTGGCCCAGCGCTACCTGGCCGTCGTGCGCACCGTCGTCGTCCAGCCCACCCCACCCTGAGGCGGGCGCCTCAGGGCTGGCGGACCAGCTCGATCCTGACCGGGGAGTTGGTGTAGAGGAAGCCGCCGACGAGCTTGTCGCCCTGCAGCCTGAAGGTCGCCGCGAACGGCCGGCCCTTCTCGGTCCCGCTCACCCACATCTCGCTCTCGGAGACCGACAGCTCGACGGGTGATCCGTAGGAGGAAGCCTCGCGCAGCGCCACCGGGACGCCCTCCGCGAGCCGTGAGTCGATCAGCACCAGGCGCCCATCCCCGGTGGCTCCGTTGACCGTGAACACGGCCTTCGCGACCCCGCCCCGCACCGTCCGGGACAGGCCGTAGCCGCTCCAGTGGCCTTCCCAGCGGCCGGCGACACTGGCGGGCGGGGTGACGAACGGGGAGTTCCGCCCCCACCAGCCTTGGGCCTTGGCCCGGTCCATGAGCTCCGGGGTGACCTGGGGCGCGCCGCCCACTGCATTGGCCAGCGAGAAACCCAGGTGATTGTCGGTGGCGAAGTGCGTCGGGTGCGCCCGCCAGACCTCCCATTCACGATGGGTGGCGGCGCATCCGGTCGACACGAGGATGAAGCCGAGCATCAGGGGCAGCCAGTTCCGGTGGCGCATCAGTGAGTCCTCCAATAAAAACACATGTGGAATCACAGTGTTGCACACCGGAATTTTTCGCCCAAGCTATTCGATCAGGGCAGGAGCAGCTCGGGGAAGGCCCGGATGATGCGGTGCGGGGCCACGCAGCAGGACTCGGGCAGGCCCTGGCCGGGTCCGTCCACCCAGACCCCGCGGAGGCCCAGGCGCTGGGGCGCGAGCACATCCCATTCGAGGTTGTCCCCCACCATCCAGGCGTCCTCGGGCTTCACCTGGAGCTTGGAGAGGGCGTAGCGATAGACGAGCTCCTCGGGCTTGCCGACGCCCATCTCGCCCTCGACCACGATGACGTCGAAGAACCGCTCGAGATCGTGCTGGGCGATCTTGCGCCGCTGATGGACCGCGTCCCCGTTGGTGACCATGGCCAGCGGCACGCCGCGGGCCCGCAGGGCCTCGAGCGCGGCGGTGACGCCGGGGAAGAGCGTCATGCGCTCCCACCGGCGGTCCGCGAAGTCCCGGGCGATGCTGGCGGCCAGCGCCTCGTCGGCGCGGTCCAGAGCGCCGAGCGCGTGCGCGATGATGCGGGTCCAGGCGCGCAGCATGTCGGCGCGCTCGGTGCGGTGACGGCCGGGATCGCTCCAGAACCAGCGCCGCGTCTCCCCGATCGCGGCCACGAGGCCGGCGGGGTCGATGCCCACGGGGCCGGCCAGCGCCTCGCAGGCGTGGTGCCAGCACTCGTCGACCCCGCCCGAGTAGTCGAGCAGCGTATCGTCGAGGTCGATCAGGAGGGCCTTCAGGAGGCGGCCTCCTGGCTGGCGGGGGAGGCGAAGGGGGCCAGCTCGGGGCGGCAGACCGCCCGGAAATTGCACCAGCGGCAGATGCGCAGCTCCTCGGTCTTCTCGAAGCCCGACTCCTCGGCGAGGTTCCGGTCGGGATCCTTGAGATAGGCCTTCATGGAGCGCACCGACAACCGAATATGCTCGCGGACCCGCTCGAGGCTCGCCTCGTCCCAGGGGTGCGCGGTCAGCTTGCCTTCCCGCAAGTTGACTTCCCAGAGATCGACGCGGCCCAGCTCGACCCCCAGCACCTCGAGGGCGTAGAGGGCGTAGCCGCCGAGCTGGAGCGAAGCGCCGTCGCCGCCGCCGCCCGTCTTCCAGTCCAGGAGCTGCAGCCGGTCGGCCTGGCTCCAGTAGCCGAAGTCGGGGGCGCTGAACACCCGCGTGCCCTCGAAGGGAAAGGAGCCGATGTCCTCGATGAAGACCCAGCGCTCGGTGGGCGTGCGCTTGATCTCGGCCAGCACGGGCAGGCGGTGGAAGTTCCGCAGGCAGCGGACCACGTGGTCGCGCAGGGCCTGCCACTCGCTGTCGCGGATCGCGACGCCGTACTCGTGCTCGAAGAGCGAGGGCCGCTTCGGCGCCTGCCGGTAGACCCCGTCGCGCGAGCCCTTCCACTCCTCGCGCATCTGACGCACCGTGTCCTCGATGAGCGAGGCCTCGCTCAGGCTGTGGCCATCCCGCAGGGCGAGCAGCGAGCGCTCGATGGCCTCGTGGACGAGGCGGCCCACCCACATCTGGCGGGTGGCGAGCCGCTTGAGGATGTAGAGCCGGCGGACGAGCGGGTCGGCGTCGGCGTTCCAGCCACCCCAGGCGCCGTAGTACTGGTAGTAGTACCGCCGGCGACACTCCTGAAACGCGTTGTCGCGGGTGCGCGACCAGGAGAATTCGTTGGCGAGCTCGGCCACGCCCCCAGCATAGCATTGCCGGCGCGCCTGGAACCCGGGCCCCGGGCCGTCGGTTCCAACTGCGGCGTGTCTTGCCCGCTGCTCGGGGGCCGTGATAGCCTCGGCCCGCCTCGCCGCGGGCCTTGCGCGCGCGTCACTCACCCGAACAGGATCGAGGAGGACCACCCATGGAGCTCGCACGACGCGCCTTCGTCACGCTGGCCGCCGTCGCCCTGGCCGTCACGCTGGCCACCGGCCCGGTCTGGGCCCAGACCAACAAGATCCAGGTGCAATGGCTCGGTCAGGCCGCCACCAAGATCACGACCACGACCGGCAAGGTGATCGTGATCGACCCGTACCTGACCAAGAACCCCAAGACTCCCGCGCAGTACAAGAACCTCGACGCGCTCGGCAAGGTCGACGCGATCCTCATCACCCACGGTCACGGTGACCATGTGGGCGACGTCCGGGAGCTGGCCGCGCTCAACCCCGGCGCCAAGGTGCTGGGACCCGCCGGGCTCATCGCCACCTTGGTCGACCTGGGGTGGTTCCCGTCCGAGCAGGGCGTGCGATTTGGCAAGAGCGGCAAGGTGCAGCCGCTCGGGCCGCAGATCACGATCATCCAGGTCCGGGCCGAGCACTCCTCCGAGGTGACGGTGACCGACCCGACGACCAAGAAGAGCCACACCTACCCGGGCGGCGAGCCCGCCGGGTTCATCATCCAGTTCGAGAACGGCTTCAAGCTGTATCACATGGGCGACACCGGGCTGTTCGGCGACATGCGGCTCATCGGCGAGTACTACAAGCCGGACCTGATCATGATCCCGATCGGGGGCCATTTCGTCATGGATCCGGTCGACGCCGCGTACGCGACGAAGGAGATGCTCAAGCCCAAGTACGCCATCCCGTTCCACTACGGGACCTTCCCGGTGCTCAAGGGCACGCCGGCGGAGTACCAGGCCGCGCTCGGCAGCACCGCGACGCAGGTCTTCCCGATCAGTCCGGGCGATACGCTGAGCTTCTAGGCCCGCCGCGCGCGGCGCGGTCACCGACGCGCCGCGCTCTGGCGCCTCCGGGCGGGGGGGCGCGAGTTTCTGGCCTTCCATCGCGCGTGCTGCTCGGGCAGGCACGCGGCGCATGGCCGGTACCCGGCCGCGATGGCGATTCGCTCGTCGGCGAAGAACACGCGGTTCTTGACGTACCCACCGCGCGCGATGGCCCGCAAGGCCGCCGGGCAGTCGAGCCGGCCGTACCGGCGACCCGGCCGGTGTCCCCCGAGGGTGCCGGGCGTTGCGCTCTCGTAGAGCCGCCGGTCGGGACCCAGCAGCGTGTACGTCCTCATCGGGCCGGGCGTCGCGCTCGCCATGCCCGGATCGCCTTCGCGTGCTGTGGGTAGTGGTGGTAGGTATCGCGGGCGAAGCATGCCGATCCTTCCCGCACGGTCGGTTCCGGGCTCGGCCCGCGCCGGGGACGCGGCGTGGCCTTGCCCGTCCCCTGCCCGGCGTGCTAGTCTCCGGCCACTTTCCGGGGAGGGCGCATGCTCCCCACCGCCCCGGAGCCAAGGGAGACTCCGATGCCATTCGTCAATATCCGCATCTACGAAGGCTGGGGCAAGGACAACCTGAACGAGATCGCCAAGCGGGTCACCGCCGCGATCAGCGACGTGACCAAGCTGCCGAAGGAAGCGGTGTGGGTGGTCTTCGAGCAGGTCGATCCCCCCGACTGGTACGTCGGCGGCAAGCCCGGCGAGCGCATGTCCAAGTGACCGCGTCCACCGTCTCGATCCGCGATCCGCGCTTCACGCCGGTCGTGGGGGCCCGGGTCGAGTTCGAGCGGATCGCCACCGGGTGCCTCTTCACCGAGGGCCCGCTCTGGCACCCGGCGGGGCAGTATCTCCTGTGGAGCGATATGCCCGGTGATCACCTGCGCCGGTGGTCCGCCATCGAGGGCGTCACCACGTTCCGCAAGCCGTGCAACAAGTCCAACGGTCTCGCCTGGGACCGCGAGGGCCGGCTCCTGGCCTGCGAGCACGCCTCGAGCCAGGTGTCGCGCACCGAGGCGGGCGGTCAGGTCGTCTCGCTCGCCACGCACTACCAGGGCAAGCAGCTCAATAGCCCCAACGACGTCGTCTGCGCAGCCGACGGGTCCATCTACTTCAGCGACCCGCCCTACGGCCGGGCCGAGTTCTACGGAGTGCCCCGCCCCCAGGAATTGGCGTTCCAGGGGCTGTTCCGGGTCGGATCGGACCCGAAGAGCCCGGGGCTGCTCGCGGACGACTTCGACCGGCCCAACGGCCTCTGCTTCTCGCTCGACGGGCGCCGGCTCTTCGTCAACGACACCGCCCGCCAGCACATCCGCGTCTTCGATGTGAAGGGCGACGGGGGGCTGTCCGGCGGCAAGGTGTGGGCGGAGACCACCGGCGAGGGCAAGGGCGCGCCGGACGGCATGAAGATCGACTCGACGGGCCACGTCTACTGCTGCGGCCCGGGCGGCATCCACGTGTTCAGCCCGGAGGCGGCGTGCCTGGGCGTGATCCACGCGCCCGAGTACGCGGCCAACTTCGCCTGGGGCGACGAGGACTACCGGAGCCTCTACATCACCGCGTCCACCTCGCTCTACCGCATCCGGGTCCAGACCCCCGGTCTCCCGGCGCTATGAGAACAATGCGAAGCCACCTGGTAGAGGTCGTCGCTTGCGACGACCGTAAGATCAAATAGAGGGCGTCGCCCCAGGCAAGCGGAGAGCAGCCATGAGAACCTGGCTCAAGAACGCCAACGTAATCGACGGGACGGGCGCGCCGGCGCGCGACGGCAGCCTGGTGATCGAGGGCGAGACCATCGTGCACGCGGGGCCGCTCTCGGCCGCCGACGCGCCGTCGGGCGCGGACACGCAGGTGGTGGACCTAGGCGGGCGCACCGTCATCCCGGGGCTGGTCGAGGCGCACATCCACCTCTCGTACAACAACGTGAAGGTGATCGCGGATCTCGACCTGAACTGCCCGCCCGAGTACTCCACGCTGGTCTCGGCCAAGAACGCGGAGCTGGCGCTCTCCCACGGCTACACCGCGGCGCGCTCCGCCGGCTCGGTGCACGGGGTGGACGTGGCCCTCAAGCGCGCGATCAACGAGGGCCTCTACCCGGGGCCGCGGCTGCTCGCGGCGAGCCGCGACATCGTGGCCACCGGCGGCATGTCGGACTGGAACCCGTCCTATCTCAAGCTCGGCATGGACGGGCTCGCCCTCATCGCGGACGGGGCGGATCAGATCCGGACCGCGGTACGACGCTCCATCAAGGACGGCGCCGACGTGATCAAGTGCTACGTGGGCGGCGACGCGCTGCTGCCCCACACTCCGATCGCGGACTGCACCTACACCCTCGACGAGGTCCGCGTGCTGGTGGAGGAGACCCACATGCGCGGTCGCATCGCGGCGGCCCACGTGCGCGGCGCCCGCTCGAGCCGGGTGGCGGCCCAGGCCGGGGTGGACTCCATCGAGCACGCGACCTACGCCGACGACGAGACGCTGCGCCTGATCGCCGACCAGGGCCTCATCCTGGTGCCGGGGCTGCGCTACCTCTACTCGATCATCGAGAACGGGCCGCGCTTCGGGATCACCGAGGAGATCGTCGGGCCGTCGGGCCTGCGCGACGAGATCAAGCAGGCGTCCGACACGTACCGGCGCGCCAAGGACATCGGTATCCGCATGTGCCCGGGAGGTGACTTCGGCTTCGCCTGGAACCCTCACGGCGAGTACGCCAAGGACATCCAGGTCTTCGTGGACGTCATCGGCTTCACCCCGCTCGAGGCCATCACGTGCGCAACCCGGTACGGGGCCGAGCTGATGCGGATGCAGGACCGGATCGGCACGCTCGAGGCCGGCAAGCTGGCCGACCTGGTGGTGGTGAGCGGCGATCCACTGAAGGACATCGCGATTCTTCAAGATAGGAGCCGCCTGTCGGTGATGAAGGGCGGCCGTTTCGTGACCCGCAATCTCTCGTAGCCAAAGGAGGCTTCACATGATGCTCCGTGTACTCACGATGCTACTGGCCCTGGCCCTCGCGGTGCCCCTGGCCGCCGAGGCCCAGAAGCCGATCAAGGTGGGCTTCCCGATGATCCTCTCCGGGCCCGGGGCGCTCTTCGGCGAGCCCGCGTCCAAGGGCGCTCAGATGTTCGTGGACGAGATCAATGCCAAGGGCGGCGTGCTCGGCCGGAAGCTCGAGCTGGTGCTCCGCGACACCAAGGGCAACGCGGACGAGGCGGTGCGGGTCTCCCGCGAGCTGATCCTCAAGGAGAACGTGGACTTCCTGGTGGGTACCCTCACCTCCGCGGAGGGGCCGGCGGTCTCGGTGGTGGCGAAGGAGAACAAGATCGTCTTCATCGCGCCGATCCCGAAGACCGACCAGCTCACCGCCCCCGACAAGCTGCATCCCTACGTCTTCCGCGTGTCCGCCAACACCACGATGGAGGGGCGCAGCGCGGCGGAGATCGTGGCCAAGTGGCCGGTGACCAAGGTCGCCACCATCAGCCCCGACTACGCCTACGGCCAGGACGTGACCAAGTCCTTCGTGGAGCACCTGAAGAAGATCAAGCCCAGCGTGCAGATCGTGGATCAGCAGTGGCCGAAGCTGGGCGAGCCCGACTACACGCCGTTCATCAACGCGCAGATGGCCAAGAAGCCGGACGCCGTCTTCTCGTCGCTGTGGGGCGGCCACTTCGTGAACTTCGCGAAGCAGGCCAAGCCGCTCGGCTACTTCGACGCGGTCAAGTACAACGTCATCGCGGTCGGCGAGGCGGGCTCGCCCGAGTCGACCAAGGCCATGGGCAAGGACTACCCGGTGGGCATCTGGGGCAACTCCTACGACGCCTTCTACTGGGGTGAGTCGGCGGCCCATCGCGACTACGTCGCGCGGCTCTCCAAGTACCTGAAGGACGAGTACCCGTCGTCCTGGGCCATCCAGGGGTGGATCGGCATGGCCTTCCTCGCGGAGGCGATCAAGAAGGCGGGCAGCACCGATTCGGACAAGGTCGCGAAGGCGCTCCTGGGCCTGAGCATCGACACACCGATCGGCAAGCAGACGATTCGGGAGAAGGATCACCAGGCGAACCGTGGCCAGCTTTACGGCAAGACCGTGATGGACCCCAAGTATCCGTTCCCGATCATGAAGCCGGTGGAGTACGTCGACCCCACCAAGTTCATGGACTAGCTGTCCATTCCCCTCACCCTGCCCTCTCCCCCGAGGGGAGAGGGTGCTCGCTGCCCTCTCCCCCGAGGGGAAAGGGTGCTCGTTGCTGCCCTAGCCCTCGAGGGGAGAGGGTGGTCGGGCCCTTCCCCCGAGGGGAGAGGGTGCTCCGATTCCCTCTCCCCCGTCGAGGGGGAGAGGGTAGGGTGAGGGGGCCCTCCGATGCCTGATCCGTCGTTCGTCTTCGCCCAGAGCCTGAGCGGCCTCACCGCCGCCATGTTCCTGTTCCTGATCGCCTCCGGGCTCTCCCTGATCTTCGGCGTCCTGCGCGTGCTGAACTTCGCGCACGGCACCTTCTACATGCTGGGCGCCTACAGCGCCTTCCAGCTCGTGCAGTGGATCGGCACCGGGCCCGGCAGCTTCTGGATGGCCGCGCTGGGCGCCGCCGTCGCGGTCGCGCTGCTCGGGGGCATCGTGGAGCGCTTCCTCTTCCGGCACCTCTACGGCAAGGACGAGCTCTACCAGCTCCTCTTCACCTACGCCCTCGTGCTCATCCTGTCCGATGTGGCCAAGATCATCTGGGGCACCCAGCAGAAGTCGGTGAGCCGGCCGCCCGGGCTCAGCGGCGCCTTCTCGCTCTTCGGCGCCACCATCCCCTACTACAACCTGTTCATCCTGCTGCTGGGGCCGTTCATCGCGCTCGCCTTCTGGTTCGTGCTCCAGCGCACCCGGGTCGGGCGATTCATCCGGGCCGCCGCGCTCGACCGGGAGACCCTGGGCGCGCTCGGGGTGAACGTCAACGGGCTCTACACCGGGGTCTTCATGCTCGCCTCGTTCCTGGGCGGGCTCGGCGGGGCCCTGGTCACCCCGGTGCGCACCATCGTGCCCGGCATGGACACCGAGATCATCGTCGAGGCGTTCATCGTGGTGGTGATCGGGGGGCTCGGCTCCTTCTGGGGCACCTTCCTCGGCGCCCTGATCTACGGCCAGGTGCTCTCCTTCGGCATCCTGTTCTTCCCGCGCTTCTCGATCTTCTCGGTGTTCGCCCTCATGGCCGCCGTCCTCATCATCCGCCCCTGGGGCCTCCTGGGCCGCCCGCTCAAATAACATGCGCCGATCACGAATCCCTTGGGCGCTGCTCGTGCTCGTGGCCGCCTTCTTCGTGCCCGCCGCGGGCTCGCGCTTCTACACGTTCCTCGCCAACGACGTGGTCATCTGGGCGCTGTTCGCCACGAGCCTCAACCTGCTCGTGGGCTATACCGGGCTCGTGTCCTTCGGGCACGCGGCCTACTTCGGAATCGGGGCCTACACCACCGGCATCCTGATGAAGAAGGCGGGGGTGACGTTCCTGATCGCGTTCCCGGCCGCGGGCCTCGTGGCGGGGCTCTTCGCCCTGCTCTTCGGCTTCTTCTGCGTGCGCCTCACCAAGATCTACTTCGCGATGCTCACGCTCGCCTTCGCCCAGATCGTGTGGGCGATCTGCTTCAAGTGGAACGAGGTGACCGGCGGCGAGCAGGGCATGCCGGAGATCCCCTATCCCGACTTCGCCTGGCTCGAGCGGATCGGGACCGTGCTGCCGGTGGTGGGCGGCTACCGCACGTCGGAGTACTTCTACTTCCTCACGCTCGTGGTGGTCGCGGTCTGCTTCTGGATCCTGCGCCGCATCGTGGGCTCCCCGTTCGGCCGGATGCTCACCACGATCCGCGAGAACCCCGAGCGGGCCGAGTTCATCGGGGTCAACGTCCGCCGGTACGAGCTCGCGGTGTTCGTGCTCGCGGGCGGCTTCGCCGGGCTCGCGGGCGGCCTCTTCGGCATCTTCAACCGCGGCGTGTTCGCCGACTTCGCCTACTGGACCAAGTCCGCCGAGGTGCTGATCATGACCCTGCTGGGCGGCATGGGCGCCTTCTACGGTCCGGCGGTCGGAGCCCTGGCGCTCCTCTGGCTGAACCAGCAGATCGTCTCGGTCACCGAGTACTGGCCCCTCATCCTCGGCAGTATCCTGGTAACGCTGCTCTTCGTCTTTCCCGGTGGCCTCGCCGGCGCGCTCGGAACGCTGTGGCACCGCCTGGTCCGAAGGCCCACCGGTGCTTGACGTCCGCGAGATCCGGAAGAGCTTCGACGGCTTTCAGGCCGTCGGCGGCGTCAGCTTCACGGTGCCCCGCGGCTCGATCAGCGCCATCATCGGGCCCAACGGCGCGGGCAAGACCACGCTCTTCAACCTGATCACCGGGCACCTGGCGCCGGACGCGGGGCGGGTGGTCTTCAAGGAGCGCGACGTCACCGGCATGGCGCCCCACGACCTCTGTCGGCTCGGAATGGGCCGGTCGTTCCAGCGCACCAACATCTTCCCGCGGCTCACCGTGTACCAGAACGTCCAGGCCGCGTTCGTCTGCCACCGCGGCCGGGGCTGGAACCTCTTCACCCCGGTGGAGCGCCTCTACCGGCCGGAGACGGAGGCGCTCCTGGAGTCGGTCGGCCTCCGCGACAAGGCGGAGGAGGTCTCCGGCTTCCTCTCCCACGGCAACCAGAAGCAGCTCGAGCTGGGCATCACGCTCGCGCTCGAGCCGGAGATCCTCCTGCTCGACGAGCCGACCGCCGGGATGTCCGCGACCGAGACGCGCGAGTCCATCCGGCTCATCGAGCGGATCGCGGCCGACCGGGGCCTGACCCTGCTCTTCACCGAGCACGACATGGAGGTGGTCTTCTCCATCGCCCACCGCATCACGGTGCTGCACCAGGGGCGCGTGATCGCCGACGGCGCCCCCGCGGACGTGCGGCGGGATCCCGAGGTGCGGCGGGTGTACCTGGGAGAGAGCCGGTGACCGCCGTGTCCGAGCGCGTCCTCGAGGTCGACGACATCTATACCGCCTACGGGCTGTCGCAGGTGCTCTTCGGGGTGTCCATCCAGGTGGCCCGCGGCGAGTGCGTGTGCCTGCTCGGGCGCAACGGGGTCGGCAAGACCACCACCATGCGGAGCATCATCGGCCTCACCCCGCCGCGCCGCGGCCGGGTGGTGTGGAAGGGCCGCGACGTCACCGGCCGGCCGCCCTACCAGATCGCCCGCGCCGGGATCGGCTTCATCCCGGAGGACCGGCGCATCTTCGCGGATCTCACGGTGTGGGAGAACCTGGACGTGGCCAGCCGGGGCGCCCGGGACGGAGGAGGCTTCACGGTGGAGCGGGTGTTCGATCTGTTCCCGAAGCTGCGCGAGCTGGTGGGCCGCCAGGGCGGCTTCCTCTCGGGGGGCGAGCAGCAGATGCTCACGATCGCCCGCACCCTGATGGGCAATCCCGAGCTGCTGCTCCTCGACGAGCCGTCGGAGGGGCTGGCCCCGCTGGTGGTGGACCACCTCAAGGAGCAGATCGCGCGGCTCAAGCGCGACGGGCTTCCTGCTCGCCGAGCAGAACGTGGGCTTCTCCCTCGACCTGGCCGACCGGGTCTACGTGCTCGAGAAGGGCCACATCCGCTTCGAGGGCACCGCGCGCGAGTTCCGCGACAACGACGCGATTCGCCAGCAGTACCTCGCGCTCTAGCCCGCGCTATTCACGAATGCGTGTCCCGCGTCCAGCCCGCCCCCTCACCCTGACCCTCTCCCCCTCCGGGGGCGAGGGGATCGAAACGGCCCCCTCTCCCTCGGCGAGGGAGAGGGTCGGGGTGAGGGTGGCGGCGGTTGGACGCTAGCGGCGGGGCTCCAGCTCCTGCTTGTTCAGGAAGCGGTCGTACTCCTCCTCGGCCTTCTCCTTCGTGTAGCCGTAGCGCTGCTGGAGCAGGCCGACCATCTGTTCGGCCTTGCCCTCGGCACGGTCGAACTCGTCGTCGGTGATCTTGCCCCACTGCTCCTTCGCGCGCCCCTTCATCTCCTTCCACTTGCCGGAAAGGATGTCCTTGTTCATGGCGGCTCCTTTTCTCTGAGTTGAGGATTGACGGCTGCTCGATTGGAACGCAAGGGGCGTGCCCCGCCGGATCGTCGCGACTTCGGCGCCTTTCCGCGCGTTTCACCCGGGCGACGGCGAGCCCCGGCTTCCGAGCGGAACCTCTTACGCGGTAGGAAGGAGGAAGCCGGCCCGGCTCAGAGCGCGGCGCCCTGCCGCCGGAGCTCGGTCTGCACGTCGCCCGCGGGCACGTCGCGCACCGCCTTGCCCGCGCGCGCGGCCAGGGCCGCGCACACGCCCGCGGCTTGACCGGTGGCCATCGCGATCGGCATGACGCGGTAGGACGAGTGCGCCTCGTGCGTGCCCGAGATGCAGCGGCCCGCCACGGTCAACCGATCGAGCCGCTGGGGCAGGAGCGCGCGCAGCGGGATATCGTAGGACTCGCCGGGCGGCAACCGCATCAGCAGGGTGCCCTTGCCCTGCGGGTTGTGGATGTCGAGCGGATAGGTTCCGCGCGCGATGACGTCGTCCCACTTGCGGGCGCCCAGCAGGTCCTCCGCGGTGAGCTGGTACTCCCCGGTGATGCGCCGCGTCTCGCGCACCCCGATGGTGACGCCGCTCTGGGCGACGTAGGACCGCTCGAAGCCCGGCACGTACTTGCGCAGAAATGCCGCGATCTGCCGCATCTGCCGGCGCGCCTGCCACTCGGCGAGCGTGAGATCCCACACGCTGGTGCCGAGCACGCCGGTGACCCGCGTGCTGTTGACCGAGAGCTCGCGCTCGTGCGGGGTGCCGAAGAACAGGATGTCCTCGCGGGCCAGGGCCAGCTCGCCCGCCGCGCTCGCCTCCCGCACGAGGTCCCAGAGTCCGTGCACGCCACGCCACTGGTCGGGGTGCGCCTGGCGATACGCCGCGAACCCGTTCCGCTCGAACTCCACCATGCGGAACATGAGCGTCATGGGCTGCACCAGGTCGTCGCCGGCGCGCCCGATCTCGTAGGGCGCCCCCGCGAAGGCGGCCACGTCGCCGTCACCGGTCGCGTCCACGATGGCGCGGGCCATGATCACGATCGGCCCCGACTTCGTCTCGAAGACCACCCCGTCGGGCCGCGGGGCGCCGATCACCCCGGTGGCGAAGGCGTGCAGCAGGACCCGGACGCCCGCCTGGTCGAGCAGATCGAAGGCCACCAGCTTCAGCACTTCCGGGTCGAACGGCACCACGAACCCGGTCTGGGGCGACGGCCGCAGCGAGCCGCCCGCCGCCTCCAGCCGCTCGAGCAGCCGCCGCAGCACGCCCTGCACGGCGGGGTCGCCCGGGCCGTGGTCGTGGGGCATCAGCTCCGAGGCGGTGCCGGGCGCCGCCGGCCCGCGCTGGGTGTGAAAGGACATGAGCGGCATGACG
>JBBDXN010000060.1:0-4611 GCA_040902305.1 Candidatus Rokuibacteriota bacterium | reverse complement strand
AGGAGATCGGCCTGGCGGTCGGCCGGCAAGAGCGCCTCGACGCCCAGCTCGGGCTCGACGCGCTCGATATCCGCCGCGAGCACCCGCATGCCGAATCCCACCGCGCGACGGGCCACCGCGCGGCCGGTGCCGCCCAGGCCCACGATACCCATGGTCTGCTCGTAGAGCTCGCGCTGGTGGACGCGGATCGGCTCGCGGAGGTCGTAGTCCGGCGTGCGCACCGCGGTGTGGAGTCCGCGGGTGAGCGCGAGCAGCAGCGCGAAGGCGTGCTCGGCCAGGTGGATGCCGACCTCACCCTTCTCGCTGGCCAGCGGCACGTCGTGATTGATCAGCTCGGGGGTGAGGATGCTGTCCACTCCCGCTCCGATCGAGTGGTAGTAGACGAGCCGGGTGGCGAGGGAGAACAGCTCGGGATGCGCGCGCCCGAAGATGACGTCGGTATCGGGCAGCTCGCGGCGCTGGGTCGCGCGGTCGCGCGCCTCCACGATCCGGGCGCCGGGCCCCGCCGCCTCCAGGATGTGGGCGCGGTCCAGCTCGGAGAGGCCGGACACGATCAGGTTCGGCATGAAGAGGATCTTCATGGCCTAGAGCCCGGGCAGGCCGGCGGTCCAGGAGGGAAGCGGCGGGTATCGGTTCACGATCTGTCCCTCCTCGTAGACCAGGACCAGGCGATACGGCTCCCGGAAGGAGCTGTTGTCGAAGAGGAACGCTTCGTCCGCGAGGAGCACCGCGCCGCCGCGCAGGTTCGAGAGCGTCCGTGGGAAGCGCGAGATGAGCTTCTCGTCCGGCACGTCATGACCCCCGGCGGCCACGCGCTGCTTCACGCGCCCGATCGAGAGCTGCGGGCTGTCGAGGCCGATGAAGACCACGAAGACCGTGTAGCCGGCCGCGCGCGCCCGCTTGAGAAAGTCGACCTTCGCCGAGTAGGGGTCCGAGAACACCGTCTCGGTGCAGAAGGAGATGCCCGCCTCCAGGAACGCGCCACGAATCGCCTCCGCCTCCCCGAAGGCCCGCCGCTCGACCTCGTCCACGGACGAGCCCGGCAGCGCGTCCCGGAGCCGGCGGGCCAGGACGTCCGCGTTGACGTACGGGAGGCCGAGATCCTCGAGATACTCGTCGAAGAAGGTCGACTTCCCCGACCCGTTCGGCCCGGCCAGGAAGATGAGGACCCGCTGCTCGGCGGTGACGGCTTCGCGGATGGGCGCCAACCGCCGACCGGGCCGGGCCACAACGTCCGGGCCCGGCTACTCCGCCGGGACGAACCGCCGCCCGACGAAACGCCCCCGGACACGCGAACCGTCGGGCGCGATCTCGACGATCGAGTCGGGATCGGCGGGGTCACTCTCGTAGAGGGGCGCCCTCGACGCGCCGAGCCTGGCCGTGAGGCTCTCTCGATCGCGGTGATCGGCGAGCCGAGCCAGGAGCTCGTGCACCGCCTCTCTCCCGACGTCCGTCGGAATCGGCAGGGCATGCCCCGTCCGCTTGAGCCGGAGCACGTCGGCGTAGGCTTCGAGGGCCTCGGCGGCCCGGCCGATGATCGCCCAGTGCTCGATCTGTCCCGTGATCGAGCGGTTCGTCGCCTTCGCTTCCTGCTTGGCGAGTCCCAGCAGCTTCTCCGACACTTTGACGGCGGAGCGCATTGTCCTATCTCCTTCGTCCGGACTGGGTAGCATTACGCTACCGGACAAGTAGCATTCTACTACCTGAAGCCACACTCGGCAATCCTACGGAACAAAGCCAATATATTCAATATATTAGGTGTCGAATCAGTCGGCGAGCTCCGGGATCACCCACTTGGGGGCGCGGCCCGCGGCCACCCGCTGGATATTGTCGAACCCGTTGCGGAAGCGGGCCGTCCAGTTCTCCCAGGTCGGCCCGGCCGAATGCGGCGTCAGGGTGACATTGGGGAGAGAGAACAGGGGATGATCCCTGGCGGGCGGCTCGTCCACGAGCACGTCGAGCCCGGCCGCCGCGACCTGGCCGCGCTCGAGCGCGGTGTAGAGCGCGGCCTCGTCCACCACCGGCCCGCGGCAGGTATTGATCAGGATGGCGCCGGGCTTCATCTGGGCGAGCTCGGGCGCGCCCAGCAGGTGGCGCGTGGAGTCGTCGAGCGGCACGTGCAGGCTCACCACATCGGAGGTGCGCAGCAGCTCGGGCAGCAGCACGAAGCGGACGCCGAGGGCGTCCTCCTCCGCCTCGGTGAGTCGGGCGATGTCGTAGTACTGCACGGTCATGTCGAAGGCGGCGGCCCGGCGCGCCACCTTCTTGCCGATATTGCCCAGGCCCACGATGCCGAGCGTGCGGCGCGACAGCTCGTAGACGCGCTGGTCGTCGAAGCCCCCCACCCGCCACTGCCCCGCCACCACGTCGTTGTGGAAACGGACCACGCGCTTCAGCACCGCCAGGATCAGCATCAGGGTGTGCTCGGCCACCGCGATCGCGTTGGCTCCGCCGTTGTTGGAGACCGGCACGCCCGCCTTGCGCGCGGCCTCGATGTCCACCCGGTCGTAGCCCGCGGAGAGGAGCTGCACCAGCTTGAGGTTGGGCGCGGAGCGGAAGAACTCCCCGCCCATCTGGCGGGCCAGGCCCAGGTAGTACTCGGCCTGGGCGGCCGCCGCGTAGAACTCGGGCGTACCGATATCCGCGATCAGCAGCTCGAAGCCGGCCGGGGTGAGGGAGCGGGCGATCTCGACGACCGCGTCGGACTGCTTGGGCGCGAACAGGATCTTGGTGGCCATCTCATTGCTCCTCGAGCGGAACCGTGGCGGTGAGGCAGGGCTGGCTGCCGTGTACCCGCGTGGTGTGCCCCTGTCCGGTGGTGTCCTCCACCAGCCGCGCGTCGCCGGGCCCGAAGACGTGCTTGGTGCCGTCGCCCAGGCCGATCTCGAGGTGGCCGGAGAGGATGATCACGAACTGCCGCCGCGGGGCGGGATGCCAGTCGAGGAAGTTGTCGACCGGACTCTCCCGGAAGGAGATCTGGGTGGTCGCGAGCCCGCGCGTCCACGACGGGGTTTGCGCGAGGTCGATCGGTTCGATGTGGGATTGCCCGTCCTTGCCGGTGTAGAGCCGAAATGTCTTCATGGGGGCCTCGCGCCTGCCGTCTTGTGGGGTGAGCGCGGGGATTATATCATCGGGCCCTCGACCCGCCCGGGAGGGGGGTGCCCATGCGCTACGAGATGATCTCCGCCGATTGCCACCTGGATCTCTGCTGGCTGCCGCCGGACCTCTTCACCACCAACGCGACCGCCGCGCTGCGCGACCGCATGCCCCACGTGATCGACCAGCCCAAGGGGCCCACGTGGGTCACGACGAAGGGGGCCAATCTCGGGCTCGCCTGCGGCATGGGCTCGGCCGGGCGCGAGTACGTTCCGGGGCGCATCCATCGTGCCGACCGCATGGCCGAGACCGGCCTCTACGCGGACGGCAAGCGGGGCATCCGGCGGCTGACCGAGCCGGAGCTGCGCCTCCAGGACCAGGACCTCGACGGCGTGCAGGCCGAGGTGCTCTACGGCATCCTGGGCGCCACCGGCCGCATGAACGATCCGGAGGCGGTGGTCGAGGTCATGCGGGTCTACAACGAGTGGCTCGCCGACTTCTGCTCCACGCACCCGGAGCGCTTCGCCGGGCTCGCGTCGATCCCGAACACCCCGATGGACGCGGCGATCGCGGAGGTCGAGCGGGTGGCCAAGCGCGGCGCGGTGCGCGGGCTCGACATCGCCAACTCCACGGACCTGACCCCGCTCTGGGATCCCTACTGGAACCCGCTCTGGGAGGTGATCAGCGCGAGCGGCCTGCCGCTGCACTTCCACACCATCGGCAGCCGGCTCCCCGAGGATCTCCAGAAGCTCGTGTCCCTCGGCTCCGATCTCACCCGCGCGAGCGCCGACGTGACCGACGCGCAGAAGCGCGCGGCCCGCATGGCCTTCGCCACCCACATCACCGGCTTCCAGATCAACATGGCCAATATCCTGATGGCCATGATCTACGGTGGGGTGCTGGAGCGTTACCCGCGCCTTCGCGTCGTCCTGGGCGAGGCGGGGATCGGCTGGATCCCGTACATCCTCTGGCGCATGGACGGCGAGTGGGAGGACCAGTTCAAGGATCTCTCGCTCACGATGCCGCCCAGCGAGTACTGGAAGCGCCAGGTCTGGGCCACGTACCAGACCGATCCGGTCGGCGTGAAGCTGCTGGACGAGCTCGGGGTGGACAAGGTCATGTGGGGCTCCGACTTCCCGCATCCCGACGGGGTGTGGCCCGATTCCCGCGAGTACATCGCCCGCGAGCTCGGCCATCTCCCGGCGGCGACCCGCCGCGCGATCGTCTGCGACAACGCGGCGCGCTTGTACGGCTTCGCCTAAGCGCGCGTCGTCTCGCGTCTCGGCTCGCGGCGGTTCCCGGCGGGAGGGGGGCAGGGGGAGGCGGGGAGGGGGGCCCTCTGACCACGAGGGCCGTGTTCGCTTCCCGCCCGTTAGGAGTTCCCAATCGGGGTTGTTGATGGACCCGCACTCCTCGGCGGGAACGGGTCAGAGGGCCCCCCTCCCCGCCTCCCCCTGCCCCCCTCCCACCGGGCCTCGCGCCCACGGGCCCCCCACCACCCGCAAGCACGCCAGT
>JBBDXN010000059.1:0-4708 GCA_040902305.1 Candidatus Rokuibacteriota bacterium | reverse complement strand
GGGGCGGTGGGAGCGGGGTCTGATAGTCACCGCTTCCCGCGCTGGTGGCTCTTCCACCGCCGCTGGGGCCACCGGCGCGGCGGCCCGCCCGCCATCACGGTGCGGGGCGAGCACATCCGCCACGAGACGGTCGGGGGCCGCACCACGGCCTGGGTGCCCTCGGCGCAGCGCTGAGGTATACTCCCCCCAGTCTTCCCCCCTGAGAAAGGAGAGCCCCCCATGAGAGAGGCTGTCGTCGTCGCCAGTTCCCGCACCCCGCTCGCCAAGTCGCATCGCGGGTCGTTCAACATCACCCGTCCGGATGACCTGGCCGCCCACTGCATCAAGGACGTCCTCGGCAAGACCCCGCAGCTCGATCACGCCGAGATCGAGGACGTGATCCTGGGCTGCGCGCAGCCCAGCGGCGCGCAGGGCAACAACGTCGCGCGCGTGGCGCTGATCCGGGCGGGCCTGCCCGTCTCGGTCGCGGGCACGACGGTCAACCGCTTCTGCTCCTCCGGGCTGCAGGCCATCGCGATGGCCGCCCACCAGATCATCCTGGGCGGCGCGGACGCGGCGATCGGCGGCGGCGTCGAGTCCATCAGCATGATGAAGCGCGACGGCGAGCCGAACCCGTGGGTGAAGGAAAAGAAACCCGGCATCTACATGGTGATGGGCGACACCGCCGAGGTGGTGGCCAAGCGCTACAACGTCACCCGCCAGATGCAGGACGAGTACTCCCTGGTGAGCCAGCAGCGCACCGCGCGGGCCCAGCAGGACGGCTTCTTCAAGGAGGAGATGGCGCCGCTCCAGGTGGTGCGCGGCATCGTGGACAAGAAGACCGGGGAGATCACCGGCAAGGAAGACTTCTACGTGGACAAGGACGAGTGCAACCGTCCCGACACCACGCTCGAAGGCCTGCTCTCGCTCCAGCCGCACTTCGACAAGACGAGCGGCAAGGGCAGCGTCACCGCGGGCAACTCCTCGCAGCTCTCCGACGGCGCCTCCGCCACTCTCTTGATGTCGGCGGATCGCGCCAAGGCCCTCGGCATCAAGCCCAAGCTCATCTTCCGCGGCTTTGCGGTGGCCGGCTGCGAGCCGGACGAGATGGGCATCGGGCCGATCTACGCGGTGCCGAAGCTGCTCAAGCGCAACGGCCTCAAGATGGATGACATCGACGTCTGGGAGCTGAACGAGGCCTTCGCCTCGCAGGTGGTCTACTGCCGCGACAAGCTGGGCATCCCGATGGAGAAGCTCAACCCGAACGGCGGCTCGGTCTCGATCGGCCACCCCTTCGGCATGACCGGCTCGCGCATGGTCGGCACCATCGCCAACGAGATGCTGCGGCGCAAGGCGCGCTACGGCGTCGTGACCATGTGCATCGGCGGCGGCCAGGGCGCCGCGGGCCTCTTCGAGTCCTGTCTGTAGCCTCCCGTCCGTGAATTGTCCCCCTCACCCTGCCCTCTCCCCTCAGGGGAGAGGGTGCAGGGTCCTTACTTTCGCCTTTTCCGCCATGGGGAGAGGGTGCAGGGTCCTTACTTCTCCCTCTCCCCTCAGGGGAGAGGGCAGGGTGAGGGGCGAAGCCTCCCCCCGGTGATCCCCATGGCCCACGATTTCGACCGCGTCATCGAGCGCCGGCCCACCAACAGCAACAAGTGGCGCAAGTACCCCCCCGACGTCCTCCCCCTCTGGGTGGCCGACATGGACTTCGCCTCGCCCGAGCCGGTGGTGCGGGCGCTGCGCGAGCGCGTCGAGCACGGCGTCTACGGCTATGGCTTCGAGGGGCCGGAGTTCGCCGAGGTCTTCGTGGACCGGCTGCAGAAGCGTTATGGCTGGAAGGTGTCTCCCGAGGCGGTGGTGCTGATCCCGGGCGTGATCCCGGGCTTCAACGTGGCCTGCCGCGCGCTCACCAAGCCGGGGGACGGCCTGCTGATGCAGCTTCCGGTCTATCCCCCGATTCTGCGATCCCCCGGGAACCACGAGCTCACCCGTGACGAGGCCCCGCTCGGGCGCGACCGCGACGGCCGCTACGTGGCGGATCTCGACGCGCTTCGCGCCGCCATCCACGCCCGCACCCGCGCGTTCCTGCTCTGCAACCCGCACAACCCCGTGGGCCGTGTCTTCACTCACGAGGAGCTCTCCGGGATGGCGCAGATCTGCCTCGAGCGCGATCTTCCGATCATCGCGGACGAGATCCACTGCGATCTCCTCTACCAGGGCCGCCGGCATGTTCCGATGGCGTCGCTCGGGCCGGAGATCGAGCGGCGCACGATCACCCTGATGGCGCCCAGCAAGACCTTCAACCTGGCCGGACTCAAGGTCTCGGTCGCGGTGATTCCCGAGGCTTCGCTCCGCGAGCGCTTCGTGGCCGCCCGCGGTGACTACGTGCAAGCGCAGGTGAACGTCATGGGTTACGCCGCGGCCTTCGCCGCGTATCGCGACGGCGACGCGTGGCTCGGAGAGCTGCTGCGCTACCTCGAGGCCAACCGGGACCATCTGGCCGAGTACGTGCGCCGGCACCTGCCCGGCATCGCGATGACGCCACCCGAGGGGACGTACCTCGCCTGGCTCGATTGTCGGGGCGCGGGCCGCGCCGCCGCCGACCCCTTCACGTTCTTCCTCGAGCGGGCCAAGGTGGCCTTCAACGACGGCGCGCTCTTCGGCCGGGGCGGCCAGGGCTTCGTGCGGCTGAACTTCGGCTCACCGCGGTCGATCCTGACCGAGGGGCTGGAGCGGATGCGCCGGGCACTCGCCGGCTGAGCCTCGACGGGGCTTTGGACGCGGCCCGCCCCGCGGCCGTTTACAGTGGATTCTCCGTAGTTTCTTCCCAGGCGGGCCCTCACCCACCCGCCCTCACCCACCCGCCCTCACCCACCCGCCCTCACCCACTCGAATGTCCCCCGGACGGCCCTCGTCTGACTGCGTGTAACCCAGACCCCCCAGGAGGTCACGATGCGCGGAGGATGGAGCGTAACGGCAATGGCGACCGTGCTGGGTGCGGGGCTGTGCGCGGGCTGCGCCACCGCGCCCGCGGGCCCGAGCGTGATGGTGCTGCCGGGCACCGGCCAGCCCTTCGACCAGTTCCAGGGCGACGTGAGCCTCTGCCGAGACTGGGCCGGGAAGCAGGTGAAGGGCGCCTTCATGGACGCGCCGTCCTGGGAAGTGCAGCGCCGCTACGACAACGCCTACGTCCAGTGCATGTACGCCAAGGGACATCGGGTGCCGGGGCGCGATCTTCCCGCCCGGACGCCGGTCCCGCCGGCGGGGTCGCCCCCGCCGCCGCCGCCGCCTCCGCCGACACCGCCCAAGTGACGCCCAAGCGACTGCCCAAGACACTGTGGAGGTCAGTCATCATGCTCAGCATCCTCAAGCGAACGATCGCCAGCCTGCTGGCGTTGACCCTGTTCGTGGGCGCCGCGCCGCTGGCCTGGGCCGCCTCGCCCGCCGTTCCCGCGCCGCCCGCGCCTCCGGCCGCCGCGCCCGAGGACGGTGAAGCCGACGACAGCCAGAACCCGGCCCCGACGCCGCCGCGGCTCAGCTACACCAACGGGGACGTGTCCTTCTGGCGCCCCGGCGGGGAGGACTGGGCGCCCGCGCAGGTGAACACCCCGCTCGCTCCGGGCGATCAGCTCTATACCGGCAACCGCGGCAATCTCGAGGTGCAGATCGACTCGCGGAGCTTCGTGCGGGCCTGGGGCGACAGCCAGCTGGGCATCGAGAACCATGAGCCCGATTTCCTCCAGATCAAGGTGGCGGCCGGTCACGTGTCGCTGGACCTGCGCGCGCTGGACGGCGGGCGCACGGTGGAGATCAACACGCCCGCCGCCGCGTTCACCATCGACCGGCCGGGCTACTACCGCGTGGACGTGACGCCCGATCGCACCTCCTTCATCACCCGGCGCGGCGGCACCGCGAGCATGACGCCGGCCGGCGGCCAGGCGGTGAGCATCGCGGCCAGTGAGCAGGTGGTGCTCGCCGAGGGCGCCGCGGGCGCGGTGCAGACCTTCGTCGCGCCCGAGCAGGACGTGTGGGACCGCTGGAACTACTCGCGCACCGAGGCCCTCGTGGACACGGTGAGCGCGCGCTACGTGGCGCCGACGGTCTCCGGCGTGGACGACCTCGACCAGCACGGCAACTGGCGCGTGGTGCCGGAGTACGGATCGGTGTGGGTCCCGCAGGCCGTCGCGGCCGACTGGGCCCCCTACACCACTGGCCGCTGGGTCTGGGATCCCCGCTTCGGGTGGACCTGGGTGGACACCGCGCCCTGGGGCTGGGCGCCCTATCACTACGGCCGCTGGGTACACGTCGATCGCGTCTGGGCCTGGGCGCCCGGGCCCGTGGTCGTGCGCCCGGTCTACGCCCCGGCGCTCGTGGCCTTCTTCGGCGCGCCCGGGGTGCGCGTGGCCATCGGCGCGCCTTTCGTGAGCTGGGTCGCGCTCGGCTGGGGCGAGCCCTGCGTGCCGTGGTGGGGCCGCCCGGGCTTCGTTGGTCGGGCCTGGTGGGGCGGCTGGGGCGGACCCCGCGTGGTCAACAACGTGGTCGTCAAGCGCACCACAGTCGTCAAGGTGACCAATATCAACGTGTACCGGAACGTCAACGTGCGGAACGCGGTGGTCGCGGTGCGGCCTGACCGCTTCGGGCGCGGGCCCGTCGGCGAGGCGCGCATCCGCCAGGTCGACACGCGCCGGCTCGAGCCGGTGCGCGGGGCCGTGGACCTCCGGCCGGACCG
>JBBDXN010000058.1:0-4783 GCA_040902305.1 Candidatus Rokuibacteriota bacterium | reverse complement strand
CCGAGCCGAAGTGGCGGAATTGGCAGACGCGCATGATTCAGGGTCATGTGCCCGCAAGGGTGTGGGGGTTCGAGTCCCCCCTTCGGCACCAGTAGAACCAGCCGGCGAGTTCCCACTACGACAGCTCGGCGAGCGTGACGCGACGGCCCAGCGCGGATGCGCGCTGCGCCGCCTCCACCGTGCGCAGCGCGGCGAGGCCCGCTTCCACGTCCACCACGGGCCGGCTCCGACGGGCCACCGCGTCCAGGAACCGCTCGAGCTCGAGGCGGAGCGGCTCGGGACCGGAGGCCTTGACACTCTCCACCGCCCCCTCCGGCGCCTGCCAGCCCGACGGCGTCTCGACGTGGCGATTGGCGAGCATGCGCACTTCCGAGCTGCCGAAGTCGGCGGCGAGCGTCCCCTGCTCGCCCACGATCACGCAGTCGCGATGGGTCCCGGGGGCGAAGTACCCGGCCTCCACGAAGACGGGCACGTCGCCGTACTCCACGGTGGTGAACGAGCAGTCGTCCAGGCCCCGGCCCAGGTGGTCGCGCAGGGTGGCGGTGACCGCGGTGGCCTCGCGCCCGAGCAGGTCGGCGAACAGATCGAAGTAGTGGATGGCGTCGGTCTCCGTGACCCCCACGTCCGTCCGGGGGCGCTTGAACCCCGCGAAGCGGCCGGTGCAGTAACGCACGCGGCCGAGCGCGCCCGTGGCCAGCCGCTCGCGCAGCAGCGTGGTCACGGGATGGAAGCGGAAGATGTGCCCCACCTGGAGGACGCGGCCGGTCTCCGCCACGATCGCGGCGAGGCGGCGGCCTTCGTCCACCGTCCGGGTGAGCGGCTTCTCGATGAAGCAGTCGCGGCCCGCGCGCAGGCACTCCGCGGCCAGCGCCAGGTGATTGTCGGCGGGCGTCACGATGTCCACCGCGTCCACGTGCGGCAGCGCCTGCCGGAAGTCCTCGACCGCGCGGTCCGGCGCGACCCCGGCCCGGACCGCGAACGTGCGGCGCTCCGCCGAGACGTCGGCCACCCACAGGTCGACCCCGAGCTCGGCGAGCACCCGCAGGTGCTTCTCGCCCCAGCGCCCCAGCCCGACCAGCAGGATCTTCATCGCCCGCCGCCGGGCTCGCCGCCCACGTCCTCGGCGATCTCGTAGCGCAGCACCCGGTCCTTCATCCAGCGAACCACGAGGAGATCCACGAACGCACGCCACGCGCGGTTGCCGATGCCGTACTTGGATTGGCCGAACCGGCGGGGTCGATGGTTGACCGGAACCTCGAGGACCCGGAAGCCCCGCATCCTGAGCAAGGTGGGGATGAAGCGGTGAAACCCCTGGTAGAGCTCGAGATCGCGCAGGCACTCGCGCCGGAAGGCCCGGAAGGTGCAGCCGCTGTCCTGGATGGTCTCCTCGCTCAGCCGGTTGCGCACGCGGTTGGCGATCCGCGAGGACAGCCGCCGCCCCCACGAGTCGCCCGCGGCCCGGTTCACGCGCCAGCCGGTCACCGCGTCCCACCGGGCGAGCTGCTCGAGCATCGCGGGAATGTCGCGCGGATCGTTCTGGAGATCGGCGTCCATGACCACCACGTGGCGGCCCCGCACCGCCTTCAGGCCCGCGTCGGTGGCCGCGGTCTCTCCCGCATTGGCCTTCAGCCGCACCAGCCGCACCCGGGCGTCCCGCTCGCGGAACGCGCGGACGACCTCGGCGCTCCCATCTCGGCTCCCGTCGTCCACGAAGATGACCTCGTAGCGGAGCCCGGTCGGCTCGAGGGCGTCCCGGATCTCCGGCCAGAGCAGCGGGAGATTCTCCTCCTCGTTGTACACCGGCACCACGACCGAGAGATCGAGCGAGGCGGGCACGGGGGCAGCCGGCGCGCCGGGCGCGGTCAACCGCGGGGCGGCGGCGGCACGCGCGGCGGCGCGCCCTGCCATTCCGGCGCCAGCGCGTGCGGCAGGCCGAGCCGGTCGAGCACCCGGGCCAGCGTATGGGTGACGAGATCGTCGATCTGCTTCGGTCGATTGTAGAAGGCGGGCATCGGGGGCAACACCACCGCCCCCATCTCGGCCAGCGCGGTGAGGACCCGGAGGTGGCCGAGGTGCAGCGGGCTCTCGCGAACCACCAGGATGAGCGGCCGGCCCTCCTTGAGCGTCACGTCGGCCGCGCGGGCCATCAGGGTATCGGAGACGCAGTGCGCGACCGCGGCCGCGGTCTTGATGCTGCAGGGCACGATGACCATGCCGTCGGTCTTGAACGACCCGGACGCGAGCGCCGCGCCGATGTCGCGGTTGCGATAGCGCCGGGTGGCGAGCGCCTCGACGTCGGCGACCGTGCGGTCGGTCTCCTCGACGATGGTGCGCCGGCCCGCGTCGGAGATGACCAGGTGGGCCTCGACGTCCGGGATCCCGCGCAGCAGCTCCAGGAACCGGATCCCGTAGATCGCGCCGGACGCGCCGCTGAGCCCGACCACCACGCGCTTCAAAGCCGGAACCGCCGCCGGTAGACCTCGTCGCGGGTCTTCTGGTAGAGCAGCTCCCACTCCGCGCTGCCCTCGGGCGCCGGCCGCGAGTAGGTGCTCAGCGCGCGCCGCACTTCCTGATCGATGGATTCCTCGAGCTTCGACTCGTCCTCCAGCACGCGGAAGACCTCGGTGCGGAGCTGGCCGTGGGCCTTCTCGTCGTCCGCCCTGATCATCACGCTCTCGGTGGCGGTCAGGTCCGCCACGATGCGGTCGGCCAGCGCGAACATGCGCTCGCGGCTCATGCGGGTCACAGCGTGAACCCGCGCTCCTTGGCGAGCTTGGTCTTGACCAGCGCGAAGAGCCGCTTGTAGTCGGAGGCCGAATCGCGGATCAGCTTGGCATTGTCCATCAGGAGGCTCCGGGCGTCGGCGTCGATCTTCTCCTCGGCCTGGAAGTTCTCGACCAGGATGCGCCGCACGACGTCACGCGCCCGCGTCTCGTCCCGGACATCGGCGAGCTTTCGCCCGACCAGCCGCTTCACCACGGCCTCCGCCATCCGCCCGGCCATCTCGTCCCGTCGCGCCATGTCCGAGGAGACAGCGTACACGGCCTCGAACGAGGGTGTCAAGCACAACTATATGGAAAATAGATCAAAAGTCTCGGTCTGGGGCAGGAAGAAGCAGGCGAAATCGGGAGCCCTTTCCGGGGAGGCTGTCGACTTCCACGCGGCCACCGTGGGCTTCGGCCAGGGCCTTGACGAGGCTGAGCCCGAGGCCCAGCCCGCGGGCGGCGGTGGTCTCGGGATGGGCAACGCGGACGTACTTGTCGAAGATCCGCGGAAGCTGATCGGCCGGGATGCCGACGCCGTCGTCCTCGACGGCCACCTCGACCATCCCCGGCTGATCCGCGGCCGGACAGGCGGTCACCGAGACCTCGCCACCCCGAGGTGAGTACTTGACCGCGTTGGACAGCAGGTTCTTCAGCATCCGATCGAGCGCGTCGGGATCGGCGAGGAGCGCCATCCCGGGCGCGCCCGGCGTCCAGCGGAAGCGGTGGTCGCGATGCTCGGCGGCGAACATCTCCACGTTGCGCTCCATCAGCTCGTCGAGATCGACCGGCTCCGGCCGGACCTCGAGCGGGCGGCCCGCTTCGATCCGGGAGAGATCGAGCAGCTCCCCGACGATGCGCCCGAGCGTGCACGCTTCGGTGTGCAGGTAGACGAGGCATCGGTGCGCCTTGTCGGGCGGCAGGGCGGATCGGAGCAGCAGCTCGCTGAATCCCTGGAGCGCGGTCAGCGGCGTGCGCAGCTCGTGCGAGACCACCGACAGGAACTCGGTCTTCGCCTGATCCAGCTCGCGCAGCCGCGCAGTCGCCGCGGCCACCTTCTCGGCCAGCTCCTCGGCGAAGCGGAGCTGGCGGAGCGTGAGGCGCGCGTTCTCCACCGCGAGCCCGAGATGGATCGCCAGCTCCTCGGCCGCGGCGCGGGTCGCGCGCGACAGCTCGCCCGTCCATTCGACGGCCAGCACGCCCACGACGCCCACGCCCGAGACGAGCGGTACCGCGAGCGCGCGGAGGGGGCTCGAGCACACCGGCGCCTCCGTCCGCATCCGGGGGTCCGCGTGGAGATCCGCGCTGATCATCCGCTGGCCGGTGGCGAGGGCGAAGGCCGCCGCCGAGTCCGCGTCCACGAGGGTGCCCACCGGGACACTCGCGAGCTGCGCCGTCCGTACGTCGGTGCCGACCAGGAGCGCGAGCCGACGGGCCCCCAGCGCGGCCCTCAGCTCACCGGCGACGTCGTGCAGCTGGTCGCCCAGGGCCCCGGGCCCGCCCAGCCGGCGCTGAATCGCGAGCACCGCCGCGAGCCGCGCCGCCCGCGCCCGGGAGCCGTCCACGAGGCGGCCGACCAGCAGCCCCGCCACGATCGGCAGGCCGAGCGAGAGCAGGCCGTCGAGGGTCTGTGAGGTGAGCCCCGCGCGCTCCACCGCCGGCAGCACCACGGGCGCGTGAAGCAGGCCGGCCAGCGCGCCGATCGAGCCGCCACCGAGCGCGCCGCGCGTCAATCCCGCCCAGACCGTGGGCACGAGGTAGAGGTGCCGGAGCACGGAGGCCGGGCCCGCATCCGTCGCGGCCATCGCCACCGCGACGGCGGCCAGCAGCACGATCGGGAGCGCGATCACGGCGCGAGCGTCCGGTACGCGGCGAAGAACGCCAGCGCCGCCAGGTAGCCGGGCAGGAGGCTGCCGCTCCAGGCGCGCAACGCGCAGGCGACGAGCCCGACCAGGCCCAGGTAGAACACCGCGCCGGCCCGCGCCGCGGTGGCCTGCGGCCGCGCGGGGGGGACCAGGTAG
>JBBDXN010000057.1:0-31421 GCA_040902305.1 Candidatus Rokuibacteriota bacterium | reverse complement strand
CGGGGTTCTCGATCTGGCCGTGGCTCCGGCCGACCGAGACCATGCTGCGCGTGACCTTCCTCGACGTCGGCCAGGGCGACGCGGCGCTGATCGAGCTGCCGGAGGGTCCCCGCTTGCTGGTGGACGGCGGGCCCGGTGGGGCGCGCCGCTTCGACGTGGGCGAGCGCGTGGTGGCCCCGTTCCTCTGGAACCGCCCGCTGGCCCGGCTCGACGTGGTGGCGCTCTCCCACTGGGACGCCGATCACTCCGGCGGGCTGGCCGCCGTGCTGACCCGCTTCCACGTGGGGGAGTTCTGGGAGACCGGCCGCCCGCCCGCCGGTCCGGCGGAGACGCTGGCCGCGCTGATCCGCTCCCGGGCGCCCCGGCGGGTGCTGGCGGCCGGCCAGCGCCTCTGGCTCGGCGGGGCGTTGATCACGGTCCTCGGTCCCGCTCCGGGTCCGCGCCAGGCCGCCAACGATGAGTCGCTCGTGCTGCGGCTCGACTGGCGGGGCTTCTCGCTCCTGCTCGCGGGGGATCTCGGCCCTCGCGGCGAGGCGCTCCTGCTGGAGCGCGGCGGCCCGGTGCGCGCGCTCGCCCTCAAGGTCGCCCACCACGGCAGCCGGTTCTCGTCGACCGCGCCCTTCCTGGCGCGGGCCGGGCCACGGATCGCGGTGGTCTCGGTGGGCACGCGCAATCCGTTTCGCCATCCGAGCCCGGACGCGCTCGCGCGGCTGGAGGCCGCGGGCGCGCGCGTCTACCGCACCGACCGCGACGGGGCGGTCATCCTGGAGACCGACGGGCGGGTTCTCCGCGTGACCGCGTGGGCCCGGGGCGTCACCGAGACGTTCGCCCCGGACCCCGACGAGACCTCCGGCGACCCGTCTGGAAACAGCACGGCCCCCGGGTGACCGGAGGCCGTGGGTGCGGGACGCGGGATCGCGGGAGGGCGGTTACGTCTCGAATGCGCGCTCGTAGTGGGCGCGCAGCCGCTCCAGCTCCTCGGGATCGAGACGCATGCCGAGGGAGAGCCCCATCTCTCCCAGGATGGTCTTGATCTCGTTCAACGACTTCTTGCCGAAGTTCTTCGTCTTGAGCAGCTCCGACTCGGTCTTCTGCACGAGGTCGGCGATGGTGCGGATGTTGGCGGTCTTGAGGCAATTGGACGCGCGCACCGACAGCTCGAGCTCGTCCACGTTGCGGAAGAGGTGCTCGTTCACCTCGCTCCGCACCACCGGCTCGCCCGCGCCGCCCGTCTCGTTGCCCTCGGGTTGCACCGGCTGGGCCGACGGGAAATCGATCAGCAGCGCGAACTGGTCGTCGAGGATGCGCGAGGCGTCGGCCACCGCCGTCTCCGGCGTCACCGTCCCGTTCGTCCACACCTCGAGGATCAGCCGCTCCTGCGCTCCCTTGGGTTCGACGCGGAAGTTGACGCGCCTGACCGGCGCGAAGTCCGAGTCCATCAGCATCGCGTTGATGGGCAGCGCCTCCGGCTCGCGCTTCTCCGCCGCCTGGTAGCCGCGGCCGCGCTCCACGCAGACTTCCATCTCGAGGCTGCCGTCCTTGTCGAGCGTGGCCAACGCGACCTCGGGGGTCAGGATCTCCACGTCCGGATCGGGCTCGAAGTCGCGCGCGGTCACCGTCCGCACCCCCTGGGCCTTCAGGCGGAGCAGCTTGGGGCGGTTGACGTGCAGGGTGAACACGACCTTGCGGAGGTTGAGGATGATGTCGAGGGTGTCCTCGCGCAGCCCGACCAGGTGCGAGAACTCGTGCAGCACCCCCTCGATCTTGACCCAGGTGGGGGCCGCCCCGGTGATGGAGGACAGCAGCACCCGGCGGTAGGCATTGCCCGTCGTCAGGGCGAAGCCCGGCTCGAAGGGCTCGATCGCGATCTTCCCGTAGGCGCGCTCACGGGCGAGCCATTCGTGACGGACTGGAAGCGCCAGCTCCTGCATGCATTTCCTCCTCAGGGTAGAGGGGCGGGGCGCCCCAAGACCGGTAAGTATACAGGAGGGCGACGGTACCACGAAGCGGAACACGGACGCAACGACCCGCCGGGCGCCCCCGGCCGGCTCGGGTCACCCTGGGGGCGCGGTGCGCTTGGTCAGCTCTCCGATGATGATCGCTCGGCCCACTTCTCCGGACTCCTGCACCGGGATCCCAAGGATCGAGCCGATGCGCCCGTAGAGCGCATCACCGGCATGATAGGTCCGTGATCTGGCCCTGCCTTCGGCGCGGAGGAGACCGGCGGCGACGGCAGCTCCGAGATCGGTCGACGCGGTCACCGGACCGACCTCGACAAGGGGACGATAGTAGCGTGGAGCCACGCTTCGACCGAAGAACGCGTCCCAGACGGCATTCGCCACCCGGGGGTCGAGGCCGGCCGCGGTCACGGCTTCTTCCACCGCTCTCCAGATCTTCTGCTGGATCTGCTCTCTCAGCTCGAGAGCCCGCGCCTGGTGGAGCTGTGCCTCGAGGTGAGCACGCATGAACGGCGTGACGTCCGCGCCCGGGTCGAACTTCCGCCCGAGGCACGTGAAGGCGACGTGGTAGTCGGACAGATGACGTCCCCACCACTCCTCCAGGGATGTGAACTCGGGAAGCTTGAAGCCTCCTCGATACATCGCCAACGAGGCGGCCATCCGGGAGGCCCGGCCGTTGCCGTCCTTGAAAGGATGGATGGCGGCCATGGCGACGTGGATCCAGGCGCTTTCGATGGTCGGGTGCTCGCCCCGCCCCTGCACGATCGAGCAGGCGGTGTCCAGCAGGCTCGAAACCTGCTCGGGAGGTGGTGGCTCGAATCTGAGCTCGCTCGACCGGTTGTCCACGACATAGGCCGGCCCGGTCCGGAAGCGCCCTGCCCCGGCCGCCCCGTTTCCGGCCAGGATGCGGTCGTGCAGCCCAACCAAGAGCTCACGATCCCACTTGAAGGCGGCGTCATCTGCCCGCCTGAGCACGAAGCTCATCGCGTCGCGGTAGCCTCGGACGAGCGCCGCGTCGGCCTCTTTCGTCTGGGTGGGGAGGTCCCCGGCGAGGATTCGATGCACCTCTTCGATGGTCATCGGGACGCCTTCCATCGAGGTAGAGGCAGCCACCGCCTCGGCTTCGAGATCGCGGCGGAGACGTCCCGCCCAGGTTCGAGGGAGAGTCCCTCGGTAGTCGAGCTTCGTTTTCAGGCGGTCCAGTTCGGCTGTCAGGTCGGCCAGAACTCGAGCGTTGTATGGGAGCAGCATTTGATTGATATTGCCATAAATCGATTAAACTATTAAGCGATTTACGAAGTAATCGAACCAGCCTGGCCTGGGACCTCCCAAGCCACCGGCCAGGGTCTCCCTCGGTTTGACTCACGCTGGGAGTCCGGCCAGAATAAGGGCTCACCATGATGGAACGCCCTCGATCGCTTCCGACATGGGGAATTGGCCCGGGCCGGCCCGGGCCCACCTGGCGGGCCGGGGTGGGCCTCGTCGTGGTCGTGGGCCTGCTCGCCCTCCTGCTGGAAGGCTGGTGGATCCTGACCGTGCCCGCGCCGCTCCGCTCCTCGGCCCGCGTCGTCGAGCTGCCCGCCCACAAGGGAGTCGTCGAGGTGGCCGAGATCCTGGACGAGGCGGGGGTGATCCAGAGCCGTGTCGGCTTCGTCCTCCTGGCCTTTGCCCGCGGCAGCTTCCGCACCCTCAAGGCCGGCGAGTACCAGATCCCCCAGGGCTCGAACACGGTGCGCGTGCTGGAGCAGATCGCGGGCGGCCAGGTGCTGCAGCACATGGTCGTGTTCCAGGAAGGCAGCACGCTCGGGGAGCTGGCGCGGCAGCTCCAGACCGAGCGCTTGGCCGCGGCGGAGGACCTCCTCCGGGTCGGGAACGACGTCGTGTTCCTCAAGATGCTCGATATCCCGGCCGACTCGGTGGAGGGCTATCTCTTCCCCGACACGTACCAGTTCGTGAAGGGCATGACCGCCGAGGAGATCCTGGCCCGCATGGTGGCGCGGATGCGCGAGAAGATCTCGCCCGAGCTGCTCGCGGAGGCGCGCGCCCGCGACCTCACCCTGCACCAGACGCTGACGCTCGCCTCGATCATCGAGAAGGAGGCGGTGGAGTCCAGCGAGATGCCGCTCATCTCCGCGGTGTTCTGGAACCGGATCAGGCGGGACATGCCGCTGCAGGCCGACCCGACGGTGCAGTACGCGGTGGGCAAGGATCGCAAGCGGCTGACCCGTGAGGATCTCCAGGTCGACTCGCCGTACAACACGTATCGCCGCCAGGGGCTGCCGCCCGGACCCATCGCGAGCCCGGGACGCGCGGCGATCCAGGCCGCGGTGCGGCCTGCCCGCGTGAACTACCTCTACTTCGTGTCGCTCGACGAGCGATTCCACACGTTCTCCACGAATCTCGCCGACCACAACGCCGCGGTGGCCCGCTACCGCCTCGCGCGCTCGCGATAGCCTCCGGCTCGCCTTTACCCGCCGGGTGGGCAGGGCCGGGGCGGGCCCTCCTGGAGCACGCTGAGCCGCACCCCGTCGCGCCGTCTCTGTCGAGCCACGAGACAGGTCGGTTGTCACTTCGGTAGCGCGCAGAAGACACGGCTCCAGGAGGGCCCGCCCCGGCCCTGCCCACCCTTCCCATGGCGGTACACCAAGTCCCCACTACCTCGTCCGGAGGTGCGGTTGTCTGTGGTTTGGGTGGGTGCTATAAACGAGCGAGTTATGGCGTCGAGCGAAGACTCTTCTACTCTGTCGATGGTGCGGGTGGCCCCGCGCCGGGTGACGGCCGAGCGGTTTCCGCCGGTCTACCGTGCCGCCCGTGGCATCGCGGGGCTGCTGCTGCGGGGCTTCTTCGATCTGCGCGTGGAAGGGGCGGAGCGGCTGCCCGCGGCGGGCTCCTTCATCCTGGCCGCCAATCACCACAACTACCTGGACGGCGTGGTGCTGGGGGTGGCGGTGCCGCGGCCCATCGCGTTCCTCGTCATGCCGCGGGTGTTCCGGGCCACCCCGCTGCACCCATCCTTCCACCGGCGGATCGGCTCGATCCCGGTGGCGCTGGAGCGGCCGGATCCCGGCGCCATCAAGCGCGTGCTGCGCGTGCTTCACGCCGGCGGCGTGGTCGGCATCTTCCCGGAGGGCCCGTTCAGCCAGGAAGGCCGGCTCGTGCGCGGCCAGCCCGGGGCCGCCATGGTCGCGCTCCGCGCGGGCGTGCCGCTGGTGCCGGCCGCCATCGAGGGCACCTACGAAGCGCTCCAGGGCCGGCGCTTCTACCTGCCCCGCCGCCGGCCGCTCGCGGTCCGGTTCGGCGAGCCCATCCACTTCGGCCGGCCGCGCCTCGGGCCCATCGCGCGGACGGAGCGCGACGAGATCACCCGCCGCATCATGTCGGAGATCGCCGCGCTCCTGCGCGTGACGCCCGCCCCCGCCGCGGCCACCGGCCGCGCGGGCGCCTCGTGACCGCCCCCGGCGCGTCCCCGGGCAAGGCCTGGTCCGGGCGCTTCGCCGAAGGGGCCGATCCGACCGCCGAGGCCTTCACCGCCTCGCTGTCCTTCGACCGGCGCCTGTGGCCCCACGACCTGATCGGCAGCGCGGCGTGGGCGCGCGCGCTGGCGCGGGCCAAGCTGATCACCGAGGCGGAGCTGGCGAGCCTGTCGGCCGGCCTCGACGCCGTCCGCACGGAGCTCGAGGGCGGCACCTTCCCGTTCCGGCGCGAGCTGGAGGACATCCACATGAACGTGGAGCGGCGCCTCATCGAGCTGGCGGGGCCGGTGGGCGGTAAGCTCCATACCGGCCGCTCCCGCAACGACCAGATCGCGCTCGACGAGCGCCTCTACCTCCGGGACATCATCGACCACGTCGACGCGGGGCTCGTCGAGGTGGAGCGGGCGCTGGTGGCGCAGGCCGAGCGGCACCGCGAGGCGCCGATGCCCGGCTACACGCACCTGCAGCGGGCCCAGCCGGTGCTGCTGGCCCATCACCTGCTCGCCTACGTGTTCATGCTCGAGCGCGACCGCGCGCGCTTCCGCGACGGGCGCGCGCGCGCCAACGTGATGCCGCTCGGGGCCGCCGCCCTCGCGGGGACCGCCTTCGCCATCGACCGGGACGCGCTCGCGCGCGACCTGGGCTTTGCCGCCCCGAGCCCCAACAGCATGGACGCGGTGGCCGACCGCGACTTCGTGGTCGAGTTCCTCTCCCACGCCGCGATCCTCGGCATGCACTGCTCGCGGCTCGCCGCGGATCTCACCCTCTGGGCGACGTCCGAGTTCGGCTTCGTGGAATTCTCCGACGCCTTCGCCACCGGGTCTTCCATCATGCCGCAGAAGAAGAACCCCGACGTGGCCGAGCTGATCCGGGGCAAGACCGGCCGTCTCTACGGCAACCTGACCGCGGTCCTCACCACCATGAAGGGGCTCCCGCTCACCTACAACTCGGACATGCAGGAGGACAAGGAGCCGCTCTTCGACACGGTGGACACGCTGGAGGCGATCTTCCGCGTGCTGCCTCCGATGCTCGGCTCGCTCACCTTCCGGGTGGAGCGCCTGCGCGACGCGGCGGGCGCCCACTATTCCACCGCCACCGATCTCGCGGACTACCTCGTCCGCCGGGGCCTGCCCTTTCGCGAGGCGCACGAGGTGGTGGGCCGGGCGGTGCGCCACGCCATCGCGCGCGGGCGCGAGCTGGCGGAGCTGCCGATCGAGGAGCTGCGCCCGTTCTCCCCTCTGATCGGCCCCGACGTCTATCAAGCGCTCACGGTGGAGGCCTCGCTGGGGGCGCGCGCGGTGGTCGGCGGCACCGCGCCGGCGGCGGTTCGCACGCAGCTCGCGCAGGTCAAGGCGCTGCTCGCGCGCGGGCCGGGCGCGTGAGGGGGGGCGCGCGCGGCGCGCTGCGGTTGCTGCTGGCCGCGGGCGCGCTGGTCGCCTGCGGCAAGGTAGGGCCGCCGGTGGCGCCCGAGCTGCGCGTGCCCGCGGCGCCCGCGGGGCTCCACGGCGCGGTGGACGAGCAGAGCATGGTGGTGAGCTTCACCGGCCCGGGGACGCGGGTGGACGGCTCCCGGCTCCGCTCGGTCGCGCTCTACCGTCTCTACCGGCGCGAGGAGCCCGGAACGGGCCCGCCCAGGTCGGCCATGCTCGCCTCGGGCCGGGTCGTCGGCTACGACGAGATCGCGACGATCCGCCCGGAGGCTCCTCCCTCCGGCGCCGCCGTGCAGGGCACCGCGGTGACGTGGGTGGACCGGCGCGAGCTCTCGGTCGGGCGCCGCTACGTCTACGTGGTGACCGCCGAGGACGAGCTCGGCCGCTCCAGCGGGCCCTCCGAGCGCCTCGTGATCCCGTTCCTGGCCGCGCCGGAGGGCCCGCGCGCGCTGCGGGCGACGCCCGGCGACCAAAGCGTGAGCCTCGACTGGGAAGCGCCCGCGCTGCTGATGGACGGCTCACCGGCCCCCGGCCCATTCCGCTACCTCGTGCTGCGCGGCGCGGGCACCGCGGGCGCGCTCGCCCCGATCACGCCCCAGCCGGTGACCGGCACCTCGTTCACGGATACCGGCGTGGCGAACGACACCGACTACCGCTACGCGGTGCGCGCGGTGCGCGTGGAGCCGGCGGTCACCGCCACCGGCGAGACTTCCGCGGTGGTCGCCGCCTCGCCCACGGACACCACGCCCCCCGCTCCGCCCGGCGCGCTGCTCGCGGTGCCGTCGGCGGGCACGGTGCGCCTGGCCTGGGATCCCAGCGCCTCCCCGGACGTGGCGACCTACGCGGTGTACCGGGCGGGCGTGGCCGGGGAGTTCGTGCGCATCGCCACCACGTTGGCGGTCGCCACCGTCTACCTGGATCGCGACGTGCGGGCGGGTGCGACCTACCGCTACGCGGTGACCGCGCTTGACCGCGCCCGGCGGGCCAACGAGAGCGCCCGCTCCAACGTGATCTCGGTACAGGTCCCGTAGCCCGGACTATTCGGGCCGCCCCCTCACCCTGCCCTCTCCCCTCGCGGGGGAGAGGGATCACCAACCGGCTCCCTCTCCCTCCCCGCATCACGAGCCTGCTCTGAGGACGCCGATGAGGGCGCCGGCCTCAGACTTCGTTCTGCCAGACCTGGTCGGGGGTCTGCCGCCGCCGCAGCAGGGTGAGCGCGCCGTCGGGGCCGAGCATGACCTCCGGCGCCTGGGGGTAGGAGTTGTAGTTGATCGTGGCCATCCCCGCGCAGTAGGCGCCCGCGCCGCCCACCACCACCAGATCGCCGATGCGGGGGCTCGGCACCCAGCGCGGGGCCAGCGCCTCCGGATCACCGGGCGCGGGGGTGAGGATGTCCCCCGACTCGCAGCACGGCCCCACGAAGACCACCGCCTTCTGCTCGCGCCCGGTGGCCAGCACGTCGATCGGGTGCTGGGCGCCGTACAGGGAGGGCCGGGTGATCTCGGGCATGCCCGCGTCGAGCTTGGCGAAGCAGTAGCCGTCCGCGCCGGTCTCCACCACGTCCACGCAGGAGGCCACGATGACCCCCGCGTTGGCCACCAGGAAGGTGCCGGGCTCGATCTCGAGGTGAAGCCCGCGGCCCGCGCGCTCGTGGAAGCCCTCGATCTCGCGGCCCACGTGCGCGCCCACGTCGGCCATGTCCACCGACGGCTCCTCCGGCATGCGCCCGACCTTGAAGCCGCCCCCCAGATTGATGCTCGCCACCTCGGGGAGCTGCGCGGCCAGGTCGAGGGTCATCCGCGCGCAGCGCTTCCACACCTCCGGATCCGTGCCCGAGCCCACGTGCGAGTGCAGCCGCCGGATGCGCAGGTCATAGCGCTTGGCGAGGGCCGCGATCTCGCCCATCGCCTCGTGCCAGATCCCGAAGCTCGAGGCGGGCCCGCCGGTATTGGTGCGCTTGGTGGAGCCGGTGCCGAGGCCCGGGTTCACGCGGACGGACAGCTCGCGGCCCGGCGCGATCCGGCCGAACTCCTCGAGCTGGTGGAGCGAGCAGGCGTTGAAGAGCACCCCGCGCGCCAGGTGCTCCTCGAGGGCGCGCGACGGCGCCTGCGAGGTGAGCTGGATGCGCTCGGGGGCGAAGCCGGCCTTCAACGCCCGCTCCACCTCGAAGTCGCTCGAGGCGTCGACGTGCAGCCCCAGGGCGCGGAACAGGGTGAGGATGCCGCGGCTGGGGTTCGCCTTCATCGCGTAGCGCACGGTCAGGCCGAACGGGGCCGGGAACGCGAGGGCCTGCCGCGCCGCGGCTTCCAGCGCGACGTGATCGTAGACGTAGCAGGGCGTGCCGAAGCGGCGACGGACCAGGGCCGCGACTTCGGCGGTGACCCGCGTCGGGCGGGCGGGAGTCTGGAGAGTTTCCATCCGCAGGAGTCTACCGCATCACGCCTGCCGCTTGAAGTGCTTCCGCGGATGGTGTTAGAGTCAAAGAACTCTTCGTCCCACATCGCGTTGAGCAACGGAGGGCAGGAACCATGCGCGCGACATTCCAAGGCTCGATCGTCGCCCTCGTGACCCCGTTCCGCGGCGGCAAGCTGGATGAGGCCAAGCTCCGCGAGCTGGTCGAGTGGCACGTCGCCAGCGGCACGGACGGCATCGTGCCCTGCGGCACCACCGGCGAGTCGCCCACCCTGAGCCACGACGAGCACAAGCGCGTGGTGGAGCTGGTCGTCGAGACCGCCCGCGGGCGCGTGGCGGTCATCGCGGGCACCGGCTCCAACTCGACGTCGGAGGCGATCGACCTCACCACCCACGCCAAGAAGGCGGGGGCCACCGGCGCGCTGGTGGTGAACCCCTACTACAACAAGCCCACCCAGGAGGGGCTCTACCGGCACTTCCGCGCGGTGGCGGAAGCGGTGGACATCCCCATCCTCGTCTACAACATCGCGGGCCGCACCGCGGTCAACGTGGAGACGGACACCTTGGCCCGCCTCGTGCGGGACTGCCCGAGCATCGTGGGCGTCAAGGAAGCCTCGGGCTCGCTCGATCAGATGACCCAGGTGATCCTGGCCTGCGGGCCCGACTTCTCGGTGCTCTCCGGCGACGACAACATCACGCTGCCGCTCATGTCGGTGGGCGGGCGCGGGGTGATCTCGGTCATCGCCAACCTGGTGCCCCGCGAGACCGCGGAGATGACGCACGCCGCGCTGGCCTCAGACTGGAAACAGGCCCGCGAGCTCCACCTCAAGCTCTTCCCGCTGTCGCGCGCGATGTTCCTCGAGACCAACCCGATCCCGGTCAAGGAAGCGCTCGCCATGATGGGCAAGCTGGCGGAGCCGGAGTTCCGGCTTCCCATGTGCGGTATGGCCGAGTCGAACCGGCCGCGTCTCAAGGCGGTCCTGGCCTCGCTCGGCCTCGTCAAGGGCTGATCCTCCACTTCTCATGGCGGACGTTGTCGTCGCCGGCGCCGCCGGCCGCATGGGCAACCGTCTGGTCGCCCTGCTCCAAGAGGAATCGGAGCTGCGCCTGGTGGCCGCGCTCGAGGCGCCCGGCCATCCCGCCGTCGGCCGGGACGCGGGCGAGACCGCCGGGATAGGCAGTCTGAAGATCCCGATCACCGCCGACGCGGAGGCGGTCCTCGGCCGGGACCGGATCCTCATCGAGTTCTCGGTGCCCGAGGCGAGCCTGGCCCACGCGAGCCTGGCGGCCCGGCAGGCCGGCCGCGCGGTCGTCGGCACCACCGGCTTCACCGCCGGGCAGCGCGAGGAGCTGGCCGCGATCGGCCGCCGCATCGCGATCCTGGTCGCGCCGAACATGAGCGTGGGCGTCAACGTGGCCTTCCGCATCCTCGCCGACATGGCGCGGATGCTGGGCGACGACTACGACGTGGAGATCGTCGAGACCCACCATCGCTTCAAGAAGGACGCCCCCAGCGGCACCGCCCTGCGCATGGGCGAGGTGGTGGCCCAGGCCCTCGGACGGGATCTCGCCCAGACCGCGGTGTACGACCGTCACGGTAAGGTGGCGGAGCGCTCCCGCAAAGAGATCGGCATCGCCGCGCTGCGCTCGGGCGACGTGGTGGGCGAGCACACCGTCTCCTTCGCCGCGCTGGGCGAGCGGCTCGAGCTGACCCATCGCGCGCAGAGCCGGGACAACTTCGCGCGCGGCGCCCTGCGCGCGGCCCGCTTCATCGCCACCGCCAAGCCCGGCCTCTACTCGATGCAGGACGTGCTCGGGCTCGCATGAGGATCGTCCGCTTCCGGTCCGGCGGCAAGACCCGCTACGGGGTCCTCGAGGGCCAGCACATCGTGGAGTACGCGGGCACCCCCTACGGCACCTTCAGGAAAGCGCGGAAGAAGTACCTGCTGAGCCAGGCGGTGCTGCTGGCCCCGGTGGTGCCCTCGAAGATCGTGGCGGTGGGCCTCAACTACCGCGAGCACGCCGAGGAGATGAACGTCCAGGTGCCCATGGAGCCGGCCATCTTCCTGAAGCCGCTCTCCGCTCTGTGCGGGCCCGACGATCCGATCGTCTTCCCGCCCCAGGCCCGGCGCGTGGACTACGAGGGCGAGCTGGCCATCGTCATGAAGAAGCGCTGTCACCACGTGGCGGCGGAGCGGGCCCGCGAGTACGTGCTCGGCTACACCTGCCTCAACGACGTCACCGCCCGCGACCTCCACGTGCGCGACGGCCAGCCCACGCGGGCCAAGGCCTTCGACAGCTTCTGCCCGGTGGGCCCCTGCATCGCCACCGACATCGATCCCAACGGGGTGGACCTCGAGACCTGGGTCAACGGCGAGCGGCGGCAGGCCTCCAATACCAAGCATCTGATCTGCCCGGTCGAGGACCTGGTGGCGCGCGTCTCCGCGATCATGACCCTCCTGCCCGGCGACATCATCGCCACCGGCACCCCCAGCGGCATCGGTCCGCTGCATCCCGGCGACAAGGTCGAAGTGCGCATCGAGAGCATCGGCGGCCTGAAGAACCCCGTCATCCGAATCCAGGAGAACCACGAGTGAGCCCAACCCCTGGCGCCTCCCCCATCCCGCTGGCCGACCGGCTGGCCAAGCTACCCCCGTACCTCTTCGCGGAGATCGACAAGAACAAGCGCGAGGCCCGCGCCCGCGGCGCCGATCTGATCGACATGGGCATCGGCGATCCGGACCTGCCGACGCCGCCGCACATCATCGAGGCGATCAAGCGCTCGGCCGAGACCCCGGCGAACCACCGCTATCCGGACTACGAAGGCCTGCTGAGCTTCCGCACCGCAGTCGCCGACTGGTACCGCGGGCGCTTCGGCGTCACGCTCGATCCGCAGACCGAGGTGCTCACCCTCATCGGGTCGAAGGAAGGCACCGCGCACATGCCGCTGGCCTTCGTGAACCCGGGCGACGTGGTGCTGGTCCCGGACCCGGGCTATCCGGTCTACGCGGCGGGCACCTGGTTCGCGGGCGGCGACGTGCACTTCATGCCGCTGCGCCGCGGCAACGGCTTCCTGCCGGATCTCGACGCGATCCCCGCGGAGGTGGCGAAGCGCGCCAAGCTCATGTACCTGAACTACCCCAACAACCCCACCGCGGCGGTGGCCACGCCGGAGTTCTTCGCGAAGGCCGTCGACTTCGCGCGGCGCCACCGGATCATCGTCTGCCACGACGCGATGTACTCCGAGCTGCGCTTCGACGGGTATCGCCCGCCCTCCTTTCTGGAGACGCCGGGCGCCATGGACGTAGGCGTCGAGTTCCACTCGCTCTCCAAGACCTATTCGATGACCGGCTGGCGGCTCGGGTTCAGCGTGGGCAACGCGGGCGCGATCGCCGGCCTCGGCAAGATCAAGACCAACGTGGACTCCGGCGTCTTCCAGGCGGTGCAGGAAGCGGGGATCGCCGCGCTCACCGGGCCTCAAGATCTGTCCGAGCAGTACCGGCGCACGTACCAGGACCGGCGCGACATCGTGGTGGCCGGGCTCAAGAGGCTCGGCTGGGAGGTGGACGTGCCCAAGGCCGCGTTCTTCGTCTGGGCCCCGGTGCCGGGCGGGCTCGACTCGCGCGCGTTCGCGGCGCGAATGCTCAACGAGGTCGGCTGCGTGATCACTCCGGGCGTCGGCTTCGGCCCCTCCGGCGAGGGCTTCTACCGGATCGCGCTGACCATCGACGGCAAGCGGCTGCAGGAGGCGATGGACCGCCTCCGGGGGCTCAAGCTCTGAGCGCGGACAAGATCTTCCTCGAGGACGTCCGCTTCTACGGGCATCACGGCGTCACGAAGGCCCAGCAGACGGTCGGCGCGTGGTTCGCGGTGGACGCCGAGCTGGTGCTGGACCTGGCCGCCGCGGCGGCCTCGGACGATCTGCGGGCCACGGTGGACTACGGCCTGGTCGCGGCCCGCATCGTGGAGGTGTGCACCAAGGAGCGGGTCAACCTCCTGGAGCGGCTCGCGGGACGGCTGGCTCAGATGCTGCTGGGGGAGTTTCCCTGCGAGGAAGTCCGGGTGCGGGTGCGCAAGCTCACGCCCCCGATGGAAGGCCTCCAGGGCATTCCCGGCGTCGAGCTGACCCGGCGGCGACGGTAGCGGCCACATGGCGCGGGTCTTCCTGTCGGTGGGTTCGAACCTGGGCGACCGGCTGGATTGCCTGCGCCGGGCCGTCGAGCAGCTCCGCGCGATGGAGGATCTCCGGTTCCTGGACGCCTCGCCGCTCTACCGGACCGAGCCCTGGGAGCGGCCGCCCGGCCGCCCCGACGACGACGCGGGCTGGTTCTTCAACTGCGCGGTCGTGATCGAGACCGAGCTCCCCCCGGCGGCCCTCCTCACGCGGCTGCAGGCGGTGGAAGAGGCCCTGGGGCGCGAGCGGCGCGGGGGCACGCCGGAGGCCCGGCGCCACGAGCCGCGGCCGCTCGACATCGATATCCTGCTCTACGGCGATCGCGTGATCAGCGGCTCCGAGCGCCTCCATATCCCGCACCTGCTCATGCACGAGCGGCGCTTCGTGCTCCGGCCCCTGGCCGACCTGGCCCCCGACCTGGAGCACCCGGTGCTCTACCAGACCATCCGGGAGCTCCTCGACGTCCTGGAGGACGAGCACGAGGTGCGCGAGTCGGACCTGCCCCGCCGGTGGTTCGACGACTAATTGGCGTGACCCGCGCCTGACGTCCCGTGGCTGACGACGAGTTCCGGCAGCAGGCCCTCCAGCATCTGGACGCGCTCCACAACCTCGCCGTCTACCTGACGCGGAACGGCTCGGAGGCAGAGGACCTGGTCCAGGAAACCTATGTCCGGGCCATGCGATTCTCCCACCGCTTCCAGCCGGGAACCCATCTACGGGCCTGGCTGTTCCAAATACTGAGAAACACGTTCCTGACATTCTACCGGCTCCGGGAGCGGGAATCGGCCCTCTCGGAGGACGGGGTCCCGGAAGGCGAGGCGCCGATGTTCCACGACGCCGCCTCCCGGGATAGTGAGAGCTCCGGGGCCCATATGGATCTGGACCGGGCCCTGACCAAGCTGCCCGAGGAGTTCAAGACGCCGCTCCTGCTGGCCGAGGTCGAGGGGCTGGCCCTGGAGGACGTGGCGCGCATCATGGATTGCCCCGTGGGCACCGTGAAGTCCCGGATCTTCCGCGCCAAGGAGCGGCTGCGCGGATACCTGAAGGACTACAAGTAACTCATGGCGAACGACGTGAACGGAGAGCACGAGGACGACGGCGGGATGGGCCGGTTGCTGCGCGAGCGGCTGCCGCGTCACCCTGCGCCACCCGTCCTCCGCGCCGCGGTGGTCGAGACGCTGATGCCCGGGCGGCCGCGACAGTCGTGGTGGGGGTCCTGGCTACCTCCCGCCTTCTCGGCGGTGGCCACCGCGATGATCATGCTGCTCTATCTCGCGCCCTCGCTGCCCTCGGCCCCCGGCACCGATCCGGTGCAGCTCGTCACGCGCGCCGTGCTCGCCGAGCACGCGCGCAACATCTTCTGGGGCCAGGTGCGCGCCGACGTGGTCCCCGCCGCCCTGCCCCGGGCGATGGCGGAGAGCGGCGTCGCCCTCAGCTGGGTGTTCACGGGCGACGAGGAGATCCAGCTCATCGACGCCAAGCCCACCTATCTGGAAGGCCGCCGCGGTATCGAGCTGACCTACCAGGACGTGGCCGGCCACACCATCACCTACGTCATCGTGCCGGGCGGCAGCGTGACCCTGCCCGAGCGCGGGCGCGTGCAGATCGACCGCTGGCGCCCGGTGGTGAAGACCGAGAACGGCTTCAGCCTCATCATGTGGCGTCAGCAGGGGCTGCTCTGCGTGATGGCCTCCGATCTCGTCTCCGCCGAGGACCTGGCCCGCTTCAAGCAGTACTTCGTGAAGGTGCGCTCCTCCACCGAGCCCTACGCGGTGTACTAGCCCGATCCCCTCTCCCCTCTGGGGAGAGGGTCAGGGTGAGGGGCCCGCTTTCTCCGTCACCGTCACCGCCCAGGGCAGCGCCATCAACGCCCAGGCCACCATGACCACCTCCGAGTCACCGAAGTTGTACTCGGAGAGGCCGCCGACGAGAAAGGCCACGATGGCGGCCAGGCTCCCGACCACGAGCGCGCGCGCGGGCCCCGCGTCCTCCGGCAGCCGCCGAAGCACGCTGAGTGCTTTCCAGAAGAAAGCGGCCCAGATCCAGACCCACGCGGCCAGGCCGAGCACCCCGCGCTCCACCAGGATCTGCAGCGGCGCGTTGTGCACGTGGCTCGTTCGCTTCTTGACGGCCTCCGGCAGCGCATACCGTGAGTACTCGCGCTTGACGCCCCCGGGCCCAAGCCCGAGCACCGGGTGCTGGAGCCACATCGTCAGCCCGCTGCGCCACATGTACACCCGCTCCTTCACCGTGGGATCGTCGGGATTGCCCATGGTCAGAACCCGCTGGCGCAGATCCTGGGGACCGGCCAATGCGGCGAGCCCGAGCACGATGAGGCCTCCAAGCAGGAGCCATCGCCCCTTGCGGGCCATGGGCAGCAGCGCTAGCACACCCGCGGCAAAGCCCATCCAGGCGCCCCGGGTGTGGGTCGCCAGCAGGCCCCCGAGTGAGACCAGCCAGGGTAGTGTCGGCCAGCGGGGGAGCGCAGCGCCCGGCAGGAGCCGAGGCAAGCTGGCCAGCAGAACCAGGCTCAGCACTCCCGCCAGAGTCATGTAGATGCTGAAGAAGCCACGGGCCCGGTTGCAGCGGCGGTAGAGCCAGGCCGGGGAGCCGTAGTCGATGGCCGGCCCGGGGCAGACTACTGTCTGCAGCACCCCGACGGCTGCGGCGACCGTCGCCACCACCAGCAGGGCCGAGAGAAACCGGTGGCCGTCTTCGGGCCCGGATAGCACGTCGACGGTCACGTAGAGGGCGGTGACGAGCAGGAGGCCTTTGCAGGCGCCCACGGCGGTGACCGGGTGCCCGGAGGCGAGCGCCGAGACGAGACTCACCGCGCTGAAGGCCAGCACGGGCTGCCAGAGCGGCCAGCGCGCCGCTGCGCGCGCCGCGGGATCGCGCAGGCGCCAGAGCCACAGGAGCGTCAGCAGGCTCAGCGCCGTCTCCGACAGCGTGATGGACACGCCGAGGCCGACGACGAACGCCCCGAAGACGGCACGGCGGAGCGCGGTCACATCAATAGGCGTTGCGATCGAAGAGCACGCGGAACAGAGTCAGCAGGATGATCTTGAGATCGAGCCAGAGCGACCAGCGCTCGATGTACTCGAGGTCGTACTGGATGCGCTTCTCCAGCGAGGTGTTGCCCCGCAGTCCGTGCACCTGGGCCCACCCCGTGATGCCGGACTTGACCTTGTGCCGGAGCATGTAGCCCGGTACGGTCCGGCGGAAGCGCTCCACGAAGACCGGCCGCTCGGGTCTCGGGCCAACCACGCTCATCTCCCCGCGCAACACGTTCACGAACTGCGGCAGCTCATCCAGGCTCAAGCGGCGCAGGAAGGCGCCGATAGAGGTGCGCCGGGCGTCACCCTCCGATGCCCAGACCGGTCCCGTGCTCGCCTCGGCATTCACCCTCATGGTCCGGAACTTGAGCATCCGGAACCGCTGGCCGTCCAGCCCCATCCGGTCCTGCCGATAGAAGACCGGGCCGGGCGACGTCAGCTTGACCGCGAGCGTGAGGGCGAACGTCACCGGCGAAAGCAGGATCATCACGCCCAGCGAGAAGACAATGTCGAAGACCCGCTTCGCGATCTGGCTCCAGCCGTGCAGCGGTGAGTCCCGCAGGTGGATGAACGGGATTCCCTCGAAGTCCTCGACCCCACCCCGAAGTGACGTGAACCGGAAGAGGTCGGGCACCACGTGGATGGTCACCGGCTCGTCACCAATCGCGTCAAGCAAGCCGGGGAGCCGGGCGTAGTCCTCGTGGGCGAGCGCCAGGATCACATGATCCACCTCGTGCGCATCCAGGACCGAGCGGAGATCCGCGTAGCCGCCCAACCATCGCGTGCCGCGGGCCCCGTCTTTCTCGTCTCCCACCAGCCCCAGGACCTTGATGCCCACGTCGGGTCGTGACTGGATTCGGTGCAGCACGGCCTCGACCGCCTCCCCGTCGCCGACGACCACCGCGTAGCGGAGGTTGTAGCCTTGGCGGCGCGCGAAACGCAAGACCTCGCGGAAGGCGGCGCGGGAGAACCAAACCAGTCCGATCGAGAGCAGCCAGAAGTAGACGATGACGACGCGCGAGTACTCGTACTCCTTGAAGAAGAAGGCCATGACCGCCACCAGGACGAGGGCGCCCATGGTGGAGGCCTTGGCGATGTCGGTCGCCTCGGAGAAGTGCGATCCGATGCGGCGCGGCCGGTAGAGATCGAAGGTGCGGAACGACACCCCCCAGACGATCAGGATCGGGAGCAGCATGAGCAGGTACGGCTCCAGCGGTGGAATGGCACCGCCCGTGATCGGGGGAACGATCACGTGGAAACGAAGCCAGTAGGCGAGCAGCCAGCAGCCGGCCACGAGCAGGAGGTCGCACACGAGCATGAGCTGCTCTAAGAGGCGGGAGTGGGCCTTCAGCACCGGCCGTACTCGTTCATCCGCGCCTTCAGATAAGCGTGGACCCGCTCCTTGAACAGCGGGCGGTCGAAGGCCTCCGCATGGCGCCGAAGGGCTTTGGGCTCGAACCGGTAGTGGCCCGACTCGAAACGCCGGATCGCGTCCACGAGCGCGTCCACGGTCTGACGGCCGAAGAAGAGGCCGGTCGGCGGGGCCGCACCGCCCGGCGGCACGACGGTCTCGAGCGCCCCTCCCCTCCCGAAGGCGATGACCGGCCGCCCCGCGGCCATGGCCTCGAGCGGGGTGATGCCGAAGTCCTCCAGCGTGGGAAAGATCAGCGCGCGGCACCCGGCGTACAGCTCGGCGATCTCGGAGTCGTCCCGCCATCCCAGCAGCTCCACGGTCGGGCCGGCCAGGGCCCGGAGGCGACGCTCCTCCGGCCCTGTCCCGACCACCAGCAAGCGGCGGCCGAGGCGGCTGGCCGCCTCCACCGCGAGATCCACGCGCTTGTAGGGCGTCAGCGCGGACACCAGCAAGTAAAAGTCCCCCGGCGACTCCTCGATCCGGAAGCGGGAGACATCGACCGGCGGGTAGATTACGTCCGACTCGCGGCCGTAGGCGCGGCGGATGCGATCGGCGATGAAGCACGAGATGGCCACGAACCGGTGCACCCCGGCCGCGGTTTGCCGGTCCCATCGTCGGAGCGCGGCCGCGACGGGCGGCATCAGCATGCGGGCCGGCCATCCGGCCCGGGGACCGAAGTACTCGTCGTAGAGATCCCACACGTACCGCATCGGGGTGAAGCAGTAGCAGACGTGGAGCGCGCCGGCGGGCACCCGCACGCTCTTGGCCACCGCGTGGCTCGAGGACAGGATCAGGTCGTAGCCGCGCAGGTCGAAGCGGCGGATGGCCGCCGGAAACAGCGGGAGGTAGTGACGATAGCGGCGTCCCGCGTCCGGGAGGCGCTGGATGAAGGAGGTCCGGACGGGCCGACGCTCGATGGTCGGCGACACCGAGCCGGGCGTGTGGAGCAGCGTGAAGACCGGGGCCTCAGGGAAAATCTCGCAGAAGGCCTCCAGGCACCGCTCCCCGCCACGCATCCCGGTGAGCCAGTCGTGGACCAGCGCCACATTCATGGCGGCCGCCCGCTCGCCGATGTCAGCGGGCCGACGACATCGTCCGCTGGCGCCAGTACGCGAGCAGATCCTTCAGCGTTTGCTCGAAAGGAATCTCGACCTCCCAGCCGGTGGCCGTCCGGATCTTCGAGGCGTCTCCCTCCAGTACCATGACGTCCGACGGCCGCAGCCGAGCCGGATCGGTCTCGACGGCGATCCCCTTGACCCGGGATTGATCCAGGAAGAAGTCGAGCACCTGCTGGATCGACCATGAGCGACCCGAGCAGAGATTGTAGACGTCGCCCGGCTCCCCCCGCTCCAGCAGCAGCCAGTACGCGCGCACGATGTCGCGGACGTCAGAGAAGTCCCGGCGTGGCTTCAGATCCCCGACGAAGACGGTGGGCTCACGCAGACCCGCCTCGATCTCGGCCACCTGCTTGGCGAAGTTCGAAGTGACAAAAACGTCACCGCGACGAGGCCCCTCGTGATTGAAGGCGCGCGTGCGGACGATCGGCAGGCCGTGGCTCTTGAAGTACTGGTAGCCCATCAGGTCCTGAGCCACCTTGCTCACCGCGTAGGGAGACAGCGGCCGCAACGGGTTGGTCTCGCGAATCGGCAGCTCGTCCTGGTAGACGAGACCGTACTCCTCGCTACTTCCCACCGCCAGGATGCGCGGCGCAATCTTGAGCCGGCGGATTCCCTCCAGCAGGTTCACCTGGGAGATGATGTTGGTCGAGAGCGTCTCGGCCGGCATCTGCCAGGATGCTCCCACGAAGCTCTGCGCGGCCAAGTGGACCACGTGGCTCGGCTCCGCGGTTTCGAGCAGACCGCGCACCGAGGCCAGGTCGCGAAGGTCGCACTCGATCAGCTTGATCTGCGAGCGCAGGTGCTCGATGTTCTCCGTCCGGCTCCGCCACCGGCTCGACCCGAACACCTCGGCGCCGTGCGCGAGCGCGTACTCCGCCATGTGGCTACCGACGAAGCCGGTGATGCCGGTGATGAGCAGACGCATCCCTGCGGCATTATACACGAGCCTTTGCGAGCTACCGACCGATCCCCGGCCCCTCAGGTCGGGTCACGCGGTCAGGTCTTCGCGCTCAGGAACATGGCGGTCCCCACCCCGGCGAAGATGATGTTGGCCGTCCATGCCGCCAGCGCCGGCGGCAGGAGGTCCGCCCGCGCGAAGGCCAAGGCGGCGGAGTGCACGAGCATATAACCTACGGCGATCATGATCGCCACTGCGATGCCCGCCGCCCGCCCTCCGCTTCGCGGGGCGACCAGGGCAAACGGGATCGCAAGCAACGCCATGATCAAGTGGACCCACGGGAAGGCCAGCTTGGAGTAGAGCTTGACCAGGTAGGCCCCTACCTGGTGGCCGCCGTCCCGCAGCTTTGTCACGTACGCGCGCAGCTCCAGGAAGCTCATGGCGTCGGGTCGCTTCTGCACCCGGATGAAATCGTCGATGTGTTCCGGCATCTCCATCACGCGATGGTCGAAGCTACGCGATCGCACCTGCTGAGCCGCCCCGATCTGGCGGGTGATCCCTCCCCACATCTCCCACCGCTCCGAGGTCCACCGGGCTCGACGGACATCGAGCCGCTCCATGAGGCTGAAATCCGGCGCCAAGTCCAGCACGACCAATCCGTCCAGAGACCCCGCGACCGGATCCAGCAGTCCGATCTTGAGAAAGCGTCGATCGGAGGACCGGTACCAGATCTGTCCCTGCTGCTGGAGGTGCCGGGGAGGGAAGCCCCGGATCTTGACGCGATCCACTTCCTCGGCCTTGGCGGTGATCGCCGGCAGGGCGGTCTCCTGAAACACCAGGGCGCCTACGCTCGTCAGGAACGCGATCAGCAGGATCGGGAGGCTCGCCCGATAGAGGCTCACGCCGGCCGCCTTCAGCGCATCGAGCTCCCGATGGCGAGTCAGCGAGACGAACAGGAAGATCGTCGCGACAAGCACGATCAGCGGTAACCCCTTGTAGAGCTCCCGGGGCACCAGGTAGAGAAAGTGCTGCGCGATGTAGATCCAGGGCGGCTTGACGCGAAGGAACCGGTCCAGGCTCTGGACCACATCGACGACGACGCTGAAGGCGGCGCCGATCAGCAGACCGACGCCGAGGAACATCAAGTATCGGCGCATCAGGTACCGGTCGATGATGAAGCTCGACCCGCGCGGGCCGCGCAGACGGAGCCGCCGGCTCCGGCCGGCGGCGCGCGGCCCTGCCGCGCGGCGACCCGGCGCCAGCCGATATGCCACACGCCAGACGATGCTCAGCCAGCCGGTGGGCACCCCCGTCGTGACGGCCTTGAGCAGGATCAGCCCGATCAGGACGAACAAGAGATTTGGCAGCCAGATAGCCAGCCCGACCGGCAGGCGTCCGCCCAGCGCGGGGTCCTCGAGCGCCGTGGAGATAATGTAGTAGGAAATCACGATCGCGAAGCTGGAGGTGACCGCCACCGCCCGGCTGCTGCGATGCGAACGGATGCCGAGAGGGAAGCCCACCAGCGCGAACACGACGGCGGCGACCGGGATGGCGAACCGCTTGTGAAGCTCGACGAGAAACGGCGCGGCCTTCCTTGGGTCTTCCGCCTCCTCGGCCGCCGCAGCCAGGCTCCGAAGCGGCATCTCCTTCTCCGGCTTCGCCTGCTGCTCGGAGGTCGCCGCGGGGCTGGGGAGCGACAGGTTCATATCGTAGAGGGCGAAGGACGTGTACCGGAACCGCCGCGGATCCGCGACATCGCTCTCGTTGATGGCCCCGTCGATGAACCGGAGCGTGAGACGCCGGCGCGCGCGGTCGGACAGCAGCCGGCCCTCGCGGGCCATGATGATCCGGGACAGGGCCGGGTCGCGCTCGTCCGCGGCGAGAAGCCCTTTCAGCGCAATCTGCGAAGCGCTCACCTCCTCGACGTAGAGCACGATCCGACCGAACGCGCCGGTGAACGCACGCTCCTGGATGCCCGTCGTGGCCTGCGCCTCCAGGATAGCGAAGACCTGCTTCTGGAAGGCGGCGCTCGCCCACGGGTTCACGACGAGCGTCAGCCAGGCGCTGAGCACGCTCACGATGACGCCGGCGGCGAGGAACGGCCGGAAGAGTCGGAGGGGGCTGACGCCGGAGGCCTTGAGCGCGGTCACCTCGAAGTCACCACTCAACCGTCCGCCCGCGATCAGCACGGCCATCAGCACCGCGATCGGCAGACTCAGCGAGAGGAGCGGCGGCAATGAGAAGAGGAGCAGCGACAGCACCATCTTGACGGGCACCTGCTTGCCGATCACCAGATCCGTCAACTGGTAGATGCGGTCGATGACCAGGAAGAAGGTGAACAGCCCGACGCTGATGACGAAGGGGGGCCAGAGCTCCCGCGCGACGTAGCGGTCGAGGATCCGAATCACTCGCTTTCCCCTTTGCTCCGGTTCAGGACTGACGGCGTGAGCCCAAGCCGTACACATTGTACCGGTATCGGGCCTCTGCACCGAACCGAGCGAGAGAGACCTTGCGCCTGCCCGCTCGCGTGGCTTACTCTAGCGATACACGGATATGAGACGTCGTCCGCGCCACTCTGCCGTCGGCCTGCTGCTCATCCTCGCGGCCTGCATCTCGACCGGCTGCGGCTACAGCTTCCGCGGCAACCTGCCCGGCCACATCAAGACCGTGGCGGTGCCGATGTTCAAGAACAATACCGCGGCGGCCGGCCTCGAGAACACCATCACCTCCGCCGTCATCTCCGCCTTCTCGAACGGGGGCCGGCTCCGCGTCGTCCCCGTGGAGCAGGCCGACTCGGTCCTCGAAGGGGAGATCGTCGGTTACCAGATTGACGGCGCGGGCTTCGACCGCAACGCCAACGTTCAAGCCTACCATCTGCGGGTCGTCCTGAACGTGGCATTCCGTGACGTGCGTCAGAACACGATGCTGTGGCAGGAGAGCCTGACGCAAACCTCCGACTTCCAGGTACAGGGTCCGGTATCGGATACACTCGCGCTCGGGGCGGGCGCGGCCAGCCAGGCCGCGGCCGACATCGGGCGCAAGATAGCCAGCTCCGCCGTCGATCTCTTCTAGAGCCCGGGTCTCGCCGAGGTACCCACCTGTCCGAGCCCCAGCAGGTTCACCGAGAAGCGAAACTCGTTGTCGCCACCGTGCCGGTTGACATAGATCGCCGAGATCGACCAGCAATCGAAGCGCCACTCGAAGCCGCCACGGAACTCGACCGACGTGGCCTCGTTGACAAGCTCCCAGGCTGCACCAGCCCTCACCTCGACGTTGGGCAGGACCAGGGCCCTCGCCTCGGCCGTCAGCGTGCGCTGGCGGCCCGGCGGCGCGACCTGGGGGCCGAACACGACGGTGTTGCCCTGCTCGTTGAACCGGGGGCCGGCCGCGAAGGAGAATCTCGGGTACACGACGCCGATCGTTGCGGCGGCCTCGCGAAGCCCCAGCCCGTACATATTGTATCGGGCGTATCCGGCCACCCGGATCCGTTCGTTCGGCTGCAGGGCCAGGTCCCCGTATAGGTCACCGACCGGCTGGCTGACGGGATTGAAGTCGTAGGTCTGGCTCAGGGTGAACCGGGCTAGATCCCAGCGCACCGCCTGCTCGCCCGGCCCGGCCACGGTCTTCGCTCTCAGGACGTTGGCCAGGTAGTACGTCACTTCGTTCGCCCGGCCCAGGCGGTCTATCCCGTGCGCCACCTCGTAGCCCGGATCGATTCCCGTCCCCGTATTGTAGCCCGGCTCGTAGGTGGGCAGCGCCTCCTGGTCGAGACCGCGGATCTCGATGAGCGTCGCGCGAGGCTCGATCGAGTGCTGAAGGGTCGCGATACCTCCGGTGCCATCCATGGTGTAAAGGCGCGTCACCTTGGTCTGCGCCTCCACACCCAGCTCCACCTGCCGACGCAGCCGCGGGTCGTACACGGAAGCTTGGCTCAAGATGCCGTCCACCCCCGTGTGAAACCCGGTCACGCGCTGGTCGTAGTAGGTGAGGCGTCCTCCGGCAAACGGCGTGATCGTCACGAGGCCGGCGATCGGGATCGGCACGAAGAAGCGTGGATGAAAATCCGCCCGCAGGCCCTCGGGGCCATCCACGTGACGGATGAAGTTGACGAAGGACGCATTGGTCTCGTAGAGCAACCAGGGCGCCCCCGGCACGGCCTGGCGGACGCCCGTGACCTGGGTGTTTGGCACGCGCTGCAGCTCGAGGGGGCGCGTCGTCGTCAGGTCCTGATACCACAGCACCTGGCCGAGCAGGCTCCAGTTGGTCCAGCTCTTGGTGAGCGAGACGTCGGTCACGGCCGCAAGCCGGGAGCGCTCCGTCAGTCGATCGGAGTAGTCGCGGAAGATCCGGTCATCGCTCGTGACCGCGGAGTCCACCTTGAAGGCCAGACTCGGCGTGATCTGCCAGTCATGCCGCATGGACCCCCAACCCCGATTCCTGGGCACCTCGTCGTCTCGGCTGCCGCGGAAGGCTTCGGTGATCCCGAAGGCGGAAAGCCCGCCGCGCTGGTCCCGCGACAGGACGTAGGCGTAATCTCCCTGCAGGCCAACGCCCCGCGCGCTGTAGGTTTCGACCGACACCGTGAGGTCCTGGCTGTCGTTGATCACCCAGTAGTAGGGGACCTTGGCAAAGTACCCCCGGCGGCTGGACTGGCCGAACACGGGGAACAGGAACCCGGACTGCCGCTCGCGGCGCAGGGGCGCCGCGAAGAATGGCACCCAGGGCAGCAGCGGGAAGCTCTTGACCCAGAACGAGGCGTCGCGCCCGTAGACGATGTCGTCGAGATCGGCCGTCCCCGAGTCGAACCGGAACGACCAGGGCGGGTCGTCGCCCTCGCAGGTGGTGAACGTGCCGCACCGGATCTGGTAGGTCCTTTCCCCGATACGGTCCATCCGCTCACCGGAGAGGTGGTAGTAAGGGGCCGAGAATCCGGAGCCGTGGTAGACGACGCCGGTGCCGGTCTTCAGGTTGTAGTCGATACGGTCGCCCACCAGGCGATCGGGCCCGTCGTAGAAGACCACCTTCCCCTGCGCCACTGCCTGCCCGGTGTCGCGGTTGATCTCGACGCGGTCGGCGAGCAGCCGGCTCTGCCCCCGGGTGATCTCCACGTTGCCGATGGCGATCATGAGATCGGTGGCGCCGCCCACCTGCTGCATCTGGTCGGCCACCACGGTGGCCTGCTCCTCGCCCGCGGGGATCGTGACCGCGCCGACCGGCGGAACCGGACTCACCAGCTGCGCCCAGACCGGTCCAGCGCCGAGCAGCGCGAGCAGGACGCTCCAGAGAAGTAGCGAGCCGGCGCGGCGCGCGGGCTCTGAACGAACCCGCATGACGGGGACAGAAGGCGGGGCGGGCGGCACGGGCCCCATGCTAGCAGCGGTGCCGGGCAATAGAAAGGCGTGCTCGCGACCCCTCGACTGCCCGGGCGGAGGCAGTTTTCCTTGGCCGACGTCAGCAGAGGCCATCCTATGATGGGTCTGAGTGATGGATCTGACTCCGCATCTTGATCGAGGACAGGCGAGAGATTGACCGCGGCTCGCCTGCTCGACCTGGCAGCGCTCGCGGCGGGCGCTTGGTTGGGGGGTGCCCTTCTCTTCTGGTCGGGGTGGTCGGCATCCTTCTGGGGCCGGCCCGAACACGCCGTCCTGTTCCTGCTCGGAATCGTCGCGCTCCGGCTCCTCGTCGCCCCGGTCCCGGTGCCCGAGCTCGAGCCTCGGCGGGTCGTCGCGGTCGGCGTGGCGCTCTACGCGTCGATATTCTCATTCGTCACGGTGACCCGCCATTTTGCCTTCCGCACTCACGCGCTTGACCTCGGCTACTACGTGCAGCTCACCTGGAACCTGGCCCAGGGACATGGCCCCTATGTGAGCCTGCCCGAGATGCACGCGTGGGGCGATCATCTCTCCCCGATCGTGTACCTTTTCGTCCCCGCGTTCTGGCTGATGCCGAGCGCCACGGTGCTCCTCGTCGGGCAGTCCGTCCTCCTCGCGCTGGGCGCGCTGCCCGTCTTCGGCATCGCGCGGCATCGGTTCCAGGACGAACGGCCGGCGGCGGCGTTTGCCATCCTCTACCTGCTCAATCCGTCGCTGCACGGCATCAACATACGGGACTTCCACGCCGCCGCCCTCGCCATCCCTCTGCTGCTGGCGGCGATCTACTTCGCCGAGGTCGGACGCCCCTGGCTGTTCGGGCTCGCCACGGTCCTGACGCTGATGTGCCGGGAGGACGCGGCGCTGCCGGTCATGGGGCTCGGCATCTGGCTTGCCCTGAGCCGGCGCCGCTGGCTCGTCGGTGGGGCGGTCGTGCTCGGTGCGCTCGCTCTGCTGGCAGTTGAAATCCGCTGGATCATCCCCCATTTTCGCGACGAGCCCTACGCTCACCTCGGGCGCTATGCGCATCTCGGCCGGTCCCTCGGCGAGATCATCCTCACCGTCGTCACGCATCCGCTTCGAACGGTCGGCGATCTCCTCACCGTCCCGCGCCTCGTGTATCTGGCAGCCCTGCTAGGACCCCTGGGCTTCCTGCCGCTGCTCGGCGCGCGGGATCTCCTCGGCGCCCTGCCGGCCCTCGCCCAGAACTTGCTCAGCAGCGATCCCATCCTCCACTACCATCGCACCCAGTATCAGGCCTTCGTTCTTCCGTTCCTGATTCTGGCCGCCGTCGCCGGGTACTCACGCCTGGCCGCGCGGAGGGGCGGGCGCTGGCCCGTCGCGATCCTGGTCGTGGCCGGCACGGCCAGTCTGGCGCTCGCGTCGTCGCTGGCCAATGATCTGGCCGTAGCCCGCTGGTGGCTCAGCGCCGAGCAACGGGCTGCCTACACCGTGCTGGCGCAAGTACCACCGGCCGCCTCGATCGCCGCCCAGGATCGCTACCTACCGCACTTGAGCACGCGCCGGCTGGCTACCTATTTCCCGACGGCGATCGAGCGCACCGAGTACACGCTGGTAAACCTGAACAGCTATCCCTGGCGCCACTTTCCAGACTTGACGCTCGAGCGCACGGGAGACACCGTCACCATCACCAGCTCCAGCGGACGCGCAGTGCGCTACGCTGTCGTCGTCCAGAGCGGCCCCCACTTACTCCTGCGGCGCCTCTGATCAGACTACCGAGCCGCCGATGCTCGCAGATGGCGCGGCCATGCGCTGCGCGAGCGCGGGACCGTCGCAGAGCTATCACCGGAAGGTGTGGATGACGCAAGGATCGTTGCTCTCGCCCGCGAAGCCATCCAGCACTGCTATCTAGAATCGAGCGCCCTCGCATAAACGCTCAGTGTTCGTACCGCCGTCCGTTCCCAGGAGAACTTCGCCGCCTGAGCCAGCCCGCGCTTCGCCAGGTCCGCGCGGAGGTGGCTGTCCTCGAGCACGCACCTCAAGCCTTCGGCGATGTCCTCGGCTTCATTCGGGTCCACCAGCAGGGCCGCCTCTCCTGCGATCTCGACGATCGGCGGGATCCGCGCGGCGACCACGGGAGTGCCGCACGCCATCGCCTCGAGCACCGGAAGCCCAAAGCCCTCGCTCAGCGACGGGTAGGCCAGGACACGCGCCCCCCCCATGAGCGCCACGAGATCGTTCCGCGGCACGGCTCCGAGGAGCTTCAGTGAGGAACCGGCTGATCGGATGCGCGCTACGAGATCGTGATTGCGCCACCCCGACGGCCCGACAAGAACCAGGGGCGGTACGTCCGACGACTTGGCGCGGAGCAGTTGCACCGCGTCGAGGAGACGAACCACGTTCTTCCGCGGCTCGAGTGCACCGGCGAACAGGATGTAGTCCCCGGTCCGGAGGCCGTAGCGCCGGACCACTGCATCGATCACTTCCCGACCCTGGACGCAGAAGTCGCGCGACGGCGCCAGCGGGACCGCGGAAACCCGCTCGGGCCGCACGCCCAGTCGCTCGATCACCTCGACACGGACGGCCTCACAGTCCGTGATGACGTGGTGGGCCCTGGTCACCGTTCGTGGGAGGGGCCATCCCATCAGCCGAGTGCGTACCGCGGGATGCCACTCGGGATTGGTGAGGATGGAGAGGTCGTGCACCGTAACCACTCTGGCCGGGCGACCGTGGTGAGAAGGGAGGAGGTAGTTGAGTCCGTGGAAGACTTCGACCGGCCCGACCAGTCGCTCGATGGGGAGCGGATTCGCGCATGCGAAGAGCCCGATCCGGGAGACCATCCGCACGGCGAAGCCCGGCTTGACGATCTCCAGATGCTCCGGGACCAGGTGTCGAACGCGAGCCTGGGAGGTCCGCGACCCACACCAGAGGACCAGGCTGTGACCCGGTATCGTCGCCAGGCCCTCGATCAGATGCTCCGCGTAGGCAGGAATTCCCCCTCCGTGCCCGAGCATGCTGGTGTCCAACCCGATCCGCACTCAGAGGCCCTCGATCCGGGCAGCCCCTGACTGACGGAGCCCGCGCCGGAACAGGTCACGGAGCGGAACCGGCGACAGGAGCGCGATCCCGGCGACGATGGCCGCGCCCGTCAAGACAACGGCCACCACCGGGCTGAGCGACTTGACGAACAACAGCCCTGCCAGCGCTGCCGCCGTCGCCCCCCAGAGCTGTCCCCACTCACGGAGGGGCAGGACCGTGCGTGCCGAGGACCCGAGGGCCCACAGACAGCCGACACAGAGGGCGCCTTCACTGACCACGCTCGCCCATGCGGCTGCGAGCGCCCCGAACTCCCGCACGAGCGGGAGCACGAACGCGAGGTTCGCCACCGTCGCTATGCCCAGGACCACCGCATACGCGCGCGCTCCCCCCCGGGCCACGAGCATCAAGCTGAGCACCGAGTTCACGGTCATGATGGCGAGCGTGCCGAGCATGACCTGGAGCGGACCCACGGCCCGTGCGTAGCCGACACCGAACAGCAGCGTGATCGCTTCGTCGGCCCAGAGCCAGCCGCCCAGACAGACGGCAGCGGAAAAGACACCCATCAGCCGGAGGGCCACTCGCGCATCGTCGCTCGCACTCTGGTCGGCGGTGGCGAGCCTGGGGAACAATGCGATCCCGACCGCCACCGGGAGGAGATGGAGGCCCTCGACCAGCCGGCGCGCCGCCACGTAAGTTCCCACTTCGGTCGCGCCAGAGACGATCTGGAGCAGCACCGGCGCGTTGCGAGCGTGAGCCTGGGTCAGGACATCGGCAATGAACAGCGGCCCCGCCGCCCGCAGGAGCGTTTGCCCATGCTGTCTCAAGGCGCCGATGTCCGGCCCGACGCGGATCCCATGGCGTCTCCGCAAGAGCACCAGGACCGGCAGAGCGACGAGTACCCAGCTCAGGGTCCATGCGGCGGAGACGCCATTCACGTCGGTGGAGGCCGCGAGAGCGACGACAGCGAGGAGCGCAAAGAGCACGCGCTGGGTGACGAGACAACCGCTCTCCACGCCGAATTGCTGGTGGCCCCGGAATACCGCCAGTCCAAGCCCGAGGTACGAGGCCACGGCCATGCCGACCGCGATCACCGCGATCGGGACGTGGGTGACCCGGTCGAAGCCGGCGAGCCCCACGCCGAGGCCGAGCCCCACTGCGGTCAGCCCGACAAGGACGGGCTTGAGAGTGAGCATGGCGCGGATCACCTTCGGGTCGGCCCGCCGGGCGGCCAGACGGGTCGCCAGCATGGTGCAGCCGCCGTCCATGACCACGGACCACAGGGTGACGTAGCCAAGGGCGAAGCCATACACGCCGAACTGCTGCACCCCCAGCCAGCGGGCGATGACGATCGAGGCCACGATCCCCACCACGTTGGAGCCGAAGACCCCGACGCTGGTGGTCAGGATCTGGTGTCGCAGACGGGTCACGGGTGGGCGCGCTGGAAGAGGAGCACTCCGTCCTCGTCGAACACGATCCGCCAGCGGTCACTTCCCCGGAGCTCGTCCACGAGCGCCCGATAACGATCGGGCTCTGGAGTCCAGTAGACGAAGGGCCAGCGGCGCGTATCGAGCAAGACAAAGTCGGCCCGCGGCAACTGGTTGGGAAAGGCGAAGTAGCCGTACCGGTGCGCCAGGTAGGTGGAGTTCACATCGTTCTGGCTCAGCACGGTGACGTGCGGGTCGCTCGGGATCAGCCGCGCCGCGCGATCGAGCGTGGCCTGGCGGTCGGGCACGTACTGCGTGTAATGCCAGTGGCCTCCCCACGACTGCCTCCAGAAGTTCACCGATAGCGGTGAGGGCCCGATGGCCGCGGTAACGAAGAGGCTCAGCACCACCAGGCCCCGGACCAGGCGGGGCGGGGTGAGCCACGAGATCCGACCGGACGAAGGCCGTGCCATGACGTCCAGCAGCGCGACGAAGATCGGCGCGATCGCCGAAGACGAATACTGGGATGCGATCGAGGCGTGCGACACGTCGCTGGAGAGGAGCGAGATACCGAGCGTGGGAAGGGCGGGCAACAGCGACACCGGGGAGAGAAGGGGCAGGCCGGCCAGAGGCCCGAAGAGCGCCGCCAGGTACAGGAGCTTGTCAGGCCGGAGGAGAAGGCTCGGGCCCATCGCGCGAAAGTACTTGTCGAGCAGGAACCCACCTTCCGACGCGGAGGGGCCGGAAAGCAGCCAGAAGGTCACGAAGTAGAAGGCGATCAGGCTGACCGCGAAGACTGCGATACCGAGCCGGCGGCGCCCGTGGCGGAGCCACAGGTAGAGGCCGAACATGCCCCAGGTCAGAATCAGCGTCTCCTTCATCAGGCCGGCGGCGCCGACCAAGACGAGCGCCGGTATGAAGCGGCCCTGATCGGCCAGCAAGAATCCCCACAGCAGCAGCGGGATGACCACGAAGTCGGGCCGGAAGTCGAGCAGCGCATTGAACTGCACGGCGGGGAACAGGAGATACAGCACGCAGACGCCGACCGCCAGATGGGAATCGCCGAGTCGGCGGGTGGCCAGGCGGTACAGCGGGATGAGACCCGACATCACGGTGAGGACCTCGATTCCCAGCAGGACCGTCGGCGAGGCCCAGAGCCGATACAGGAGCGCAGGGATCACGTGGAGCGGCTGGAAGTGGCAGACGCCCCACTCCCGGACGCGCCCACAAGGGGAGACCTCGATCCCGCCCCGCCACGTCTGCCGGAGCATCTCCCACCAGTCCGTCTGGAGCGACACCATCCAGACCTTCTGATCGTAGCTCCCGAGGTCGTGCACGAACGAGTGCCAGGTAAGGTACCGCGCCATCGTGAGACCACCAAAGGTGAGAACACCGAGAACCAACAGCACCGCCACGCAACGGCCGGGTGGATAGGCCCGAACCCGACCGGCCAGCCAACCCTTCTCCCCACCGTAGCGGGCAACGAAGAGCCCGAGTACCAGGCCAACGCCCGGCAGGACGAGGTATCGCCAGATGCCGATCCCGAGCGGCATCTACGGCAAACGGTCGGCCGCGCGGCGGGCATGCTCAGCAGCCACTAGAGATTCTCGTCGTGCTACACGATCCATCGCCATGGCAGTCCTGTTGTTAGCAAGTGAATTGACCGCGCGGGTTTGACACGTGATCTGACCGCAT
>JBBDXN010000056.1:20449-31523 GCA_040902305.1 Candidatus Rokuibacteriota bacterium | reverse complement strand
GTTTCTCGTTGATCAAGGTTTCCCTACACCAAAGTTATTTTCGGATTGGGGTTAGTACCTGCCAGCCATGAACCTCCGCCTGCTCGGCTCGCTTCGTCTGGCCGCCGCCGCGCTGCTGCTGGCGCTGGTGGCGGTCACGATTCCGCTCAAGGTGGGCCAGCCGCGCCACGTTCACGAAGCGTCGAGCGCCGGGCTCTACAACGAAGACCACGTCCTGGCCAACCTCGAGTTCCTCGGCGGCGACGGGCCCCTGCCGGATATCCCGGCTACCGTCGCGCTCCCGCGGCTCACGACGGCCTGCGCGCTCGCCCACGGCACCCGTCCCGCCGCGCCGGCCCTCCGACTCGCCGGCTCGCGCGCTCCCCCCGCCTAGCTCCGTCTCGCCCGCTCGGTAGCGCCGTCCGGCCCGGGCCGGCCTGTCCCGGACCGGGCCATCCATCTTCCATTCGAGACGGAGGCGTCCATGCGATCACTCGTGGGGATCGGCCTGCTTTCCGCAGGCGTGCTCATGTCCGCTCCCGTCGCAGCCCAGGATATCGAGGCGCTGCGCCAGGAGCTCCAGCAGATGCGCAAGCAGTTCGACACGATGAAGGACGGCTACGAGAAGGCGATCAACCGGCTCGGCGAGCGGATCCAGCAGATCGAGAGCAAGCCGCAGCCGGCCGCGGCGGCGCCCGCTCCCACCCCGCCACCCGCCGCGAGCATGGCCCAGGCGGCTCCGGCGGGGCCGCCCCCGCTCGCGGTGAGCCCGATGGACCTGGCGCGGCCCCGCCCGCCGTTCGCCCTCTACGGCAACCGCGGCCCGGGCCAGCTCCTGTTCGACATGGGGATCGCGGGCGACTTCGTCGCCAACTTCACCCAGCGGAACGTGGACAAGGCGAACGCGGGCAGCTTCGCCGGGCAGGAGAACCGCTTCTTCCCGCGCGAGATCGAGCTGTCCCTGTTCGGCCAGGTGGATCCCTACGCGCGCGCGGAGGTGCGCATCGAGGCGGGGGAGGAGGACTCGGGTGAGATCGCGCTCCATCTGGCCGAAGCCAACCTGACTCTGCTGACGCTCCCGTTCAACACCCAGCTCAAGATGGGCCAGATGCGGAACCGCTTCGGCCTGCTCAACTCGTTCCACGAGCACGACCGCCCCTTCATCGAGACCCCCAACGTGCTCGGATGGTTCCTCGGCGACGAGGGCCTCGTCGAGCGCGGCGCGGAGCTGACGTGGGTCGCCCCGCTGCCCTTCTTCCTGGAGGCGCTCGTCGGGGTCTTCAACGGCGACAACGAGGACGCCTTCGGGCGAGGCAAGCTCACCCATCCTCTCGTCACCGGGCGCCTCCGCACCTTCTTCGAGCTGGAGGAGTGGGGCGCCATCCAGCTCGGCGCCTCGGTGGCCAACGGCGAGACGCCGGAGCGGCACCGCAACACGCTGCTGGGCTTCGACGCCAAGTACAAGTACTCGCCGGAGGGCTGGACGCACCCACTGCTCACGCTCCTCGGCGAGGTGATCTATCAGGACCGGCGCATCAACGTCCTCGGCGAGGACACGGACGGCGACGGCGTGCCGGACACGCCCGACGAGACGCGCCGGCGCAAGCGCTGGGGCTGGTACGCGGGCGGCGAGGTGCGGCCGTTCCGCACCGGCTGGCAGAAGGGCCTCGGCGCCGGCTTCCGCTACGACTGGACCCAGTACCCGGTCATGCGCGGGCGGGAGTGGGCGGCGGGTCCGTTCATCTCCTTCGCGCCGTCCGAGTTCCTGCGCTTCCGCCTGGGCTACAAGCACACGCAGCGCACGGCCGACCGCGCCAGCTTCAGCGAGAACGAATCGAGTGCCCGGAAGGTGGACGAGATCCTCTTCCAGGCTACCTTCATCCTGGGCGCCCATCCGGTGCATCCCTTCTAGAGGAGACGCGACCATGCGAAGCCTTCTGCGAGCCTTGCCCGTCATCGCGCTCGCGGTCGTCCAGCTCGCCCCCGGCCTCGGGCCGGGGGCCGCCGCGGCCGCCGACAAGCTCCGCGTCGTGGCGACCACCACCGATCTCAAGGCGCTGACCGAAGCGGTGGGCGGCGATCTCGTCGAGGTGAACTCCCTCGCCCGCGGCAACCAGAACCCGCACGATCTCGAGGTCCGGCCCAGCCTCATGGTCAAGGTGCGCCGCGCGGATCTGCTCGTGATCAACGGCCTCGACCTCGATCAGTGGGCCGAGGTCGTCGTGCAGGGCGCCAACAACCCCAAGGTGCTGCCGGGCACGCCGGGGCGCGTGGACGCCTCGCAAGGCCTGCCGGTGCTCGAGGTGCCGACCACCAAGGTGGACCGCTCGATGGGCGACGTCCACCCGATGGGCAACCCGCACTACACGCCGGATCCTGGCATGGCGCCCCAGATCACCGCCAACATCCTCGCCGGCCTGGCGCGGCTCATGCCGGGGTCCCGTCCGGTCTTCGAGAAGAACCGCGCCGACTTCCTCGGCCGGCTCGAGCAGGCCATGAGCCGCTGGCAGGCCGCGCTCGCGCCCTTCAAGGGCGCCCGGATCGTGCAGTACCACGCCGACTTCGTGTATCTCTTCGCGCGCTTCGACCTCGTCAAGGCCGGCGCCATCGAGGACCGGCCCGGCATCCCCGCCACGCCCGGACACCTGGCCCGTCTCATCCAGGAGATGAAGCAGGCGCAGGTCAAGCTCGTGGTGGTCGAGCCGTGGAACGACGTCAAGCTGGCCGAGCGCGTGGCCCAGGAAGCCGGGGCCAAGGTGCGCGTGCTGGCCCCCTCGGTGGGCGCGCTGAAGGAGGCCCGCACCTATCTCGACACGGTGGACTACAACGTGCGCACCATCGCCGACGGGCTAAGATAAGCGCCGATGGCCGCCGACCTCCTCGCGCTGATGTGGATGCCGTTCCTGATGTGCCTGGTGCTCACCGGCATCCACGCCTATCTGGGCTTCCACGTCATCGCGCGGGAGGTCGTGTTCGTGGACATCGCGCTGGCCCAGATCGCCGCCCTGGGCGCCACCGCCGCGTTCCTGGTGGGCTACGAGCTCGAGACCTGGCAGTCCTACGCGGCGGGGCTCGCCTTCGCCCTCTTGGGGGCCCTCGTCCTGGCCCTCACGCGCTCGCGCACGCGGCGCGTCTCGCACGAGGCGGTGATCGGCGTGGTCTACGCGGTCTCGGCGGCGGGGGCCGTCCTGCTCGCCGACCGGGCGCCGCACGGAGCCGAGCACCTGCGCGGCATGCTGGTGGGCAGCCTGCTGAGCGTGCGGGGTGCGGACGTGCTCGCGGTGGCCGCGCTCTACGCGGTGATCGGCGTCTTCCACTGGATCTGCCGCCGTCCGTTCTTCCTCATCTCCACCGACCCGGATGCGGCCTATCGCGAAGGCTGGCGGGTGCGCGGGTGGGACTTCCTCTTCTACGGCTCGTTCGGCCTCGTCGTGACCTCGTCGGTGCGCATCGCCGGTGTCCTGCTCGTCTTCTCGTATCTGATCGTCCCCGCCCTGGCGGGCATCCTGCTGGCCCGCGGCATCGGCGGCCGGCTCGCGGTGGGCTGGACGTTCGGCGCGGGCGTCAGCGTCATCGCCATGCTCGCCTCCGCCGTGCTCGACCTGCCGACCGGCGCCACCGTGGTCTGCGCGTTCGGCGCGAGCCTCCTGGCGGTGGGGCTCGCCCTGCGCATCCGGCGGCCGGCGTGACGACCCGCGCCCTCTGGCTCGCGCTCGCGGGGCTGTCCCTCGCCGGCTGCGGACCCGCGCCGGCGCCCGGGAAGCCGCTGGTGGTCGCCACCATCTATCCGCTGTGGGAGTTCTCCCGCCAGGTGGCGGGCGAGCGAGCGCACGTCGTCTCCCTGGTGCCCGCCGGCGTCGAGCCGCACGACTGGGAGCCGGCCCCGCGCGACGTGACCCAGGTCCGGCGCGCCTCGGTCTTCGTCCACACCGGCACCGACCTGGACGGCTGGGCCACCAAGCTTCTCGCGGACCTCACGGACCGGCGTCCGGTCGTGGTGAATGTCCGCGGCGGGCTCAGCCTCCTGACCGTCGGCGGCGTCACGGATCCACACGTGTGGCTCGATCCGACGCTCGCGCGGGCCCAGGTGCAGTCGATCGCGGCCGGGCTCGAGCAGGCCGATCCGGCGGGCCGGGCCGTCTACGCCGAGAGCGCGCGGGCGTTCATCGCCAAGCTCGACACGCTCGACCAGGCCTTCGCGGCCGGGCTCGGCGACTGCGCGCGCCGCGAGGTCGTGACCTCGCACGCCGCCTTCGGGTATCTCGCCCGCCGCTACCGGCTCACCCAGGTGCCGGTCATGGGGCTCGCGCCCGAGGCGGAGCCGAGCCCGGCGGACCTCGCGGCCATCGTGCAGACGGCGCGGAGGCTCAAGGTCACCCACGTCTTCTTCGAGACCCTGGTGAGCCCGCGGCTGGCCGAGACCTTGAGCCGCGAGATCGGAGCGACCCCGCTCCCGCTGAACCCCCTCGAGGGCATCAGCTCGGCCGAAGCCGCGGCCGGGACCGGCTATCTCGAGCTGATGCGCGCGAACCTGGCCAATCTCCGCACCGCGCTCGGCTGCCGATGAGTACAATATCCCCGCCATGGCCACATCCACCGTCGCGCGCTGGCGCGTGCTCAGCCTGGTCTTACTGGGCGCCTTCCTCGGAATGAGCGTGATCATCTACGGCTTCCGCCTGCTGCCCGGCGAGGCGGAGCTGCATCAGGAGATCATCGCATACCGGGGCACCCCGATCCACGCGGTCGCACGCTGGCTGAACTACGGCGGCAAGTGGCACTTCCTGGCTCCGGCCATGCTCCTGCTCCTGGCCTGCTCCCCGGTCGCCCGCCGGCGCTGGTGGCTCTGGTGCGGCCTCATGCCCCTCTCCGGCGGCATCGAACAGCTCTTCAAGTTCCTCGTCGGCCGGCCGCGGCCCCGCGGGGTCAACTGGGGCTTCCCCAGCGGGCACGTCACCGCGGCGGCCACCTTCGCCGTGCTGCTCGTCTACCTGCTCTCGCGCGAGCGCGTCTCGCCCGCCGCACGCGTGTCTCTTCTCCTCCTCGCGATCGTTCTGGTCGGCTCGGTCGGTTTCGCGCGCGTGCTCCTGAACGCCCACTGGCCCTCGGACGTCCTCGGGGGTGTGCTGCTCGGAGCCGGGTGCGCCGCCGGCGCCGCCTGGTGGGACGCCACGCATCCCTCCGAGGATGCCGGGCGCCCGAGCGCGGTGAGCGACACGGTCCGGACCATCGACTGATGCGCTCCTTCGTCGAGCTCGAGGACGTGGACTTCGCCTACGGGCCCGTCCCGGTCCTCGAGCGCATCAACCTCACCGTCGAGCCCGGCGACTTTCTCGGCATCATCGGCCCGAACGGCTCCGGCAAGACCACCCTGCTCCGCCTCATGCTGGGCCTCCTGCCGGCCCAGCGCGGCACCGTCCGGCTCTTCGGCCATCCGCCCGCATCCTTCAGACAGTGGGGGCGCCTCGGCTACGTGCCCCAGAAGGCGACGATCGATCCGTCCCTGCCGGTGACCGTCCACGAGGTGGTGGCCACCGGGCTCCTGCCCTCGCTCGGCGTCTTCGGACGGATCGGCGCCGCCGAGCGCAAGCGCATCGCGGAAGTGCTCGGCCAGGTGGGCATGGAGGCCCACGCGGCCGCGCGGATCGGCGCGCTGTCCCCGGGCCAGCAGCAGCGCGTGCTGATCGCGCGGGCGCTGGTCTCCAAGCCCGAGCTCCTGATGCTGGACGAGCCCACCGGCGGGGTGGACCCGGAGGCCCAGACGAGCTTCTACGCCCTGCTGCAGCACCTGCACCGGGAGCGCGACGTGACCCTGATCCTGGTCAGCCACGACATCGGGGTGGTGGCCAAGGAGGTCACCAAGCTCGCCTGCCTCAACCGCCGGCTGATCTTCCACGGCCGCCCGGGCGACTTCCTGAGCGACGCGGCCCTGACCGCGCTCTACGGTCCCGCGGTGCGCGTGGTCCGCCACGAGCACTGAGGCCATGCCCGAGTTCCTCCAGTACGGCTTCATGCACCGGGCGTTCGCGGCGGGCGTGGTCACCGCGCTCATCTGCCCCGCCATCGGCGTCTTCCTGATCCCGCGCCGGCTCTCGCTGATCGCGGACACCCTCGCCCACGTGGCGCTGGCCGGAGTGGCCCTGGGCCTCGTCCTCGGCATCTCCCCGGTGCTGGGCGCGCTGGTGGTGGCCCTGGCCGGCGCGGTCGGCATCGAGCGGCTGCGCGCGCGCGGCGCACTCCAGGGCGACGCGGCGCTCGCGGTGTTCCTGTCCGGCGGCTTCGCCCTCGCGGTGGTGCTGATCAGCCTGGCCCGCGGCTTCAACGCCGATCTCTTCGCGATCCTCTTCGGCAGCATCCTCACCGTCACCAGCGGCGACGTCTGGCTCATGGTGGCCCTCGGCGCGCTGGTCACCCTCGCGGTCGGCGGCTTCTACAAGCAGCTCCTCGCCATCACGCTGAACGAGGACCTGGCCCGGACCAGCGGGGTTCCGGTCGCGGCCCTGAACCTGCTCCTCACCGTGTTGACCGCGCTGACCACGGTGGTGGCGATGCGGATGGTGGGCGTGCTCCTCGTCTCCGCCATGATCGTGATCCCCGCGCTCACCGGCTTCGCGCTGGGGCGGAGCTTTCACACCGCCACCGCCATCGCCATCGGGATCGCGCTGCTGTCCATGACGACCGGCCTCATCGCCGCCTACTACCTGCGCCTGGCCGCGGGGGGCGCGGTGGTGCTGACCGCGCTGCTGATCTTCGCGGGCGCGTCGCTGGCCCGCCGTCGACGGGCCGCGCGGGAGGCGCCGCCATGATCCGCGCGCGCGCCGCCGTCCTCGCCGCCCTGCTCCTGGCCCTGGCGGTCCCGACCGCCACCGCCCAGAAGCCCGCTCCGGATCCGGAGTGCCCGCGCTGGCGCGAAGCCTTCGCGGCCATGCCGATCCGCATGGTGAGCGTGCGGGCCGGCTCGCGCAGCATCGCGCTCCGGGTGAAGGCCGCCGACACCGGCGAGCGCCAGGCGGGCGGGTTCCAGTGCGCCTCCCCGGAGGAGATCAAGCGGCACCTGATCCTCTTCGATTTCGGCCGGGAGATCGTCACCCAGTTCCACATGCAGAACGTGCCGGCGGCGCTGGACATCGCCTTCGTCAAGGAGGACGGGCGCATCTTCGCGATCCTCAAGATGGACCCGAGCCCCACCGAGCTGTACGGGCCGCTCGGGCCCTTCCGCTACGCGGTCGAGGCCCACGCCGGGTTCTTCGCGAGCCAGGGCATTCGTCAGGGAGAAGCGCGGCTGGTGCTGCCCCCGGCCCGCTGATCGCACCCCCGTGCACGGCCGGCACACTCACGGCTCCCGCCACAAGCGCCACCTGCTGGCCGTCTTCGGGCTGACCTCCGCGTTCCTGGTGGTCGAGGCGGCGGTCGGACTCTGGACGGGCAGCCTCGCCCTCCTGGCCGACGCCACCCACATGCTGGTGGACGCGGGCGGCGTGCTCCTGAGCCTGCTCGCGGTCTGGTTCGCCGAGCGCCCGGCCACGCCGGCCAAGACCTACGGCTACTACCGCGTGGAGATCCTGGCCGCCCTCGTCAACGGGGTGGTCCTGTGCGTGATGGCGGTCGCGATCCTGATCGTCACCTACGAGCGCCTCTGGCAGCCGCCGCACGTGCCGGGGGGGCCGATCCTGGTGGTCGCGACGCTGGGCCTGGTCGTGAACCTGACCGGCCTCTGGCTGCTGCACGGAGGCGCCGCGGAAAGCTTGAACGTGCGGGGCGCGTATCTCGAGGTCCTCGGCGACGCGGTCAGCTCCGCCCTCGTGATCGTGGCGGGCCTGGTCATCCTCGTCACCGGGTGGACCCTCGCGGACGTCATCGCGGGCGCGCTGATCGCGCTCTTCATCCTGCCGCGCACCTGGGCCCTGCTGCGCCAGGCGGTGAACATCCTGCTCGAGGGCGCGCCGCCGCACCTCGACGTGACCGAGATCGAGGACGCCTTGCGCTCCGCCCCGGCGGTGCGGCGGGTCCACGACCTGCACGTCTGGACGCTCACCTCCGGCCGCGAGGCCATGAGCGCCCACGTGGTCGTCGAGGTGGGCGCGCCCACCGACCGGATCCTCGAACAGCTCCACCTCGTCCTCCACGCCCGGTTCGGGATCGATCACACCACGATCCAGATCGAGACCGAGCCGGCCCCGCTGATCCAGATCACGCCCCGGGCCGGCTAGGCGTGAAGCGCAGCGATCGGCGCATCCTCACGACCCACGTGGGCAGCCTCCCCCGTCCGCCCGCGCTGCGCGAGCTGCTCGTCCGCCGCGACCGGGGCGAGCCGGTCGACGCGGCCGCGCTCGCGCGGGAGGCCGACGCCGCCGTCGCCCACGTGGTGACCCGGCAGATCGAAGTCGGTATCGACGTCGGCAACAACGGCGAGCAGCCCCGCGCCGGCTTCTCGACCTACGTGGCCGGCCGCATGCGTGGCTTCGGGGGCACGAGCCGGCGCCTGCCCGCCCGGGACCTCATCGACTTCCCCGACTACGCGGAGATGCTGGCCCGCCGCCGGCGCGACGCGGCGCGGATCGCGGACGCGCCGCAGGCCATCGCGGAGGTGGAGTACGCGGACCTGGGCCCCGCCGCCCAGGAGTGCGACGGCTTCCTCCGCCTCACCGACGGCCGATCGCCGGGCTTCGCGGAGCGCTTCATGACCGCGGCCTCGCCCGGGGTGATCGCCACCATCCTGCTCTCCGCCCACTACGACTCCCACGAGCGGTACGTCATGGCGCTGGCCCGCGAGATGCGCAAGGAATACGAGCTGATCCACGCGCGCGGGCTGCTCTTGCAAGTCGACTGCCCGGATCTCGCCATGGAGCGGGTGCGCTTCTTCCAGAACGAGTCCCTCGAGGCCTTCCAGCGGAGCGTCGAGCTGCACGTGGAGGCCATCAACCAGGCCACCGCGGGGATCCCGCCGGACCGCATCCGCCTGCACGTCTGCTGGGGGAACTACGACGGCCCCCACACCCACGACGTGCCGCTCGAGGCGGTGCTCCCGCTCTTCTACCGCGCCCGGGTCGGGGCCCTGTCCCTGCCGCTGGCCAACCCGCGCCACCAGCACGAGTACCGCGCGTTCAAGCGCCACCCGCTGCCCCACTCCATGCTGCTGCTGCCCGGGGTGATCGACACCACCACCAACTACGTGGAGCACCCCGAGGTGGTGGCGGACCGGATCGCCGCGGCGGTGGAGGCGGTGGACGACCGCACGCGGGTGATCGCCTCCACCGATTGCGGCTTCGGCACCTTCGCGGGCTCGGAGATGGTGGCCCACAGCGTGGTGTGGGCCAAGCTCGGCGCCCTCACCGAGGGCGCGGCCATCGCGAGCCGCCGCCTCTTCACCTGAGAAAGGACGCCAGGACCATGACACCGGAGCGCTTCGCCCAGGGCATGACCTTCGACGACTACGTGACGTTCACCGGCTCGCCCGGGAACCTCGCCCGCGAGGGGTTCGACATCCGCCGGTTCAGTCTGGTGCGCCCGCGTCTCGATTGGAGCGGCTTCCTCCGGGAGCGCCACGCCAAGGCGCGGCTCACCGCCGAGCAGACCGCGGCCGTCCGCTGGCTGGCCGCCCAGCCGGGCGGGCCCGCCAAGGTCGCGGTGCTCTCCGAGGACTGGTCGTCCGACTGCCGGCGCGACGTCCCGTACCTGGCGCGCCTCGCCGAGGCCGGCGGCCTCGAGCTGCGCATCTTCACGCGCGACGGCGAGACGATGCTGCTCAAGGGCCTGCCCGAGGAGGCGGCGGGGGGCAACGCCGATCTCGTGCAAGCGTACGCCAACGACAAGAACGGCCAGCGCTGGGCGTCGGTCCCGGTCGCGGTCTTCTTCACCCGGGACTTCGGGGAGCTGTACCGCTACGTGGAGTATCCGGCGATCTATCGCAAGGAGCGCGTCATCGGCCACCTGCGCGCGGCGCGCGCGGGCGAGACCGAGGAGCAGGCGAAGGCGCGCGGCGGGGGCGAGATCGGCGCGCTACTGGAGTCCCCCTTCTTCGACGTGTGGGCCCAGGCCGGCGTGGCCGAGATCCTGAGCGCGCTGCACGAGCGGCTGGTGGTTCGCTAGCCCGACCGCGCTCAGGGGGAGGCGCGCCAGATCTGGAAGAGCCACATCGCGACCGCGGCGCCGACCAGCAGCGCGATGTAGACGGGCCAGCTGGTCAGCCACGACTCCTTGCGCACCCGGATCCGCTCCTGCTCCCACTCCACCGTGTCCCGCCAGGCCAGGTCGCCCTCGGCGTAGCGCTGGAAGGCCTCGGTCACCCACGCCAGCGGCAGCGCGCGATCGCGGGTGCCGAAGCGTCGCGCGAGCGAGCCCTCCTGCAGGTCGAGGCCGAAGCCGGTCTGCACGCTGCCGCTGGCCTGGAGATAGGTCGAATCGGAGACGCCGAGCGTGGCCACCACGTTGCGGCCGCCGTCGAGGGTGGCCAGCACCTTCGCGATCGTGGGGCCGTCGGGCCGCGGGTAGCCCGTGTCGTGGGTGCTGAGCAACAGATCCATCTCGCAGGGCCTCCTTTCAGTAGGAGCGGGGCAGCCCGAGGACGTGCTCGGCCAGGTAATTGAGCGCCATCTGCTGAGAGACCGGCGCGATCTTGTAGAGGCGAATCTCGCGCCAGAGGCGCTCCACGTAGAACTCCTTGGCGTAACCGTAGCCGCCGAAGGTCTGCAGGGCCGCGTCGCAGGCGTTGAAGCCCGCCTCCGCGGCGAGCATCTTGGCCGCGTTGGCCTCGCGCCCGCAGGGTTTACCATTATCGAAGAGCCACGCGGCCTTGAGACACATCATCTCGGCCGCGTCCAGCTCGGCCATTGCGTGGGCGAGCGGGTGGGCGACCGCCTGGTTCTTCCCGATCGGCCGGTCGAACACGATCCGCTCCCGGGCGTACTGCACCGCCCGCTCGAGCGCGGCCCGGCCGATGCCCACCGCCTCGATCCCCACCACGATCCGCTCCGGGTTGAGCGAGTCGATCAGGTGGTAGAAGCCCTCGCCGACCGTGCCGACCACGTCCGCGTCGGGGATCTCGAGGTTGTCGATGAAGATCTCGTTGGAGTCCACCGCGGCCCGCCCCAGCTTGTGG
>JBBDXN010000056.1:0-20439 GCA_040902305.1 Candidatus Rokuibacteriota bacterium | reverse complement strand
GCACCGTGATCGCGCTCCGATCGAAATCGGCGAAGAACAACGTCATCCCCTTGAGCGGCTTGGCCGGATCGCGATCGGCGGTGCGCGCGAGCAGGAGGATCTTGGTGGCGTGCTGGGCATTCGTGGTCCAGACCTTCCGCCCATTCACCACCCAGTGGGCGCCCTTCCTCTCGGCGCGGGTTTGGATGCGCGAAGTATCGGTGCCCGCGTTCGGCTCGGTGACCCCGAAGGCCATCACGATCTCGCCGCTCACGATCCGCGGCAGGTACTTCTTCTTCATCGCGTCGGTGCCGTACTTGATCAGCGGGGTGGGCGGGAAGACGTAGAAATGGATGGGCGAGGCCCCCGAGGTGCCGGCCCCGGAGGCACAGATCTCGTGGAGCATCAGGGCGGCCTCGGTCACCCCGAGCCCGGCCCCGCCGTACTCCTCGGGGACCAGGATGCCGAGCCAGCCGTTGTCGGCGAAGGCCTTCACGAACTCGCTCGGGTACTCGGGCTTGCTGTCCTTCTCCAGCCAGTAGTCGAGCGAGAAGGTACGGGCCAGCGCCCCCACCTCCTTCTTGATCAGCTCCTGGGATTCCGTGAGCGCGAAGTCCATGGGCGCCTCCTGGGCGGCCTCAGAGTATCACGAGCGCCCCGGGGCTTGCCCGCCGCCACCGCGGTCGGTATGCTGGCGGCCATGGACGAGACGACTCCCGCGATCCAGGACTACCTGGGCGCCATCTACGACCTCGCCGGCACCGACAAGCCGGTGATCGGCGCGCGGCTGGCGCGACACATGCACGTCTCCGCGCCGTCCATCACCGAGGCGCTCCGCCGCATGCAGAAGGACGGCTATATCCGGGTCGGAGGCCGCAAGGAGATCCGGCTCACCACCAAGGGGCTCGGCATCGCCGAGACCATGGCGCGCCGGCACCGGTTGATCGAGCGCTGGCTCACCGACGTGCTCGGGCTCGACTGGTCGCGCGCGCACGATGAGGCCCACCGCCTCGAGCATGCCCTCTCGCCGGTGGTGGAGGAGCGCCTGGCCGAGACCCTCGGCATGCCGAGCACCTGCCCGCACGGCAACCCGATCCCGGGCATGCCGGCTCCCGAGGCCCACAGCCCGATCCCGCTGAGCCAGGCGCCGGCGGGCCACCCGTTCGTGGTCGAGCGCATCACCGAGGAGGCCGAGGCGGATCGCCAGCTCCTGCGCTTCCTCTGGGAGAGCGGTATTCGCCCGGGCAGCCGCTTCGTGGTGAGCGAGGTGGCGCCGTACGCGGGCACCGTCTCGATCCTGCTGGAGGGCCGCACCGTGACGATGGGGCTGAGCGCGGCGAACAAGATCTGGGTGTACGACCCGATGGAGCCGGCCGACCCGAAGCCCGCCCGCGCCCGCCGCCCCGCCAAGTCCCGCGCCTGAGATGGCGGTCCAGGCGCTCTACGCGCTGCAGAACGGCTTTCTCGGCTTCGAGCGCACCGGCCTCTTCTACGGCGAGCGCTCCCCCGATCGCGTCGCGATCCCGGTGACGTGCTATGTGGCCCGCACCAGCGACGCGGTCATCCTCTTCGACACCGGCATCGCGCCGCGCGCCCTGCCCGGTCTCATGCGCGCCGACCCGCTCTGCCGTTTCGGCGACGACGACCTGCTGGTGCACCGGCTGGACTCGATCGGGCTCGAGCCGAAGGACGTGGACCTGGTGGTGCTGAGCCACCTGCACTTCGACCACGCGGGCGGCGCCGCGATCTTCGACACCTCGGAGCTGGTCGTGCAGAAGGACGAGTACGCCTACGCCCAGTACCCGGCCGCGTTCTTCGCGTCGTTCTACTACCGCAAGAACTTCGACCTGCCCGGCTACCGCTGGCGCCTGCTCGACGGCGACGCCGAGCTGGTTCCGGGGGTGACCGCGCTGCGCAGCGACGGCCACACCCCGGGGCACCAGTCCCTGCTCGTGCACCTGCCCCAGACCGGCCCGGTCATCCTGGCCGGCGATTCCTGCTACTGGCAGCGCTCGATCGACGAGGAGATCCCGCCCGGCGTGGTGTGGGACCCGACCCGGGCCATGCACGCCATCAAGCGGCTCAAGACGCTGGCGCGCCTCACCGGCGGGCGCATCTTCCCGAGTCACGACCCCGCCTTCTGGGAACGCGCCGTCAAGGCGCCGGACGCGTACAAGTAGACCACCCTTCACCCTTAGACCACCCCTCACCCTGCCCTCTCCCCTGAGGGGAGAGGGTGATCGCGGGAGATCGCCATGGGAGTGCTGGACGGAATCAAGGTGCTGGAGATGGCGCGGGTGCCGCCCGCCGAGCTGCCCGGCATGTTCCTGGCGGACATGGGCGCGGAGGTGCTGAAGATCGAGACCCCGCCCGAGATGGCCGAGGACACCCAGACCCAGCGCCGGGCCGCCTTCGCCTACGTCAATCGCAACAAGCGGTCGCTCGCGCTGAACATGAAGGCCCCCGAGGGCCAGGCCATCTTCCAGAAGCTCGCGGCCACCGCCGACGTCATCGTGGAGGGCTTCCGGCCGGGGGTCATGAAGCGCCTCGGCGGCGACTACGAGACGCTCTCGGCCGCGAACCCGCGCCTGGTCTACTGCTCGCTCTCCGGGTTCGGCCACAACGGCCCCTACCGGGACTATCCCGCCCACGACGGCAACTACCTGTCGCTGGCCGGCGTGCTCAACCTCATCGGCGAGCCGGACCGCAAGCCGATCTTCCCGCTCAACCTGGTGGCCGACTACGGCGGGGCCAGCATGCACGGGGCGCTCGGCATCATGCTCGCGCTCTTCGCCCGCGAGCGCACCGGCCGCGGCCAGCACGTCGACGTCTCCTACCTCGACACCTCGCTCGCCCTGCTCGCGGCCACGCCCAACATGCGCTTCTTCTGGAGCGACGGCATCGCCCCGAAGCGCGGCGAGGGCTTCCTGGGCGGCTCCTACCCCTACTACGCGGTCTACGACACCAAGGACGGCAAGCACCTGACCATCGGCTGCACCGAGCCGTGGCTGTGGGAGAACTTCTGCAAGGCGATCAACCGGCCGGACTTCGTCAAGTTCGCCCGCAAGCCCGACCAGTTCGTGCGGGCCGCCAACGCGGAAGAGGTGGCGGCGCGGCAGGAGATCGAGGCCCTCATCAAGACCCGCACCCGCGACGAGTGGTACGACTTCCTGGTGAAGGCCGACGTCTGCGTGGGGAAGGTCTACGAGCCCGAGGAGGTGGTGGCCGATCCGCAGGTGCAGGCGCGCGACATGATCGTCGAGATGCGGCACCCGGTGCACGGCCTCGTGAAGCAATTCGGCCAGCCCATCAAGCTCTCCGCCACCCCGGGGACGATGCGCCACGCGGCGCCCCACTCGGGCGAGCACACCGATCAGGTGCTGGGCGAGCTGGGGCTGGGCGCGGCCGACATCAAGACGCTGCGCGACCAGAAGGTCGTGGCCTAGCATGAGCACCGCGCCCGAATCGTTCGTCGACCTCCTGTCCTCCCGCGCCCGCATCGGCTGGGGCAGCCCGTCCCCCGCGCGCCCCGTGCCGAACGCGCGGTTCGAGTTCGGGGGCGGCTTCCCGGACCCGGGGTCGTTCCCGTACGACGGCCTCATCGAGGCCACCACCCGGATGATCCGGGCCGAGGGCGCCGAGGCGCTCACCTACGGCGAGCCGCAAGGCTACCGCGGCCTGCGCGAGCTGGTGTGCCACAAGTACGGGCTCTTCGAGGGGCTGAAGGTCGGTCCCGACAACATCATCATCTCGAACGGGTCGGGACACGCGCTGTCCCTCGCCTTCAGCGCCCTCGTGGACCCGGGCGACGTGATCCTGTCGGAGGCGCCCACGTTCTCCGGCACGCTCCAGACCATCCGCCGCCACGGCCCGCAGGTGCTCGACGTGCCGGTGGATGGAGACGGCCTGGTCGTCGAGGTGGCGCGGGAGCACCTGGCCAATCTCAGAAAGCAGGGCCGGCGCTGCAAGCTCATCTACACGATCGTGAATTTCCAGAACCCGTCGGGGCCAACGCTGAGCCTGCGGCGGCGGCGCGAGCTGGTCGACCTGGCCCACGAGTACGACACCCTCATCCTGGAGGACGACGCCTACGGCGAGTTGCGCTTCGACGGCGAGCACCTCCCGTCGCTCTACGCGCTGGACGGCGGAGGCCGCGTCATGCGGGCGGGTACCGTGTCCAAGATCCTGGGCGCGGGCTTCCGGCTCGGCTGGCTCTGCGCGCCCAAGGAGATGATCCCCGCCTTCCAAGGCTTCCTCTTCGGGGGCGGCGTCAACCCCTTCGCCTCGCGGGTCGCGACCTACTTCCTGCGCGACAACCTGTCCCCGCACGTGGCCCTCCTCGTCAACGTGTACCGGGCCAAGCGCGACGCCATGCTGCGGGGGCTCTGGGAGGTCCTGAAGGACAGCGACGTGGAGATCAGCAAGCCGGAGGGCGGCTTCTTCATCTGGATCAAGCTGCCCACCGGCACCGACACCAGGAAGCTGTTCGACGGCGCGGTGCAGGCGCGGGTCCAGTACACCGCCGGGCCCGCCTTCTTTCCCAACGGAGGCGGGGAGCGGTTCATCCGCCTGGCCTTCAGCTTCGAGCCCCCCGAGCGCTGCTACGAAGGCGCGCGGTTGATCGCCCAGGCCATCCTCGCCGCGCGGGCCTGAGATGGCGCGGCCCCGCATCCTCGTCGTGGACGACGAGGGCAACCTCCGGGACGTGCTGGTGGAGGTGTTGAAGCGGGACGGGTACGAGGTGGACAGCGCCGCCGACGGCGCCGACGGCCTGCGGCGGGCCGAAGCGCAGCGCTACGACCTCCTGATCACCGACCTGCGCATGCCCGGTCTCGAGGGCCCCGAGCTCTACGAGGCCGTCCGCCGGCGCTACCCCGACAACCCGCCGCGCGTCATCTTCATGAGCGCCAACACCGGCATCGAGGAATACGCGACGTTCCTCGCCGGCACCGGGGAGCCCGCCCTCGAGAAGCCGTTCAACCTGGCCGACATGCGCCAGGTCGTCATGCAGATCCTCACGCAGAAGCCCCGCGCCTCGTAGGGGTCAGGTCTTACATTACGACATTTTTCAACCGGCCGCCGGACCGCTGGAGCCGGAAGTGTCGCAATGTAAGACCTGACCCCGGGGGGCCGGGTTGACGGGGGGGCCGGGCGCTGTTAGCGTTCCGGCGTGACGATCTCCAGCCCGGCCCTCCTGGACCCTTCGCGCTCCACCCCCGACGTCGCCGAGCAGCGCGCCCGCACGCGCGCCATCGTGGCGCCCCGGACCGGGGAGCGCGGCCTCGACATCGGCTGCGGCTTCGGCCTGCTCGCCTGCGAGCTGGCGCGCGACGTGGGGCCCACCGGCCGGGTGATGGGCGTGGACGCGGTCCCGGACATGATCATCGCCTGCGAGGAGCGGGCGCGCCACGACGCGGTCACCGGCCGCACCGAGTTCCGGCAGGCCGATCCCGAGGCGGTGCCCGCCTCCACCGGCAGCTTCGACTTCGTGACCGCGATCCAGGTCTACGAGTACATGGCGGACGTGGAGCGCGGGCTCGCCGAGGCCTACCGCGTGCTGAAGCCGCGCGGCCGGCTGGCGGTGCTCGATACCGACTGGGAGTCCTGCGTCTGGCACACGGACGATCGCGACCGCACCGCCCGCGTCCTCCGGGTCTGGGAGCAGCGCTTCGCCCACCCTCACCTGCCCGCGCGCCTGCCCGAGCTGCTGCGGCGCAGCGGGTTCGTGGTGAAGGGCGTGACGCTGATCCCGGTCATCAACGTCGAGATGAGCGAGCACACCTACAGCCCGGGCATGATCGACGTGGTCACGCGCTTCGTGGCCAACCGGGGCGGGATCAGCGAGGACGAGGCCGCCCGGTGGGCGGAGGACGTGCGGAGCCAGGCCCCGCGGGGCGAGTACTTCTTCAGCCTCTCGCGGTACCTCTTCCTGGCCGAGCGCGCGCGGACGCCCCGAGGAGACGCCGCATGAGGGTCGAGGTCGACCTCGTCCAGGAGGAAGGCGGGATCTTCCGGGCCACCGCGGTGTCCTACCCCGACGTGAGCGTCACCGGGCGTACCGAGAAGGAAGCCCTCGGCCTCCTGATGGAAGCCGTGGGCAAGTATCTGAAGACCCATCCCGAGCGCGCCGAGCGCGCCTAGCCCGCGGCGACGCGTCCCGGCGCCGGCTCACTAGCGGCCGCGCGACCCCCCCTGCGTCGGCATCGCCTCCGCGGTCGGTGGGGCGGTCACCACCGCGGACGGCCGCGCCTGGGTGGGCATGCGGTCCCCCGGGGGCCTCTCGGCGGTCGCCGCCGGCCGTGTCACGCGGGGGGCGGGCTCGGGCGCGGGGGCCACGGGAGGGATCGTGGCGCGCGGGGTCGGCGCGGGGAGGGGGGGGTTGGGCGGCGCGGGAGGGGGGAGCGCGGCCGGCGCGGCCGCCACCGGCGGCACCTCGGAGACCGGCTCGGCCGGCGTGGCCGTGCGCGGTGGGGGCGGAGCCGTCCCCCAGGAAGGCAGGCGGAACGGGTCCGCGCGCGGCAGGGCGAGGAGACCGCCCTGGTAGACGTAGACCGCGCCTCCGACCACCAGGAGGACGACGGCGGTGGCGGCCAGCGCGGTGATCGCGGTCTGGCGCCGCCGGCCCCTCGCCCGCTCGGCCGCCGCGCGCTGGAGCCTCGTGAGCTCCTTCCGGCATTCGGGGCAGCCGTCCACGTGCCCCCGCAGGATCGCCCACTCGGTCAGCGCGAGCTCGCCCGCAACGAGGAGCGACAGCGCCGGGCGGATGTCCTTGCACGTCATGCGCCTCCATCTTCCACATCTCGCGCCCGGTGTAAAGCCCGAGCTGCGCGAGTGATAGCATGGGCCCCATGCTGCCGGCCGGCGACGGCAATCCGTTCCTGCGCGAGACCGTGGGCGGCATGCTCGCCACGATGGCCGCGCGCGCGGGCGACCGCGAGGCCATCGTGGCGCCGGACCGCCGGATCACCTACGCGCGATTCCACCGCGCCGCGCAGGGGATGGCGCGCGGGCTGCTCGCGCTGGGCGTCAAGAAGGACGACAAGGTCGCGCTGTGGCTGCCGTCCCAGCCCGAGTGGCTCTTCGCCCAGTACGGCTGCGCGCTGATCGGCGCGGTGGTGGTGGCACTGAATACCCGCTACAAGGCCCACGAGCTGCGCTACATCCTGAGCCAGTCCGACGCGACCACGCTCATCTGCGCCGACCACGCAGGCCCGGTGGACTACCTGGAGATTCTCGCCGAGGTGGTCCCGTCCCTCCCCGAGTCCGTGCCGGGCGAGCTGATGGTCGACGAGTTCCCGATGCTTCGCCGCGTGATCCTGGACGCCGGCGACCCGTATCCGGGCTGCCTCCGCCTGTCCGACGTCCTCGAGGACGGCGAGGCGCCGGAGTGGGACGCCGCCCTGCGCTCGGCGACCCACGCGGTGGAACCCGACGATCCGTTCACCATCCTCTACACCTCGGGGACCACGTCCTTCCCCAAGGGCGCGGTCATCAGCCACCGCAACTGCGTCCCGCACGGCTGGTGGTGCGGCGAGGTCCTGCGCCTGACCGAGGCCGATCGTGTGCTGCACGCCCTGCCCCTGTCGGGCACCTGGGGCGGCCTCTGCATCCCGCTGGCCGCCTTCAGCCATGGCGCCGCCGTCATCCTGATGGAGACCTTCGAGCCGGCGGTGGCGCTCCGGCTCATGGAAGACGAGCGGGTCACGGTGTGGAACGGCGTGGACACCATGGCGATCCCCATGCTCGCGCATCCGGACCTGACCACGCGGGATCGCTCGAGGCTCCGCACGGGTGGCTTCGCCGCTACCGGCGGAGGCGAGCAGGGCCTGTTCGAGGCGGTGGTGGAGCGGTTGGGCGTGCGCCAGGCCTTCCAGCCCTACGGCATGACCGAGGTCAACGCGATGGCCCTGGTGCACGACCTCGACGAGCCGCTCGAGAGCCGGGCGCAGGCGGGGGTCTGGCCCGCCGACGGCATCGAGGCGCGGGTGGTCGATCCGGAGACCGGCCGGGACCAGCCGCCGGGCCGCGAAGGCGAGCTGTGGCTGCGCGGCCGGCTGGTGACGAAGGGCTACTACGAGAAGCCGGACGAGACCGCGAAGGCCTTCAGCGCCGACGGCTGGTTCAAGACCGGCGATCTCGCGGTGCGCGACGCGGCGGGCCGGATCGTCTTCATCGGGCGGCTCCGCGAGGTACTCCGCATCAGCCACTTCATGGTGGCCCCGGGCGAGATCGAGGCCTACCTGCAGACGCATCCGAAGGTGCTCCAGGCCTTCGTCGTCGGGGTGCCCGACGCGCGCACCAACGAGGCGGCGGTGGCCTACGTGATCCCGCGGCCCGGCGCCGAGGTCAGCGAGGAGGAAGTGATCGCGCACTGCAGGGGCCGGATCGCCTCGTTCAAGGTACCGCGCCACGTGCGCGTGGTGGCCGACGTGCCGCGGGCCCCGGGGCCGCACGGCGACAAGGTGCAGAAGTCCCGGCTACGCGCGATGTTCCTCGGCGAGGGCTAGGCGCGCGGCGACGATCTCCCGCTGCACCGCCTCCGCGCCGGGAAACTCCCGCGTGGTGCGGCGGTACCAGTAGCGCGCGTTGTCGAGGTCGCCCTCCAGGGGTGCACGATGCCGTGCAGCCACGAGGCCAGCTCGGACTTGTCTTCCTGGACGATCTCGTGGGCCCGCCGCCACTCGCCGGTCGCGAGGAAGTCCAGAGCCTGCGCGAGCGATTGCCGCCGCGACGGGACCGGCGTGCTCATCGCTCGAAGTTTACCGCAGTGGTGTTCCCTCCGCTCACCACCACCCCCACCCGCTCCTCCGGCGCCGGCCGGTACGCGCCGCTCAGCAGCGCCGAGAACGCGGCGGCGCCGCCCGGCTCCGCCACCACCCGGAGCGTCTCCCAGAGCGCGTCCTGCGCCAGCCGGATGGCCGCGTCGGTCACCAGCGCGACGCGGGCGACGTGGGCCTGGGCGATCGGGAACATCAGCTCGCCGACCCGTCGCGGGGCGAGGGAGTCCGCCGCGAGGCCCCCGGCCTCGGCGTCCACCGGCTTGCCCGCCTCGAGCGCCCGGGTCAGGGTGGGCGCGGCCTCGGGCTCCACGCCGATCACCCGGGGCCGGCCCGCGCACCACGCCGCGATGCCACCGATGAGCCCGCCGCCGCCCACCGCGACGAGCAGCGTGTCGAGCGCGGGCGCCTGGCGGCCCAGCTCGAGCGCGAGCGTGCCCTGCCCGAGCAGCGTCTCCTCCTGATCGAACGCGTGCACGGCCAGCGCCCCCGACACCGCGGTCCAGGCCTGGCTGGCCGCGAGGGCGTCGGCGTAGCGGTCGCCGGTCACCACCAGGTCGGCCCCGTAGCCGCGGATACGGGTGATCTTGGCGGGCGAGGACACCGTGGGCACGAAGATGCGCGCCTTCACGCCGAGCCGCCTCGCCGCGTAGGCGACCGCGGCGCCGTGATTGCCGCCCGAGGCCGCCGCCACCCCCGCGGCCGGGATCGCCCGCGTGAGCAGGTTGGTGAACGCGCCACGCGTCTTGAAGGAGCCGGCGTGCTGCAGGAGCTCGAGCTTGAAGGCGAGCGGGAAGGAGATCAGGCCGAAGTCGGCGCCGGTCGTCTCCACCACCGGCGTGATCCGGACATACGGTGAGATAAGACCATACGTTCGCTCGATCGCGGCCCGGTCGACCCTGGTCGTCACCGCCGGTCATGGTAGCATCCTCATCCTATGATCCGCATTCTCGTCGTGGACGACGAGCCCGATGTGCGCGAGCTGGTCGAGGCGCTCCTGGCCGGCCCGAGCCGCCGCATCGACGGCGCCGACGGCGGAAAGGCCGCGCTCGAGCGACTCGCCGCGCAGGCCTACGACCTGGTCGTCTGCGATCTCCGGATGCCCCAAGGTCGATGGGGTGCAGATCTACCGGGCGATGCAGCGAGGACCCGCCCCGCGCCCGGCGCTCTCTTCATGTCGGGCTTCACCAACGCCGCCGAGTTCGTCCCATTCCTGCGCGAGGCGGGCGCCCCGGTGGTGGGGAAACCGTTCGACGTCCCCGAGCTGCGACGCACGGTGTCCCGGCTGTTCGGCGAGGCCTGAGCCCGGTCCTACGCGCCCGGGGCCTCCGGCGCGGTGGTGTCCGCCGGGGCGAAGTCGATGCGTTCCCTGAGTGCTTCCACGTGCGGGTGGCCGCGCAGGACGGAGCCGAGCTGGGCGGCATCCTTGATGGGGCCATGCTCCGAGCGGAACCGCACGATCGCGGCGGCGCCCGCCTCGCCCAGGCCGGGTAGCTCGAGCAGCTCCTGCTCATTGGCCAGATTGACTCGCACCTTGCGCGTCTCGGTCATGATGACGGGCCTCCCGGTTCCGACCCGAGCAAAGCACGTGCCGATGGCAAAGTGAGCGCGGGAGCGCGAGCCGCGAGAGGATCGGCGGCACGATCGGTACGGACTTCCGGGTGGTTCCTACCGGATCAGGAGACCCCCGCGAAGGCGACGCGGAGCGGGCCCCCGGTCGCGCCGGCTGTCACGTGAGGACCATCTGGGTCTGGATGGTCAGCGACAGGACCCGCCCGGCCTCGTCGGTGACGCGCGTCTGCCATACCTGCGTCCGCTTGCCCTTGTGCAGCGGCGTGGCCTCCGCGCGCACCACGCCGGTTCGTCCGGCCGCGAAGAAGTTGGTCTTGGACTCGAGCGTGCTGGTGGTCGCCCCCGGCGGCAGGTTCACCACCGTGGCCGCCGCGCCCACCGTGTCGGCCAGCGCCATCAGGGTGCCGCCATGGAGCGCGCCGCCCACGGTGCGCAGGTCGTCGCGGATCGTCAGCTCGGCCACCACGCGGTCAGGGCCCGCCTCGACGATGCGCAGCCCCAGCAGCGTGCTCAGGGTCCCGGCCATCCGCGTATTGAAGAAATCCGGATCGACGTCCATGGGTGGACCTCCGGCGACCATCCTCCCCCGGATCGGGGAGCGAATTCAATTACCTCGGAGGTAATGGCGTCCGCCCTCGCGCTGCGTATACTGGCGGCCATGACGACCAGGCCCCAGCCGGCGGCGAGCAAGGCCGCATGAGCGCCACCGAGCGTCCGACCCAGTTCGGGAGAATCCACCATCCGGACGAGGCGTGGCTGGCCCAGCAACCCGCCGAGCCTGTTCTCGAGCCCGAGCTCCCGATCATCGACACCCACCATCACCTGTGGGACCGGGAGGGCCACCGCTACTTCTTGCCCGACTTCCTCGCGGACGCCGCGACCGGCCACCACCTGGTCGCCACCGTCTTCCTCGAGTGCCACTCGATGTACCGCGCGGCCGGGCCGGTGGAGATGCGGCCGGTGGGCGAGACCGAGTTCGTGGCCGGCCAGGCCGCGATGAGCGCCAGCGGGATGTACGGGCCGACGCGCGTGGCCGCCGGCATCGTCGGCTTCGCCGATCTCACCCTCGGCGACCGCGTGGAGCCGGTGCTGCAGGCGCATCTTCGCGCCGGCGGCGGGCGCTTCCGCGGAGTGCGGCACTCGGCGGCCTGGGACGCCAGCGACATCATCGGCAACAGCGCGGTCGCCGACGGGCCGCACGTCTACCAGGGATCGGATTTCCGGGCGGGCCTCGCCGTGCTCACCCGGCTCGGGCTCTCGCTCGACGCCTGGGTGTTCCATCCGCAGCTCGCGGACGTGGTGGACCTGGCCCGCGCGTTTCCCGACACGACCATCGTCCTCGGTCACGTCGGCGGCGTGCTCGGCTACGGCCCCTACACCGGCAAGCAGAAGGATGTGTTCGCGGCCTGGAAGCCCCAGATGACCGAGCTCGCCCGGTGCCCCAACGTGGTCGTGAAGCTCGGCGGCATGATGATGCGGCTGGCCGCCTACGACTACCGCACCCAGCCGAAGCCGCCCACCTCCACCGAGCTGGCCGCGCTCTGGCGCCCGTACATGGAGACCTGCATCGAGCTGTTCGGCGCCGACCGCTGCCTGTTCGAGAGCAACTTCCCGGTGGACAAGATGGGCATCGGCTGGGCCGGGCTCTGGAACGCGCTCAAGCGGATCGCCGGAGGCGCCTCCGCCGCGGAGAAGCAGGCCATGTTCAGCGGCACCGCCCGGCGCGTCTATCGGCTGGACGCGTAGCCGCGGCCGGAGTGCTCTTCTTCGCGGCCCTCCTCGTGGACGGACTGCTGGCCAGTGCCATCTACGCCCTGGTCGCACTCGCCTTCGTCGTCGTCTACAAGGCGTCCGGGGCGGTCAACTTCGCGCTGGGCGAGCTCGCGATGCTGGGCTCGCGACTGGTGGCCACCGGGATCCACGCGATGGAGCTCGGGCTGGCCGGCGCGATCGGCTCGGCGTCTGCCGGCATGGTCGTGATCGCCCTCGCCTTCAACCAGCTGGTCCTGCGCCACATGGTCGGCCGGCCGCTGATCTCCTTGATCATGGTCACTCTCGGCCTCGGCGCGTTGATCCGCGGCGCGGCCCCCCTGGTGTTCGGAGCCGTCCCGGGGGCCATCCCGCTTCCGATCCCGTCCGATCCGCTCGACGTGCATGGCGTGCTGGTCCCGGCGGGACGGCTCGTCGCGGCCGCGGTCGCGATCACCTGCATCATCGCGGTGAGCGCGTTCTTTCGCTTCAGTCGAACCGGCCTTGCGCTGCGGGCCATCTCGGACGACCAGCAGGTCGCGCTGGCGATGGGCATCGACGTCCACCGTCACGTCGCCCTCACGTGGGCGATGGTCGGGGTGATCTCCGTCTTCACGGGCGCGTTGTGGACGGCCATCTCGGGCGGCGGGCTCGGCGTGGTGATCATCGGGCTCAAGGTGTTCCCGATCCTGATCGTCGGCGGCCTCGACAGCGTTCCCGGCATCATGGTCGGCGCCGTGCTCATCGGGGTGCTGGAGAGCCTGGCCGCGGGCTATCTCGATCCCCTCCTGGGCGCCGGCTTCAGCAGCATCGCGCCGTATCTGTTGCTCCTCGCGGTGCTGTTCGTGCGGCCGCACGGGATGTTCGGTCGGGTTCAGATCGAGCGCGTGTAAGGGTACAATCCAGTCAATCCCACGAGGAGCGAGGTCCCATGACAGTCGCCAACGGTCGAGAGTTCCTCAGCATCCCCGGACCGACCAATATCCCGGACGCGGTGCTCCAGGCCATGCACCGGCCCGCGATCGACATCTATTCGGGCGACATGGTCGAGCTGACCCGGACCCTGATCGAGGACCTGCCCCGGCTCTTCCGCACGTCGGGACACACCTTCATCTACGCGGCCAACGGCCACGGGGGCTGGGAGGCGGCGGTCAGCAACGTCCTGTCGCGAGGGGAGACGGTGCTGGTGCTGGAGTCCGGCGTGTTCGCGGTCGGCTGGGGCGACATGGCGCGGATGCTGGGGATCAAGGTCGAGGTGCTCAAGGGGGACTGGCGGCGCGCGGTGGACCCGGCCGCGGTCGCCCAGCGCCTCGCCGCCGACACCGCCCACGAGATCAAGGCGATCCTCGTCGTGCAGGTCGACACGGCCTCCGCGGTCGTCAACGATATTCAATCTATTCGGCGGGCCATCGACCGGGCCGCCCACCCCGCCCTCCTGATGGTCGACTGCGTGGCCTCGCTCGGCTGCATGCCGTTCGAGATGGACGCCTGGAAGGTCGACGTCGCCATGTCGGGCTCGCAGAAGGGGTTGATGACTCCGCCCGGCCTGGCCTTCGTCGCGGCCAATGACCGGGCGCTGGCCGCCCACCAGAAGGCCGACCTGCGCACGCGCTACTGGGACTGGACGTTCCGCATGGGCGAGGTGGACTACCAGAAATACGGAGGCACGCCGCCGCAGCATCTGCTGTTCGCCCTGCGCAAGGCCCTGGACATGCTGCTCGCCGAGGGCCTGGAGCGGGCGACCCGGCGCCACGCGCTGCTCGCGGAGGCCACGCGGCGGGCCGTCGCCAGATGGGCGGAGGGAGGGGCGCTGGCCTTCAACATCACCGAGCCGGCGGAGCGCAGCGACTCGGTCACGACCGTCCTGACACCCGGCCGCGATCCGAAGCCCCTGCTCGACTACTGCCGCACGCACTGCGGGGTGGTGGTAGGGGTGGGCATCGGCCTACTCTCGGGCAAGGCCTTCCGCATCGCCCACATGGGCCACGTCAACGCGCCCATGATGTTCGGCGTCCTCGGCGCAATCGAAATGGGGCTCGCCGCGCTCGGCATCCCCCACGGATCCGGCGGCGTGCAGGCGGCGGTCGACTACCTCGCGCGGGAGGTCCGCCCCAGCGCTGAGCGGCCACGATGACCACGAATCGCGCATGGCGGCACCGCGGGGTGGGACTGGCCCTCGCGGCAACCGTGCTCGCTCCCGCGGCGGCGCCGGCCGAGATCATCCTGCCCGCGCGCTTCACCGCCCGGGTCTACGTCACCGGCGACGGGTTCGGGGGATCGAGCGCGGTCCGCTGGCGTGGCATCCCCACGACGCCGACCCTGGCCGTGGACCACCGCGGCGCGCTCTATCTGGCGCGCAGCGGCCGGCGCTACAGCGGCGGCGAGTTCGACTACCTGTCGCCGATGTATCGCATCAAGCCGGGCGGCGGCCAGCTCACCGCCGCGACCGAGGCACGCTACTTCCATGGGGCGCCGCTCAACAATGCCCAGGTGAGCGGCGGCCGCGGCGGGCGGGAGATGTTCGTCACCACCTTCGACCGCGACCGCCGGGTCGGGGTGCTATACCGCTTGATCGAAGGGCGATTCCGGCTCCTCGCCGGGGGTAGGCCCGAACCCGGCACCCAGCCGGCGCTGATCCAGCCGGAGGCCGCCGCCGTCGATGCCGCCGGCAACGTCTACGTGGCGGACCGGGCCGCCGGGGTCGTCGTGCGGTTCGACTCCGCCGGCCGCGTGCTCGACCCGAGCTACGTCCGCGTCGTTCGCCCGCGCACGCTCACCGTGGACGACGCCGACCACCTGTGGGTCGGCAGCGACGGCGGCGCGGAGGCACCGTGGCAGGCCGGCCCCGGCGCGCTGTGGCGGGTCGCTCCCGGGGGCGAGCCGCGGCTGATGCTGGAGGGCCCGGTGCCCCAGGGCCTGAGCCCGGGGCCGGGCGGTGCGGTCTTCGTGGCGGACCGCCAGGCGAGTGAGATCTTCGGCGTGACCCCCGACGGCAACCGGGTGAGCTTCGCGCGCTTCACCGAAGGCGACGCCCCGCGGGGCCTCGCCTTCGTGCCGGACACGCCCGAGACGCGCGCCGCCGGTCTGGCCGGCGATCTGCTCGTCTCGGTCATCCGCACCGGCGTCTTCCAGCTCAACCAGATCCTGCGGATCTCGGGGCCGTTCTCGGAGCTGGCGGGGCCGCGGTAGCCTCCCAGCCCCCGCATGGACTTCGGGCTCTCCGGCCCCGAGCAGGCCTTCGCCGACGAAGTGCGGGCCTTTCTCCGGGCGCATCCTCCGGAGACCTTCCCCGAGGACGGCACGGACGCCGGCTACGGCTCGGGCGGCCATTCGCGGGCGTTCACCCGCGCGCTGGGCGGGCGCGGCTGGCTCAGCATGGGCTGGCCGCGGGAGCACGGCGGCCAGGCGCGGCCGATGACCTACCTCCTGATCCTTCTGGAAGAGCTGGCCGCCGCCGGAGCGCCCTTCGGTCCACTCTCCGGGTGCCTGCAGGTATCCGACTCCATCATCCGCAACGGCTCGGAGACCCTGCAGCGGGAGATCCTGCCGCGGGTGGCGCGCGGCGACGCCACCTTCTGGCAGGGCTACAGCGAGCCCGACGCCGGCTCCGATCTCCTCGCGCTCACGACGCGGGCCCGCCTCGACGGCGACCACTGGGTGCTCGACGGGCACAAGATCTGGTCGAGCCACGCGGGCATCGCGACCTACGGCACCGTGCTGGCGCGCACCGACCCCGCGTCCACCCGCCACCGTGGCCTCACCATGTTGATGGTGGACAACCGGCTGCCCGGGATGGACGTCCGCCCGATCCGCAGCCTGACCGGCCAGGTCTACCACTACGAGATCTTCATGGACGGCGTGCGCGTGCCGCGCGACTGGATCATGGGCAAGCCGGGCGAGGGCTTCGGCCAGCTCCTGAAGGGCCTCGACACCGACCGCTTCTGGGGCCGCTTCTACAAGGCGCCGTTCCTCCGGCGTATCCTCGGCCTACTCGTCGAGTACGCGAATACCGTTCGGTCCGGCGACGGGGGCGCGCGTCGGCAGCTCGCCCACGCGGCGACCGAGATCGCCGCCCTCCGCGCGCTCTTCTACCGCGCGGCCTGGCTCATCGAGCGCGGCCTGCCCGCCACCGGCGAGGTCGCCGCGGCCAAGGTCATGGCCGACGAGCTGGGGCAGCGCGTGCTGTCGCTGGGCATGGAGCTGCTCGGCCCCTACGGCGCGCTCCGCGCCGGGTCGCCCTGGGCCCGGCTCCGCGGCGAGATCGAGCACCAGTACCAGACGAGCTGGGGCCACACGCTCGCCGGCGGCACCTCCGAGATCCAGCGCACGACCATCGCGGTGCGCGCACTCGGGTTGCCCGCCGAGCCCCGAGCTCGCGCCTGATGGACCTTTTGTTCTCGCCGTCCCAGCAGCTCCTCCAGCAGTCGGCGCGCGCGTTTCTCCAGCAGCGCTGTCCACCCGAGCGCGTCCAGGCGCTGGCGCTCGACCCGCGGGGCTTCGCGGCCGACCTCTGGAAGGAGATCGCGGCGCTCGGCTGGCCGGGTCTCCTGATCCCGGTCGAGCTGGGGGGCAGCGGCGGCTCCGTCGGTGACGCGCTGGCCCTGGTCGAGGAGCTGGGGCGCGCCTGCTTCCCGAGCCCGTTCATCGCAAGCGCCGTCGTCGCCACCACCGCGGTGAGCGCGGTCGGCGGGCGGCGCGCCCAGGCGCTGCTCCCGGCTCTGGCCCTGGGCGAGCGGATCTGCGCGCTCGCAATGCTGGAGGAGTCCGGGCGGCTCGACCCGGACGCGCTCGCCATGCCCGTCGCCGCGCCCGGCCGCCTCACGGGACGCAAGCTCTTCGTCTCGGACGCCCACGTGGCGACCGACGTGCTGGTGCTCGGGCGCGGGGCCGCCGGGCCGACCGCGCTCCTGCTGCCGATGGGCCGCGACGGCATCACCGCGCGCCCGCTCGACAGCATGACCGGCGACAAGATCTTCGAGCTCGACTTCGCCGACGTGCAGGCGCGCCCGGACGATCTGCTCGGCGCGCCCGGCGACGGCTGGGCGCTCCTGGGGCCGGCCTTTCGCCTGGGCGCCCTCGCCCGGAGCGCGGAGATGGTGGGCGCCGCCCAGCGGGTGCTGGAGCTGTGCGTGGAGCATGCCCGCGTGCGCGTGCAGGGCGGCCGGCCGATCGGCGGCTACCAGGCCATCCAGCACGCCTGTGCCGACCTCTTCCGTGATGTCGAGAGCGCGCGGTGGCTCATGTGGGAAGCGGCATGGCAGCTCGAGGCGGGCCGGCCCGACGCCGACGCCGCGGTGGCCACCGCCAAGGCCTACTGCGCCGAGGCCGCCCTGCGCGTCGCCCGCCGGGGCCACCAGATCATGGGCGCCATCGGCTACTCCGAGGAGCACCCGCTCCACCTCTTCCACAAGCGCATCCTCGCGGCCAGCCTCGACATGGGCGACGCGACGCTACACCTCGACACCGTCGCGCGGGCGATCGGGCTCTCCTAGCGCGCACACCAACCGGGGGAGGTGCTGCATGACTTCCAGACAGCCTCGGAGATCTCGCTCCCCGCTCCCACTCGTGCTGGCGGTCGTCCTCGTCGCGCCGGTCGGCGTCTCCACCAGGGGCGAGGCGGACAGCGTCACCGACTACATCCGAGTCCGGATCGAGAAGATCTACGATCTCCTCGCCACGGCCGGATCCGGAGAGAGTGCCGCTCCCGCCCGACAGGCCGCGGCCCGCCGGGTCCTCGACGAGATGTTCGACTGGAATGAAATGGCGAAGCGCTCACTCGGCCCGTACTGGAAGGAGCGGACCGCGACCGAGCGCGCCGAGTTCGTGCGGCTCTTTGCCGAGCTGTTCCAGCGAACGTACCTGTCCCGGATCGAGCTCGCGGATCGCGAGCGATTCCGGTACCTGGGCGAAACCGTCGAGGCTGAGTCGGCCACCGTGCGGACGATCATCGTCACGAAGAAGAACCGGGAGATCCCGGTGGACTACTTGACGCGACGCGCTGGGGACCAGTGGAGGATCTACGACCTCAGCGTCGGCGGCACGAGCCTGGTCAACAACTACCGTGCCCAGTTCACCACGCTCGTCGCCCGCTCCTCCTATCAGGATCTCATCGAGAAGCTGCGAGCGCTGGCGGGACAACGCTCGGGAGCGGCGCCGGCCGGCGGCGTCGTGCTCGTGGGAGCGGGCGACATCACTTCCTGTACCAGTGACGGTGACGAGGCGACCGCGAGCTTGCTGGACGCCATCGACGGGATCGTCTTCACGCTCGGGGACCACGCCTACGAGGCAGGCACTCCCATCGAATTCGCCGCCTGTTACGAGCCCAGCTGGGGGCGTCACAAGCCGCGAACCCGTCCCAGCCCCGGCAATCACGACTACCTCACGCCGAACGCGTCGGGCTACTTCGCCTACTTCGGCGCCGCCGCCGGCGATCCTGGCCGGGGCTACTACAGCTACGACCTCGGCTCCTGGCACATCATCGCGCTGAATTCCAACTGCTCGCACGTGGGCGGGTGCGGCCCGGAGTCACCCCAGGAGCGCTGGCTTCGGGCCGACCTCGCCGCTCACCCGGCGGCCTGCACGCTCGCGTACTGGCACCACCCCCGCTTCAGCTCGGGGGCGCAGGGCAACGAGGCCGACGTGACCGCTTTCTGGCAAGCGCTCTACGAGCATCGCGCCGAGATCGTGCTGGCCGGCCACGACCACGTGTACGAGCGTTTCGCGCCTCAGAAGCCGAACGGCGAATCCGACCCGGCGGGCGGCCTCCGCCAGTTCGTGGTGGGCACCGGCGGCGCGACTCAGCATCGCTTCGACGGACCGCCGGCTGCGAACAGCGAAGCGCGCAACGACGACACCTTCGGGGTCCTGAAGCTGACCCTCCACCCGACGGGCTACGAGTGGCGCTTCATTCCGGTGGCCGGACGGAGCTTCACCGACTCCGGCCGCGGTCGCTGCCGCTAGTAGGAAGGAACTGCTGAGTAAGCGTTTCCTGCGCGGCCAGCGGCCAGTTGGCGAAGAGAGCCTCAGCCTGGGCCATGACGGCTGTCACGAATGGCTCGAAGTCCTCGGCATGGACATCACGCGACCGCAGCACCCGCCGCACGGCGGCTCGGACCGCGGCCTTGACGCCGTCGCGGTGGGGTTCAGTCCAGTCCATCTTGACCGTGCGCTTGATGACCTGGACCACCTCGTGGATCAAGTCGCGCATGAACTCGACGCCATAGACCGCCTCCCGTTGCGCGGCCACGGCATCATAGAAGGCCAGCTCGTCCGCCTCCATGCCGAGCTGGGCGGCCCGGTCGTCGGCGCGGTCCATCTCTCCATCGCCTTGATGACCGCCGCCGCGTCGATCAGGCGGTTTGTGGTAACGCTGTAGCGCTTGCTCCAGCAGATCTTGAAGCTCTTCGCCTGGGCCAGATCGCGCCGCTGGCGCGCCTGGATCTCATCGGCCACGAGCTTAGCCAGGAGGCGCAGCCGGAGATCCCCCAGAGGCCGATTCTTGAAGGTTGGAGAAAGGCGTCGTCGAGGATCGAGATGTCCGGTCGCTCGATACCGGCCACCTTGAAGATGTCCACCACCCCCTGCGCCTCCACAGCCGCTCGCTGGTCGCAAGCTCGAACTCGGTCTCGCCGCCCCGGTGCGGCACGAGCCCGTGCGCTACCCGGAGTGGCCCACGTCGATGGGCTTGCCGGTGGCGCGGGCGTAGAGCACGTCGGGGTCAAGATCCGCCCCACCCGGCCAGCAGATGGTCCCCAGCTCGGGATGAAGCCGCAGCTCGGCGAACCGCGCCGGATCCCGGAGAGGCGCAAAGACCCCCTCGAAGCGGATCAGGTCACCAAGGTCCAGGTCCGCCTCGACGCCGTCCTCGAACCGGAGGTGTACGCGATACCCCTCAAGCGGTCGAGCCTCAACAATGTCCACAAGCATGCTCTACTGGCGGCCTCCCAGAGCTGGCGGATTGGATCCGTGTGGCCATTGCCGGCCGGGGCTTGTTCCGGCGGGTTGTCCCCTTCCCGTCGCGGTTGGCGCCTCTTCGCGGCCTGTTCATGTCCGCGCCGATCCTGCCCGGCCTTGGAGGTCCAGTCAAGGTCCCCGCACTCCTTCGTCGCGTGACCACGTCAGACGTTTCGTGTTGCTAGCGGATGCAGCACGTCGAGCGCCCAGCCCACGTCCAGCCGCTCCCCCAACCACCCGGCGAGTCCTGTGCGCGCATGCAGCCGGAGCCCCTCCGCCGCGTGCCGCGCCCGGAGCGCCGCCACCGGATCCGCGGGCACCGCCACCGGCGGTGGCACGTCAGGCAATGCGCGGCCGTCCGGTCGTCGGAACTGGAGCGCCCCCTCGGGCATTCGGTCGAGCTGATACC
>JBBDXN010000055.1:8618-31746 GCA_040902305.1 Candidatus Rokuibacteriota bacterium | reverse complement strand
CCATATTGTCGTACACGCTCATGTGCGGATAGAGCGCGTAGTTCTGGAACACCATCGCGATGTCCCGGTCCTTGGGGGGCAGGTCGTTGACCACCCGGTCGCCGATGGAGATCTCCCCGGCGGTGATCTCCTCGAGCCCGGCGACCATGCGGAGCGTGGTGGTCTTGCCGCAGCCCGACGGGCCCACGAAGACCATGAACTCCTTGTCGCGGATCGTGAGGTTCACGTCCTTGACCGCGTGCACCTCGTCGTACTTCTTGTTGAGATCCTTCAGGACTACCTGTGCCATTGGGCGCTCTCCCTCAAATAGGTTCCCCGGAGTCGGGTGCCCCGGGCTCTGGCCGCCGATACTAGCACAGCTTGGCGGGCACCTAGGAGGGGACGCGCGGCCCCCGCCGGACGGCGCGACCCCCCGGCCGGCTCCTGGCCGGCGGGTCGACGGTGGGGGGTAGTCTCCCGGCCTACTTCTTCCAGTAGTGGGCGACGATCACCTCGATCGGCGGCCGGATCTTCTGGGCATGCGGCACCGCCCGCGACGCGAAATCCTTCTGGGACTTGAGCACCCTGGCGAAGAACGGGTTCTTCTGGGCTTCGACCGCGTAGACCTTGTCGATGGCCTGCACCTGCGCCTTCAGGACGTCGGCCGGGGTGGTCCGGATGACGACACCGTGCTTCTTCTCCAGCTCCTCGACCGCCTTGCTGTCCTGGTCGACGCTGTAGGCGGTCATGCGGATGATCTCGGCCATCCCCGCCCACTTGACGATCGCCTGCAGATCCTTCGGCAGCGCGTCCCACTTCGCCTTGTTGACGATGATCTCCTGGTAGGAGGCGGGCTGACGCAGATCGGGCATGTAGTAGTTCTTGGTGACGTTCTGGAAGCCCATCAGGATGTCGTGGCTGGGGACGGCCCACTCGGCGCCGTCCACCGCGCCCCGCTCCAGCGCCGGGATGACCTCGCCGCCCGCGAGCGTCACCACCGAGACCCCCATGGTCTTCATCATCTCCATGCCCAGGCCCGACGTGCGGAACTTCATCTTGCGCAGGTCGTCGAGGCTGTTGAACGGCTTCTTGAACCAGCCCAGCGGCTCCCAGTACGGCAGGCTGGTGGTAAAGACCGGCACGAACACGTTCATCTTGAGCTCTTTCTGGAGCAGCTCGTTGTAGAGCTCGAGGCCGCCGCCCGCGAAGAGCCAGGAGAGGTACTCCTCGCGGTCCATGCCGAACGGCCCCGCCGGACCCGGCGCGAAGAGGCCGGCCGCCGAGTTCTTGCCCGCCCAGTAGCCGGGCCAGGCGTGGGTGGCGTCGATCAGGCCGCGGTTGACCGCGTCGAGGACCTCGAACGAGCCGACCACCGTGCCCGCCGCCGACATCTCCCACTTGAGGCGGCCGCCCGACATCTCCTCCACCATCTTGCCCAGCTCGACCGCGGAGAGGTGCAGCAGGTTGGTGGCCGGCCACGCGCTCTGGACCTTCCAGACGATCTTCTGCTGCGCGGCCGCCGTTCCCGGCCCGCGCCAGAGGACCGCGGCCACGATCAGCAGGGGCAGGGCGAAGGCGATCCAGGCGAGGACGAGCGTTCTGGTCGGTTTCATGGTGGCTCCCTTCGTGGTGACTCGTTGGGGGAGTAGAGGGCCAGCGCGGCCAAGGCTGCCGCTACGTCGCGGTCATGGAGTGCGCCTCCAATGGGTCGCGGTGCCCGAATACACCGCCACCCGGGAAGAGTCAAGCGCGTTCGCTATGGACCGAAGAGCCAGGTCGGGAACCAGAGCGCGATCTGCGGGAAGAGGATCACCAGCACCAGGCAGACGAGCTGGATGACCATGAAGTCCGACATGCCCCGGTAGATCGTGCCCAGCTCCCACTGCGGGACGACGGAGCGAAGGTAGTAGGCCGACATCGCCACCGGAGGCGACAGGTACGCGGTCTGGAGGTTCACCGCGATCAGGGCGCCGAACCAGACCGGGTCGTACTTGAGCGCGGCGATGACCGGGTAGAGGATCGGCAGGAAGACGAGCACGATCGCCGGCCACTCGAAGGGCCAGCCGAGCAGGAAGAGGAGGAGCATCACGATCAGCAGCATCGTGAAGGGCGGGAACGGCAGGGCGAGCAGGGTGTTGGTGACGAGCGTCGCGGTGCCCAGACGCGCGAAGACCGCTCCGAACACGTTGGAGGCCACCGCCAGGAACAGGACCATGCTGGACGTGACCAGCGTCGAGATCGCGGCCCGCCTGACTCCGGCGAACGTCAGCCGGCGGTACGCGAGCCCCAGGAGGAGGGCGCCGAACGCGCCCACGGAGGCGGCCTCGGTGGGCGTGGCCATTCCGGCGAGAATGCTGCCGAGGGTGCAGGCGATCAGCACGGTCAGCGGCATGACCCCGACCACGAACGCCCACGCCAGCTCGGCGGCGGACTTGGCCCGGTCCGCCAGCGGCACCGCCGGGCCGACCCGCGGATCGAGGTAGCTCCGCACGAGCGTGTAGACGATGTAGAGGCTCGCGAGCAGGAAGCCCGGTCCGAACGCGGCCGCGTAGAGCTTGACCACCGACACGCCCAGGACCGGCGCCATGACGATGATCATGACGCTGGGCGGGATGAGGATCCCGAGCGTGCCGCCCGCCGCGATGGCGCCGGCGGAGAGGCGAGGGCTGTAGCCGCTCTTGATCATGATCGGGGCGGCCATGATCCCCAGGACCGTCACCGCCGCTCCCACGATGCCGGTGGCCATCGCGAAGACGGTGGCGGTGAGGATCACCGCGACGTAGAGGGAGCCGCGGAGCGGGGCCATCAGGAGCTGCAGCACGCGAAACAGCCGCTCCATCAGCCCGGCCTGCTCGGTGACGTAGCCCATGAAGATGAACAGGGGCACCGCGGCCAGGACCTCTTCCTTCATCATCCCGATGGTCTGGAACACCATCAGGTAGAAGACGGTGTCGCCGAGGCCGGAGTACCCGAAGGCGAGGGCCAGCAGCAGGAGGGTGAAGGCGATCGGGAAGCCGACGAAGATGACGAAGATCATCAGGCCGAGCATGACGGCGCCGAGGAGCTCCGGGCTCATATCTCGATCACCTCGCGCTTGGAGTAGAGCCGGCCGGTTCGCACCGCGTACACGCTCTTGAGGAACTCCGACACTCCCTGCATGAGCAGCATGAGCGCGGTCACCGGGATGACCGCCTTGAACGGGTAGAGGATGGGCCGCCAGGGGCTCGCGTCCGAGCGCTCGCCGATCTGCCACGCGTGCCAGGCTTCCTGGCCGCCCATCCAGAAGAGGAAGAGCATCGCCGGGAAGAAGAGGAAGAGGTAGCAGGCGCCGTCGACGGCGCCCTGGGTTCGCGGCGACCAGTTCTGGTAGAGCATGTCCGTCCGGATGTGACCGCCCCGGAAGAGGGCATAGGCGGCGCCGAGCATGAAGAAGGTGCCGTAGAGCATGTAGCTGACGTCGTAGGCCCACTCGGTGGGGGCGCCGAAGAGGTAACGCGCAAACACCTCATAGGCGAGCGAGCCGACCATCGGGATGATCAGCCAGCAGATGATTCTCCCCGACCAGTCGGAGATCGTGTCGATCATCACGATCATCGACATCAGCGCCGGCGGAAGTCCGCCCGCGCTCGCTACCCCGCGAGCAGTCGTCAAATGAGTGCTCCTCCTGTTCCTCTCGAGGCGCCGGCCCCGTTCGCGCGGTGGGCGGTCGTGTCGAGAGACCCTAAGGGCGTGCTCGGCCCCTGTCAAGGCGCCAAGATTCTCCTTGACAGCTACCCGGTCCGACGTCTACGGTGACCGGGCTCGCCGGCCGCCTCGTCTCGCACGAGGGACACCGGCGCGGGACGAACCTGTGATGCCCCGCGGCACGGGAGCTATACGCTGACGCCCCTCGCTCGCCCGGCCGCGGACAAGGAGTAGGGTCCTGTCCACGCTCCTGAAGATCTCCGACGGCTTGCGTCGAACGCTCGAGGTGATCGCTCGGTCGTCCGCCTGGCTGCTCGTCATCATGGCCGCGGTGACCTGCTTCGACGTCCTCGCCCGCAAGGTCGGCATCCCGGCCCCCCTGACGAAGCTCCAGGAGCTGGAATGGCACTTCCACGCCGCGCTCTTCTCGCTCTGGATGGGCTACGGCTACGCGATCAACGCGCATCCCCGGGTCGACTCGTTCACCGAGAAGATGACGTACCGGGGCCGGGCCTGGATCGAGCTGGTCGGCTGCCTGCTCTTCGCGCTGCCGTACTGCGCGCTGGTCGCCTACCACAGCCTGGATTTCGTCGCCTCCTCCTACGGGCTGGCCGAGCAGTCCGATAGCACGGTCGGGCTCCGCTATCGCTGGCTCATCAAGGGCATCTACGCGGCCGGGCTCTGGATGGTCGTGCTCGGTATCCTCAGCGTCCTCTTGCGGGTGATCGTCTTCCTGTTCGGCCGCCTGCCGGAAAAGGAAGTCGATCTGCGGATCGGCGCCACCGTGCTGGATGTCTAGGACGCGATAGTGGATTTCATTCTCGACCGGCTGGCCGAAAATCTCGCTCTGATCATGTTCGTGGCGATGTTCTTCGTCATCTTCATGGGCTACCCGGTGGCCTTCATCATGGGCGGGATGGCGCTGCTGTTCGCGTTCGTGGGCTGGATGCTCGGCGTGTTCAACCTGATCGGCATGTACGACGTGGTGCTGCGGATGTGGGGCGGGGTCGCCGCGGATCCGGTGCTCGCGTCGATTCCCATGTTCATCTTCATGGGATCGATCCTGGAGCGATCCGGCTCGGCCAGCGACATGTTGAAGGCGACCGAGGTCCTCTTGAGGCGGGTGCCCGGCGCGCTGGCGGTCGCGGTGATGGTGATGGGCACCATCCTGGCCGCGCCGATCGGCGTGGTGGGGGCGGCGGTGGTCACCCTCTCGGTGATCGCGCTGCCGCAGATGCTGGCCTCGGGCTACGACAAGCGGCTGGCCATCGGCACCATCGCCTCGGCGGGCACGCTCGGCATCCTCATTCCGCCCGCGATCATGCTGGTGGTGATGGCGGAGATGCTGGTGACCTCGGCGGGGGCCTTGTTTCTCGCCGCCACCATGCCGGGCTTCGTGCTCTCGGGGCTCTACCTGCTCTACATCGTCTCGGTCGCGATCTTTCAGCCGAGCAAGACCCCCAAGCTGCCGAAGGACCACGGGCCGCAGAACCGGGGCGAGTTCTGGTACGCCCTCTGGCGCGGCCTGTTCCCGATGACCGCGCTGATGGTGATCGTGATCGGCTCGATCTTCGCGGGGTGGGCCACCCCGACCGAGAGCGGCGCGGTCGGGGTCTTCGGCTCGCTCTTCATCGCGGCCTTGAACGGGAAGATGACCATGCGGATGCTGACCGAGGCCATGTGGTCGGCCTGTCGGGCGAACGGCCTGGTGTTCCTGATCATCCTCGGCGCGACCGGCTTCTCCTACGTGTTCCGGGTGCTGGGCGGGGACGACCTGATGATCTCGACGCTGGCCATGTTCGGGGTCGACACGGGGTGGGAGACGCTCGCCTTCGTGATGGTCCTGGTCTTCCTGCTCGGCTTTCCCTTCGAGTGGATCGAGATCTGCCTGATCGTCCTGCCGGTGTTCGGACCGATCATCGCAAAGTACGACTTTTCCGCCCATCTGGGCAGCAACCAGTACCTGATGGCGTGGTTCGGCACGCTCGTCGCGGTCAATCTACAGACCGCGTTCATGACCCCGCCGTTCGGAGCCACCCTGTTCTACATGAAGGGAACCGCGCCTCCCGGGGTGACCATGAACGACGTCTACCGGGGTATGTATCCGTTCGTGGCGCTGCAGGTCGTCGGGCTGATGCTCTGCGTCTACTTCCCGAGCATCGTGCTGTGGCTGCCGAAGCTGGCCGGATTTCTTGACTAGTGGCTCGGAGGGGGGCTGCGCCCCCCTTCCGAACCTCCCCCCGGGATTGCGCGGGCGAAGCCCGCGCTCGAACTGACGCCGAGTCCGGCGCGCCCGGGGGAAGCGGTGTTCTGCTCCCCCCGGGGGGCGGGTGGGCTATCAGTTCTGGTAGCTGTTCTTGAGCTCCTGGGCGTCGCCCCAGATCTTGTAGGTCTTCCGCCAGGCGAGGAAGTGGTCGGCGACTTTCTTGAAGAGAGGGTCCTTGGCGCGCTCACTCTCCAGCACTTCGAGCCAGCCCTTCTCGAAGGTCTTGAGGTCATCGTCGGACCAGCGCCGGTTGTTCACCTGGTACTTGTCCTTCATCTCCTGCATCACCGGCGGGTTCTTCGCCTCGGTCTCGACGTAGGTGTGGATCACCGCATCGTTGAGCGCGACCTGGATGATCCGCTTGTGCTGCTCGGAGAGCTTGTCCCAGGCCGTCTTGTTCATGAGCAGCTCGCTCACCGAGACCTGCTGGTGCCAGCCGGGGTAGTAGTTGTTCTTGGCGATCTGGTGGAAGCCGTAGGCGACGTCCATCGTGGGCATCGAGAACTCGGTAGCGTCGATGACGCCCCGCTCGAGGGCGGGGTAGATGTCGGCGCCGGCCAGGAGCTGGGTGTTCACGCCCAGCTTCTGCATCACCTGGGCCCCGAGGCCGAAGAAGCGCATCTTGATCCCCTTCAGCTCGGCCACGTTCTTGACTTCCTTGCGGAACCAGCCGGAGGTCTCGGGACCGATCGCGAAGCAGTCGAACGCGATCAGGTTGTGCTTGGCGTAGATCTCGTTGCGCAGCTCGTTGCCGCCCCCGAACCACTTCCAGGCGAGGAACTCGCCGATCTGGGGACCGAACGGCACGGTGGTGAAGAAGGCCAGCACCGGGTACTTACCGGTGTGGTAGCCCGGGGTCGTCCAGCACGACTCGACCGAGCCCTTGGAGACCGCGTCGAAGCACTCGAGCGCGGGGACCAGCGCGCCGGGCTCGAAGAACTTCAGATCGAGCGATCCGCCCGACATGACCTTCACGTTGTCGGCGAACCGGATCGCGGACGTGCCGAGATGGGGTACCTTGCTACCGAAGGCGCTCGCCATCTTCCACTGCACGCGCCGCTGAGCCTCGGCGGGTGGGGTGAGGGTGGACGCGATGTACACGGCGCACGCCAGGACGAGGGCCAGGGCGGTGAAGCCTTTGAGCGATCGCATTGCGATACCTCCTCGATGAGGGTTGAGGGCCGTCAATGCCGACGGGTCGGTCCACGGTGACCGTGCTGCGGGGTCCTCAGGGCGTGATCACCTCCTCTGCGACTGCCAGCCATCGAGTGAAGTTTGCCGGCCAGCGCGGCGGCGGCCCCGGGGACGGGAGAGGGTCGGCGGTGAAGGGACGGGAGGGGACGGAAACCGCCGGGCCGGTGCGACGAGGGCCGCGTCCTGCCGCGAGAGTCGAGCGCGATGTGGATCGGCGACTAGGCGATCTCCTGTCCGGTCAGCCCTTGACGGAGCCGGTCAGCCCAGTCACGTAGTACTCCACGAAGAACGAATACACGATCGCGACCGGGATGGAGCCCAGCAGCGCCCCCGCCATGAGCTGGCCCCAGAAGTAGATGTCGCCGCGGATCAGCTCCGAGACGACGCCCACCGGGACCGTCTTCTTCTCCGGGGAGGACAGGAATATCAGCGCGTAGATGAACTCGTTCCAGGACAGGGTGAAGGCGAAGATGCCCGCGGAGAGGATGCCGGGCACCGCGATCGGGAAGATGATGCGCACCATGGCGCCGAAGCGGGTCGCGCCGTCGATGCGGGCGCATTCCTCGAGCTCCTTGGGGATGGTCTTGAAGTAGCCCATGAGCAGCCACGTACAGAACGGGATCAGGAAGGTCGGGTAGGTGAGGATCAGGGCCCACGGGGTGTCGCCGAGCTGGAACGTGCGAATGATGTTGGCGAGCGGGATGAAGAGCAGGGTCGGCGGCACCAGGTACGTGACGAAGATGCTGGTGCCGAGGGCGCCCGCCATCGGGAACTTGAGGCGCCCGAGCGCGTAGCCGGCCAGGAGCCCGCAGAACAGCGAGATGACGGTGGACACGCAGGCGATGAAGAACGTGTTCCACAGCCACTTGGGGAAGTTGGTCTTGGCCATCAGGTCCCGGAAGTGATCGAGCGTCGGCTGCAGGGTCCAGAATGGCGCGTTGTTGGCGGCCCGCCACGAGCGGTACAGCTCCTCGTCCGGCCGGATCGCCGTGATCAGCATCCAGTAGAACGGGAACAAGGAGCCGATCACGAAAACGGCCAGGGGGATGTAGAAGTACACCCACTTCTTCCAGCGTCTTTCTATAACCATTGTTCTGAATGGGGGGGAGCGCCGGCCGCCGCTCCTCCCCCATGCCCCCCCACCAGCTCGATAGCGCGGTCGAACAACGCCTAGGCTCCTTCCAGGCGTCTCAGGTATCTCAGCTGGAGCCAGACCACGAGGAAGAGGACGGGCAGCATGAAGAGGGATACCGCCGCGCCCTCGCCGAGCAGGCCGGTGGCCACCCCGATCTGGTAGGCGTAGGTGGCGAGCAGGTGGGTGGCGTTGGCGGGGCCGCCACCGGTCAGCACGTAGATGAGCTGGAAGTCGGAGAAGGTCTGGATGATGGAGAAGACCACGACCACCAGCGTCACCGGCTTGAGCAGCGGCCAGGTCACGTGCCAGAAGCGCTGCCAGCCGTTGGCCCCGTCCAGCGAGGCCGCTTCCTGCAAGTCCGTGCTGATGGTCTGCAACCCGGCCAGGAGGGTGATGGCGAAGAAGGGCATGCCCCGCCACGTGTTGACCACGATCGCGCACCACATGCCGTAGGTCCCGTCGGAGAGGAAGGGCAGCTTGGTGGTGATGAAGCCGCCCTGGTAGAGCAGCCAGTTCAGCACGCTGAAGGTCGGATCGAACATCCAGCGCCACGCGAAGGTCGAGAGCACGGTGGGCACGATGAACGGCAGCAGCATGGCCGCGCGCACGATCCGCTTGCCCCGGAAGTGGCGGTTGAGCAGGAGCGCCAGCCACATCCCCAGGGCGAGCTTGAGGATCGTCGCAAAGAACGTGTAGTAGAACGTGTTGTAGAAGGCGGTGCGGAAGATGGAGTCGTTCCAGGCCTTGATGAAGTTCTTGAGCCCGACGAACTCGCCCGGGTTGCCCACGCTGACGCTGCTGAGCGAGAGCCAGACCCCCATCACGAACGGGTAGGCGATGAACACCCCGAGGAGCAGCACGGTCGGCGCGAGCAGCAGGCAGGCCAGCAGCCGCTCGCTCTCGAGAAATCGCGTCATCGCGGGGGGTCGGGAGGTGCCCGGATGGGGCAGCGCGACTTCCATGCCCGCCACGCCTCCCGACCCGCCCGCGATGGGTTTCTTCATGCCGGCGTGGTGGCGACTAGGCCTCGTAGATCTTCTTGAGCTCGCCTTCGGCCCACTTGACGGCGTCCTCCGGCTTCATGCCCTGGACCGCCTTGGCGTACATGTCCACCACGATGTACTTCGTGTAAGCCTCCGTCGCCTTGGCGGAGGCGGGACCCTGATACCCGAAGATGCGGGTGTCCCGCGCCGCCGTCCGGAACATCTGGAGCGGCTTGTCGATCTTGCCCCACATGGCGTGCTTCTCCCACACCGTCGTGGCGGCCACGCTGTAGCCCTCGCACGTCTGGAACCACTTCTCGAAGTTCTCCTTCTTGTGCATCCAGCTCAGGAGGTCCTTGGCCGCCTTCTGGTTCTTGGAGTACTTCATCACCGCGTGCCCGTTGCTGAAGTAGAGCGGGTAGACGCCCTTGCCGCCGGCCAGCGGATAGACCGCGTGGTCGATGTCGAGGTAGAGCGGCTCGCCCTTGTCGTCCTTGATCTTGTCCTTCTGCCGCTTGGCCACGATGTAGATGCTGGCCCCGTTCAGGGTGGCCGACAGCTCGCCCGCGTGGAACGCGCGGTTGTTGTTCGTGTCGTCCCAGGCCAGCCCGCCTTCGTCGCAGCCTTCCTTCCAGAGCGCGATCATGTACTTGACGGACTCGATCGTCTCCTTGGAGTTGATGACGACCTTCTTGCCGCTCGGGTCCGTCTCGGCGCCGCCAAACGACCAGAGCAAGGGATACGACCAGACCGGCGCGTCACCGAAGGTGTGGCCGAGGGTCTGGCCGTAGGGCTTGCCCTTCTTCTTGAGGGTGGCCGCGGCCTTGCGCAGCTCGTCCCAGGTCTTGGGGAAGGCGTCGAGGCCGATCTCCTTGAACGCCGACTTCCGGTAGGCGATGGCGGCGCCGACGATGGAGTGCGGCACCCCCAGCCACTTGCCGCCCACCTGGAACGACGGCCGGTAGACGCCGTAGAAGCCACCCTGCTCCTTGGCCACCGCGTTGGCGACGTCGCTGACGTCGACGAGCGCGTTCTGGTAGAGCTGGGGCCAGTTGTACGCCATCATGAAGATGTCGGCGCCGGAGCCCGACTGGATCGCGGCGGTGATGCGGGCCTGCAGGTCGTTGGCGTTGATGGTCTCGAGCGTGACGTCGGCGCCGATGGCCTTGGAGGCCTCCGGCATCTGGCGCTTCAGCTCGACGTCGGCTTCCGCGATGAAATCCACCCAGCGGACGATGTGCACCTTGGTGCCCTGGGCGAAGGCCGGGGCGCGCCGGGCCGCCAGGATTCCCTCGATGCCTCCGGCGACCGCCGCGGCGGCTCCGGCGGTCCTGATGAACGTACGGCGGTCGACCTGCGTGGAGACGGTCTCCTTCGGGTCTGGAATGCTCATGATTGGTGGTCCTCCTTGACCGGTGAACCGTCGGTGGCCTGTTGGCGTTCCGCCCGCGCCTCAGCGGCGCGAGCTTTCCGTATGGCGTTGGGTGGTGAGATTAGGCCCAAGTCGGGGCCCTAAATGGTGGCAAATTCTTAACAAAGAACCCCGGGCCTGTCAACGGGAAACGACCCTTCAGGCGCCCAGAGCCGGGCTCGGTCGGGGCGCCGAGACCCCCGCCGGCGGCCTCAGCGTCACTCCGAGGGCGACCGCCATGACCCCGATGACGAACGAGCCCAGGAATAGCCACTGGTAGGTGCCCAGGAGATCGTGGATGGCGCCCCCGGCGTAAGAGCCGAGGCCCATCCCGATGCAGGAGATGAAGAAGACCGCGCCGTAGGCCGTGCCCAGAACTTGCTCACCGAAGTACTCCCGGGTCACGAGGGCATAGAGCGGCATGGCCCCGCCGTAGGCGACGCCGAAGGCCAGCGACACCGCATAGAGGGCACCGGTGCTCGTGGCGAAGAGGTAGAGGGACACCAGCACGGCCTGCAGGCTCAGCGCGGCCAGGAGGGTCCGCTTGGCGCCGACGCGATCGGCCACGATGCCGGTGCCGATGCGCCCGAAGATGGACGTGAGGCCCGACGCCCCGAGGATGCCGGCCGCCGCCATCTTGGCCACGCCCTGGTCCATGGCATGGCTCACCAGGTGGAACAGCGGCCCCGAGTGCGCCGCGCAGCAAAAGAAATGCGTCAGCGCGATCGCCCAGAACGGCCAAACGCGCCAAGGCTTTTTCATATGCGGGGGCCCAGAAATGGCCCCCGCACTCCCCCAGTCCGCGGACAACCGAGCTCCCGCACTCCCCCCACCGCGAGCACTCGTCCCGGCCGGCGCGCGCAGCAACAACGCGCAAGGAAGCACGATCACCCACGCCAGGTTCCCCAGCACCAGGAACGCCACGCGCCAGTCGAACTCGGTGATCAGCCAACGGGACAGCGGAGCGAGCGCGAGGATGCCGAGCCCGTTGCCCGCCGAGACGACCGCGGCGGCCATCCCGCGCCGGCCCTCGAACCACTTGATGGCCAGCACGGTGAGGGGCACGTAGAAGGCGCTCACCCCCGCGCCCACCAGCAGGCCGAATGTCACGTAGAACTGCCACACCTGCTGGACGTAGCTCGAGAGCACCAGGCCCAGGCCGAGCAGGACCGCCCCCACCAGCACCACGCGGCGCGTGCCCAGGTGGTCCGAGACGAAGCCGGACACCAGGCCGCCCGCGCCCATGACGATCCAGTTGAAGAGGCCGATGGCGCCGATGCCGGATCGGCTCCAGCCCATCGATTCCTCGATCGGCCGGAGGAACACCCCGAGGGTGAACAGCGTGCCGATCGACATGGTGATGATGACGAAGGCCGCCGCCAGCACCACCCAGCCGTAGAAGAATCGCTCGGTCATGAGGTCGCCATGGTCCTCTCGCGCACCGGAATGAGCAAGAGTAGCGCCGCCACCATGGCGGCGGCCAGCGCCACCCACGCCACGCCGTAGCCGCCGAGGCGCTCCACCACCAGCCCGAACACCGGCGGGCACAGCGTCACGCCCAGCGAGGAGATCGCGAGCCCGAGCCCGACCGCGGTGCCCGCGGCGCGGGGCCCGGCCAGCTCGGCCATCAGCGTGTGCTGCACCCCGTTCCAGCCGACGCCGAAGAAGCCGATCCCGGCGGCCAGCAGAACCAGCAGCCCGGCACCGGTGCCGGGCGCGGTGCTCGAGAGCAGCAGCGCGCAGCCGATCAAGCCGACGCCCGCGATGGCGAGCACGATGCGACGCTGCCCGCCGAAGACCCGGTCGGACAGCACCCCGAACAGCACGCGCCCGGCCACCCCGCTGACCTGCGCCGCCACCAGGTACTTGGCCGCCACCACGAGATCGAGCTCCACGACTTCGTCGAGGTAGAGGACGAGGAAGGAGAGGAACACGGTCTGCACGCCCGCGAAGATCAGCGCGCTGATGCTGACCAGCCAGAGATCCCGGTTGGCGAGCACGGTCCAGAAACCGGTCCCCGCGCGCGCCGGCTCGACGGTCTCCGGCTCCGGGAGATCCCGGTAGAGCGCCCAGGTCAGCAGCGCGAGCGCCCCGACGGCCGCGGCCGAGACCGCCACCGCCGCGCGCCAGCCGAAGGCGATCGCCACCGGCGGCATCACCAGGGCGCCGAGGGCGCCGCCGCCGGGCAGCCCGATCTGCTTGAGGCCGACCACGGTGGCCCGCTGGCGCGGCGGGAACCACGCCATGCCCGCCTTGGTGGTGGTGGGGTTGAGCACTCCGTAGCCGGTGCCGGCCAGCACCATGATGGCGGCCAGGAAGGAGAAGCTCGGCGCGACCGCGGCGGCGAAGAGCCCGATGGCGATCAGGGCCTGGCCCAGCACCATCGCGCCGCGCACGCCCCAGCGGTCGGCCAGCCAGCCGGCGGGCAGCGAGATCAGCACCGGTCCGATGTAGTAGGCGGAGAGGAAGGATCCGGCCTGGGTCACCGAGAGCCCGAGGTCCTCGCGGATCAGTGGCGCGATGGAAGGGATGCCCAGGGGGCCCACGTTGGCCATCATCTGCGCGGCCATGATCAGGGCCAGGACGGCCCAGCGGTTCGTCACCGGGGGCGCGATGACAGCAGGGCCTCGACGGCCCGCAAGTCCTCCTCGGTGTCGACTCCGATGATCGGCTCGTGGGTCTCGAGCACGCGAATGGGGATGCCGGCCTCCAGCAGGCGAAGCTGCTCGAGCTGCTCGGCGCGCTCGAGCGAGGACGGCCGCAACGAGTGGAAGGTCTCGAGGACCGGGCGACGGTACGCGTAGAGACCGATGTGCTTCCAGTAGCCGACCCCCCCGCGCCGGTCGCGGTCGAAGGGAATGGGCAGGTGCGAGAAGTAGAGCGCGTCGCCGTGCACGTTGGTGACGACCTTGTTGACCGTGACGCTCTCGACCTCCGCCGGGGTGGCGCGGATCTTGAGCGTGGTCACCTGCACCTCGGGCTCGGCCAGGAAGGGGCGAACGAGCTGCTCGACGTGGCCCGGCGTGATCGTCGGATAGTCGCCCTGGATGTTGACGTAGACGTCGGCCGCCCGCGCCCGGGAGACTTCCCAGAGCCGATCGGTGCCGGAGGGGTGATCGGCCGAGGTCATCACCGCGGGGACGTGGTGGGCGTGACAGGCGTCGACGACTTCCTGGCTGTCCGTGGCCACGAGGAGATCCGAGAGCGCGCGGGCGTCGCGGGCCCGCTTGAAGACGTGCACCACCATCGGCACCCCGCCGATCTCGCGCAGCGCCTTGCGGGGCAGGCGGGTCGACTGAAGCCTTGCCGGGATCACGCCGAGGATGATCACGGCGCTACCCTACCAGAAATCTCCCATGGCGGTCAGGCGGCGGGTCGGGAAGTTGACACGTCTCCTGAGCCGGTGCTATACAGGCTTCAACCTCGTCCCGATCGGCCACGCGCTCTCGCTTCGTCGCACGTCCGCCCATCTCGAGGGAAACAGGATCATGGATACCCAGCGCGGGGCGTCAATTCGTCACCGGTCCGGCCGGCGCCGTCGAGGCCTGACCGCGTGAGCCCGGGCCGGGAGCTGGTCGGCGCGACCGCCCCGGTCGCCAGCGCGCGGGCCGCCGCGCGCGGCGGCTGGCTCCACCGGGAGTCGGTGCAGGGCTTCCTCTGGATCGCCCCCGCCTTCCTCTACCTGGCCTTCTTCATCGTCTACCCGTTCGTCATGTCCATCTATCTCTCGGTGTCGAGCGCGCGGGTGGGCTCGCCCGAGTACCACTTCGTGGGATGGCAGAACTACTCGCGCCTCTTCGCGGACCCGGTGTTCTGGCAAACCGTCCGCAACTCCTTCGTGTTCACCTTCGGCTCCGAGATCATCCGGCTCATCATCGGGCTGCCGCTCGCCTTCGCGCTGAACCGCTCCTTCAAGGGCAAGCGGATCGTGCAGGGCCTGATCCTGATCCCCTTCGTCATCCCGATCGCGCTGTCGTCGCTCGCCTGGAAGTGGATGTTCGACTCCCTCTACAGCGTCATCAACTGGATGCTGATGCAGGCCCACATCATCGACTATCCGTGGCAGTGGCTGGGGGAGCCCGGGCTCGCGATGTGGTCGGTCATCATCCTCAACGTGTGGCGCGGCTTCCCGTTCTCGGCGGTCATCCTGCTCGCCGGGCTGACCGCGGTGCCCCAGGAAGTGATCGAGGCGGCCAAGATCGACGGGGCGGGGCCGTTCCGGCGCTTCCACTACGTCATCGTGCCGATCGTGCGGCCGATCCTGTTCGTGGGGCTCCTCTACTCGATCGTGTTCTCCTTCACCGACTTCTCCGCGGTCTGGCTGCTGACCCAGGGCGGGCCCTACAACACCACCCACGTCTTCGGCACCTACGCCTACAACATCGGCATCAACGCGGGGGACATCGGCATGGGGGCCGCCATCACCCTGTTCATCTTCCCGTTCCTGGCCCTGACCGTGATCCTCATGCTGCGCTTCCTGAGGCGGGAGTAGGCCATGGACGCCCGGCGGATCTGGCGACGCATCGTGCGCGACTACGGGCCGTACCTGCCGCTGTCACCCTACCTCTTCGTGGTCCTCTTCCCGTTCTACTGGATGCTGATCACCGCCTTCAAGCGCGACAACGACCTCTACAATCTGACCACCGCGCCGTTCTGGTTCAAGGAGCCGCCGACCCTCGACCATGTCAGGCTCTTGCTCGAGGGCACGCTGTTTCCGACTTGGCTCGGCAACAGCCTGCTCATCGGGGTCCTGGTGGTGGGCATCACCCTGGCGCTCGCGCTGCCCGCCGCCTACGCCCTGGCCCGCATGCGCTTCCCGGGAGCCCAGCCGCTCTCCACCGGAATGTTCCTCTCGTACCTGATCCCGCCCACCCTGCTGTTCCTGCCGCTCTCGCAGCTCGTGCGCGGGCTCGGCTTCACCGACTCGATCTGGGCCCTCGTGGTGGTCTACCCCTCGTTCACGCTGCCGTTCTGCACCTGGCTGCTCATGGGCTTCGTGCGCACCGTGCCCCGCGAGATCGAGGAGAGCGCCCAAATCGACGGCTGCACGCGCCTGCAGGCCTTTCGCCTGATCATCATCCCGGTGATCGTGCCCGGCATCATCACCGCCGGAATCTTCGCCTTCACGCTCACCTACCAGGAGTACATCTACGCCCTCACGTTCGTATCCGCCTCCGCCAACAAGACCATCTCGTACGGCGTCACCACCGACCTCATCCGGGGTGACGTCTTCTACTGGGGCTCGCTCATGTCGGGCGCGCTCATCGGCGCCGTTCCGGTGGCCGTGATCTACGCCTTCAGCCTGGACCACTTCATCCACGGCCTCACCGCGGGCGCTCTGAAGTGAACGTCAACTCGGCACAAGGAGACACGGAATGACCAGATTCTCTCGACGGCAGTTCCTGGGTGGCGCGGCCGGGGCCGCGACCATCGGGGCCTTCCCCCACGTGTGGATCCGGCCGGCCTGGGCCCAGACCAAGGAAGTGCGGATCCTGACCTGGAGCCACTTCGTTCCCTCCTACGACAAGTGGCTCGACGCCTTCGCGGAGAAATGGAGCTCGAAGAGCGGACACAAGGTCGTGATTGACCACGTCCCGCACCTGCAGATTCCCGCCAAGATCGCGGCGGAGATCGCCACCCAGTCCGGCCACGACATCGTGCAGCTCGTGGGCACCGGCACCGAGAAGTGGGCCACCTCCCTCATGGACGTGCAGGACGTGGCCGACCGGCTCGCCAAGAAGCACGGGGGCTGGACCCCGCTGGCCGACAACTACTGCAAGGTGGCCTCCGACAACAAGTACCACTCGATCCCGGACTTCTTCATCGACTTCCCCGGGCTCTACCGCAAGGACCTGTGGACCGAGATCGGCATGCCCAACGGGCCCGACTCCTGGGAAGACCTCCACAAGGGCGGCATGAAGCTGAAGGCCAAGGGCTTCCCGATCGGCATCGGCCTGGCCCACCACGACGACTCCCGCGCCTCCTGGCGGGCCGTCATGTGGTCCCACGGCGCCTCCGAGGTGGCCAAGGACGGCAAGACCATCACCTACAACTCGAAGGAGATCCGCGAGGCGCTCAAGTTCAACAAGGCGCTCTACAAGGACGCGATGACCCCCGAGGTCCTCGCCTGGGACGACGCCTCCAACAACCGCTTCCTCGCCTCCGGGCGCGGCTCCTGGATCCACAATCCGATCAGCGCGTACCGGACGATCGAGGGGCAGAACAAGGAGCTGGCCGCCAAGATCTTCGTCCAGCTCTCGCCCAAGGGCCCGGCGACGCGGCGCTCCTTCGCCAACTGCCGCGCCTACGGCCTCACCAAGTTCAGCAAGAACGCGGACGGGGCCAAGGCGTTCCTGGAAGCGCTGGTGGACAGCTACCGTGACGGCGCCAGGGCCAGCACCGGCTACAACATGCCGTTCCTGAAGAACTACGCGAAGCCGCCGTTCCCGGTCATCAGCGAGGATCCGAAGCTCAAGCCGCTCGAGCAGGACGCCGAGTACCACTTCGCCACCGGTTATCCGGGCCCGCTCACCCCGGCCGCGGACGAGGTCTACCAGCAGTTCGTGATGGTCGACGCCCTCGCCCAGTTCTGCACCGACAAGATGGACCTGGAGCAGACCGTGAAGTGGGGCGAAGACAAGATCAAAGCCATCTACGCCAAGTTCTAAGAGCCCTTCCTCCTCATCCCCCCTCTCCCCTTTGGGGAGAGGGTAGGGTGAGGGGGGGCCCAAGGGTGAGGGGCCCAAGGGTGAGGGGGCCGGAGCAACCCTAGCCGACCGGCCGCCCGCCCCCGCCGCGCAGCCGCGGGTCCAGCACGTCGCGGAGCGCGTCGCCCAGCATGTTGAAGCCGAAGACGACCAGCGAGATGGCTACGCCCGGCCAGATGGCCATCCACGGCGCGCGGTACATGAACGAGCGCCCGGAGCCCGAGAGCATGGCGCCCCAGGACGGGTAGGGGGGCGGCACGCCGAAGCCGAGGAAGGACAGGGCGGACTCGGCGAGGATGGCGGCCCCCAGGCCGATGGTGGCCAGGATGACGATGGTGGCGGCCACGTTGGGCAGGACGTAGCGCAGCATGATGCGCAGGTGCCCGGCGCCGAGCGCCCGCGCCGCCTCCACGTAGGTGTTCTGCATCACGCTGATGGTGGTCCCGCGAATCACCCGCGAGCCGGCGGCCGCGCCCAGCACGCCGAGGGCCAAGATCAGGTTGAGCAGCCCGGGCCCGAGGACCGCCATCAGCGAGAGGATCACCACCAGGAACGGGAAGGATTGCCAGGCGTCCACCACCCGCTGCACGCAGATGTCGTAGGGGCCGCCGAAGTAGCCGCTGGTGATGCCGATGACGGTGGCGAGCACGTTGGCGAGCAGGACGGCGCCGAAGCCCACCGTCACCGACACCGCGGCGCCGTACACCACGCGGCTGTACACGTCGCGGCCCAGATTGTCGGTGCCCATCCAGAACTGGGCCCCCGGGGCCGTCATGCGCGCGCCCCGAATGGTCTCGTCGTACTGGTACGGCGCGATCCACGGCGCCAAGACCGCCATGATCAGTAGCCCCAGCACGATGACGCCGCCCAGGGCGCCCAGCGGCTTGTGCCGGCAGAACTGCCACAACGCGGCCAGGACGGCCGCGGTGCGGTTGGGCGACCCGCTCTTATTTTTTGTTATCCGGTCGCCCCTTGGGGCGACCTCTATAGGGTTGCTTTGCATTGTTCTTAGTAGCGGATCCGGGGGTCGAGGAAGGCGTAGAAGGCGTCCACGATGAGGTTGATCAGGACCACCACGCTCACGATGACCAGGTTGACCCCCTGGATGACCGGATAGTCGCGCTGATTGATCGCGTCGAAGAGGAAGCGGCCCATGCCGGGCAGCCCAAAGATGCTCTCGAAGATCACGGTGCCGCCCAGGATCTGGGCCACCTGGATGCCGAGCACGGTGATGACCGGGATCAGGGCGTTCTTGAGGCTGTGCTTGACGACCACGACCCGCTCGCGCAGGCCCTTGGCCCAGGCGGTGCGCACGTAGTCCTGGCGGAGCACTTCGAGAAGGGTACCGCGGGTCAGGCGCATGATGGCGGCCGCGGAGGCGATGCCCAGGATGAAGGCGGGCAGCAGGAACTGGGCGACATGCGCCCACGGGTCCACCTCGTAGGCGGTGAACTGGGTCGGCGGGCTCCAGCCCCACCAGATCGCGGGCAGGAGCACGCAGAGCGTCGCGATCCAGAAGCCGGGCACCGAGAGCCCGAGGATGGCCAGGCTGCGCATTGCGTAGTCCGAGATGGAGTCCTGGCGGACCGCGGCCAGCACCCCGATGGGCACCGCGATCACCACCGCGAACAGCAGCGCCAGCACCCCCAGCTCGAGGCTGATGGGCAGGCGCCGGGCCAGCTCCTCCAGCACCGGGCGCTTGGTCCAGAGCGACTCGCCCAGGTCGCCGCGCGTCACCTGGCCGAGCCACTCCACGTACTGGATGTACATCGGACGGTTCAGGCCGAGCTTGGCGCGGAGGTCCTCGAGGTCCTTCCCGTAGGCCTTCTCCTCGAGCATGAGCTGCACGACGTCGCCCGGGATCAGCCGGGGCAGGCTGAACACGATCAGGGAGGCGATCAGGAGCGACGGGATCGCCACCAGCAGACGGCGCAGGACGTAGCGCTTCACCGCAAGCCGCTGGCCATGCGCGTGATAAGTGCGACGCCCTCTTATTTGATTGTACGGTCGTCGCGAGCGACGACCTCGGTAAGGCGGCTTCGCATTTTCTTGTAGTGGCTCTGCCCTATTTATCCAGCCAGGCGACCATCAGGCGGCCGCCGTAGTCGTGGCCGATATTGGGGCCGAAGTTCTTGACGTAGGGCATCCAGGCGCTGACCGCGCTCACCGACGCGCCGTAGCCGTAGTAGACCTGCAGGGAGGCGTAGCGCTGGATCTCGTAGACGAGGTCGCGCCGTTTCTTGTCGTCGAAGGTGCGGCGCTGGAGCTTGATCATCTCGGTGAGCTTGGGGTCGTTGACCCCGGAGGAATTGAGCGGCTCGCCGGGCAGGAACGGCACGAAGTAGGTGTCGGGGTCGGTGGTGCCGCCGCGGAGGGTCACGATCATCTTCTCGAACTTGCCGAAGATCGCGCTCGAGATGAACGCCCCGTACTCCTTGAGCTTGAGGTCCGCCTCGATCCCCCCTTGCTTCCAGTTGCGGAGCGAGACCTGCACCGCGTCCATCCAGTCCGGCCCGTAGCCGGGGGTGGTCTCGAGCGGGATCTTGAGCCCGTTGGGATGGCCGGCCTCCGCGAGCAGCCGCTTGGCCGTGGCCGGATCGAACTCGTAGAGCCGGCGTCCCTCCGCCGGGAGCTGGTCGATCGGGATCGACCAGTCCTTGAGCGCGGCCGGGATGAGCGGATTGGGCGCGCCCTTGCCCTGGGACCAGGCATTGGTCTCGAGCGTCTCCCGCCAGTCTTGGGCCATGGCGGTGGCCCGGCGCACCCGCACGTCCTTGAACGGCTCCTGGTCGAGCTTCATCGCGGTGTACCCGCCGAACACCACGATGTAGTCCCGCATGCCGAGCCCCTTGACGCGCCGGAGCGCGATGTCGAGGTCGCTGCGGCGGATCACCATGCCGTACTCCGGGCCGAAGTCGAACTCCCCGGACAGGAACTGGGCGAAGGCGGCGGCGGGGTCGGTGGAGATCGTCACGTCCACGCCGTCGACATGGGGCAGCCCCGCCACGAAGTAGCTCGGATTGCGGGTGAAGGTGATCCGGACACTGGGCTCGTAGCTCTGGAGCATCCAGGGGCCGGTGCCCACCACGCTCTCCGGCCGCTTGAGGTCGCCGTACTGGTCCACGCACTCCTTGGCGATGATCCAGGTGGACGTCGAGGCCAGCCGGTCGATGAACCAGGCGTTGGGCTCACGCAGGGTGAACTTCACGGTGTACTTGTCGGGGGCCTCCACCTTGTCGACCATCTCGAGGATGGACCGGTTGCCATTGCCCTTGAGGGTGAGGAACCGATTGTAGGTGTAGCGCACGTCCTCGGCGGTCAGCTCCCGGCCGTTGACCGGCGGCTTGTTGTGCCAGCGGACGCCCTTCCGGAGCTTGAACACGTAGACGTTGTCGCCCTGCCGCTCCCAGGACTCCGCGAGGTCGCCCTCCACCGGCTGGGCTCCCGGCACCACCGCCGAGCCCGCCTTGACCTTGACCAGGCGGCTGTAGGCGAGCGACAGCGGGATCATGGTGGAGAACGCGGTCGTCTGGTGCGGGTCGAAGTGCACGGGCGCCAGGTGGGAGCGCAGGCGGAAGCGGCCGCCACGCTTCGGCGTCTGGGCCTCCACCGGCGATGCGGCGAGGAGGCCGGCCCCGGCCGTGCCGGCGGCCAGCGCGGCACCACCCAGCTTGAGCACTTCGCGGCGTGTCAGCGAAGATGGCGGCTGATCCATGACGGTTTCTCCTTGGGCTCTGGGTGTGACGTGTCAGTTGGCTCGGGTGCCGCCCCTCACCCTTGTGGTCCACGAATGCCTGGACGGGACGCGTGGAGTCCAGCCGGGACGGTGTCCGCCGGTCACCGGACTGACCCGCCGCGGGAACCGCGCAGCCGCGGGTCGAACACATCGCGAAGGGCGTCCCCGAACATGTTGAACGCGAAGACGACGAGCGAGATGGCCACGCCCGGCCAGATCGCCATCCACGGCGCGAGGTACATGTACGTCCGGCCCGAGCCCGACAGCATCGAGCCCCAGGACGGATGCGGTGGCGGCACGCCATAGCCGAGGAAGGACAGGGCCGACTCGGCGAGGATGATGCCGCCGAGCCCGATGCTGGTGATGACCACGATGGTGGCGGTGACGTTGGGCAGGATGTGGCGCAACATGATGCGCGCGTGGCCGGCCCCGAGGGCGCGGGCGGCCTCGATGTACTGGTTCTCGACCACGCTGAGCGTCGCGCTCCGGATGACCCGCGACGCGGCGGCCGCGACGAGGATGGACAGGGACAGGATGACGTTGAGCATGCCCGGGCCCATCACGGCCAGAAGGGACAGGATGATCACGAGGTACGGGAAGGCCTGCCAGGCATCAACCACCCGCTGGACCGCGATGTCGTAGCGGCCCCGGAAGTATCCGCTCGTGATCCCGACCGCCGCGGCCAGGAGGTTGCCGAGGAACACGGTGGCGAAGCTCACCGTGACGGTCACGCGGGCCCCGTAGACGATGCGGCTGAAGATGTCCCGGCTCACGTTGTCGGTGCCGAGGAGAAAGTCACGTCCGGGCGGGCGGAGCCGGGCGCCCCGAATCTGCTCATCGTACGCGTAGGGCGCGATCCATTCGGCGAAGACGGCCATCACCAGGAGGGTGAGAATGATCACCGCTCCCATCGCGCCGAAAGGCTTGCCGCGCGCGAAGCGGATCAGGCCCGTGAGGGTGCGGCGAAAGGCGCCCGGGCGGCGGGCGGTCTCGGGCCAGCCGGCGGGGGTCGCGACCACGACGTGGTTGGCCATCGCCGGGCGCCCCGTCAGAACCGGATCCGCGGGTCGAGGTAGGCGTACACGAAGTCCACCATGAGGTTGACGCCGACCACGGTCGTCACCACCACCAGGTTGATGCCCTGGATGACCGGGTAGTCGCGCTCGGTGATGGCGTCGAAGAGGAACCGGCCCATGCCGGGCAGCCCGAAGATCGATTCGAAGATCACGGTCCCGCTCAGCACCTGGGCGATCTGGATGCCGAGCACGGTGACGACGGGGATCAGCGCGTTCTTGAGGCTGTGCTTGAGCACGACCATGCGCTCGCTCATGCCCTTCGACCACGCGGTGCGGACGTAGTCCTGGCGCAGCACCTCCAGGAGCTGGGTCCGGGTCAGGCGCATGATGGAGGCCGCCGAGGCGATGCCGAGGAGCAGGCCGGGCAGGATGAACTGGGCGACGTGGCGCCACGGATCGTCCGCGAGCTTGGTGAACTGGATGGACGGGCTCCACTTGAAGTAGATCGCGGGCAGCACCACCACCAGGGTCCCCAGCCAGAAGCCCGGCACCGACAGCCCGAGGATCGCCCCTCCGCGCGCGACGTAGTCCTGGGCGGTGTCCTGGCGGACGGCCGAGACGATGCCGATGGGGACGCCGAGGAGGATGGCGAAGAAGATCGCCACCGCGCCCAGCTCGAGGCTCACCGGGACCCGGGCCAGCAACTCCTGGGCGACCGGCCGGCGGGTATAGAGCGATTCCCCGAGGTCCCCGATCAGCGCGCGCCCGATCCACTCGAAGTACTGGACGTAGATCGGCCGGTCCAGGCCGAGCTTGGCCCGCATCGCCTCCAGGTCGTCGGCGTACTGATTCTCCTCCATCATCAGGACCACCACGTCACCCGGGATGAGGCGGACCAGCGAGAAGACGATCACCGAGGCGATGACGAGAGACGGGATCGCGACGAACAGCCGCTTGAAGAAGTACTTGCGCAGCACGGGCACGGCCGCGGCGGGGGGGGGGGGGGGGGGGGGGGGG
>JBBDXN010000055.1:0-8608 GCA_040902305.1 Candidatus Rokuibacteriota bacterium | reverse complement strand
CCCCCCCCCCCCCCCCCCCCGACCGGGTCTCCTACTTGTTCCACCAGGCGGCCATCATGCGGCCGCCGTAGTCGTATCCCAGGTTGGGCGCGAAGTTCTCCAGCGCGGGGTCGAGCGCCGCGATGTAGACCCCGGACGGGAACCGCACGTAGTACGCCTGGTTGGCGATGTGCTTCTGGATGTTGTTGATCTGCTGCTGCCGCTTCTTCTCGTCCATGATCCGGCGCGTGTTCAGGATCATGTCCGCGAGCGCGGGATCCTTGACGTGGCTCTGGTTCTTGGGCTCGTCCGGCAGGTACTGGGCCATGAAGTTCCAGGGGTCGAGAGCCGGGAACTGCGGGCCCATCATCATGGCGTCCTGCTTGCCCTGGTAGGCGGTGGCGAAGTAGGCCGCGTAGGGCTTCTCCACCACCTTGACCTCCACCCCGATGTCCTTCCAGAACTTGACCGCCATCTGAACCGCGTCGATCAGCTCCTGGGAGCCGTAGGTCGCGTACTCCAGCGTGGTGCTGAAGCCGTTCGGGTGGCCCGCCGCGGCCAGGAGCTTCTTGGCCTCGGCCGGGTTGAAGGCATCCCATTTCAGCCCCTCGCCGAGCTGATCGTAGGGAATGGCCAGGGCCACGAGCCCGGCCGGGATGGGCGGGTTCATCACCCCGACGCCCTCGGCGGTGGCCTGCAGGATCGCCTGGCGGTCGATGGCCATCGAGAGCGCGCGGCGGACCCGGATGTCGCCGAAGGGCGCCTTGTCCATGCGCATCCCGGCGTGGGTCATGACGTTGGACGGGAACTCCACGTAGCGGAGCTTGGGCCGTTGCTCCTTGATGAGCTTCCAGTCCTGGCGGCGGATCATCATGCCCGGGAACTCCGGGCCGGCGTCGATCTGGCCCGTCACGAAGGCGGCCAGCCGCGCCGCGGGATCGTTGAAGTCGATGCCCTCGATCCGCTGGATGTACGGCAGCCCCTTGAGGAAGTAGTCCGGGTTGCGGACGAAGGTGGTACGCACCTTGGGCTCGTGGCCTTCCAGCATCCAGGGACCGGTGCCGATCACCGCCTCCGGCTTCTTGAGATCGGTGAACTTCTCCACCGCCTCGCGCGCCACGATGCAGAGCGCCATCGGATTGGCGAGGAAGTCGAGGAAGAAGGCGTCGGCCTCCTTGAGCGTGAACTTGACCGTGTACTTGTCCACCACTTCGGTGGAGGCGAGCGTCGCCATCATGTGCTGGTTGGCGTTGCCCTTGATGGTGGTGAAGCGGTCGAACGTGTACTTGACGTCCTCGGCGGTCAGCTCCCGCCCGTCCACCGGGGGCTTCTTGTGCCAGTTGACGCCCTTCCGGAGCTTGAAGACGTAGGTCTTGTCGCTGGGCTGGGTCCAGGACTCGGCGAGGTCCCCCACGATCTCGAACGTGCCCGGCTTCACGTCGGGGCCGGCCTTGTGCTTGAGCAGCCGGCTGTGCGTGAACGACAGGTTGATCATCGTGGTGTACGAGGCGGTGAGGTGGGGGTCGAAGTGAGGCGGCGTGTAGCCCCGGAAGCGGAACTGGCCACCCGGCTTCGGGGTGGCCGCGCCGGCCCGTCCGGCTCCGAGCACGTAGGGGCCCGCGGCGGCCGCGGCCAGGGCGGTGCCGCCGACCTTGAGCAGGGCGCGTCGACTCAAAGGGATGCGGTGGCTATCGGGACGCTGGGTCATAGGATCCTCCTTGAACGACGCTGTTCTGAACGGGGGGGCGGGGTGACGGGGTGCCCCATCCGGCCGAAGATCGACAAATGGGATCCGGGCCGCAAACTCTCAAATTTGCGCCAATCTGGCGGGAAACCGGCCAGATGTCAAGCTTGGAGTTTCAGGCCGTAACTCGCCGCGCCCGTCGGCGGTTCCCGGTCAGGCGGCCGCGATCCGCTCGAGCCGGACGCGCGTCTCGCCGTACGCCGCCATCTGGCCGAAGTTGGACATGATGTCCTCGGTCAGCACGTTGGCGCCGCCGCCGCGCTTGATCCAGGTGCCGACCGGCATGATGACCATGCCGCGGCCGATGCGCGCGTCCACGAGGACCAGGACCTCGAGCCGGCCGACCGGGGAGCGGATGATCGCCCGCTCGCCGTTCTCGATCCCGTAGCCGGCGGCGGTCTCGGGCCCGATGCGCACCGAGGCGATGCTCGGGTGCTCCTTCTCGAGGATCTGGGAGAGCAGCCACTTCTTGCTGTAGTTGGTCACGAGGGTCAGGGGATAGTCCGGTACCACGCGCGGCTCGTGACGGAGGGTCGTGATGAACTCGAAGCGGCCCGATTTCGTCGGGTACACGTGATCCGCGAAGGGCACCATGGGCGCCACCGGGCAGCGCACCGGTCCCTGCATGACCTGCTCGACGGTGACGCCGTGCCGCTCGAGCGGGGTGAAGATGCGGGAGAGCCAGTCGCGCGGCGCGCCCGCCATCTCGGGCCCGATGCCCAGGCGGTCGGCGAGCTGCTGGAAGATCCAGAGATCGGAGCGGGCCTCGCCCACCGGCTCGATCACCCGGTTCACCCCGCCGATGATGTTGTGCCCCCACGACACCAGCATGTCCTCCTCCTCGAGGAACGTGGTGGTGGGCAGGAAGACGTGCGCGTAGTCGGTCGTGTCGGTGAGCACCTGGTCCACCACGACGAGGAATTCCAGGCGGCCGAGAGCCTGAGCCACCCGGTTCGAGTTGGGAGACTGGTTCACCGGGTTGCCGCTGTTGACGAACATCATCCGGACGGGCGGCTGCTGCGCATCCTCCAGGCCGCGGCCGAGCAGGGGCTCCGGGATCGCGCGATGATGCCGGGCCCGGTCGGCCGCCTCCACCGTCTTGTCGAAGTGGCGCTGGGTATTGTAGCCGTGGGAGACGCCGCCGCCGGGGACGCCGATGTGGCCGCCGAGAGCTCCGAGGGCGTCCACGCACCGGAAGATCTCCGCGCTGTGCCGGTACTTGTTGAGGCCCCAGCCGAGGAGAACCGACGCGGGCCTGGTCGTCGCGTACTCGCGGGCCAGCGCGCGGATCGCGTGCTCGGTCAGCTCGCACGCGGCGGCCAGCTCGGCGAGCGGGCGCGCGTCGAGAAGGGCGCGATACTCCGCGAAGCCGTGCGCGTGCTGCTCGATGAAGGCGCGGTCCTCGAGGCCTTCCTCCAGGATGACCTTGGCCATCGCCATGGCCAGCTCGGCGTCGGTGGCCACCCGCGGCTGCACGTGCTGGTCGCAGAAGTTCGCCGACTCGCTCCGCACCGGGTCGATCAGGATCACCCGCCCGCCGCGCTTGCGCACCTCCTTCAGGATCGGCACCGTGTGGAGGTTGGTGGCCATCGGGTTGCGGCCCCAGAGCAGCACGAGGCGGCTCCGCAGCATGTCGGACGGATCGTGGCCGGCCCGCACCCCGAAGTCGAGCGCCTGCCCGGCCCGCGCCGCGCCGCTGCAGAGCGAGCCACTCGTGCTGGTGACGCCGCCCAGCAGGTTCCAGAAGCGGCGGCTCAGGAGCTTGGTGGCGCCCCAGGAGCCGGTGCGCTGGTAGTGCATGATGGACAGCGGCCCGGGGTCGGCCACGTAGCCGCGGATCTTGTCCGCGATCAGGTCGAGCGCTTCGTCCCACCCGATCCGCACCCAGGCGCCGTCGGGCCGGCCGTTGTCCCGCTTGAGGGGATGGAGCTGCCGCTCCGGGCTGTAGACGCGCTCCGGGAAGCGGTAGGTCTTCCCGCAGAGATAGCCCTGGGTGAACTCGTGATCGGGGTGGCCCTCGAGCTTCACCACGCGGCCGTCCTTCACGTGAGCGATGATCCCGCAGCCGTCCGGGCAGTCCAGGGTGCACGAGGTGTAGATCGTCTGTTCCATCCTAGCCGTCACTCCTTGTCTCCGCTTGCTTGAGAGGAAACCACTCGGGTATCCTCCCTGTCAAGCAGCGACACGAACCACGAGGAGGTTCCGCATGCGTGCACCCCGTCTCCCGTCCCTCTCGGCGGCCGCCCTGCTGCTCGTGCTGGGGGCCGGCCCCGCCGCGGCCCAGGCGCCGATCAAGCTCGGCGACATCAACACCTATAGCGGCATCGGCGCGCCCTTCACCGGGCCCTACCGCGTCGGCGTCGAGATGGCCGTCGAGGAGATCAATGCCAAGGGAGGCGTCCTCGGCCGCAAGCTCGAGGTGCTGTTCCGCGACGACAAGGCCCAGCCCGCGGAGGCGGTCAAGCACGCCCAGGAGCTGGTCGAGTCCGACAAGGTGGCCATGATCACCGGGAGCTTCCTCTCCAACGTGGGGCTCGCGGTCTCGGACTGGGCCAAGCAGAACAAGACCATGTTCCTGGCCTCCGAGGCGTTGACCGAAGCGCTCACCTGGTCGAAGGGGCACGACCACGCGGTGCGGATCCGGCCCAACACCTACGAGCAGGGGCGCATGCTGGCCGACAAGGCCGGCAAGATGAAGCACGTCAGGTGGGCCACCATCGGCCCCAACTACGAGTACGGCAAGCGGGCGTGGGAGACCTTCCGGGACCGCCTGAAGGAGCTGAAGCCCGAGGTGCAGGTCGTGGGCGAGCACTGGCCGACGCTCGGCAAGATCGAGCCGGGTCCGCTCGTCACCGCGATCCTGAATCAGCATCCGGACGCACTCTACGTCTCGCTCTTCGGCAGCGACTGGCTCGCCTTCGTGCGGGAGGCCGGCAAGCGGGGGCTCTTCCAGAGGATGTTCGTGGTCGGCATCCTGCTCGGCGAGCCCGAGTACATCGACCCGCTCAAGCTCGAGGCGCCCGAGGGCATGCTGGTCACCGGCTACCCCTGGTACGACGTGAAGACCGCCGGGCACCCGGAGTGGGTGGCGCGCTATATCAAGCGCGGCGACAAGACGCCGGTGCTCGGCTCGCTGATCGGCTACGTCACCTACCTCTCGGTGGCGGAGGCCATCAAGAAGGCGGGCGGCACCGAGACCCCGAAGCTGGTGGCGGCCTTCAAGGGCTTGAAGGTCGACACCCCGATGGGGCCGATCACGTTCCGCGCCGCCGACGGGCAGTCCACCATGGGCGCGTGGGTGGGGACGACCAAGCTCGACCCCAAGCGCGGCGTCGGCATCATGGTGAACCACGAGTACGTCCCGGGCGAGAAGGTGCTGCCGACCGAAGAAGAAGCCAAGAAGCTCCGCCCGGCCAATTAAGACCAACTTTCACCGGGTCTCCCTCTCCCCCGCCTCGGGGGAGAGGGCAGGGTGAGGGGGTCGGCCCCCTGTCATGTCCCTCCTCTTCGTCCAGCTCCTGAGCGGCCTCGCCAACGCGATGTTCCTCTTCCTCATCGCGTCGGGGCTCTCGCTGATCTTCGGCGTCACCCGCATCGTCAACTTCGCCCACGGCTCCTTCTACATGCTGGCCGCCTACCTGACCTACTCGTTGGCCGCGGCCCTGCCCGGCGGGCCGGTGGCCTTCTATGCGGCCGTCCTGCTCGCCGCCCTGCTGGTGGCCGCGCTGGGCGGGCTGGTGGAGGTCCTGCTGCTCCGCCGCGTGTACAAGGCGCCGGAGCTCTACCAGCTCCTGCTCACGTTCGCCCTCGTGCTGGTGACCGCGGACGTGGTGCGCTATTTCTGGGGCGCCGACAACAAGACCGGCCCCAACGCGCCGGGCCTGGCCGGCTCGGTGCCCATCGCGGGGCAGCTCTTTCCCTCCTACGACCTGGCCGTGATCGCGCTCGGGCCGCTGGTGGCGCTCGGCCTCTGGCTGCTCTTCCACCGGACGCGCTGGGGCGTCCTGATCCGGGCCGCCACCCAGGACCGCGAGATGGTCGCCGCGCTCGGGGTGGACCAATCACGCCTGTTCACCTCGGTGTTCGTGCTGGGCTCGTTCCTGGCCGGGCTCGGGGGCGCGTTGCAGGTGCCGCGGCTGGCCCTGACGACCGTGATGGACACCTCCATCATCGTGGAGGCCTTCGTGGTGGTGGTGATCGGCGGGATGGGCTCGGTGTGGGGCGCGCTGCTCGCCTCGCTGCTCATCGGCGTGCTCAACGCCTACGGCGTCCTGCTGCTGCCGAAGATCGCCATCGTGCTCATCTTCGTGGTGATGGCGGTGGTGCTGGTGGTCCGGCCGTGGGGTCTCCTCGGCCGGCCCGAAGTCCGGCTCCGCCCGCCCGGCGGCGGCGCGGTGGCGGCGGCCCGTCCCCGACGGCTCGGCCCGGTCTGGCTCGGGGCCGGGCTGATCGTGCTCGCCGGTCTGCCGCTGGTGCTGCCGACCTTCTGGATGTCGATCGCGGTCGAGATCTTCGCGTTCGCGCTCTTCGCGGCCAGCCTGCACTTGCTGATGTCGGAGGGTGGCATGGTCTCGTTCGGGCACGCGGCCTACTTCGGCCTGGGCGCCTACGGCGCCGCGGTGCTCCTCCAGCTGGCCGGCCTGCCCATGCCCGCCGCGTTCGTGGCCGCCCCGGTGGTGGCCGCGCTGGCCGCCGCGCTGTTCGGCTACTTCTGCGTGCGGCTGAGCAGCATCTACTTCGCGATGCTCACGCTGGCCTTCGCCCAGATCGTCTACGCGGTGGTGCACCAGTGGGACGACGTCACCGGCGGAGACAACGGCATGCTGAGCGTCTGGCCGCCGCCCTGGCTGGCCACGCCGAGCCGCTACTACTACTGGGCGCTCGCCGCCACCCTGGTAGGCGTGCTGCTGTTGCGAACGGTCACCGCCTCCCCCTTCGGCCTCACGCTCCGCGCCGTCCGCGACCACGCGCGGCGGGCGGAGGCGGTCGGGGTGAACATCCGGGCGCTCCAGTGGACCGCCTTCGTGGTGGCCGGCTTCGTGGCCGGGATCGGTGGGGCCATCTTCGCCTTCCTCAAGGGCAGCGTGTTCCCGGTCTACACCGAGTCGCCCATGTCGGTGCAGCCGCTGGTGATGGTGCTGCTGGGCGGCGTGGGTTCGCCGTGGGGCCCGCTCATCGGGGCCGCGGTCTACAAGCTGCTCGACACCGTGATCACGCGCTACACCGACTACTGGCAGCTCGTGCTCGGCGCGATCCTGCTCGTGCTGGTGCTGTCCTTCCCGCGCGGCATCGCGGGCATGTTCGACGGACGGCGCGCGTGAGCGCGGTGCTCGAGACCCGCGGGCTGTCCAAGTCCTTCGGGGGCGTGCGCGCGGTGGCGGACGTGGACCTGGCGATGCGGAAGGGAGAGATCCGCGCCCTGATCGGACCGAACGGGGCGGGGAAGACGACCTTCTTCAACATGCTCACCGGCCAGCTCGAAGCCGACGCGGGCGTGGTGCTCTTCAAGGGCGAGCGGCTCAGCGGGCTGCCGCCCTACGCGGTCTGGCGGCGCGGGGTGAGCCGGACCTTCCAGATCACCGCCACCTTCGCCACCCTCACCGCCCTCGAGAACGTCCAGGTCGCGCGCCTCTCGCACCTCCGGAAGACCTACGCGCTGCTGGAGCGCGCCCAGCGCCTGCAGACCGACGAGGCCCGCGCGCTCCTCGATCAGGTGGGCCTCGCCGATCAGGCCGGGCGGGTCGCCGCGGTGCTCGCCTACGGCGATCTCAAGAAGCTCGAGCTGGCGGTGGCCCTCGCCAACGATCCGGAGGTGCTGCTGCTGGACGAGCCCACCGCGGGCATGGCCCCCGCCGAGCGCGGGACCCTGATGGCGCTCACCCAGCGCATCGCGCGCGCGCGCGGGCTCACCGTGCTCTTCACCGAGCACGACATGGACGTGGTCTTCGCCATCGCCGACCGCATCATGGTGCTCCACCAGGGGCGGGTCATCGCGGACGGAGCCCCCGCGGCGGTGCGCGCCGACGCCCAGGTCCAGCGCGTCTACCTCGGCGAGGACGAGTGACGCCATGACGCCACACGCAACGGGTCGCCGCGACCATCTCGACCACGGTCAACATGCCTTCAGGCACGTTGAGGATGAAGAGCCTTGATGAAGGATTCGCTGGAGCTGGAAGGCGTGCAGGCCGGCTACGGCCTCTCGCGGGTGCTCCACGGGGTGACCCTCTCCGCGCGGGCCGGTGAAGTCGTCTCCCTGCTGGGCCGAAACGGCGCCGGCAAGTCCACCACGCTGAAGGCCATCGTGGGCCTCGTCGAGGTGACCGGCGGCGCGATCCGGTTCGACGGGCGGGAGCTCGTCCGGCGCCCCACCCACCAGATCAGTCGCCTCGGGGTGGGGTACGTGCCGGAGGACCGGCGCATCTTCGCCGATCTCACCGTCGAGGAGAACCTGATCGTCGGCGCCAAGGGCGGCGGCGTCTGGAGCGCCGCGCGCGTGTACCGGTTCTTTCCGAAGCTCGAGGAGCTGGCGGACCGTCGGGCCGGGAGCCTGTCGGGAGGCGAGCAGCAGATGTTGACCGTCGCGCGCACCCTGATGGGAAACCCGCGCGTCCTGCTGCTGGACGAGCCCTCCGAGGGCCTGGCCCCGGTGATCGTGCGCGCGCTCGGCGACCAGATCGCCGCGCTCAAGCGGGAAGGCTTGACGATCCTGCTCTCCGAGCAGAATCTCAAGTTCGCGGCGCGGCTGGCCGACCGGGCCTACATCATCGAGAAGGGGGAGATCCGGTTCGACGGGCCCATGTCCGCCCTGATGGGTGATGAGGCGCTGCGGCGGAAGTATCTGAGCGTGTGAGTCAACCCATCCCTCACCCTCACCACCCCGCCCCC
>JBBDXN010000054.1:0-4914 GCA_040902305.1 Candidatus Rokuibacteriota bacterium | reverse complement strand
CGGTGCTCGCCGAGCTCTGCGGCGAGCACGACGTCGTGGCGTTCGATCGGGTCCGGCCGGCCGGGGGCGACGGGGCGCGCGTCAGGCTCGGCGATCACGGTGACCTCGGCCAGATCGTCGGGGCGATCAAGGGCGCCGACGTCGTCGTGCACCTGTCGGCCATCACCTACCCGGGCCTGTGGGCCGAGGAGGTGCAGTTCGCCTCGAACGTCGTGGGCGCCTTCCACGTGGCGGAGGCCGCCGCCTTGGTCGCGGTGCCGAAGCTCGTGTTCGCCAGCAGCCCGTCGCCGCTCGGCTTCGTGGCGCCACGCGACACCTTCCGACTGGCCTACCTGCCGGTCGACGAGGACCATCCCCTGGCGCCCCACAACGCCTACGGCCTGTCCAAGCTCGTCACCGAGGAGATCCTCCGAGCCTGGCAGCGGCGCACGGGGGGGGCGGCCCTGGCGCTCCGACCCTGCTACATCATCACGCCCGAGGAGCGCGACACGCGGGTGCGGCCACGGCTCGAGCGCCCGGAGCTCGCCGCGGGCAATCTGTTCAACTACGTCGACGTCCGCGACGCGGCGGCCGCCTTCAGGCTGGCGGTGGAGCGCGATCTGCCCGGGTTCAGCCTCTTCTTCGTCGGTGCCGCCGACAGCCTTGCCCGCGCCCCGCTCGCGGAGCTACTGCCACGCTACTATCCAGGCACCGAGGCGCTGGCGGCGCCGCTGACGGGCTCGCAGCCGGCGATCTCCAGCGCACGGGCCGAGCGGGCGCTCGGCTACCGCGCCCGCCACAGCTGGCGCGATCTCTTCGATGCCTAGCCCCGGGCGACCCGTCCGCCCGGGCGTCGCCCACGCGAGGACAGGGCAATGGTCAAGGTGACGCTCCTGGGGACTGGCTACCCGAGGCCCAACCCGCGGCGGCGGGGCCCGAGCCAGTTGATCGAGACCGGCGACGCACGCTTCCTGATCGACTGTGGCAGCGGCGTGGCCTGCCAGCTCGTCGCGGCGGGGGTCTCGCTGCTGGACCTCCACCACGTGCTGATCACCCACCACCACTCCGATCACACCATCGACCTCGGCCACCTGCTCCTCAGTCGCTGGATCATGGGCCAGAACGCGCCGCTGCATGTCTGGGGCCCCGCCGGGACCCGGCGATACGTCGACGACCTGCTGCGCCTGCACGACTACGACATCAGCGTGCGGCTCGAGCACCAGAGCGCCCGGCCGGGGCCGGCGGTGGAGGTTCACGAGATCGCGCCGGGGGTGATCTGGCAGTCGCCAGGGCTCCGCATCATCGCGTTCGCCGTCGAGCACCTACCGGTCACCCCGGCCTTCGGCTACCGCGTGGACGGCCCCGGGCGGTCGGTGGCGGTCTCGGGCGACACGCGGCCGTGCCAAAACCTCATCGACGCCTGCCGGGATGTTGACCTGCTGATCCACGAGTGCACGGACGTGACGACGCACGCCCTGAACCCGGGGGGCGGGTCTCCGTCCCTGGAAGTCCAGACGGCGCGGCTCGCGAGCTATCACACCCTGCCCGACCAAGTCGGCAAGGTGGCGGCCGCCGCCGGGGCCAAGACGCTGGTGCTGTCGCACCTGGTGCCGAAGACGGAGCCGGCCGAGCTGGCCCGGGTGGTGGCCCGGGACTTCGCGGGCCGAATCGTGGTGGGCGAGGACTTGGCCGAGGTATAAGCGCCGAGACGAGAAGGAGGAACCCGCGATGCGCAGGATGACGACCGCATCGATCGCGACCCTGATCGCGCTGGCGATGCTCGCCGCGAACGCCGGGCTGGCCCCGGCGGCAGCCTTCCCGAGTAAACCCGTGACCATCGTCGTGCCGTGGCAGGCCGGCGGCGCGGCGGGGCTGCAGGCCCAAGAGCTCGGGCAGGTGCTCGGCCCCCTGCTCAACCAACGCGTACTGGTCACCTTCAAGCCTGGCGGCGCTAGCGAGACGGGCGCCATGTTCGTCAAGAACTCCACGGCCGACGGCCACACGCTGCTCCAGGCGTGGATCGCGACGCTCGTCCAGTTGCCCGTCACGAAGCAGGACCTCGGCTACAATCCCTTCCGGGACTTCGAGTACCTCGCCTACGCGGGCGGCAATCCCGTGGTGCTGGTGGCGCGGAGCGACAGGCCCTGGAAGAGCATCGCCGACTACGTCCAGCACGTGAAGAACACGCCGGGCCAGCCTCACACCTACAGCGGGGGCCCGTCGATCTCGCTGCACTCGCTGTTCTGCGGCGCGCTGATGCAGAACGCCGGCATCCAGGTCAAGGGTGTCTACTACCAGGGCTCGGGCGCGGCGCTGCCCGACCTGCTGGGCGGCAGCATCGAGGTCTCCTGCCACTTCTTCGAGGCTATGAAGCGGTTCTCAGGCCAGGTGCGGCCGCTGGGCGTCTTCAGCAAGCAGCGGGTGCCCGGCTTCGAGGACGTGCCCACCGTCGCCGAGCAGGGCTTCAAGGCGCCGACCGTGCCGTCGTGGGCGGGCTACGTGGCGCCGGCAGGGCTGCCGGCTGGCGCTCGGGCGGCGCTGGCCGACGCGCTGCGCAAGAGCCTGACCGATCCGGCCTTCGTCAAGCGGATGCGCGACAACCACGAGACGTACGTGGAGTACAAGGGCCCTGAGGAATTCAAGCAGATCGTGAAGGAGAGCATCGAGGATCTGCGGCCGCTGCTGCAGCGGGCCCAGTCCGGCCAGTAGCCGATGACGCTGGCGCGGCTGGAGCGGGTGGCGGGCGCCTGCGGGGCGGCGCTCGGCCTGGGCGTGTATCTCGTGACCCGCTCGATCCCCGGTCCGCCGTCCGGCGGCTGGATGGAGGACCCGGCGTTCTGGCCCCGGATCCTGGCCGGCGCGATCCTCGTCCTGTCGGCGCTGCTGGCGCTCCGTCCGGGCGGGCCGGAGCGGGCGGTCTCCTTCGGCCGGGCGGAACGCGGTCTCCTGCTCCTGGCCATCAGCGCCGCCTACGTCTGGGCGCTGGGCTGGGCCGGGTACTTCGCGGCGTCCACGCTGTGGGTGGCCATCGTCATGCTCTTGGCCGGTGAGCGCCGGTGGCCAGTGATCGTGGCCACGAGTCTGATTCTCACCGTCGCCGGCTACCTCGTGTTCTGGAAGGTCATGGTGATCGCCCTGCCCGTGGGGATTATCGACGCGCGACTCGGCCTGGCGAGCCTCTATCGCTAAGGGAGGCGGACGCCGGTGATGGGCTGGGAGCTCGTGGCGGCCTTCGCGCGCCTAGCGGATCCCGTCAACCTGCTGGCCCTCGGGCTGTCCGTCCTGGGCGGCGTGCTGGTTGGGGTGATCCCGGGCCTCGGCCCGTTCCTGGCGATCGTCGTGCTGTTGCCGTTCACCTTCCACCTGACGCCCGACGCCAGCCTGCTGGCCCTCGTGGGCATCTTCATCGGCGGATCCTACGGCGGGGCGGTTACCGCGATTCTGCTCGGCATCCCGGGCACCCCGCTGGCGGCGGCCACGATGCTGGACGGCCGGCCGATGGCCGAGCGTGGCGAGGCGGGTCGGGCCCTGGGGCTGGCGGTGACGGCGTCGGTGTTCGGGGGGATCGTCAGCGTGGTGCTGCTCACAGCCTTCTCGCCGCTGCTGGCCCGGCTGGCCCTGAACTTCGGCCCCGCCGAGTACACCCTGCTCGGCATCCTCGGCCTGACGACGGTGGCCAGCGTGGCGCCGGGCTCCACGCTCAAGGGCCTCCTGGCGGCGAGCTTCGGCCTGCTGCTGGCGACCGTGGGCTCGGACAGCCCAACCGCCACACCACGCTTCACCTTCGGCCTGGTCGCGCTCAACGCCGGGCTCGGGCTCATCCCGGTGCTGCTGGGCCTGTTCAGCATCGCCCAGGTGGTGGTCATGCTGGAGGGCGACACGAGCCGAAGCACGGCGGTCTCCGGCGTCGCCCGCTGGCCGCAGTGGCCCGCCGCCGGTGAGTTGCGGCGGCTAGCGCCCACCTACGTCAAGTCGTCCGTGATCGGCACGCTGATCGGGGCGCTGCCCGGGGCCGGCGGGGTGATCGCCGCCTTCGTGAGCTACGCCGAGGCCCGCCGGGCCTCGCGGCACCCCGAACGCTTCGGCACCGGCACCCCGGAAGGCATCGTGGCCTCGGAGGCGGCCAACAGCGCGGTGACCGGCGGGGCGCTGATCCCGACCCTCACACTGGGCATCCCCGGGGACGCGATCACCGCGGTGATCATGGGGGCGCTGTTCATCCACGGGCTCACGCCGGGCCCCAACCTCTATCGCGACCACACCGACCTGCTGGCCACGGTGTTCGTCGGCATGCTGCTGGCCAACCTGTTCATGCTCCTGATCGGCATGTACGTCGTGCGGGCGGTCGTCTATGCGGCGGGCGCGCGCGCGACGCTGGTAATCCCGGGCGTGCTGCTGATCTCCGTGCTGGCGGCTTACGCGGTGCAGACCTCAATGCTGGACATCGGCATCATGTTCCTGTTCGGGCTGATCGGTTACCTGATGCGCAAGCTCGAGTTCCCGCTGGCGCCGGTGGTGCTTGGCATGGTGCTCGGCGAGCTGATCGAGCTGTCGCTGCGACGGGCCCTGACCGTGGCCGACGGCGACGTGCTGGCGCTGCTCACCCGGCCCTACGCGCTGGGGATCATCGTGCTGATCGCGATCCTGCTCCTCTGGCCGGTGCTCGGCCGCAAGCGCTTGGCCCCGGCCACCGGCGGGGCGGAGTGAGCCCGGCCCGAGGTCGGGGCGACCGGGGCTCGGCGGCCTCCGCAACTCGGACAGGATCCGCCGCCCTTGCAGGAAAAGGTACGAGCCGCTCGAAGGCGCAGTCGGCTTGCGGTGGACCGGTCGCCGATGCAGACTGCGGGGGCCGTTGATCCCGACCCCGGCGGAGGAGCGACGACCATTCAGCCCGTGCAGGTTCACATGCGAGTGCCGGGGACGGCGCCGATGCCG
>JBBDXN010000053.1:0-5006 GCA_040902305.1 Candidatus Rokuibacteriota bacterium | reverse complement strand
GTGGACGAGGCGGCCAAGATCAAGAACACGGACATCGTGAGCGAGCTGAAGCTGCCGCCGGTGAAGATCCACTGCTCGGTGCTGGCCGAGGACGCCATCAAGGCCGCGCTCCAGGACTACAAGGAGAAGTGGAGCGCGAGCGAAGCCCCGGCGGGTCGGGACGCGTCGTAAGGGAAAAGGAGACCGAGGCCATGGCGCTGGTGCTGACCGAGACGGCGGTGAAGCAGGTGAAGCAGCTCATCGAGGCCCAGAGTTTGCAGAACGTGTTTCTGCGGATGGGCGTCAAGGGGGGCGGCTGCTCGGGTCTCTCGTACTCCCTCGAGTTCGACAACGAGATCGGGCCCCACGACAAGAAGTTCGACGTCGACGGGGTGCAGGTGGTGTGCGATGCCAAGAGCTATCTGTACCTGAACGGCACCACCCTCGACTACGTCATGCAGGGGCTCACCGGCGGCTTCACCTTCGTCAATCCCAGCGCGAAATCGAGCTGTGGGTGCGGGACATCGTTCTCGGCCTGAGGCCCGGTTCGGAAGACACGAGAACGGGCCCCGACGGGCCCGTTGCTGTTTTAGGGGCCACCGCGGTCCCGAGGGGACATCTTGAGCGATTACTTCACGGTGTTCGGGCTACCCCGCAAGCTGGGGGTGGACGGGGAGGCCCTGCAGCGGCGGTTCTACGACCTGTCGCGGCAGCACCATCCGGATTTTCACCAGGGGGCGGACCCGGAGCACCAGGCCGAAGAGCTGGGCCGGTCAGCGCTCGTCAACCGTGCCTATCGCGCGCTGCGCGAGCCGCTCGCGCGGGTGGAATACCTGATCGCCCTGGAAGAGGGCCGGGAAGTCCGCGAGGGCGCGACGGACAAGCCCAGGGCCCCGCGGGAGCTCCTGCAGGAGATGCTGGAAGTGCAGGAGGCGATCGAGGAGGCCAAGGCGGAAGGGCTCGGCGGGGCCGCCGGTTCGCGGCTGCGCGAGGAGCGGCGCCGCCTCGAGGAGCGCTACGCGTCCGAAGCGGACGCGGTGGTGGCCGGCTCGGCGGACTGGGACCGAGTGGTGGACGAGAGCGGTGATCGTCGCCCGCTGCTCGAGTGGTTCAAGCAACGGCTCGCGACCCGGGCCTACCTGCGAACCGTCATCGACGACCTGAGCGACGCCCTGGGAGAGCGTGAGGACCAACATGTCTCGCATCGTCGGCATTGACCTGGGCACGACCAATAGCCTGGTCGCCCACGTGGAGGGCGGCATCCCCTGCGTGATCCCGGACGCGGAGGGTCGCGCCCTGCTGCCCTCCATCGTGGCGTGGACCCGGGACGGCGTGGTGGTGGGGGAAGCGGCCCGCCGCCAGCTCGCCCGCAACGCGGCGCGCACGGTGTATTCCGTCAAGCGGCTCATGGGCCGCGGCTACGAGGACGTCAAGGACGAGCTGCCGCGCCTGCCCTTCGTGATCACCCCGCAGGCCGAGGTGGTGAGCATCCGCATCGGCGACCGGGAGGTCACGCCGCCCGAGGTGTCGGCCCACGTGCTGCGCGCGCTCAAGCAGCGGGCGGAGGCCCACTTCGGCGAGTCGGTCGACCAGGCAGTGATCACGGTGCCCGCCTACTTCAACGACGCCCAGCGCCAGGCCACCAAGGACGCCGGGCGCATCGCGGGCCTCCAGGTGCTGCGCATCGTCAACGAGCCCACCGCGGCCTCGCTGGCCTACGGGCTGCAGAAGCTCGCCCAGGGCGTCATCGCGGTCTACGACCTGGGGGGCGGCACCTTCGACATCTCGATCCTCCGCGTCAAGGACGGTGTCTTCGAGGTGCTCGCCACCAACGGCAACACGCATCTGGGCGGCGACGACTTCGACCGGGCGATGGTCGACTGGCTGCTGGCGGACATCGTGGCCCGCCACCGCGTCGATCTCGCGGGAGACCTCGAGGCGGTGCAGGAGATCCGGCTCGGGGCCGAGGCCGCGAAGTGCCGGCTCTCGTTCGACGAGCGCACCGTGCTCACCATCCCCTTCGAGGGCTTCATCTACCACCGCGACATCGCCCGCGCCGACCTGGAGGCGCTCGTGGAGCCACTGGTGGCGGCGACCCTCGGGCCGTGCCGCCGGGCCCTCGCCGACGCCTCGCTCAGGCCCGGCGAGGTGGACGAGGTGGTGCTGGTCGGCGGCTCCACGCGGATGCCGCTGGTGCGGCGCCGTGTCGAGGCGCTGTTCGGTCGCACCCCGCACAGCCGCATGAATCCGGACGAGGTGGTGGCGCTGGGGGCGGCGGTCCAGGCCCAGATCCTGGCCGGGGGCATCACCGACATGCTGCTGCTCGACGTGACGCCGCTCTCGCTCGGGATCGAGACCCTGGGCGGGATCGTGAGCGTGCTGATCCCGCGCAACACCACGATCCCGACCCTGGCCAAGGAGTATTTCACCACGTCGGTGGACGGCCAGACCACGGTGGACCTCCACGTGCTGCAGGGCGAGCGCGAGCTGGCCAAGGACAATCGCTCGCTCGCCCGCTTCGATCTGGCCGGGATCGACCCGATGCCGGGCGGTATGCCCAAGATCGAGGTCACGTTCCTCATCGACGCCAACGGCATCCTGCAGGTGCAGGCTCGCGAGCTGCGGACCGGCAAGGCGGCGAGCATCGAGGTCAAGCCGACCTACGGCCTCACCGAGAGCCAGGTGGAGCAGATGGTGGAGGATTCGTTCACGCACGCGGAGGCCGACGTCAACGCCCGGCTCCTCATCGAGACGCAGACCGAGGCCGACACCGTGCTCAACCACGTGGACCGCGCGCTGCGGCAGGCCGGCGGCATCGTGGGCGCGGAGGAGCTGGCCGCGATCGAGCAGGCGCGGGCCGCGCTGCGGACCGCGCGGGCGGGCACGGATCGCGATCAGATCCGGGAGCTGACCACCGCGCTCAACCAGGCCACTGCGCCGCTCGCGGACCGAATGATGGAGACCGCGATCAAGGACGCGGTCACCTCGAAGCGGGCCGACCGGCTCCTGGAGAGCTCCTGATGGCGGTGCACAAGGTCACGTTCCTGCCGCTGAACAAGACGGTCGAGGTGGACGACGGCAAGTACCCGCTCGCGGATCACGGCCGGCCGGGCTCGCTGCTCGACATCGCGCTGGCCAACAATATCCACCTCGAGCACAACTGCGGCGGCAGTTGTGCCTGCACCACCTGCCACGTGATCGTGCGCGAGGGAGAGCAGAACCTGTCGACGATGGAGCAGGACGAGGAGGATCGTCTCGACACCGCGGAGGGTCTCACCCTGCACTCGCGGCTCGGGTGTCAGGCGGTGATCAAGGGCGACGTGGTGGTGGAGATACCGAAGTAGGGCGAGCCGCAGGCGAGGCGAGCGAATACATAGTGACGCTACCCATTGGAGGACCGATCGTGAACTGGAAGGATGCCGAAGACATCGCGCTCGCCCTCATGGAGGCGCACCCGGACGTGGATCCGCTCACCGTCCGCTTCACCGACCTGCACAAGTGGGTCGTGGCCCTGCCCGGGTTCACCGGCGACGCCAAGGGCTCCAACGAGGGCCTCCTGGAGGCGATCCAGATGAAGTGGCACGAGGAGTACCAGGACCGGTAGCGGCTACCAGGTGATCACGCGATCGTGAGCGAAGATCAGATCCAGCAGGCCCGCGTAGTCGAGATCGTCGGGGGCGAGACGCCGCGCGGTGACGCCCGCGGGCAGCGGCGGCGCGCCCGCGCCGTCCAGGAGGACCACGGTGACCCGCGCGCCGGCCTCCCGGGAATTGGACTCGATCACGGAGGCGGCGAGCGCGGCCGAGTCGCCCTTGAGAAGGTGGAGGAAGGCGGCCATCAGAACACGAGAAAGCGCGTGGCCCGGGACACCATCGCGGCGACGTCGGCCGCGGTCGCCGGGACCACCGGATGGCCCTCGCCGTTCCAGTCGGCCGCGGGGTGGGCGCCTTCCACGTGGAAGGGCACGCCCAGCTTCTTGAGCGAGGCGCGGAACTTGGCGATGTCGTCGCCGTCCACGAGGTCGTCGGTGTCGTCGTCGAGCAGGTGCACCGCGGGGCCGGTGAGCACGATCCGGACCTCGTTCTCGCCGGCCACGATCCCCAGCGCGATGCGCATCGCCTCGTTGGCCCGGTGCGAGACGCGCGGGTCCTCCGAGATGAGGACGAGGGTGGGCTGGCCCGGGCTCACGGCGCGGCTAGTTCAGGGCCAAGAAGCGATCGGTGCCGTTGATCACGTCGGTGAGCACCACGAGGCCGCAGTTCGTCGCCCGCTCCGAGAGGGGCCGACGCCGCTTCTGGCAGCCGTACGCGCACACGAAGAGCCGGAGGCCGCGGTCGGCGAGCGCGAGGAGGCGGTCGTCCTCCACCGCGGCCACCGCGTCGTCGATCAGGTACAGGTAGACGTCGCCGCCACCGTCCAGGGTAGCCCGGGACAGTCCGAGGGCGGTCTCGAGGTTCGGATGGTCGGGCGCGGTGGAGAGCATCAGGCCGAGCTTCCGTTTGGCCGAGGCCATGCGGGCGCAGCGTAACATCGCGAAAGGGGAGCGTCAATGAACCGAAGGGTCTATCTCGATCACAACGCCTCCACCCCGGTGCATCCGGAGGTGGTGGCCGCGATGCTGCCATACTTCAGCGAGCGGTTCGGTAACCCGTCCAGCGTGCACGGCTTCGGCCGGGAGGCGCGGGAAGGGCTCGAGACCGCCCGCGAGCAGGTGGCGCACTTCCTGCGGGTGGGCAAGGAGGAGATCGTCTTCACCTCCGGCGGCACCGAGTCCGACAACATGGCGATCAAGGGCGTCGCGATGGCGCGCCGCCGCGGCCACATCATCACGTCGAAGATCGAGCATCACGCGGTGCTGCGCGCGGTGCAGAGCCTCGAGGCCGCCGGCTTCGAGGCCACCTATCTGGACGTGGACGGCGACGGCCTCGTGGATCCGGACGCGGTGCGGCGGGCCGTCCGGCCCGACACCATCCTGATCTCGATCATGCACGCCAACTCCGAGGTCGGCAGCATCCAGCCCGCGCGGG
>JBBDXN010000052.1:24781-32561 GCA_040902305.1 Candidatus Rokuibacteriota bacterium | reverse complement strand
GGAAGGCCACGCTCGGCCGGTAGCGGTTGAGCGGCTCCTCGAGCCGGCTCGAGCCGAGGAACGGATAGATCTCGGCGGGCTCCCCGTCCACGGTCGCGGCGATCGGCGCGTAGTGCAGGCACGCGACGCGGCCAGGCGTACGCAGGCGGGCCAGCGCCGACTCGAGCTTGAGGGTCTCCTCGATCGCGGCGGCCACGAACGCCTTGACCGGCGCCTCGCCCCACGCCTGGAGCGCGCGCGTGCCGAAGCCACCCGGGAACCCCTTGGCCCCCGCGAACCCGACCCCCAGCACCTCGACGGCGGTGCCATCGAGCACGGTCACGCCGGCCGCGTCGGTCAGGATGCGCGACACCTCGTCGGCCGCGCCCGACTCGAAGTCGTGGTTACCGAGCACCGCGAGCTTCGGCAGCTTCAGCGCGGTGAGCTCCTTGGCGAGAATGCGCGCCTCGTCCGCGGTCCCGTAGTCGGTGAGATCGCCACAGAGGACGAGGATATCCGCGCTCTCCGCGATCTTGGCGAACAGCGGCTGGAACGCGCCCTCGGAGGTCTTGGTGCAGTGCAGGTCGCCGACGGCGGCGACGCGGAGCAAGCGAGTCATGGTGGGTACAGTGAGTGCAACCGCCATGCCCGCCCATGCCCGCCCCACCGCCCGGAAAACGCGACGAAAGCCCACGTCCGGGACGACGGCGCCGCGATGGATCGGAAGCTCTTACCCGGTATTTTTGCCCCGCCCAGCCCCGGATCGGGCCAGGAACGTGGAGGCCAGGATCGCGCAGAACCCGAGCAGGAAGAGACCGGCGCGGCCGGTATGCGTGAACTCCCACTGGTCGCGCAGCCGCATCCAGTCGGCGGGCACCGCTTCGGGCGTCCAGATGGCGAACTGCTGGTTCACCGGGTTGATGAGGAGCCAGAACAGCACGTGCGCGAGCACGAGACAGGCCGCTCCGGCTACCGCCCACCGGATCGCGGCCCGCGGCCCGGGCGCCCGCCGGAGGAGCCCGCACCAGATCAGCGCGCACGCGATGGCGCCGACCTCGAACGCGGCACCCACCGTGCCGAAGTAGCGGTACAGCGTATGCGTCACCATCACGTAGAGCGCGGGGTCGTACGTGCGGCGGACCGGCATCTCCAGCGCGTGCGCGAGCGGCGCGGCCAGCGCGAGCGCGGCGAGCACCAGCGTGACGAACGACCAGGTGGCCATGCCGTGCGGATACAGCAACCGCGATGCCAGCGCGCGGGGGCGGTTTGGCAATGCGCTTGCAAGCTCCTCGCACTCATGCAGCACGGTCGCGAGTGGCTCGGGGTGCTCGCGCTCGCGGCCGCCCTGCCCGTGGTCCCCGCCGCGTCCGGCGCGGCCGAGGCGGGGACGGTGGCGGTGCGGCACACCGAAGGTGTCACCCACGGCTTTCTCGTGCTGCGCTCGGCCGCCGGTTCGGTCCTGGCGGAGGGCGATCTGCTGCAGGCCGCCCGCGCCGAAGGGGTGGAGTCGCGCCTCGTGTTCCGGTTCCGGGACGGCTCGCTCCACGACGAGACCGTGCTGTTCTCGCAGCACCGGGTCTTCACCCTGCTGAGCTACCGGCTACAGCAGCGCGGGCCGACGTTCCCGGAGGAGATGGAGATCTCGCTTCAGCGGGACAAGGGCCGCTACCAGGTCAAGTCCCGGCGCGACGGGGCCGAGGCGGAGACGGCGAGCGGCGAGATCGAGCTGCCGCCCGACGTCTACAACGGCATGCTAATCATGCTGCTCCGCAATCTCCCCAAGGGCGCCGCGGAGACGGTGCACGTGCTCGCCTTCACGCCCAAGCCGATCATGATCCAGCTCGAGCTGGCGCCGCTGGGCGAGGACGCGGTGCTGGCGGGCGACCGCCGCATCCCGGCCACGCACTACGTGCTCAAGCCCAAGCTCGGGCTGCTCCGCGGCGCCGCGGCCGCGCTCCTCGGCAAGACTCCGCCCGACTATCACTGCTGGATCGCCTCCGCCGGCCTGCCCGCGTTCGTGGCCGTCGACGGGCCGCTCTACACCGGCGGCCCCATCTGGCGCATCGAGACCGTCAGTCCACGCGGCCCGGCGCGGCCGACGTCGGGGCACTGAGCGAAGGGCTCTCAGCCCGCGTCGCGACGGCCGCCGGCCAGCCCGGCCGCGATCTCGATGAGGCGGGCCGGATCCACCGGCTTGGAGAGATGCGCATCGAAACCGGCGATGAGCGCCCGGCGCGTATCCTCCTCGCTCGCGTACGCGGTCAGCGCGATCGCGGGCAGCCGCCGGCCCAGGCCCCCCTCCATGGCCCGCAGCCGGCGGACCAGCACGTAGCCGTCCTCGACCGGCATCCCGATGTCGCTGATGAGCAGATCCGGCCGCTCTTCCCGGATGGCGTCGAGGGCCTGCGTGGCCGACTCCGCGGTCCGCACCCGGGCCCCACCGCGCTCCAGCATGAAGCGCATCACCTCCCGCGCGTCGGCCTCGTCGTCCACGATGAGCAGGCGCAGCCCGGCGAGGCTCCGATCGACCGGCCCCTCGGCCTTGGTCGCGGCGGGCGCGCGCTCTTCGGGGGTCCGGACCGCGGCCGCCACCGGCAGCCGCACGCTGAAGGTGGCGCCCTGGCCTTCGCCCTCGCTCTGGACGGACACGCTGCCCCCGTGCAGCTCGACCAGGTGCCGCACGATGGCGAGCCCGAGCCCGAGCCCACCGTAGGCCCGGTTGGTGCTGCTCTCGGCCTGGCGGAAGCGCTCGAAGACGTGCGGCAGGAACTCGCGCTTGATGCCCGCGCCGGTGTCCGCCACCGTGAGCACCACCTCCGAGTTGCGCCCGGCCACGCTCACGGTGACACGGCCCCCCTTGGGAGTGAACTTGATCCCGTTGGAGAGCAGGTTCCAGAGCACCTGCTGGAGCCGGTCCGGGTCGCCGAGCACCGCGGGCAGGTCGGGCTCGATCCGGGCCTCCAGCGCCACCGACTTGGCGAGCGCGGCCGACTCCACCGCTTCCAGCGCGGCCCGGACCATCCCGGGCAGGCGCACCGGGCGCGCCTGCAGCCGCAGCTTGCCGGTGACGATCCGGGAGACGTCGAGGAGATCCTCGATGAGCTGGCCCAGGGTCTTGGTGCTCCGCTCGATGGCGTCGAGCGCGCGCTCGGAGCTGGCGGGATCCAGGTTGGGCGAGCGCAAGAGGTAGGCCCAGTTGAGCAGGGGCTGCAGCGGGCTGCGCAGCTCGTGCGACAGGGTGGCCAGGAACTCGTCCTTCATCCGGCTCGCGCCCTCCGCCTCGGCCCGCATCTGATGCTCGTGGGCGAGCAGCTGCATGTTGTGGATCGCGATCGCCGCGTACTCCGCGAGCTGGCGCAGGACGGTCTCGGTCCGGTCCGTGAACGGCCTCGGCGTCCGCCGGTGCACGTAGAGCAGGCCCTCGACGCGGCCCTCCACCATGATCGGCACCACCAGGGTGGTGACGAGGCCCTCGATCGCGATGCGGGCCGCGAAGTCCCGCGTGATCCGGGGATCCTGCGCCATGCTGTCGCTACGGAACGGGCGGCCCGATTCGAGCACGAGCCCGCCCGCCCCCCGGCCCGGCTCGATGACGAGCCGCCCCGGGACGCTCCGATAGTCCCCGGCGCGGTTGAGCATGACGACGGCGCCGCTCTCGGCGTCCCGCAGGGCCACGCTGGTGAGGTCGCAGCCGCACAGCTCCTTGGCGCCGTCGACGACCCGCTGGAGCACGGTGGAGACGTCCTGCGCGGCGCTGATGGACCGGGCCAGCTCGGCGAGGACCTCCGCTTCTCGCCGCTGCCTTCCCGCCTCGACGAAGAGGACCGCGTTGTCCAGCGAGACCGCGGCCTGCACCGCCAGCCCCTCGAAGGCCGCGACGTCGTCCGGGAGGAACGGACGCGCCTCGCGCCGGCACAGCACGAGCACGCCGAGCAGGCGGCCGCGGCTCACGAGCGGCTGCGCCATCGCGTGCCGCACCCCGAGGCCGACCACCGCGGGCAGCGCGTAGGGCGAGCGCGCGTAGTCGTTGGCGAGCAGCCCCCGGCGCGCACTCGCGCAGCTCGCCACCAGCCCGCCGTCGGCCGGGAACGGCGCCTCCGCCTCCGGCTCGGCGCGGCCCCACACGCGGGCTCCGAGCGACTGGCTCTCCTCGTCGAACAGATAGGCGAAGCCGAAGCCCCCGAACAGCCGGCCCGCCCGCTCCACGATCAGGGTGAGGAGCCGGTCCAGATCCAGCTCGGCGCTGAGGTCGCGCTGCACGGTGGCGAGGGCCTCGAGCTGCTCGCGGCGCGAGATCTCCAGCACGAACAGCCGCGCGTGCTCGAGCGCGATCGCCGCCTGGTTGGCGAAATCCTGCAGCCGGCGGATCTCCTCCTCGTCGAAGGTGCGGCCGGTCACGTCGCCGACCGCGAGCACGCCGGTCACCCGCCCGCCGATGGTCAGCGGGACCGCGAGCACGGACCCGTGCCCGGACCGCTCGACCAGCGCGCGGGTCTCGGGGGTGAGCGTGAGGCGGGCGTCGGTCAGGATGTCCGGGGTCGAGGCGGGCCGGCCCTCGGTCACCGCGAATCCGGCCAGCAGCTCGTTCTGGGGAATCCGGGTACCCGGCGGGAACGACGTGCTCGACCCCGCGGTCGCGACGGCCACGAGGCGGTTCGTGGCGGGATCCCGCTCCCAGAGCACGGACAGGGTCCCGCCCAGCAGCACCCGGATGCCCTCCGCGATGTGCCGTCCCACGCTCTCCACGTCGAGCGATTGCACGAGCGCCCGGCCCACCGCCGACAGCGCGGCCGCGTCGCGGCGGGCCGTCTCCTCGCGGGCCAGGACCTGCGCCTGATCACGCTCGATGGCGCGCCGCTCGGTGAGATCGCGGAAGACCAGCACCGCCCCCACCGTGCCGCCGGCTCGATTGCGGACCGGTGCGCCGCTGTCGTCGATGGCGCGCTCCTCCCCGTCACGCCGGAGCAGCACCGTGCCGTCCGGCAGCGCCACCACCCGATCCTCGCGGAGCACGCGCGCCACCGGGCTCTCGACCGGCGCGCGGCTCTGCTCGTTCACGATGACGAACACCTGCGGAAGATCGAGGCCTCGCGCGTCCGCCTCGCTCCAGCCGGTGAGCCGCTCCGCGGCCACGTTCATGAACGTGATGCGCCCGGCGCGGTCCGTGACGATGACCGCGTCGCCGATGCTCGAGAGCGTGACCGCCAGCTCCTCCCGGTGGTCGCGCATCCGCTCCTCGGCGCGGCGCCGGCCCGCGGCCAGGACGCAGATGGACACGGAGACCAGGGCGAAGGACAGGAGGCGGAGGAGCACGTCGGCGTAGGGCGCCTGGAAGAAGACGACCTGGCCGCCGATGGCGAGCGCGGTGGCGAAGAGGCCCGGGCCCAGCCCGCCGTACCAGGCGCTGAGCACGACGGCGGCCAGCAGGAGGAAGAGCTGCGACCGCTCGGCCAGCGGCAGCGCCAGCAGCGTGCAGCCGAGGGCGATGCCCACCGCAAGGACGGCGGCGCCGTACCGCTTCAACGACTGGACCGGAGGAGGATCGAGCACGCTGAGGCGGACCGTGGTGCGCTGCATCGCGTCAGGCATCGCCACATCATACGCCCCGCATACGCCCCGCGCCCGGCCCGGATCGTGCTGAGAGAGCAACGCCCGTGCCGTGAGACGATCCGCGGAAATCCTCGGTTTGATTGAGGCCGAGTGGAGAGCGCGCCCGCGGAGGCCTCGAGATCGGGTAACCCCGACCCGGTAAGAAGGGAGTTGTCATGAGCGAGACCGGCTGGTTGATCGTGGCCATCACCACCGGCGTGCTCGCCGCCGCCGGCTGGATCGCGCGCGAGCGCTGGATCATGCGGCGGCGAAGCCGGCGCCGCTGACACGCCCTTGCGCGGCCGCGCTCGAGTCCTGTAGCCTACGCGGGGCCGCGCGGCGGCAGTGACCGAGGCCGCCGGCGGGAGGGTCCATGGGCGGTCTGAAGACGCGGATCGGCATCATCGGAGCCGGGGCCATCGCTGCGTGGTCGGCGGCCTGCTCGCCAAGGCCGGCCACGACGTGACGCTGGCCCACCCCTGGCCCGAGCACGTGGACCAGATCAAGACCGCCGGCCTCCGGCTCTCCGGAAGCTGCGGCGAGCACGTGGTGCCGGTGCGGGCGCTGCACCTCAGCGAGCTGGCGCAGGTGCGCGAGCCGTTCGAGGCGGTCTTCGTCGCGGTGAAGTCCTACGACACCGAGTGGGCCACCCAGCTCGCGGTGGACCACCTGCGCCGCCCCGACGGGGTGGTGGTGGACTTCCAGAACGGCATCAACGATCACCGGGTGGCCGCGGTGGCGGGCCGCGAGCGCACGCTCGGCTGCGTCATCCTCATCAGCGCCGGCATGTACGAGCCGGCCCACGCCATCCGCACCGACCGGGGAAACGCCGCCTTCAAGATCGGCGAGCACGACGGCAGCGACTCGCCGCGGGCCCGGCGGGTGGCCGAGATCATGAGCGAGGTGGCGCCCGCGGTCGTCACGACCAACCTGTGGGGCGAGCGGTGGTCCAAGCTCGCGCTCAACTGCATGCTGAACCCGCTCGCGGGCCTGAGCGGGCTCGGCACCGCGGAGGTGCGCTCCGAACCGGTACCGCGCCGGGTGGCCGCTCATCTCGGGGCCGAGGTGGTCCGGGTCGGGACCGCGCTCGGCCACCGCATCGAGCCCATCCTGGGCATCGCGGCCAAGCGCTTCGCAGAGGCCTCCGACGGGGCGGCCATCGAGACGCTCGGCCGGGAGATCGCCGCCGACGCGCAGAGCCGCAGCGGCGGCCGGCCCTCGATGCTGCAGGACGTGATGAAGGGCCGCCGCACCGAGATCGACTACCTGAATGGCTTCGTCGCCGCCGAGGGCCGCAACGTGGGCGTTCCCACGCCCTTCAACGACGCGGTGGTGGCCGCCTTCCACGCGCACGGCGTCGGCCACCTCAAGCCCGATCCGCGCAACCTCGAGCCGCTCGTCCGCCTGCTCGCCTAGCCGGGGCGGGTGTGGAGCTGCTGTTCGTCCTGGGGGTCGGTCTGGCCGCCGGCACCATCAGCGGCATCGTGGGCTTCGGCTCGTCCATCATGCTGATGCCGGTGCTGGTGATCGTGTTCGGGCCGCTCCACGCCGTCCCGATCATGGCGATCGCCGCGATCCTGGCCAATCTCTCGCGCGTGCTGATCTGGTGGCGCGAGGTGGACTGGCGCGCGGTCGCGGCCTATTCCCTCACCGGCGTGCCCGCGGCGGCGCTCGGCGCGCGCACCCTGCTGGTGCTGCCGCCGCGGCTGATCGAGTGCGCGCTCGGCATCTTCTTCCTGCTGATGATCCCGGCCCGGCGCTGGCTCGCCGCCCGCGGCTTCCGGCTCCGCCTGGCGCACCTGCTGATGCTCGGCGCGGTGATCGGCTTCCTCACCGGCATCGTGGTGACCACGGGGCCGATCACCGCGCCGATCTTCCTGGCCCACGGCCTCGTGAAAGGCGCGTTCATCGCGAGCGAGGCCGCGGCGTCGCTCGCGGTCTACCTGAGCAAGGCCGCGGTGTTCCGCCGATTCGGCGCCCTGCCGCTCGACGTCATCACCCAGGGCCTCATCACCGGCGCCTCGCTCATGGCGGGCGCCTGGATCGCCAGGCGCTTCGTGCTGCGCCTGCACCCCGACCGCTTCCACCTCCTGATGGACGCCCTGATGCTCCTCTCTGGCCTCACGATGCTCTGGACCGCCTTCAGATAGGGGTCAGGTCTTACATTCCGACATTTCCGTGGGCGTCAAGCTCACCGCGTCGGCGGAGAAAT
>JBBDXN010000052.1:11762-24771 GCA_040902305.1 Candidatus Rokuibacteriota bacterium | reverse complement strand
GGAATGTAAGACCTGACCCCTGATCTCCGCGTCGTGTTCGCCGATGCGCGGGGGGGCGCGGCGGATCGGCGGGCGCCGGCCGTCGAAGGACAAGGGTAGCGAGACGACGTCGTAGTCGTCGCCGGGCAGGCGCTGGATGATGCCGATGGCCTCGGCCTGCGGCTGCGTCACCGCCTCCGGCAAGGTGTGAATGGGGCCGCAGGGTACGCCGCCCGCTTCCAGCAGGTCGATCCACTCGCCCTTGGTGCGGGTCAGGAAGATCGTGTCGAGCAGGGCGAGCAGCGCCGGCTTGTTGGCGACGCGCGCGGCGTTGGTGGCGAAGCGCTCGTCCCTGGGCCACTCCGGGTGGCCCACGACGGCCGCCAGCTTGGCGAAGAGGCGGTCGTTGCCCGCGGCCACGATGATGGTGCCGGTCTTGGTCTCGAACCCCTGGAACGGCACCACGCGCTGGCTGCCGGTGCGATGGCGCTCGGGCACCTCACCGGACGCGCGAAAGCTCGCGAAGTGGCCCTTGAGCCACGCGAGGCCGGTCTCGTAGAGCGAGGCGTCCACCACGCAGCCGCGCCCGGTGCGCTGGCGCTGGGCGAGCCCGGCCAGCGCGCCGATCGCGGTCCACATGCCGGTGCCGTAGTCGAGGATGGACGTGCCGATGCGCGTGGGCGGCCCGCCCTCGTCGCCGTTCATCATCATGAGGCCGGAGAAGGCCTGGACCATCGGCTCGAAGCCGGGCTTCATCTTGAGCGGGCCCGAGCGCCCGAAGGCCCACACCGAGCAGTAGATGAGGCGCGGATGACGCGCGAGCAGCGCGTCGGGGCCGAGCCCCATCTCCTCGAGCGAGCCGGGCCGGAGGTTCTGGATCAGCACGTCGGCTCCGCCCAGGAAGTCCAGCAGCCACGCCACCGCCTTCGGGTCCTTGAGATCGAGGCTGATCCCGCGCTTGTTCGCGTTGACCGCGAGGAATCCCGGCGAGACACCCTTCCAGAACGGCGGCCCCCACTTGCGCGCGTCGTCGCCCTCGGGCCGCTCCACCTTGATGACGTCGGCGCCCAGGTGGGCCAGGATCTCGGCCGCCATGGGCCCGGCCAGGTTCTGCGCGACCTCGACGACGCGAATGCCCTCGAGCGGGAGCATCGGGTCGGGGCTCACGCCTTGGCCGCCGCGATCGCGTCCAGCATGACGGGTTCGAAGCGGTGGCCGTCGCCGTCGCGCACGATGCGCCCGGGATGCGGGAAGTGGGCGGGCAGCACCAGGTCACCCGAGGCGGCGTGGCGCTCGACGAAGGCCTTGCGGGTGGCCGCCGCCCGAGGCGCGTCGTAGCAGAAGATGCTGCTCCACTGCGGCTCCGCCACCTGCACCACCCGGTGCATGAGGTCGCCGGAGAAGACCGCGTCGCCCGCGCCGGTGTGCAGGCGCACGCCGACGTGGCCGGGGGTGTGGCCCACCCACGGCTCGTACGCGAGCCACGGGTCCACCGCGTAGGTGCTGTTCACCATCACCGCCTGACCCGCCTCCACCACCGGCACCACGCTGTCCGCGATGCAGCCCGACTTCTCACGCCCGGCCAGGTTCTCGTGCTTCCAGAACTCCCACTCCTCGCCCGGGAAGACGTAACGGGCCTTCGGGAACGTGGGCACCCACCGGCCGTCGACGAGCCGCGTGTTCCAGCCCACGTGGTCCACATGGAGATGCGTGCACAGCACCAGGTCCACCTGCTCGGGCGTGACCCCGGCGGCGCGGAGATCGTCGAGGTAGCCGCCGGTCCGCTTGTTCCACAGCTCGGTCTCGTGCCGACTCTTGTCGTTGCCCACCCCGGTATCCACCAGCACCGTGTGCTGCGGCGTCCGCACGATCCAGGTCTGGATGCGCGAGCCCAGATCGCCCGTGACGTCGTCGAAGAAGTGCGGCTTGATCCAGCGATGGTGCTGGACGATCCGCCCGGGGTCGGACTCGGGCAGCATCTGGGTGGTGGGGAAGGCCGAGCGCCCGATCTCGGTGATTCGCGAGATGGCCACGTCGCCGAGCGTGAGCGTGTGCATGTCCCTCTCCTAGCGTGACGTCATGTGCGGCCAGAGGGCCTCCGCGCCGCGCGCCGCGACGTCGCGGCCCAGGGCCACCGACCAGTAGCTCTCGGCGCCGAACTCGGCCCGCCAGGACCAGAGCCGGCGGGTGACGAAGTGCAGCGAGTGCTCGTAGGTGAAGCCGATCGCCCCGTGCGCCTGGTGCGCGATGCCCGCCCCCAGGCTCGCCGCCTCGCCGGTGCGGACCTTGGCCACCGCGATCTCGAACGACGCGTCGCCGCCCTCGCCGGTGCGCTCCACCACGTGGAACGCCTGCTGGGCCGCCATGCCCGCCGCCGCGGTGTGCCCGGCCAGGAGGGCCTGGTTCTGCTGGATGGCCTGGAAGGAGCCGATGGGCCGGCCGAACTGCTTGCGCTCGGTCACGTACTTCACCGACTGGGCGAGCAGGAACTCGAGGCCGCCCGCCATCTGCGCCGAGCGCACCAGCGCGCCGCCCGCCCACACCGGCTGCCCGCCGAGCCGGCCGCGCAGCGCCGCCGCGGCCGCCACCGGCGCGCCGGACCAGGTGAGCGTGTCGCGCGGCTCGCGCGCGAGGCTCGCGTCGGCCTCGACCTTGGCGCGGCCGCCGGCCACCAGCGCTACCATCGGCGCGCCGCCGCCGTCGGCCACCACCACCACGTGCTCCGCCCGCGCGCCCCACGGCACGCGGGTCGCGCGGCCGCTCAGGGTGAAGCCCCCGCCCGACCGGGTCAGGGTGAGGCCATCATCTATATGCACGGGCGCCACGGTCATGGGCCCGAGCGGCGCATCCAGGCCCGCCTCGGCCAGGATCGAGCCGGCCAGCATGGTCTCGGCCAGCGGCACCGGCGCCGCGAAGCGCCCGGCCGCCATGAGTGCCACGAAGGCGTCGTTCCAGGAGCCACCCGCCCCGCCGCGGGCCTCGGGCACCTGCGGCAGCGTGAGCCCGTTCTCCTCCAGCGCCTGCCAGAGGGCGGCGGGCCACTCGCCCTTCTCGGCGCCCTCCAGCACCGCGGTGGTGGCGCGATCGGTGAAGAGGCGCGTGCACGTCTCGGCGAGGATCGTCTGCAGCTCGTTCATGGCCTTGCTCCGCTCGGCAGGATTGTCGTATCCGCTCGTCTCGCCTTCGGCTGCGCCTCGCCCGGCACTAGCGCAGGCCCAGGCCGCGGGCGATGATACCGCGTAGCACCTCGCGCGTGCCGCCTCGGAGTGAGAACGACGGCGCGTGCTGGACCAGATAGCCGAGCGTCTTCTCGAACTCGGTCCCGCTGCCGACCCGGGGCTCCGCGCCGGTCAGGGTGTGCACCGCCTCCGGGATCTCCTGCTCGAAGGTGGTGCCGACGTCCTTGACCACCGCCGCCTCGAGATTCGGGTTCTGTCCGGCCTGCAGCATGGTCGCGATCGAGAGCGACATCTGCCGCAGCGTGACCAGGTGCGCGGTGAAGTGGCCGATCAGCGCGGCGGCCCGCTCGCCCGGCTCCTTCCCGGCCTCGCGGATCAGCTCGATCACGAGCTGCAGCGAGGAGAGATAGCGCTCGGGCCCGCTGCGCTCGAAGCCCAGCTCGGTGGTCACCTGCTTCCAGCCCTCTCCGTCCTTGCCGACCAGCATGTCGTCGGGCACCAGGCAGTCCTGGAAGTGCACCTCGTTGAAGTGATGGCCGCCCGCCAGGTCGATGATCGGCCGGATCGAGATGCCGGGCGATTTGAGGTCCACCAGGAACTGCGAGAGGCCCTCGTGCTTCTTGTCCGGCACGACCTTGGTGCGGAAGAGCGCGATCGCGTAGTCGGACAGATGCGCGTTGCTGGTCCAGATCTTGGTCCCGGTGACCTTGTAGCCGCCCGCGACCTTCTCGGCCCGGGTGCGGATCGAGGCCAGGTCGGAGCCCGAATCCGGCTCGCTCATGCCGATGGCGAAGGCCAGCTCTCCGCGCGCGATGCGCGGGAGGAAACGCTGGCGCTGCTCCTCGGTGCCGAAGCGCAGCAGCAGCGGGCCGCTCTGACGGTCGGCCACCCAGTGCGCGCTCACCGGGGCGCCCGCGGCGAGCGTCTCCTCCAGCACCACGTAGCGCTCGAGCGCGCTGCGCTCGTGGCCGCCGTACTTCTTGGGCCACGTCATGCCGATCCAGCCGCGCTCGCCCATGCGGCGCGAGAAGTCGCGGTTGAAACCGCCCCAGGAGCGCGCCCGCTCCGCGGGCCGGTACTGCGCCATCTCGTGCTTGAGGAAGGTGCGGACCTCGTCGCGCAGCGCCTCCGCCTCGGGGGGAAGCGTCGAGAGCTCGAAGTTGAATGTCGCCATGAGCGTGACCCCTCTCTTGGGCGCTATCCGAGATTTACCTGAACAGTGAGCGCGCGATCACCATGCGATGCACTTCCGACGGCCCCTCGCCGATGCGACGTACCCGGGCCTCGCGGTACCAGCGCTCCAGCGGAAACTCCTTCGACACCCCGTAGCCGCCGTGGATCTGCACCGCGGCGTCGACCACCCGGCCCAACACCTCGCTCGAGTAGAGCTTGGCGATGGAGGCCTCCACCCGCGCGTCCTCCCCGCGATCGGCCTTCCACGCGCCTTCCCAGATGATCCACCGGCACGCGCGCAGCTCCACCTCCGCGTCGGCCAGCATCCACTGGATGGCCTGGCGCTGGCTGAGCGGCGCCCCGAAGGTGGAGCGCTGCTTGGCGTGCTCGATGGCCATGCGGTGCGCCGCCGTCGCCACGCCGAGATTGCACGCCGAGTACGGGAAGCGATTCTTGACCAGGAGATCGAAGGCCAGGTCGAGGCCCTGGCCTTCCTGGCCGATGAGGTTCTCGGCGGGAATCTCGCAGTCCTCGAAGCTCACGTCGTTGGGAATCGCCGAGGTTCGGATCACCCGGATGGGCTTGGCGGTGAAGCCGGGCGTACCGTGCTCCAGGATGAAGCACGAGATGCCGCCCCGGCCCTTCCCCTTGTCGGTGCGGGCGAAGACGATACCCCAGGGCGCGTCGTGGGCACGGGAGATAAAGACCTTTCTACCATTGAGCACCCACTTGTCGCCGCGCCGCTCCGCGCGGGTCTGGATCGCGCCGGCCGGGTCGGAGCCGCCCGACGGCTCGGTGATCGCGAAGAAGGTCTCGTGGCCCTCGCGCAGCACGGGCACCGCGTACTTCTCGATCTGCGCCTCGCTGCCCGCCCAGATCGCGGGCGGCGGGTAGCGGCCGAAGACACCGCAGCCCGGGTTGTAGAGGCCCATACGGTGCTGGGCCATGGCCTCCAGCGCGACGCACATGCTGAACGTATCGAGCCCCCCGCCGCCGTAGGCCTCCGGGGCGCCGAGCGCCCAGAGGCCGGCCGCCTTGGTCTTGGCGGAAAGGCGGGCGAAGTCCTCGCGCGGGATCTCCGGCGCGTCGGGATCGATGGTCTGCTCGAGCGGGATGATCTCGTCGTGGACGAACCGTCGGATCTGATCGCCGAGCAGGCGTAGCTCCTCCGGGAGCGTGAAGCCGGGGAACACCGTCATGGTGGCGTGGCTCCTCGAGACCGTGATGTGGGGGGATCATACCACCGCGCAGAAAACCGGGTACACTCGGGGCGGCCCGGCCGGGATACGACCGCCCCGAGGAGAGAGCTCGATCATGAGGAAGCGCTGGTCCCTGTCGGTGCCGATGGACGGCTTCGCCCTGCCCGAGCTGGCGGACGTGGCGCGCGAGGCCGAGCGGCTGGGCTACACCGACGCCTGGTCCTTCGAGGTGGACGGGGTGGACGCCTTCACCCCGCTGACCGTCATCGGGCTCGCCACGACGCTGCGGATCGGCACCGCCATCGCCAATGTCTACACCCGCGGGCCGGCCACGCTCGCGTCCACCGCGGCCGGCCTCGCGGACGTGGCGCCCGGGCGCTTCGTGCTCGGCATCGGCGCGGGCTCGCAGCCCATCGTCGAGTCCTGGAACGGCGGCACGTTCAGCCGGCCGGCCACGCGGGTCCGCGAGACCGCCCAATTCCTGCGCGCGGCTCTCGCGGGCGAGCGCGTGGTCTTCAAGGGTGAGACCGTGAGCGTGGACGGCTTCCGGCTCACCAAGGCGCCCGCGCAGCCGGTGCCGATCCACATCGCGGCCCTGCGCGAAGGCATGCTCAAGGTCGCGGGCCAGGTGGGCGACGGCGTGATCCTCAACTGGCTCTCGCCCGACGACGTGCCGCGCTCCGTCGCGGTGGTGCGCGACGCGGCTCGGCGCGCGGGTCGCGATCCGGAGGCCATCGAGGTCACCGCGCGCCTCTTCGTCAACCTGGATCCGCCGGGGCCCGAGTCGGACCTGGTGGTGCGCCGGCACATCGCCGGGTACCTGAACGTCCCGGTCTACCGCGCGTTCCAGGAGTGGCTCGGCCGCACCGAGGCGCTCGGGCCCATGTGGGCCGCGTGGGGCGCGGGCGACCGCAAGGGCGCGGTGGCCGCCATCCCCACCCGCGTGATGGACGACCTGATCCCGCGCGGAACCTTGGCCGAGCTCAAGGCCCGCATCCAGCTCTACCTGGACCGCGGCATCGACACCGCGTTCCTCTCGCTCATGACCACCGAGCCGGACCCCAAGAAGAAGCGCGACCTGATGCTGGACGCCTTGCGCTTGATGGCGCCGGCGGTTGAAGGGTGAGGCGCAGCCGAAGGCGAGCTGAACGAACTACGACAGAGAAGCCTAGGGAGGTCAGCTGATGGCAGACGAGATCCTTCTCGCAGTGGACGCGGGCATCGCGACGGTGACGATGAACCGCCCGGACCAGCGCAACGCCATGAACACCCCGCTGCTGCAGGCCCTGCGCGCGACCTTCGATGACCTGGACGGCCGCCGGGACGTGCGGGTGGTGGTGGTGAAGGGAGCCGGGCCCGCCTTCTGCGCGGGCATGGATCTGAAGGAAATGCAGCAGCGCCGCGGCGAGGCCGATCCGGAAGGCAACGTGGTCGAGGTGCTGCGGCGGGTGGAGCGGTCGAAGCATCCGACGATCGCGGCCCTGCACGGCGACGCGCTCGCGGGCGGCTGCGAGCTGGCGCTACACTGCGACCTGCGGGTGGCCGCGGAGCCCGCGCGGCTCGGCATGCCGCTCGCGCGCATCGGCCTCGTGATCCCCTTCCCGCTCGGGCAGAAGCTCCTGGAGATCATCGGCCCCGCGCACACGCGCCAGCTCCTGTTCACCGGCCAGCCCATCGACGCGCGGCGCGCCCACGAGATCGGCATGGTGCACCAGGTGGTGCCGGCTCCCGAGCTGGAAGCGGCGGTGCAGGCGCTCGCGCGGCGCATCGCGGACAACGCCCCGCTCTCGCTGGCCGGGATCAAGGCGAGCATCCTGCGCGCGACGTCGGCGCGGGACCAGATCACCCACGACGACCTGGACGCCGCCGCGACGAAGGCGCGCACCAGCGCGGACGCGCAGGAAGGGCGCCGCGCGATGCTGGAGAAGCGGAAGCCGGTCTTCCGCGGCGAGTAGAGCTCAGCGCGGCGGCGCGGCGGCCATCAGCGCCGCGATCGCGCGGGCCAGCGGATCGTCCGCCGCGGCCAGCGCCGCGCGGGTTTGCGCCCGGTCCACCGCGTCGCGGTTCTGGCTCAGCTTGGCCTTGCCCTCGAGCCGATCGAGGGGAATCTCGAAGGCCACGATGCCACGCTGCATGCCCGCCACGTAGTCCTCGGGCAGGCTCTCGACGGACCACGCGGCCGGCCCGCGGCCTTCATACGTCCGCACCAGGTCGGCCAGCAGGGTCCTGACCTGCGCCGGGTCCTCGACCAGCACGCCGGTCCCGGTCGCGTGCACCGCGACGTAGTTCCAGGTGGGCACGCTCGGATGCGTGGCGTACCACGACGGCGACACGTACGCGTGGGCCCCGGAGAAGACCACGAGGGTCGGCCGGCCCGCGGCCAGGTAGCGCCAGTGCGGGTTGGCCCGCGCCACGTGGCCCCGCAGCGTGCCGAGCGGGCCGCGCGCATCGTCCACCAGGATCGGGAGGTGGGTGGCGAAGGGCACGCCCGCGTCGTCGGCGGTGATCATGGCCGCGAAGCTCTGCGCCCGCATCAGCGCGTGGCACCACGCGGGATCGGTGATCTCGAAGTGCTTCGGGATGTACATGAGGTCAGGGCACCCGCAGTCGGCCCTCGATCACGGGCACCACGCTGCCGCCCACCAGGATCTCGCTGATGCGCCCGGCGGTCATGCCGACCCGGATCCGGATGAAGCTCGGCCGGCCCATGCGCGTGCCCTGCTCGCTGACGATGTCGACGGTGTCGGCCGGGGTCACCAGCCCGTGTTGCACCAGGTAGGCCCCGAGCGGCCCGCTCGCGGACCCGGTGGCCGGATCCTCGGGAATGCCCGACGTGTGCGGGGCGAACATGCGCGCATACACGCGGGCCGGCGCATCCCCCCGAGCCCGACTCTCGTGTTCGCTCGGCTCGCCTTCGGCTCCGCCTCGCTCGAGCCGCCTCTCATATTCGCTCGGCTCGCCTTCGGCTGCGCCTCGCCCGACCACTGCGAAAACGAACACGCCCAGGTTCGAGCCCTCGCCCTGCGCGGCCAGCAGCGCGGGGACGTCGAGCCGGGCCCGATCCACCACCTCGCGGGCCCGCAGGGGGACGTAGAGGAAGGCGCTGCCCGTCGAGCCGGTCTGGACGGGAAAGCCCGCGAGCAGATCCGACTCGGCGAGGCCCAGGGCCCGCGCGAAGCCCGCGCGCTCGATCCGCTCCGGCCCGAATCGCGCCTCTCCGTGCCGCATCCACAGAAAGCTCGGCCGCGTGGGCTCGCCCTCGAGGGTCACCTCGACCGGCCCGATCCCTTCCTCTAGATTGAAGCGGCGGCTGTCTCGGGGAAGCAGCTTCTCGGTGGCCAGCACCCACGACGTCCCGATGGTCGGATGCCCCGCGAACCGCACCTCCCGGGCGGGAGTGAAGATGCGCACCCGCGCCGCGCAGTCGGGTCGCGTCGGCGGCAACAGGAAGGTGGTCTCGGAGCAGTTCATCTCACGGGCGATCGCCTGCATCTCGACGTCGGACAGCGAAGCCGCCTCGAACACGACGGCCAGAGGATTCCCCCCGAAGACCCGCTCGGTGAACACGTCCACCTGGACGAAGCGAAACTCCCGCGACACTCGAATCTCCCCCTCACCCTGCCCTCTCCCCTCGGCGGGGGGGAGGGAGATATCCCGCCCTAGCCGATGCGGCGGTTCTTGCGCACGACGTGGCTGAGATGCTCGCGCTGCAGCTCCAGCTCCTTGATGCGCAGGAGCCACTCCTCTCGCACCGTGACCATCCCGTCGCCCCCCAGCCGGTTCACCTCCTTCAAGGTCTCCCGGTAGGAGAGCAGCATGTGCTCCAGGGTCTTCAGCTCCTCTTCCGCGTGCATCACGCTCACCTCTTCGCGGCGCGGGCGATGGCCGCGATCTTGTCGGCGAAGTTCACCTGGCTGTCGTCCTCCGGCGCGTAGCCGAGCTTCACCCGCGCGTTCGCGATGGACCAGAAGCGGTGGGTGTTGCCGCTGATGCCGTAGACGATGAGAAACGGCACCCCGTGCTCGTCGCGGATGTCCTCGGTCTCGATCATGCGCACCGCCTGCTGCACCTGGTCGCGCCGGGAGAGATAGGCCCCGAGGGCGCGGTGCATGACCTTGACGTCGCCCGCCTTGACGTGATCGATGTCGTCGTCGCGCGGGCCTCCGATGCGCCACTGCACGATCTCGAGCTTTCGGCCGTCCACCTTGCCGGTGGCGAAGACGAAGCCCAGCAGCTCGTAGGCCGCCTTGGCCCAGCCGTACCAGTTGTCCGAGCGGGGCGGCATCTCCGGCGTCACCATGTCGAGGCGGCCGTCCCAGACGAGCCGCTCGTAGTAGTCGGCCGCGTGGTTGGAGCTACACACCACCACCCGCCGCACGCCCTCCTCGAGCGCCACCCGGCAGACGTTGTAGGCGAGCGCCACGTTGGTGTGCTCGGCCCAGAACTTGGCGTCGCCGTTGTCCTGCCAGGTGGTGGCGTCGAGGTTGGGCGCGCTCACGAAGCCGCAGTGGATGACCGCGTCCGCCCCGCGGAAGTGCGGCCGGTACTCGTTGCGATCGGGTCGCGTCAGGTCGGCCACGATCAGCCCGCGCACCACCTTGCCGTCGCGCGTGGTCGGTCGCACGTCGAGCAGCACGAGGTCCCAGCGCTCCTGCAGCTCCGGCAGCATCCGCTGGGCGACGTAGCCCGCCGCCCCCGTCACGACTACGCGTCGCTTCGCCACGGATTTCGCCATGGATCCTCCTCAGTAGCCCGGCGGGGGAACGAAGCCCTGGAACTCGCGCTCGAGCAGCCGCGCGAGCTCGATGCAGGTGCGGTCGCCGTACTGGGGCCCCACGATCTGCACCCCGATGGGAAGCCCCGCGCGCGAGAAGCCGCACGGCGCCGCGGTGGAGGGCAGGAACGCCATGCCGGAGTAGCCGGCCCAGAAGAGCTGATCGGTCGTGGGCACCCGGCGGCGGTTGACAATGATGGTCCGCTCGTGGCGCTCGCCCTCGTGGTCGTGCGGGAAGGCGACACCCGCCGCGACCGGGCAGAGCAGCAGGTCGTACTCCCGGAAGAACTCGGCCCAGCGCCAGCGCATCTGGTGGCGCGCCTCGTTGACGGCCAGCCAGTCGCGGTGCGAGGCGGTGCTGGCGCGCACCATCCGCGCGTAGTAACTCTCGTCGTCCGGACCGAGCCCGCGCGCGATCTCCACGTTCTGCCGGAACTGCTCGGGGGTCTGCCGGCCCGCGGTGGCCCCGCGCAGCAGGAAGACGTAGAGGCGCTGGGCCTCCGCGGTGTCGATGGCCGGCCGCGCGGTGTCGCTCACCTTCGCCTTCTTCTTCGCGAGGAACTCGGCGAGGGCCTGCAGGCGCGCTTGCACCTCGTCGTCGACCTCGGAGACCGGATCGGTCAGCATCACCGCCACCTTGAAGTCGCGCAGCGTCTTCTGGCGGGGGGCGGGCAGCTCGAGGCGCCAGCCCGCGCCGTCGACCTCGTCGGCGCCCGCCATCACCGAGAGCCCCAGCGCCAGGTCTTCCGCGCTCCGGCCCATCGGCCCGATCACCGAGATGTCGCCCTGGGCCACGCGCCCGGGCAGCGCCTGGCCGCGCGGCGGCACGATCCCGAAGGTGGGCTTGTGGGCGTAGACGCCGCAGTAGTGCGCGGGATTGCGCAGGGACGAGCCGATGTCGCTGCCCGCCTCGAACCCGGTGAGGCCCGCGGCCAGCGCGGCGGCCGAGCCGCCCGAGGAGCCGCCGGGCGTGCGGGAGAGGTCCCAGGGATTGTTGGTGGTGCCGTAGACCGCATTGAAGCTCTGCCAGTCGGCCAGCCAGGCCGGCACGTTGGTCTTGCCGAACAGCACCACGCCCGCGGCGAGGAGCCGGTCCACCGCGAGCGCGTTCCGCACGGGATGGTTGTCCTTCAGCTCGGGGAGCCCCCACGTGGTCGGCATCCCGACGACGTCGTACGACTCCTTGATGGTCATGGGCACGCCGTGCAACGGGCCCCAGACCTTCTTCTTCCTGAGCGCGGCGTCGGCCTGCCGGGCGCGGCGGCGCGCCCCCCCCCCCGCGCGGGCGGCGGCGGCGTTGAGCCGCGGGTTGTGGCGGTCCACGCGCGCCAGATAGGCGTCGAGCGCCTCGAGGCAGCCGATCTTGCCGCGGCGGATATCGTGCGCGAGCTGCTTGGCGCTGCGGAAATGGAGATCGGTCATTGGGTTAGCGGCTCAAGGACTGTCACGTCCTCACGGCTCGAGAGTGAACGTCACGGTCACCGACGCGTGGATCTCCTGCTCGCCCGGCGCCACCGGGACCGCGGCCGACATCGTCATGCGCGGGGCCATCTCCGGGCGTGGCGTGGCCGCGCCCGCTTCCTGCACCGCCAGCACGCGGCCGACCTTCAGGGAGGCGGCGGCCGCGTACAGCTCCGCCTTGCGGCGCGCATCGGCCATCGCCCGCTTGCGCGCCTCGTCGAGCAGCGGCACCGGCTCCTGCCGGCCGAAGTGGATCCCGTAGACCAGGTTGGCACCCTGCCCCACCTGCTGGTCCAGCACGCGGCCGAGGCGGGAGAGGTCGCGCACCTTCACCCGCACCTGGTTGGTGACCTCGTAGCCGGTGATCTCGGGCGGCTGGCCGTCGCGGCCCTGCCGGCGGAGGGGCGACACGGTGATGCTCGTGGTCTGGATATCCCGCGCGGCGATGCCGAGACCGCCCAGGGACTGGAGCAGCCGCTCCATGGCCTGGCTGTTGGCGGCGAGCGCCTGGGCCGCGGTGGGGGCCTGCGTCACCACGCCGGTGGTGATCTCGGCCATGTCCGGCGCGGCCGACACCGTACCCAGCCCGACCACCGTGACCGTGGAGGTCTGCGGGTGGTGCATGGCGTGCATGCCCTGATGGTGACCGCGGCCCATGGGCGCGCACGCGGACACCGCGAGCGCGAGGGGCAGCACGACGGCGAGGCCGGCGCGAGTCATCAGAGCGAGCCCATCATGAACAGATCCAGCTCCTCGTCCTTCGCCCGCAACCGGGTGATCAGGAAGCGGAGCAGGTTCAGGTAGATCACCTTGCCGACGCGGGGGTCGCCTTCCGCGATGCGGCGAAACTCCTCGCGCGAGAGGAAGAAGAGCTTGGCCCCCGCCATGGCGCGCGCCGCCGCCGAGGTCGAGTGCTCGTCGATCAGCGAATACTCGCCGAGGCAGCGCCCGGGCCCCATCGTGTTCAGATGCACCTCGGTCGGCCGCCGCGCGCCGCCGGTCGCGCCGTCGGGCAGGAAGATCTCCACGAGGCCTTCCAGCACCACGTAGAGCCCGGGACCGCGCGTGCCCTCGGCGAGGACCATCTCGCCGGGCGCCATCTCGATGAGGAGCCCGCGCGCGATGATGTGATCGAGCGCAGCGGTCGAGAGACACTCGAAGGCGACCGAGCGCGCGAGGATGTGCCGATAACCGCTCTTCGTCAGCTCCATGGGGCGCCATTCTACCGGGGTCAGGTCTTACAT
>JBBDXN010000052.1:0-11752 GCA_040902305.1 Candidatus Rokuibacteriota bacterium | reverse complement strand
ATGTCGGAATGTAAGACCTGACCCCATCAGAGGTGGGGGCGGAGGTCGATGCGGCGGCCGGCGTGGGCGGAGAGGTAGGCGCCGTAGATGACCGCGGTCACGTCGCGGGCGAGCGGGCCGCCGGAGAGCGGCTCGCGGCCGATGGCCACGCACTCCACGAAGTCCTGGATCTCCTGCGGGTAGCCGGTCGTCCACTCCTCGTCGGGCTGCGGCGACGTCCAGCCCGCCTTGGTCTCGATCTTCTCCACGATGTACTCGTCGCCGAATACCGAGGCGTCGGGCGCGTAGGCCCGCACGAGGTCGTTGGGATTGATATTACAGAGCACCACCGCCTTGGCCCCGTAGATCGCCATCTGGTTGCGGATGCCGCCCAGCACCGTGTCGGCCGCTGAGATCACCGCCACCGTGCCGTCGTCGAAGGTGATCAGCATGGTGCCCCAGTCCTCCACGTCGGCGCCCTCGACCGTGTTGAGGTAGCGCGGCGACGCCGCCCGGAAGGTCGCAGTATCCGCGAGCTGGGCGGTCTCCGCCATGACCGAGATGGGCCGGACCGGCGCGCCGCGCAGACGCATCCCCTCGTCGGCCTTCAGGTAGAGCGCGGCGCCGAGCGGGTGGCAGGCCTTGCCGATCAGCGAGCCGCCGCCGCCGGTGACCCAGCGCTTGTTGATCGGCGCGTGCGTGCCCGAGTGGCTCTCCTCGCCGACCAATCTCAAGATCGGCCCGCCCGAGGCGGCGAGCAGCCGGCGCGCCTTCTGGATCGGGGGCGCGTACACCCAGTTCTCCGCGTAGCAGAGGCGGACGCGGGCGGCCGCGCACGCGCCCAGTACCTGATCGGCGGCGCCCAACGCGGTCCGCAGCATCTCCTCGCGCGGCGTGTCGGGCGGGCCGAAGAAGCCGGTGAGCGGCTTTTCCACGATCACGTGCTTGCCCGCGCGGGCGGCCTCGATCGCCATCGACGCGTGGTGATGCGACGGCACGCAGAGATCCACCAGGTCCACCTCCGGGTCGGCGAGCACCGCCCGGAAGTCGGCGACGGCGCGCGCCACCCCGAACTGGCGCGCATAGGCCGCCGCCCGCTCCGGGCGCGCGGCGGTCACGCAGGCGAGCTCGACGTCCACCCCGCGCACGTGGCGATACGCCAGGCCATGGATGTGGGCGACGAAGCCCGCGCCCACGATGCCCACCCGCACTCTCGGTCGTGACCCCATCGCGATCCCCCTGCTCCCGGCGTTCAGCGGGCTCGCAGCCGCCACCAGCCGAGCAGCGCCGCGATCCCGGCCAGCCCGAGGCTTCCATTGGTCATGAGCGCGCGCTGGACGCCCCACCGCTCGGACATCGCGCCCACCATGAACGCGCCGATCGGAAACACCCCGCCCCAGATCAGCGTGTAGATGCTCATGACCCGCCCGCGCAGCGCGTCGGGGGCCGCGAGCTGCATCGTGGTGTTACAGGAGACCACCGCGATGATGCCGAAGAAGCCGGTGACGAACAGCACCGCCACCGCGGGCCAGAACGCGCGCACGAGCGCCAGGCCGATGAGCCCACCGCAGGCCAGCGCGGCCGCCGTGAACATCAGCGGGCGCGGGGGCCGCCGGGGGCCGAGCGTGCCGAGGGTGAGCGCCCCGCTCACCGCGCCCACCCCGAGCGCGGCCATGAGGAAGCCGAAGCCCTCCGCGCCCAGGCCCAGCACGGCGCGCACCACCAGCGGGACGTAGACCGTGAAGTTGAACACGCAGAGGCTCACCATGAAGGTGAGCCCGAGCGCCAGCCGCATCTCGCGAGTCCGCCAGACATAGCGGATGCCGACGAGGATCTCCTGGGCCACGCCCTGGCCGGAGCGCGGCTGCGGGAGCCCGCGGGCCCGCAGGGTGAGCATCATCACGATCGCGATGGCGAAGCCCAGCGCGTTGAGCACGAACGCGGGCGCGATCCCGTAGCGGCCGATGATCACGCCCCCGATGCTCGGCCCCACGATGCGGGCCGCGTTGAAGCAGGCCGAGTTGAGCGAGATCGCGCTGCCCAGGTCGGCGCGGCCGACCATCTCGGCCACGAAGGACTGGCGGGCCGGCCCGTCGAGCACGCTGGCGAGCCCGACCCCGGTGGCGAGCACCGCCACGTGCCAGTACTCCACGCGGCCTCCGTAGACCAGGGCGCCGAGCACGAGGGCCTGGCCGCCCAGCACGGACTGGGTCACGAGGAGCAGCCGGCGCTTGCGCACCCGATCGGCGATCGCGCCCGACACGATCGAGAAGAGCAGGATCGGCGCGAACTGGAGCGTGCCGATCAGGCCCAGCAGCAGCGGGGACGAGGTGAGCTGGAGCACCAGCCAGGACTGGGCCACCGTCTGCATCCAGGCGCCGACCTGGGCCACGAACTGGGCCGCGAAGAACCGCCGGAAATCGGCGTGGCGGAACGCCCGGAGGCCGGTGGGGAGCGCCATCGGGCGGCCGATCAGCCGCCGGCCACGCCCTGGGTATTGACGAAGATCGAGTAGAGCGACTGGCTCGCGACGAGGAAGAGCCGGTTGCGCTTGGCCCCGCCGAAGCACAGGTTCGCGCAGCGCTCCGGCAGCAGGATGCGGCCGATGAGCTTGGCGTCGGGATTGTAGATCGCGACGCCGTCGAGCCCTTCGCCGCCGCCCCAGCCGCACCAGAGGTTGCCGTCGGTGTCGCACCGCAGGCCGTCCGGGATGCCCGCGCCCGCGTTGATGAAGACGCGGCCGCTGGCGAGCGCGGTGCCCCCCGCGACCACGTCGAACACGCGGATCTCGCGCGGCATCGCCCCCGACACCACCACGTAGAGCCGGCTCTCGTCGGGGGAGAAGCAGAGGCCGTTGGGGCGCGGGACGTCGCCGGTCGCCACGGTGGCCCTGCCGCTCCGGGGGTCGAGGCGGTACACGTTGGTGGGCAGCTCGACCTTCGCGGTGTGGCCCTCGTAGTTGCCGAGCACGCCGAAAGGCGGATCGGTGAGCCACACGCTGTCGTCCGACTTGACCACCACGTCGTTCGGGGAGTTGAGCCGCTTGCTCTCGAACGAGTCCATCAGCACCGTGACCGCCCCGTCGTACTCGGTGCGGGTCACGCGCCGGCTGTCGTGCTCGCAGGTGACGAGCCGGCCCTGACGATCGCGCGTATTGCCGTTCGAATAGTTCGAGGGCTTCCGGAAAACGGAGAGCGTGCCGGTTTCCTCGTCCCAGCGCATGATCCGGTCATTCGGGATGTCGCTCCACAGGACGTAGCGGCCGTCGCCGAACCACACCGGGCCCTCCGCCCAGCGGAAGCCGGTGGCGAGACGCTCCACCGCCGCGTTGAAGATGCGGTACTTGGCGAAGCTCTCGTCGAGGATCTGCACCGCGGGATCGGGATAACGGACGGGCGTGGTCGGCATGACCTCCGGATGGTGGCCACTCACGGCGGGGAAGTCAATAACCTTGTGCTACAGTCGCGCGACATGAGCCGCCTCGCGATCCGGCATCTCTCCAAGGTGGATCCGGTGATGCGCGCGCTCATCCGGCGCGTGGGGGCCTGCGGGCTCGCGGTGCGGAATCAACCGCCCTTCGAGACGCTGGTCCGCGCCATCGCGCATCAGCAGATCCACGGGCGCGCCGCCGAGGCGATCCTGGGCCGCTTCATCGCGCTGTTCCCCGGGCGGCGCTTCCCCACGCCCGAGGACGCCGCCACCGTGGACGCGCGCAAGATGCGCCGCGCGGGGTTCTCGCGGGCGAAGATCCGCTCGATCAAGGACATCGCGCGGAAGACGCGCAGCGGGCTGATTCCCACCCGGGCCGCCTGCCATCGCCTCACCGACGCCGAGCTGATCGAGCGGCTGGTCGCGGTGCGCGGGGTCGGGCAGTGGACGGTGGAGATGCTGCTGATGTTCACCCTCGGCCGCCCCGACGTGCTGCCGGTGGACGACTTCGGCGTCCGCGAGGGCTTCAAGGTCGCCTACCGCCGGCGCAAGCAGCCGACCCCGAAACAGCTCCGGCGCTACGGCGCGCGCTGGGAGCCTTACCGATCGGTGGCCGCCTGGTATCTCTGGCGCGCGGCCGAGAAGGCGCTGCACCGGAAGATCGAGCCGAAGGTCACGTAGTGGAGGGGCGCGCCCGCATCTGCTCCGGGCTCATGCCGTAGAACGACCGCGCGCGGTCGCCCGGCCCCGGCCAGGGATGGGCGCGCAGCACCTCCTCGTTGATGTCGGCGCCCCAGCCCGGCGCGTCGCTCAGGAAAATGTGCCCGTCCTTGATCACGGGCGGCTTCGTCACCAGCTCCGCCTTCCAGGCCACGTCGTCGATGTCGATCTCCATGATGCGCACGTTGGGCAGCACCGCGCAGAGGTGGAGCGAGTGGAGATCGGCCAGGTGGCTGTAGTAGTTGTGCGGGGCGATGTTGATCTCGTAGGTCTCGGCCATGCGCCCGATCTGGACGGCCTGGGAGAAGCCGTTCCACGGCACGTCGATGATGGCCACGTCGACCGCGTGCAGCTCGAGGAAGGGCCGGTACTGGCGCGTGGTCACCAGGCTCTCGAGCGAAGCGAGACGTGTAGACGTCGACTGCTTGATCTGCAGGAGGGCCTGCGGGTCCCAGTTGTCGTATTCGACCCACTGCATGTCGAACGGCTCGAGCAGCTTGGCGACGCGGAGCGCGCCCTCGGTGCGGAAGTTGTAGTTGAGATCGAGGCAGAGGCCCACCCGCGGGCCCACCGCGTCGCGGAAGGTGCCGATCAGCCGCTCGATGGCCTCCAGGATCTCCACGGTGGGCGCGCCGTCGGTCGAGTTGATGCCGCTGGCGAAGCCCGGGAAGTAGACGGTGGCGGGATCGCCGGGGATCACCATGTTGGTCTTGAGCGCGGTGAACCCGCGGGCCACGACCTCCTTGCCGAGGGCGGTGATGTCGTCGTAGGTCCGCAGCGGCGGCGTGCCCAGGACGTGGCCGAGCCGCGCCCTCGTCGTCCCGCAGTGCGACCAGTACAGCCGCATGCGATCGCGCAGCGGCCCCCCGAACAACTCGTACACCGGGACCCCGAGGGCCTTGGCCTTGATGTCCCACAGCGCCAGCTCGATGCCCGCCATCGCCTTGTGGGTCACCCCGCCGAGGTTCTGCCGCGTGGCGCGCAGCATGTCCCAGTACAGGCGCTCGACCGGCCGCGGGTCCTGGCCGACGAGCAGCGGGGCCAGGTCGCGGACGGAGCCCGCGATGCCGTACGGGCTGCGGTTGTCGCTGCATTCGCCCCAGCCCACCAGGCCGTCGTCGGTCTCGACGCGGACGAAGGTCCAGGGCCGCCAGCCGCCATCACAGTGCAGAGCTTCGACGCGCGCGATCTTCATGGCAGCAGACGATGCCATAGCCCGGAGGCGCGGACAAGCACCGGCTTGGCGAGGTGCAGCCGGAGGCGAGCCGAGCGGATACAAGTTACGCCCAGAATGCCGCGCCTCGGCGGAACTGATCGAGCGTGAGGAGCCGGATGCGGCCGTCCGCGCGGATCGCCGCCCGTGCCGCCTCGGTATTGTAGCCCCACGCGGCCAGGAACAGCGTGACGTCGTCGAGGTCCGGATGCGTGGCCACGTGCTGGAGCGTCTCCAGGCGGTCCTCCACGAACGCGAGGCGCGGCCGGCGCCCGCGCTCGGTGACCCAGGCCGCGATCAAGGCGCGCAGGTTCAGGCACTTGTGCGCGCCGGTCTCCTTGCCCTGCACCTCCGCGAGCCGCACGCCCCAGTGATCGAGGACGAGGCGCGCGAAGAAGCCCTCCTTGGTGGTGACCAGCACACTGCGCGCGGGCGCGGCCACCAGGCGGCGCAGCTCGTCGACGGTGGTGTACGGCGCGTGGAGCGCGAGCCAGCCCGGCGCGTCGGCCGCGATCCACCCGCGCCGGACTTCATCGAGCGCGGTGCCCAGGCGCACGATCAGGGTGTCGGCGGTCAGCGGGCCCGACGCGAGGATCTCGGCGCGCACGCGCTCCCAGCCGCCCAGGATCTCGGCATGCGGGCGCCCCAGCGCGATCGCACGCAGCAGCACCGGCATCTCCCAGCCGCTCAGGATCACCGGGCGCAGCGCGCAGAACGCCTCGAACGCGCCGTCGCCCGGCGGAGGATCCGGCCACGCGCGCGCGTAGGTGCGGCGGCTCGTCTCGAAGTACTCCCGCAGGCCGTCGCAGCACACGCCGTCGAAGTCCAGCGCCAGGATGTCCGGAATGGTCACGGCGGGACACCGCGCTGACCGAAACCGCGCCGAAGAAGGTGCGCGCCCTCCGCACAAGCGGCCGACTTTTCAGCCGTCGGCCGCTGGCCTCCCTCTTGCTCCCCTCGAGAGGACGATGGCCTCACCGGAGCGCAAGATCAGCGTGGTCCCGCCGCCCGGGCTGCATCAACCCTCGGCCCTGGACGCCAGGCTCGCGAGCCTCGAGGACGAAGCCACGCGCCTCCGCGCGGAGGTGGCCGCGCTGCAGGAAGACATGCGCTGGCTGACCGGCGAGGACGAAGCCGATGCGGGATGGCTGGCCCGAGGCTGGGTGCGCGCGTCGCTGTTGCTGACCATCGTGGGCGTGGTCGCGCTCGTCTCGCTGCCCTATCTCCTTCATGTCGATGCCTCCGCTCCGGATCCCGATCACGCGACGCCCGCCATCACGCGCCCGGCCCGCGTGGCGAAGCCGGCCCCGGGCCGGCCGGCCGCCATCAGGGCCGCGGAGCGAGAGCGGATCCTCGTCCCGGTCCGCGTCCACGCGACCGACGCGTCCGAGCCGGCACGCGTGCGCTCGGCCGACGACCCGGCGCCCACCGCGCCGCGGCCACCGGCCATCCGCGAGCGCCCGCCCGCCGCGCCCGAGAGCGATACGGTCTCCGCCGACGCGGTGCCCATCCGCGGCGAGAATCCCTAGGTCCCGGTGGGGGCGGTCACCCGGCCCGCCCACACCGAGATCGCGGCCACCGCGGCGGCAGCCGCCGCCAGCGTGAACGCGATCGCGTAACTCCCCGTCGCGTCGAAGAGCCGCCCGGCCAGCCACGCCCCCAGCGCGCTGCCGAGCGCGCTCGCGACCTGGGTGGCCCCGAAGATCGAGCCGAAGTGCGGCCCGCGGAAGCGGTCGCTCATCATCGCGGGCACGATGAAGGCGGTGACCGAGTAGCCGACGCCGAACAGCACCGCGTAGCCCGTGGCCAGCCACGCCGACGGAGCCCGCGCCACCAGCCAGAGCACGCCCACCCCGAAGATCATGGCGATCATGCCGAGCGCGTAGACCAGCTCGCGCGGCAGGAAGTCCGAGACGAAGCCCCCGCCGGTCTTGCCCAGGATGCTGGACGCGCCGACCACGCTGATCACCGAGGCGGCGGTCATGGCCGGGAGGCCCTGGTCCACCAGGAAAGCGGCCTGATGGACGTGGAGCGCCTGGCTGCAGATGCTGCCGAGGAACACCGCGAGCCCGATGAGCCGGAAGGACGGACTGGCCAGCGCCAGCCCGAGCGAATGCTCGCGACCCACGCCGGCGCTTGCGGCGGACGCGGGCGTCTCGCGGGCGGGCGGCGGCGCGTCGTGGATCGCCAGATAGGTGGCGGGGAGGATCCAGAGCGCGCAGAGGACCGCGAGCGCGCGGAAGGCCCAGCGCCAGCCGTAGCCGTCGATCAGCGCCTGGCAGAGCGGGACGACCAGAAAGATTCCGAGGCCGACTCCGGAGCCCGCGATGCCGAGCGCCAGGCCCAGGCGCGCCTTCCACTGCCGCTGCACCATCACCACCGCGGGCGTCCATCCCGCAGTGGCCACGCCGACCGCGGTGAGCAGGCCGAAGGTCAGGTAGAGATGCCAGGCGCGGGTGACGAGACTGTCCGCCCAGAGCGAGGCGGCCAGCAGCACCCCGCCGATCAGGATCAGCCGGCGCGGGCCGAAGCGGTCGGCGAGGGCGCCCAGCACCGGCCCGGCGCCGCCGCTGACCAGGGTGAAGACGGAGAACGCGCCGGCCAGCACGGAGCGGCTCCAGCCGAACTCTCGCAGCAGGGCGACGAGGATGACGCTGTAGGCGTACCAGACGCCATACGCGAGCGCGAGCGTGACGACGGTGACGGCGAGGGCGGGATAGGAAGGCGCGGGAGAGGCCGCCGGGTCGGGGCGCATGGGCGCCCCACCATACCGCGGCGTCAGTCCGGGCGGTAGCCGCCGGCCATGCGCCGGCTCAGGAGCTCGCGCTCCTCGTCGAGGCTCGGGTCGAGGCGAACCGCGGTCTGCAGCTCGCGAAGGCCCTCGGCGTCGCGGCCCAGGCTCAGGAGGCTCCTACCCAGGTTGGCGTGAGTGGAGGCATCGTCGGGATTGAGCGCCAGTGCCGCGCGGTAGGCCGGCACCGCCTCCTCGTAGCGTCGCAGCGTCTGGAGCGCCACGCCCAGGTTGGCGTGGGCGCGGGAATGGCTCGGGTTGATGCGAACCGCGGTGCCGAGCCAGTCGAGCGCCAGATCGTACTGGTCGAGATCCATGTAGAGCCGGCCGAGATTGGCGTATGGCCACGAGAACTTCGGGGCGGCGGCGATCGCTTTCTGGTAGGCCGTGGCCGCCGCGCCCTGATCACCGAAGCGGTGCTGCAGGTTGTAGGCCGCGATATTGAGCGACTCCGCGACCTTGGGCACGTCGTGCGCGGGCAGGCGGTGGCGCAGGAATGCCTCGGCCTCGCGACGCACGCGCGGATCCGGCGCGCGGCGGATCCGGTCCTGCAGCACGAGCCGGGAGAGCCGGACGAGGCCTCCGTCGGTCAGCGCGCGACCCAGCGGAAGGAGGCACTCCGTGCGCTCCGGCGCGGCCAGCATGCCGACCAGGGCCCGGGTCTCGGCGCCGACCGCCCCGCGCGCGGCCGCGCAGTAGTCGGTCGCGTCGCGCACCCAGCCGCGCCCGCGCGCCACCTCCAGCGCCCGGGCGGGGTCGCCGCCCTCGAGCAGGGCGGTGAACAGCGTGGCCGCCACCACCTCGCGATCGAGCGCGGCATTGGCCAGGGCCGCGCGGCTCGCGTGGAGCGACCGGAGCACCCAGTCGGGGAGCATGCGGGCCCAGCGCGAATCGGTGAGCGAGCCGGTCAGCCGCTCCATCCAGCGCTGCCCGGTCTGCGCCCAGCGCTCCGCGCGGGTGGGCGGCGCCTGCAGGCTGGCCCCCAGGTACTCGACCGCGAGCACCGTGTTGCCCATGCGCTCGGCCATCGCGCCGGCGCGGTAGTAGCCGAGCGCCGACGGCTGGAGCCGGCTCGCGCGCGCGTAGGCGTCGAGCGCCTCGTCGAACTCGCCGAGCACCTCGGCCATCGCGCCGCGGCGGCTCTGGGCGTCGTAGGACGCGGGCTCCGCCACCGCCGCCGTACGGTAGTGGTTCAGCGCCTCGCGGAGCGCGCGCTGGCGCGCCGCCTCGTCGCCCGCCTGGATCGCGCCCCGGACTCTCGAGTCCGCCCCGCTGCAGCCCATCGCCAGGACGGAGACCGCGAGGGCGATCCCGAAGATCCAGCGCATCAAGCCCGGCGGCACGGCCAGCATGCCGGATACAGATCGCAACATTCCTGCCAGGGAGAGTCCGGGCTAAGTACCTGGAATTCTGAGGGTCTATCCGGTGATACGAGGTGACTTCAGGGCCGCGCGCTGACACCGCGCCGTCCGGTGTCCACGGGGCACCGCGGCGCGCGCGCTACGGCCGGCCGAGTCGGAAGCGGATGCCGCAGATCTGCACGAGCCCGGCGCGCGCCCATTCGGCTGCGGCCAGGTCGAGGCCGCCCAGCCCTTCGCCGCGCCCGTCGGTGGCCTCGGTGAAGCGGAGCGTGGCGTCGTCGAGCGCGATCACGCGCTGCCCGTCGCGCATCTGCAGCGGCCGCTCGATCACCTCGCTCCAGCGTCGCGCCAGCCGCTCGGGGTCGTCGCTCTGCAACTCGGCCGCGGTCATGGCCAGGATTGTTGGGCGAGGCGCAGCCGAAGGCGAGCCGAGCGCATTTGAAAGGGGGGTCACCGATGATTGCACGCCCGCCGGGTGCCAGGGCCCGCCCGGCTCGCGCGCGCCCGGCTGCCAGCCGAACGACAGCATGGCGGCGCCCACGTCGCGCGGGTGGAGCTGCAGCTCCCGGTACTCGGGATGCCCGATCTCGTTGGCGATGCGGACGCCGAGCGCCTCGCAGCGCTTGCGGCGCGGGGCCAGGTCGTCGCACTGGGTGATCACCATGTAGCCACCGTCGCCGCCGCGGCGCTCGAGATAGCGCCCGGCGGTGGTGCCGTCGCGCACCGGGGCCACCACCTCGAGGAAGTTGTGGCCGATCGGGAACAGCGCGTTCTCGAGCCCGTACTTGCCGACGCCCGGATCGCGGTGGCAGACCTCGAGCCCGAGGACGGAGCGGAGCTCCTCCACCACCGGCGCCAGATGTCGGGCCACCAGGCAGATCTGCCGCATGCGGAGGCTCATGACGAGCCCCCCGCCTCCTTGGCCGCCATCTTCTGCTTGAGCTGCTCGGGCGTGAGCCGGACGATGTCCTCGTTCTGGTGCGCGTAGACCTTGAAGCCGTCGGTGTCGAGGGCCTCGAGCTGGAGCCGCCCGGCCAGGACATCGGCCTTCCAGCGCTGGTGCTCGGCCTCGCGCGCGTGGAACTCCGGCATCACCTCGCGCGCGAACAGCTCGAGGCTCGAGCAGATGTCCTCGTGGCTCGTGCGGCCGGTCTGGTTGAGCAGGATGACCTGATCCACGTTGGCGGCCTCGAACTGCGCGAGCTTCCGCCTGATCGTCTCGGGCGAGCCGATGAGGCCGGCGTGGAGCGCCTCCTGCGCCTTCGGCGTATCCCGCCACTCCTGGTAGAGCTTCCACATGTCGCCCCGGCCGGGCTCGGCCATGCCGTGGCGGCCGTAGTGCGAGAGGCAGAAGACGAAGAAGGTCCAGCCCGCCGCCTTCTCGCGCGCCTCCTCATCGGTCGGCGCGCACATGAACGCGCTCACCATGGCGATATTGGGGTTCGCCGGGTAGTCGGCCAGCCGGTTGGGCTCGCGGGTGAGGCTCGTGTAGTAGCGGTTCACCCAGGCGCGCGCCGCCTCCGGCGAGACGAACTGGAAGCCGAGCGCGCCCATGCCCCACTGGCCCGCGCTCGCGATCGTCTGGATATTCGAGCAGGCCACCCAGAGGGGCGGGTGCGGTTTCTGCCGCGGCTTCGGGATGACGTTGCGGGCCGGGAAATCGAAGTACCGGCCGTGGAACTCGACCGCGTCCTGGGTGAAGCACGGGATCAATACCCGCACCGCCTCCTCCCAGACCTCCCGCTTGTCCCGCACGCGGCGGCCGAAGGGATGGAGCTCGATCGGCCCCTGCCCCTCGCCCAGGCCCAGCTCCACGCGGCCGCCGCTCAGCAGATCGAGCGTGGCCACGCGCTCGGCCACCCGGATCGGATGATTCGTCGGGAGCTGGATGATCCCGTGGCCGAGCCGGATGCGGCGCGTGCGCTGGGTGGCCGCGCCCAGGAAGACCTCGGGCGCCGAGGAGTGCGAGTACTCCTCGAGGAAGTGGTGCTCGACTTCCCAGGCGTAGTCGTATCCCAGACGGTCGGCCAGCTCGATCTGGGTGAGCGAGTCTTGCAGAAGCCGGTACTCGCTGTCCGGGCCCCAGGGCCGCGGAAGCTGATGCTCGTAGAAGATGCCGAACTTCATGAGGCGCGCAGCCGCCGGCCGGGCCCGCGCGTCCCCGCCGGTTCCGGGAGCCGCCCGTCCTCGATGACGGCCTGGCCGTTCACGAAAGACCACTGGATGCCGCTGGCCCGCAGCACGAGCCGCGGGCCGCCG
>JBBDXN010000051.1:0-5317 GCA_040902305.1 Candidatus Rokuibacteriota bacterium | reverse complement strand
AAGGGGCCCATCTGCTTCGCTGGGGCCCCGGCCGCACGCTCAACGTAGAGGACTACGCCTCGCGTGCGGTCCTTTGGGCCCCGCCTCCTCGCGTGGGGCTCAGCGGGGCGGGCGCGAGGTGCCCCAGCTGAAGAGGGCCCAGCTCGCCAGGACCGCCAGGGGGGCTGCGCCGAAGGGTACGGCGTAGGAGCCGGTCAGGTCGTAGAGGAAGCCCGCCGCCGCGGGGCCGATCGCGGCGCCGCAGCGCCAGCCGAGGGTCAGCACGCCCATGATGGCGCCGATGGCCCGGAGCCCGAACACCTCCGGGATCACCTTTGCGACCATGGTGTCGGAGGCGGCGAAGCCCGCGCCGAAGACGATCAGCGAGGCGAGCAGGGCGGGCCGCGAGGGAAACCAGAGGAGCGCGACCAGCGCGACGGCCTCGAGGACGTACGCCACCCCGATGGTCAGTCGCGTGCCGAGGCGGTCCGATACCACGCCGGCGGTCAGCCGGCCTCCGACCGAGCCGATCCCGTAGGCGGTCAAGGCGAGCGAGGCCCCGGCCAGGCTCACGCCCTGATCCCGGGCGAACGGAACCGCGTGAACCGAGAGCATCAGGGCCAGGCCGCCGAGCAGGAGCCAGGAGACATTGAGCGCCCACTGCCGAGGATCGATGAGCGCCTGGCGCAGGGTGATGCCGTCGCCGGCCGCGGCGCCCGCGGCGCCGGGCGCGGCGCGGAGCAGGTGGCGCCGCTCGGCCGGGCGGGGGAGCCGCACGGTGATGGCCGCGCAGAAGCTCAGGAGCCCGCAGGCGCACCCGAGCATCCCGTACGCGGCCCGCCAGCCAAGGCTCGTGATGAGCCAGGCGGCGAGCGGGCCGCCCGTGATGTAGCCGAGGTTGAAGCCCACCAGGACCAGGGCCAGCGCGAGCCCGCGCCGGTCGTCGAACCAATGGGTGACGGTGGCGGTACTCAGCAGGTAGAAGCTCGACATCCCCACGCCGCCCAGGAGCCCGATGAGGAGATAGAGCTGCCAGAGCGCATCCAGCATCGAGATCAGCGCGAAGGCGGCGCCGGCCAGCGTCACGGTCAGGACGAGCAGGAGACGCGGGCCGCGCCGGTCCGCGAGCGCGCCGACCCCGAAGCCGGCCAGGCCGCCGATCAGCAGGTTGACGGACAGCGCGGCGGAGATCGCGCCGCGGCTCCAGCCGAAGTGCTCGGCGAGCACGGGCAGGAAGACGCCGTAGGCGGCCAGCGGCGTCGAGATGCCGTAGGTGACGACGAAGAGGGCCGCGACGATCAGCCAGCGGCGCGCGGGCGGGCGCACGGTCAGGACGCCGGGGGGCCGAGCCGCGGACACCCCGGCCGGATCAGGCGGGGCGCTTTCGCCGCAGCAGGTAGCGGTGCTCGCCTTCCATCACCAGTAGGCCGGTCTGGTTGTGCACGGTGGCGCGCATCGCCACCACCCCGGTGGTACGTCCGGGCTCGAGCGCGGTGATGGTCAGCATCGGATACACGGTGTCGCCCACGTAAACCGGCTTGAGGAACCGGGACGACTGCTCGAGGAACGCGATCAGAGATTCCCCGATGACGTGCGGGAAGAGGCCGGCGCCCGCCGCGGCCTGCGCGGTCACCAGGAGGCCGTGGGCGAGGAGATCCCGATGGCCGCGCGCGTGGCAGTACTCACGGTCGTAGTGGATCGGGTGGTTGTCGGCGGACGCGAGCTGGAAGGCGGCGAAGAGGGCCTCGGTCATGGTGCGCGAAGGGATGTAGAACCGCTCGCCCATCCGCAGGTCGTCGAACCAGCGCGGCTCCGCGAACCGGTGCGCGTCCGGAGTGAAGGCCGGATCGGGCATGGCTCGCCTGGCGGCGCGGGCCGCGCTAGCGCGCCGGCACGGGGGCGCGCGCGGCGGCCGGCGCGCTCGCCGGCACGCGCCCGGGGAGCAGCGAGACGAAGAGCGTGGTGAGCGACGAGATGCCCGCCATCACCAGCAGCAGCGTGGTGAAACCGGCCGCCTTCACCGTCGGCCCCAGCAGGTAAACCGCGAGCGCGCTGACCCCGAACGAGACCGCGAGGCGCATGCCCGCGACCCGGGAGCGCATCCGATCGTCCACGTACTGCACGATCATGGCGTCGATGAAGGGGATGGCCCCGAACACGAAGACCATGAACAGGAGGACGAGCGCGTAGAGCGCCCAGCCCTCCGCGCGCGCGGCGAGCACGAAGAGCGGGACCTGGGCGGCCACGATGGGCAGGTACACGTACTTGAGCGGGTAGCGGTCGATCAGTTTGCCCACCACGATCTGGGCGAAGGAGGCGACGGTGTAGACCGCCGCGAGCAGCACCCCGAGGGTCGCCGGGTCCTCGACGAGGCCGCGGAGGCGTTCGGCCAGGAGCTGGTTGTTCCCGTTGGTGGTGAAGTTGAAGATCATGCTGCCCGAGACCGCGGCCAGCGACATCACGAAGAAGATCCGCACCATGAGCGCGGCGGGCAGATCCACCTGGCGCTTGGGTTTCTTGGCGGGCGCCATCTCCTCCCGCGGCACCACCAGCGCGAAGAGCACGCCGCAGGCGATCGCGAGCAGCGACGGCACCACGAAGGCCATGCGCCAGCCCACCTGCTGCACGAGGAAGCCGGTGAGGATCGCCGCGAACGCGATGCCCAGGTTGCCCGCGAGGCCGTTGAGGCCGATGGTGAAGCCGGGGCGGGTCGAGTGCTGCACGATCATCGGGATGCCCACCGGGTGGTAGATCGACGCGAAGGTCCCCATGATCGTGAGCGCGGCCGCGAGCTGCCACGGCCGCTGCGCCGTCGCCACCAGCAGGCCCGCCGCGCCCAGCCCCAAGAAGAAGATGACCATCATGGCCCGCCGGCCCCAGAGATCGCCCAGGCGCCCGGCGGGCAGGGAGCCGAGCCCGAACATCACGAAGGCGCCCACGGTGTAGGGCATGAGGTCCTGCCACACCATCCCCCACTGCGTCGCGATCGTCGATACCGCGGTGGCGAAGACGAGCAGGAAGAGATGGTCCATGGCGTGACCGACGTTCAGCAACAGCGCGGTGGGGCTCGTGTTCGACATGGGGCGATTGGTCTCCGCTACGCTGCTGGATATGAGGCTTTAGCGTAGAGCATACCGTACCGGCCGTGCCGCGGGTCGCTCATTGTTATGCCGCGCGCGGCGCTAGCCCTTGACCCGGGGCAGGTGTCGGAGGGCCTCCTTCACTTGCTCCCCGGGGTACTCGTAGTCCTCGGGCTACGCCTTGCGGCACAGGAAGGCGACATTTCGCGCGAAGAGCCGCATGGAATAGTTCGCCCAGCGACCGCCCTTCAGCGCCACCATGGTTTCGATCACGAACACCCGTTCGAGCAGGGCTCGCAGGGAGTCATACGAGTGGTGCTGGCAGTGCGTCGGATCGCTATCCAGTCGCTTTCCTCGCAGGACCCGCCACCGCCCGTGAAGGTGATAGAAGAGGGGAGCGTTCCCGATGAATCGCCCGCTCCGCCGCAGCACCCGGCGGACTTCGCCGAGGGTGATGGCCGGATAGGGCAGGTGCTCGAGCGTCTCGGCCAAGATGACGACGTGGAACGACTCGGCGGAGAAGGGCAACGCGGCATTGAGGTTCGCCCAGCGCACCTCGATGCCGTGGGTATCGCGCGCGACGGCCAGCGCCTCCCGGTCGATGTCCACTCCCACCACGCGGTTGCCTTCGGCAAGATGCCGGGTCAGCGCGGCGTCCCGGCAGCCCAGATCCAGGACGTCCTTGTCGCGTCCGATCCATGAAGAGAAGAGCGCCGCGCGCGTCTGTTCGAGGAACGCTTGGCCGAGTCGCTCGCCACCGGACTGGTCGCGCCGATGGTGCGCCGCGTACATCTGCGCGAGCATCTCGTCTTCATGCTGGCCGTCATGTCTCGTCATGTCCGGACGGATCCTCGCCGCCCACCGCGCTCACCGGCCCGGTTCGTGGCCAGCGTCCCTCTGAAGCGGCCGCGGGACGTATCTATTCGATCACCGCGTCGGCCCGGGATAGGAGCACCGGTGGGATCGTGAGGCCGAGGTCGTCGGGGCGGCGCACCTCGAAGACGTGTATCTGGACCCCGACCGCGGGAGCGGCACGCGGTGCTTCTTCAACCTGCCGTCTCCTGACGGGTTCGGTAGGTCCCCGGAGGCACGGACTCTCATTGAGCAGCCCCTTCGGCAGAAGCGCGCGTGGACCGAGAGGACGTGCTCGTGCGCGCTCACGTCCCCCCTTGCCCGACGCCGAGACTATAGCCTGGGCGCGCCGAGCTGAGCAACGACCCCGCCCACGGCAGCGGCCGAGATACCGGTCGGACGGCGGCCGGCTTGACGCCACGCGGCGGTGCCGTGATACTCCCTCCATGCTCAGCGACGACAGCCTCGACGTGATCTTCCGCAGTGCCCGCACCCACAAGGTATGGCTCGACCGGCCGGTCCCCGACGATCTCCTGCGGCGGGTCTACGACCTGGCGCGGCTCGGACCCACCAGCGCCAACTGCAGCCCGATGCGCGTGCTGTTCCTGAAGTCGGGCGAGGCCAAGGAGCGGCTGCGGCCCAGTCTCAATCCGGGCAACGTGGACAAGGCCATGCAGGCGCCGGTCACCGTGATCGTCGGCCACGCGGTGGACTTCTTCGAGGAGCTGCCGCGCCTGTTCCCGGCCGCCGACATGCGCGCGAACTTTGCGGGCAAGCCCGAGTTCGCCGCGGCCACCGCCTTCCGCAACGGCAGCCTGCAGGGGCGTATCTCATGCTGGCGGCGCGGGCGCTCGGCCTGGACTGCGGCCCCATGTCGGGCTTCGACAACGCCAAGGTGGACGCGGAGTTCTTTCCCGAGGGGCGGGTGAAGTCCAACTTCCTGTGCAATCTGGGCTACGGCGACGCGGGCAAGCTCACCCCGCGGGGGCCACGGCTCTCGTTCGACGAGGTCTGCCGCACCATCTAGAGAGAAGGCCTGGGGCCCGGCGCTGGTCGGGCGGAGAGGACGATCCGATCATGGCATCCAAGCTCCTGGGAGCCCACGTCAAGCGCAAGGAAGACCCGCGCCTGATCACGGGCGCGTCGCAGTACGTCGCCGACATCGCGATGCCCGGCATGCAGCACGTGGCCTTCGTGCGCAGCCCGCACGCTCACGCGCGAGTACGCGGCATCAAGACGGCCGCCGCCGCGAAGGGCCCGGGGGTGGTGGCGGTGGTGACCGGCCAGGAGCTCAAGCCGCACTGCGCGCCGATCCCCGCCGCGACCGCGGCGGCCGAGGGGGGCGGCGCCAGCGAGGTGCAGCTCGGGCGCCTGCACTATCCGCTCTCGGTGGACCGGGTGCGGTA
>JBBDXN010000050.1:0-5429 GCA_040902305.1 Candidatus Rokuibacteriota bacterium | reverse complement strand
CGAGATGGCTGGCGTTCACGGTTCCGCTTCCCGTTACCCCGACAGGCTCCTAGCGCGGCGGCGGCGAAGAAGGCGAGGGCCGGCCACGCGCCCCTCACGTGCCGATCACCTCGGCCCCGCGCTGGCCGAACAGGCCGGCGGGACGGACCACCAGGACCGTGATGAACAGGAGGAGGTACATCACCTCCTTCCACGCGGTCCCGATCACGTAGGATCCCACCACCTCGACGAAGGCGACGACCAGGCTCGCGATCAGCGCGCCGACCATGTCCCCGAGCCCGCCCAGCACGACCGCCACGTAGGCGATCAGCACGAACTGCAGGCCGATCGACGGATACACCGGATAGATCGGGGCGAGCACCACCCCGGCCACCCCGACGCAGGTGATGCCGACCGCCCACGTGAGGGCAAAGACGCGGCCGGTGTCGATTCCCATGAGCGCGGCGGCGTGGCGGTCCTGCGCGGTGGCCCGCATGACCTTGCCGGTGTATGACCAGCGCATGAAGGCGAAGAGCGCGGCGGTGAAGACGACCGCGACCGCGAACGCGGCGATCTGCGCGAGGTTGATCGCCACGCCGCCGAACCGCACCACCACCGCGTAGTAGCTGGTGCGCACGAACTGAGCGTCGGCGCTCCACAGCACGAGGGCCGTGGCCTGGAGCGCGATCGACAGCCCCACCGTGGTGAAGACCTGGACATTGTGCGAGGCGTGGATTACCGGCCGCATGACCAGGCGGTAGCTGAGCCAGCCGCCCGCGAAGATGACGGGCAGGCCGAGCACGAGGGTGACGTAGGGGTCGAGCCCGAGGAGGGTGAACGCCCAGAAGGCGAGGTACATGCCCAGCATGAGGAACTCGCCGTGCGCGAAGTTGACGACCCGCATCACCCCGAAGATGAGGGTGAGGCCCACCGCGATGAGGGCGTAGATGCCGCCCAGCAGGAGCGTGGAGGCGAGGAGCTGGGGAATCGCGTGCATGATCGGCGGGTCAGCCGATCGCGCGACGCCCCGGGGGACCGCCCCGGGGCGCGCGAGCCAGCATCGGCGGACCGGCGGCGAGCGCTACTTGCGCTGGTCCCACGCGCCGAGCGGGATCCACTTGGCGCGATTGGTGGTGAACTCCTCCGGCCACACCGTGACGAGCTGGCCGCCCTGCCACTGGAGCATGTAGTGCTGCACGCGGGCGTTGGTGTTCTGCCCGTTCTCGTCGAACTTCACGCCCCAGCCGTTGATCGCGGAGCCGACCGGCAGGTCCATCGCCAGGACCGCGGCGCGGAACTTGTCCAGATCGTCGGTCTTGGCCGCGTCGAGCACCAGCTTGAGCAGCCACAGCCCGCCGCCCGCGAGCTGGTGGCCCCCGGTGGGAACGTCCGAGCCGGTCCGCGCCTTCACCGCGGCGCGGAACGCGCGCTCGATCTTCTGGCCCTCGGGCCGGAACTTGTCGATGACCAGGCCGGGGCCGGGCTCGAGCAGCGCGAAGGGCCCGTTGCCGTCGTTGCCGAAGGCCTTGCCGAAGTCGGGCGAGCCGTAGCCGGTGGCTCCCGCATGCACGACCGCCTTGACCTCGAAGTTCTGCTCGCGGGCCTGCCGCCAGAAGAGGATGGCGTCCTGGTTGCGCGCGATGTGGTGCAGGACGTCGGGGTTCGCGTTCTTGAGCTTGAGGATGACCGGGGTGAGGTCGTTGGTGGTGAAGGTGTAGTACTCGAGCGCCACCTCCTGCATCCCGAACTCAGCCTTGGCCCGCTGCCGCGCGGACTCGGTGACGCTCTGGCCGTACGAGGAATCCTCCGACAGATACGCGATGCGCAGCTCGCTGGTCTTCTTGCCGAGCCGGTGCGCGAGGTGCTTGGCGATGAACTCGACGTTGTACCAGCCGAACCCGGTGCCGTCGATCTCGGTCCGGAACACGTTCTTGAGCCCGCGCTTGGTGAGCCGCGGGTCGACGCAGGACGTCTCCCAGTAGATGACGTTCTGCCGCGAGGCCGCCTCGCTGGCCGCGCCGCAGAGGGTGGAGGAGAAGGTCCCGGTGATGATCTTGACCCCTTCCCGGGTGGCCAGCCGGGTGGCCTCGGAGGCGGCGACGGTCGGATCGACCGCGTCCCCGACCGCGAACACCAGCTTCTTGCCCATCACGCCGCCGCGCTCGTTGATGAGGTCGCGGACGATCTCGTAGCCCTCGAGGTGCCGCTTGCCCTCGGCCGCGAGGTTGCCGGTCAGCGGTTCCAGGACTCCGATCTTGTACTCGGCGCTCGGCTGCTGGGCCTGGAGGGCGCCGACGGCGCCCACCACCAGCGCGACGAGACCAATCACCACCGCCCACTTCACGTGCCTCATGCCTGCTCTCCTCTCGTTGACCGCGGATACTGCGATTGGAACGCGCCGTGGCGCAGTTCTAGCACCGCGCGCGTGGCGGTGTCAACGGCGGTTCCTCCACCTACTGCTCCTGCCGCTGCTGGGCCGCGATCTCCCCGGCGGCCAGCTTGAGGCGCTCGCGCCGGCGCTCCGGGATCGAGGATTGAGGGCCGCGTAATGTGCGCGCGGGCCTGGCCGCGCCGATCGAACACCTCGTCGAAGCCGCTCCGGGGCACGACCCACTTCATGGACGCGTCGCCTCCTTCGCGGCTAGAGCCTCGCGCGCGCGGCGGCCGGGTGTCAAGGCGCCGCGGGCCCGCGTGATAGACTGGCCGGCGTCATGGCGCCCGAGCCGTCCCATCCGCCCCACCGCCACCTCACGCCCGACACGATCCGCTTCTGCCCGCTCTGCGGGGCCGGCCTCGCGCGGCAGCCGGTCGGGCCCGAGAAGCGGCCCGAGATGGTGTGCTCCGGCTGCGAGTTCGTCTTCTACGTGAACCAGAAGGTCGTGGCCGGCACGATCCCGTGGCAGGACGGCCGCCTCCTGCTCACCCGCCGCGCGATCCACCCCGCCCACGGCAAGTGGACCTTTCCCGGTGGCTACGTGGACTGGGGCGAGACGGTAGACGCGGGCGCGCTCCGCGAGACCTGGGAGGAAACCGGTCTCACCGTGGAGCTGGGCGGCATCGTCGGCGTCTACTCCTACGCGACCGCGCCGGTGGTCATCGTGGTCTACGAGGCGGCGGTGACCGGCGGCACCCTGACCGTCTGTCACGAGAACGACCGGCTCGAGTGGGTGGCCCCCGCGGAGGTCCCGTGGGACGAGCTGGCCTTCCCCTCCACGGTGGCGGCGGTGCGCGATTTCCTGGTCGGCCGCGCCGCCCGCGGCTGACCGGATCACGCGCGCGGCGGCGCGCTAGTCACGTGACGAACGGCGCATATTCTTTGCCCTTCACGGTCGTTCTAACCGGGTAGTATACGCGCGCCCGCCGGCGCGCCACGTATACTGGCCCGGTGCCCGTGCTCCTGGCCGCCCTCGGCGCGCTGCTCGTCTCGCTCGATTCCGCGATCAACATCGCGCTTCCCGCGATGGCCGACGCGTTCGGGGTGGCGCCCGCGGCGATCCGCTGGGTCATCATCTGCTACGTCCTCACCTACGCCTTCACCGCGTTCGCGGCCGGGCTGCTCGCGGATCGCCTCGGCCCCGGGCCGGTCTTCACCGCGGGCCTGTGGCTCTGCGCGGCCACGTTCGTGGGCTACGCGCTGGTCGAGTCGTATCCCGCGGTGCTGGGCCTGCGCGTGCTCCAGGGCGTCGGCAGCGGCATGGTCTACGGGACCGCGCCCGCGCTGGTGACGCTCTCCCTGCCGCCGGCGCGGCACGGCCGCGGGCTCGGCGCCATGAGTCTGGGTATCGGCGTCGGGCTGGGTGTGGGGCCGGTGCTGGGCGGCGTGCTGGTGGACGGCTTCGGCTGGCCCGCCGCGTTCGTCTTTCGAGCGCCGCTGTTCCTGGTGCTGGCGCTGCTCGCGTTGACGCGCTTCGGCCGCGTGGGAGGCATCGCGCCGACGCCGCGCCGGCTCGCGGTCGAGGATCTGCTGCGCGTCCCGGTGCTCCGCGCCGCCCTGCTCGCGTTCCTCTCCCAGTACGCGCAGTTCGCGATCTGGCTTCTGATGCCGTTCTTCCTGGTGGGGGCGCTCGGGCTCTCGCCGAGCCTCGGCGGCGCGATCTTCGTGCTCACCCCGCTCGCCACCGCGCTCGCGGCCCCGCTCGGCGGGGCCCTCACCGATCGCATCGGACCGCGGGGGCCGCTCGTGGCCGGGCTCGTCCTCGAGACCGCGGGCCTGTTCGCGGTCGCCCGCGTCACGGAGGCGACCCCGCTCGTCCACGTCGGAGCCGGCATGGCCCTGGTCGGCCTGGGGGTCGGCCTCTTCCAGGTCCCGAACCTGGCGCTCATGATGGCGGCCTTCCCGCCGGCCCAGCAGGGCGCCGCGGGCGGCCTCGCCTTCTTCGGCCGGACGCTCGGGAGCGCGGTGGGCGTGCAGGCGAGCGCCTCGCTCTTCGACGCCCGGCTCGCGCGGGACGGCTTCGTGGCCGCCTTCCACGCCGCCTTTCTCGCCGCGGGCGCGGTCTGTGCCCTGGGCGCGGGACTGGCCCTGCTCCCCACGCGGCGGGCGACCTCACGCGGCGTCGGGCCGCGTTGAGCGCCCCGGCTCGCGGTACCGGCGGCCGCCGGGCCGCGGTATGATGCCGGCCATGGAGATCCTCGACCCGGTCGGCTCGACTTCCGCCACGTCCCGGACGCTCGCTCCCCGGCCCGCCTCGCTCGAGGGCGCGGTCATCGGGGTCCTCGACAACTCGAAGCCCAATGCCCGCGTGCTGCTGGAGGGCGTGGCCCGCGCGCTCGCCCGGAAGGTCGGGGCCCGGGACGTGAAGGTGTGGCGCAAGCCCGGCGCCTCGATCGGGGCCACCCCCGCCGTCCTCGACGAGATCGCCGCGCAATGCGGCGCCGTCCTCACCGCATCGGCCGACTGAGGGTCGTGCACGTCGTGGAGTATCCACGACGCCACGGAGCTGGAGGGGCGGGGGATCGCGACCGTCGTCCTGGGCACGCACGAGTTCCGCCCGCTCGCCCTCGCGGAGGCGACGGCGAAGGGACTGCCGGACCTCGGCCTCGTCACGGTGCCGCATCCGATCGGCGGCATCGCCGAGGAGACGGTCGCGGGCAAGGCGCTCCAGGCCGTCGATGCGGTGCGGAGCGCGCTGACGCGTGGCGCGGCCGCGGGCGCCGACGTGGCGGGCGCCGACGGCGCGGTCGCGCGGCACCCGGCGCCGGACGACCTGCTCGCCTTCCAGGCGTTCATGATGGAGCGCGGCTGGGGCGACGGCCTGCCGATGATCCCGGCCACCGCCGAGAGGGTGGCGGCCATGCTCGCGGGCAGCGGCCGGCGGGCGGACGACCCGGTCGCGATTCTGCCGCCGCGACTCGGCCGCGCGACGGTCGAGCGCGTGGCGGTCAACGCGGTCCTGGCCGGCGCGCTGCCCGAGCACTTCCCGGTGATCCTGGCCGCCGTCGAGGCGGTG
>JBBDXN010000049.1:0-34881 GCA_040902305.1 Candidatus Rokuibacteriota bacterium | reverse complement strand
TATGCGTCCATTAACCACCGCCTCACCGCCTAACTTATTTTCGGATTGGGGCTAGGAGACCCCCCCAGCCAATTACCGCGCGCCCTAGAAGTCGCAACCGATGTGGGCGAAAAGCAAGTGCCACGAGGGCCACGATGAATCGCGCCAAGACCCCGCCCGCTCCAACCGATCTGTCGCCCGGATCCAAGCGGATCTGGCGCGATGTTCACCAGGGCTGGGACCTGGACGAAAGCGCCCGCCAGCTCCTGGGCATCGCCCTGCGCGGCTTCGACCGTGCCGCGCAGGCCCGCGCCCTCGTCGCGCGCGACGGGCTGATCGTGACGGGCACCCGCGGCCCGCGTCCGCATCCTGCCGTCTCGATCGAGCGCACCTCCACCGAGCTCGCCTTGAAGGCCTGGCGTCAGCTCAACCTCGACGTCCCGGCGCCTGGGCCCATGGGGCGTCCACCTGGCCGAGGGCCCGCATGATCCGGCGCCGCGCGATCGCCCCGCGAGCGCCGGAGGACCCGGCGGTGGCCGCGTACCTGCGGACAGGCAAGTATCCGATCCGCGGCGAGTCGAAGCACTTCTCGTGGGACTGCTGGACCACCCCGAAGCGCCGGCGCACGCCGAAGGCCGACGCCGAGCGGGCGGCGGCGTTCATCAGCTCCCTCACGCACAGCAAGGGCCCCGCGGCCGGGCAAGCGTTCCGCTTGCGCGACTGGCAGCACTCGATCGTGGCGCAGATCTTCGGCACCCTCGACGCGGACGGGTACCGGGTCATCCGCACCGCGCTCATCGAGTTGCCGACGCGGAACGGCAAAAGCGAGCTCGCGGCCGCGCTGGCCCTGTACATGCTCTGCGGCGACCAGGAGCAGGGCGCCGAGGTCTACTCCGTCGCGATCGACACGGACCAGGCCTCGCTCGTGTTCAACGTCGCGAGCACGATGGTGCGCCGGGATCCCGAGCTGGCCGCCCGCCTCGAGGTGGTGCCGAGCCGCCGCCGGATCATCCACCACGCCAGCGAGAGCGTCTACCGCGTGCTCGCCGCCGACGCGCCGTCCGCCCTCGGCGTCAACGCCTCCGCCGTCGTCATGGACGAGCTGGCCGCATGGCCCGGCCGCGAGATGTTCGACGTGATGCAGTCGCGGACCGGGAGCCGGCGCGCCCCCGTCACCATCGCCATCACGACCGCCGGCGACGACGAGCACAGCGTCGGGGCCGAGGTGCATCGCTACGCTGAGCGGGTGCGCGACGGCATCATCCCGGACCCGAGTTTTCTGCCGGTGATCTACGCGGCGCCTGCGGACGCGGACCCGTGGGCCGAGGCCACGTGGTATGCCGCCAATCCGGCGCTCCAGGATTTCCGCAGCCTCGAGGAGTTCCGTGTCGCGGCCCGCCAGGCGCGCGAGGTCCCGGGCCGCGAAGCGTCGTTCAAGAAGTTGTACTTGAACATGTGGGGTACCCACGCGGAGACGCGATGGCTCGACCTGGCCCGCTGGGATGCGTGTGCCGAGCCGGTCGATCCCGCGGCGCTGCGCGGGCAACCCTGCATCGTCGGCCTCGACTTGTCGACGACCACCGACTTGACGGCCATGGTCGTGATCTTTCCGCCGGACGCGGACGGGATCTGGGACGTGCGGGCCGAGTTCTGGGTGCCGGCCGACTACCTCGAGCTGCGGTCGAGACGGGACCGGGTGCCGTACACGATCTGGGCGCAGGAGGGGCACCTCCACGTCACCGACGGCAATACCGTCGATTATGGCGCGATCGAGCGCCGGCTCCACGAGCTGGTCGAGGCCGACGGCTTCGACGTCGTCGCGATCGGCATCGATCCATGGAATGCGCGCTCGCTGACCACCAAGCTGCAGGGCGACGGCCTGCCTGCGGTGGAAGTCGCGCAGACGATGGCCAATCTGTCCGGCGCGGCGAAGGAGCTCGAGCGTCTGGTGCTCGCCGGTCGGCTCCGACACGGCGGGCATCCGGTCCTGCGGTGGTGCATCAGCAACACCGCCGTGGATACGGACTCAAACGGAAATCTCAAGCCGTCGAAGAAGCGCAGCCGGGAACGCATCGATGGCACGTCGGGCCTGGTGACGGCCCTCGCCCTCGCCCACGTCGCGCACGAGGAAGCGCCGGCGCCGCGCATCACGGTTTTGGGCTAGATGACCATCAACCAGGAGGAGAGAACATGACCGAGACCACGATGGAGAAGAACCCCACCACCACCACCGCCGCGCAGCATTGGGCGACGGAGATCGGCCGCCGGGTCGCGGCCCGCCGCGCCGCCCGCCAAGCTGAAGCCGCCGCCGAGGTCGAGGCAACCGGCCAGCGCGCGGCCGTGCCCGTCGCGGTGCTCGCGCAGCGGTTCGCGGACGTCGCCGTCCGGGTGGTCGAAGCGGTGGATGCCTTCGGCACCGCGGCCGGGGTCGGCATCTTCAGCGAGCCGCCCGCGCCGGGCTCGATCCAGCTCCGATCCGACGACGACCGGCTCACCCTGCTGCGCCAAGACGAGGATCTCCGCGTCACGGTCCGGTCCCGCTCCCGGGGCGACGAGTTCACCATCGCCCTGGACGACGGCGACTTCGACGCCGAGGTGGCGGCCCGCCAGATCGTTCGAGTGTTCATCCAGCAGCTCTCCCTCAGCCACGGAGGCTCCTATGTCGACCCTCGGTAGTGTCGCTGGCCAGCTTCGGAACCTCGCCTCGGCCCTCGTGGGCAGCAAGCCGGACCGCGACGAGCTCGCCCGGGAGCGCGCCACGCTGCTCGCGGCGCCCCCGCCCCCGCCGGCGTCCATGCTGGCCCCGCCCGAACTGCCGACCTGCATCTGCCCGCACTGCACGACGAGAGCGGAGGCGGAGCAGAGCACGCGGCTCGCGTTCGCGTCATGGGCCGGCCGCGTGAAAACCATCGAGATCCTGTTGTTCAAGTTGACCTGGGGCGACGAGACCGAGCGGGATGAGCTCGGCTCGGACCTTGCCGAACTCGCCCACGACCTGCTCGGCGCCATGGACACCAACCGGGCAAGAGACTGGGAGCGTCGCGTCGACCTCGACGCCCGAGGGCGTGAAGTCCGCGCCTGGTCGACGGCCGAAGTACTCGGCGAGATCCAGGGCACGCTGGTCCAGCTCCACCGAGGGATCGACGCGATGGTGTACCTCGGCAGCGCCGAGCTGAGAAAGGCGATGGCCGAGACGCGAGCCGCGATGTTCGCCGCGCTCGCCACGCCCCTCAAGAAGCCGCTCCCGGTCGACGTCGCGCAGCGAGCGGGGCTGACGGGCCCAGCGCCGACCGAGGCGGACAAGGTCGGGCTGGTGCCCAGCCAGGGCTCGGATCCTTCGATCCTCGGCGGCACGATCCGATTCTCACGCAAGAGCCGCGCGTAGGCGCGGAGAGGAGACAATCGATGACGTTCGCTCAATACGTCGATCTGCAAAACGATCCGCGCGGCCTCCGGGCCGGCGTCTATCGAGTCGATCCCGGGTCACTCCCGCCGCGGCTCCCGCGCCCGCGCCCGGCGCCACCACCGCCCACCGCACCGCCCCGGCGGGCGGCTTCGCGTCCGGCCAGGCCGGCCAGCGCTCGGAGCACAGCGCCCCGCTACGTGTGCGGTGCCTGCTACGAGCCCGCGCACCTCGACACGAAGGGGCGGTGCCCGTCCTGCGCGGCGGAGATCGGCTGGCGCGTCGGCTTGGCCCGCCAGGGCCTGAAGGTCGTGTCATGACCGGTCTCTGCCGGTTCTGGCACGCAGGCCGGCGGTTCGGGCGGATCGCTGGCGATGACGGTGTGACCTATTGGGTCGGGCTCGACGTGCTGCTCGGCCGGCACGCGCTGAAGATCGACGACAGCGTGCGGTTCACTCCGGTTGCTCACGAGAAAGGGCCTCGGGCCATCGACGTGCGCGTCGTCGAGGTGCCGGTGCACAAGCCGAGTGGCCGGCCGAAAAGTGTGGGTGGCGGCCGACACATATCCGCGCGGCGATGACCCTGCGCCCGGATCTCCGCGCCAGGTTCCAGGCCGCGATCCGCCGCGGGCTCGCGCGCGCCGACCGGGAGCAGGCCGCCGAGATGGCGCGGATCCGCCCCGCGCGACGGCCCACCGCCCAGGATCGTGGGCGAGTGCACGACGCCATCACCACCCCCCGCGCCCGGCGGCCGGCCGCGGCGCGTGAGGAGGACACCTGATGCCCCGCGTGGTGACGGCAGACAAATGCCTCGACCGGCACGAGCTCGAGGTCGGAGGCGAGTGGCGGGTGTACTTCTGTCAGCGGGCGCGCGGTCATGCTGGCGTCCATTCCAGCGGCGGCTCCATCCAGTGGGAGCGCCGGCTGCCCCCGCCGGGCCGCGGCGGGGCACCGCGGCCAGCAGCATGACGGAGACGGAGTGGACCAGCTTGCAGCAGACCGGCCGCCAGGCCGAGCATCAAGCCCGGGAAATTCTCGCTCGGCCCCTGGCCGCCACCGAGCGCGGGACGATGCAGGAGACCCTGCGCCGGTGGGCGCGGGCGGTGCTCAGGGGGCGTCAGCGGGCACCCCGCTTTGCTATGAGGCCTTCTGCAGCAGCTCCGAGAACTGATTGATTCGGACAGTCCCATCCCCGAAGACGGCGCGGATCTCGAGCTCCCCGCCCATGGCCTCGACGTACTTTCGGAGCGTGCTGACGTACATGTCGGTCCGATGCTCGATCTTCGAAACCTCGGACTGACTGGTCTCGAGCAGCTCGGCCATCGTCGACTGCGTGAGCTCCTTCGCGCGCCGAAGCTCCTGGAGGGGCAGCTGCGCGATGAGCTCGCGCGAGCGCTGCTCCATCCGCTCCCGACGCTCCGGCACCATCTTCGCCTTGAGCTCGCTCCACTTGGTGGCCATCAGAGTCTCCCCTCTCGCTTCAAGATATCCAGGTGCTCATCGTAGAGCCGGTCCGCTTGGGGCACCGCCCACTCGTACCAGCGGTCATCGCCAGTCTTTTCCCCGCCCAGCAGCAGGATCGCGCACCGGATCGGATCGAACGCATAGAGCACGCGATACGGCCGCCCGCCATGACTGATCCGAAGCTCCCGCATCCGCGGATGCTTCGACGTCGTGATCCCCGAGGAGTACGGAAACGGGAGCGTCGGCCCCTGGGCTTCCAGCACGTCGATCACCGCGCCGACCGAGACCTGTTCGTCCTCGCCCAGGCCTTCAAACCAGCCCCGGCACTCATCGGTGAGCTCGACGTCCCATGCCATGGGATGACTATAGGTCTGACGGAATATGTTGTCAAGGGAATACCAGGTCCGGGACCGCCCGGTGATTGCCCAAGGCTGACTACCAGCGGCGGCGATACACCAAGCCCTGGCCGTCTTGCCGGATGGGTGCCGGATGATCGCGGCGCCGGCAGAAAGACCAAGGCCCCGGAACCTATTGAATTCCGGGGCCTCGCGGTTGGTTGCGGGGGCTGGATTTGAACCAGCGACCTTTGGGTTATGAGCCCAACGAGCTACCGGGCTGCTCCACCCCGCGGTGACGAGTCACAATGTAACGGAGAGATTGCGCCGAGTCAACCCACCCTCACCATCGGGCCCCTCACCCTGCCCTCTGCCCAGAGGGGAGAGGGTGAAAAGGCTAGGGCCTCTCGCCCTGCTCGCTCCCCAGGGAGGAGACGGTTCTTCCGAGGCGGCGGCGGGTAACGCGGTCGGTCTTGCCCGGCTCATAGCCGCCGGTACGGGCCAGCGCCCAGAGCACGCGCCAGGAGCCACGGGTCGCGAGCAGCCAGTAGGTCTGGCAGCGGAAGGTGCCGAGGAACTTCTCCTTCAGGCTCTTGCGACGGAGATCCACGCGGCGCGGAAGGTACGGGTGGAGATCCTCGATCAGCACCTGGGTCATGATGCCGCCCACCCACACCGTGAGCAGTAGCGACAGCGTGGGCGCGCCGGTGGCCATGTAGAACCAGAAGCGGTGGCCCTCGTGGTGATAGGCCAGATACCAGCCGAGCCAGCCGGTGACGGGATACACGAGGGCGGCGATCGGCCACTCCACCACCTTGTTGCCGACGTGGCGCACGAGCTGGGCCAGGTTGAAGGCGGTCGGCTCCGCGCGCCACACGCGCCAGAGGTACGGGATGTCGTCGAGCACGCCCAGATACCAGCGCGCGTTCTGCCGGATCACGCCCTCGGACGTCTCGGGCAGGTCGGTCACCTCCACCATTGGTAGAGCCTGGATCAGGACACCCCGCCGGCCCAGCTCGTAGCCGAGCGTGGAGTCCTCGGTGGCGCCCGTGGTGGGGAAGCCGCCGAGCGACTGCATCAGGTCGAGGCGCACGAACTGGTTGTGGCCGAGGCAGATCTGCGAGCGGCGGAAGAACAGCTCGAAGGCGGGGCGGATCAGCCAGGCCAGGCGCGGCAGGCGCGCGGTCAGCCCGGCCAGGAGGCGCACCCGCTTCACCTCGTTGAGCAGGCGGGCGATCGACACCCGGATGAAGATGGACGACTGCTGGATGGCGCAGATCTTCCCGCGGATGCTCAGCCGGTCGTAGTTGGCGAGCGAGAGCGGAATGCCCTGATAGGCCAGGCTCCCCGGCCCGTCCAGCTCCCGGTGGGCGATCCAGCGATACGTGTCGGGATCCGGGATGGAGTCGGCGTCGCTCACGCCCACGAAGACGCGGCGGGGATCGGTCTCCTCGGGGAGGATCTCGCGCAGCACCTCCGGCCGCAGGGCCCAGTTGAGCTGATGCGCCTTGCGACCCGGCCCCGGCATCACCACGTGCGAGAGACGCTTCTGCTGATACGGAGGCAGCGTCTCGCGCAGCCGCCGGACCAGCTCGCCCGTGCTCACGCCCATGGCCGGGTGCGGGGCGTGTTCCTCTTCTTCCTTGGTGACGACCACCACGTGCAGGCGGCCGTGGGGGTACCGCGAGGCGGTCAGTGCGCCCACCGTCACCGTGATGTCGGGCTCCTCGTACGCGGGCACCAGGTGCAGGAACACCGGCGCGGCCGCCTCCCGCTCGAGCTGCTCCTCGGTGGGCAGCTCGTCGATCTGCGCGTAGGCGTCCCGGACGAAGCGGGTGGTCACCAGCATGCCGCGCCAGTCGAGCGCGAGCTTGAAGGAGGCCCGGATATTGAAGAACAGGGCGATGAAGAACAGAAGCGGGACGATATCCACCCGGGCTAGCGCCCTCTCTGCCCGGGTGACGGCGGCAGCTTGAGCACGCGCTCGCCGGGCTTCACCAGCCCGAGATCCTCGCGGGCCACCTGCTCGATGAACTCGGGATCGGTGCGAAGCCGATTCACCACCGCGGTGAGCCGCCCGGTCTCGGCGCGGAGCGTGACGATCTCGCGCTCGAGGCTCTCGACGTCGTGCTTCATCTGCCACACGCGGGCGAGGCTCTGGCCGCCGTAGGTCAGCGTCAGCAGCGCGGCCGCGCCGAACGCGGCGAAGACGAGCGCGCGGGCCTTCACCGGACGCGGCTCCCGAACACCGCCCGCCCCGGCCAGACCGCGGCCTGGCCCAGCTCCTCCTCGATGCGCAGGAGCTGGTTGTACTTCGCGGTGCGCTCGCCGCGGGCCAGCGAGCCGGTCTTGATCTGGCCCGCGTTCACTCCGACCGCCAGGTCGGCCACGAAGGCGTCCTCGGTCTCGCCGGACCGGTGGGAGATGACGGTGCCGTAGCCCGCGCGCTTGGCCAGCTCGATGGCCTCGAGCGTCTCGGTGAGGGTGCCGATCTGGTTGACCTTGACGAGGATCGCGTTGGCGATGCCCTTGCGGATGCCCTCCTGGAGGATGGCCGGGTTCGTCACGAACACGTCGTCGCCCACGAGCTGGCAACGGTCCCCGATGCGGCGGGTCAGCGCGTGCCAGCCCTCCCAGTCGTCTTCGGCCAGGCCGTCCTCGATGGAGCAGATCGGATAGCGCGCCATCAAGGTCTCGTAGAACGCGATCATCTCCTGGCTCGACTTCTCGGTCTTGTCCGCGCGCAGCCGGTAGCGGCCGTGCTCGCCGAACTCGCTGGCCGCGGTGTCCAGCGCGAGCCACACGTCCTCCCCGGGCCGGTAGCCGGTGCGCTCGATGGCGCGCAGCAGGAGGTCGAGCGCGGGCTCGTTGCCGCCGAGCGCGGGCGCGAAGCCGCCCTCGTCGCCCACGCCGGTGGAGAGGCCCTGCTCCTTCAGCAGGCCCTTGAGCGCGTGGAAGATCTCCACCCCCATGCGCAGCGCGTCGCTGAACGAGCCGGCGCCCGCGGGCACCAGCATGAACTCCTGGATGTCGAGGCCGTTGTCGGCGTGGGCGCCGCCGTTGAGCACGTTCATGTGCGGCACCGGCAGGATGCGCGCGCCCGGCCCGCCCAGGTACTGGTAGAGCGGCAGGCCCGCGTCGTCCGCGGAGGCCCGCGCGGCGGCGAGCGACACGCCGAGGAGCGCGTTGGCTCCGAGGCCCGACTTGTTGGGGGTGCCGTCCAGCTCGAGCAGCGCGCGGTCCAGCACCGCCTGCTCGCCGGCCTCCAGCCCCTCGATCTCGGGCGCGATGACCTCGTTGACGTTCTGCACCGCGCGCCGGACGCCCTTGCCGCCGTAGCGGTTGTCGTCGCCGTCGCGCAGCTCGACCGCTTCGCGCTTGCCCGTCGAGGCGCCGGAGGGCACGATGGCGCGGCCGAACGCGCCGGACTCGAGCCAGACCTCGACCTCGACCGTCGGGTTGCCGCGGGAGTCGAGCACCTCGCGGGCGTGAGTAGCGCGGATCTCGGACATGGCGCGCCCTAGTCCCCCTCACCCTGCCCTCTCCCCGGAGGGGAGAGGGTGATCGCGGGAGGGTTGACGGCCTCGGACGGGGCGCGCCCTACCGCCGCCCCCCCTGGGGGGTGTGGGCTGGGGTGGGGGGCGGCGCAACCGGTCGGGTGACCGAGCCCCTCACCCTGCCCTCTCCCCGAAGGGGAGAGGGTGATCGAGAGAGAGGTGGCGAAGTTCTCGGACATGGCGTCAGGCCTTCCGGTCGAGGATGAAGCGCCCGAGGGCGCGGATGGGCTCGGCGCGCGGCCCCAGGACGCGAAGGGCGTCCTCGGCGTCGCGGATCAGGAACGCGGCGCGGGCCCGGGAGGCCTCGATGCCGTGAATGGCGGGATAGGTCGCCTTCTGCTGGATCTGGTCCTTGCCCGCGGTCTTGCCCAGCTCCTCCGAGCTCCCGACCACGTCGAGGATGTCGTCCACGATCTGGAAGGCCAGCCCCAGGTCGGCGCCGGCCACGCTCAGCGCGCGCACCTGCGCGGCGTCGGCCCCGCACAGCACGGCCCCGACCCGCAACGAGGTGCGGATGAGGGCGCCCGTCTTGTGCGAGTGGATATAGTCCACCGTCTCCGCCCCCACACGGCGGCCCTCGGCCTCGAGATCGGCCACCTGGCCCGCCACCATGCCCTGGTGGCCCGCCGCGTCCGCGATGTCCAGCACGACGTCCTGGAGCGCGCCGCGGTTGCTCTTCCCCGCGTTGTCGGCCACCAGCCGGAACGCGAGGGTCAGCAGCGCGTCGCCGGCCAGGATCGCCATGGCCTCGCCGAACACCTTGTGGTTCGTGGGCGCGCCCCGGCGGAAATCGTCGTTGTCCATCGCGGGGAGGTCGTCGTGCACGAGCGAGTAGGTGTGGATCAGCTCCATCGCGCACGCGGTCGGCATCACCTGCGCCGCGGCGCCGCCCACCGCCTCCGCCCCCGCGATCACCAGCACCGGGCGCAGGCGCTTGCCCCCCGCGAACACGCTGTAGCGCATCGCCTTGTGCAGGGTCTCCGGGCGCAGGGTCTCGGCGGGCAGGAGGCGCTCGAGCGCGGCATCCACCGCGTCCACCCGCTCCTTCATGTAGGCGCCGAGATCGAAGCTCACGCGCGCTCGTCCTCGGTCGGATCATAGGGCGTCGCTTTCAGCACGCCGCTCTCGTCGCGGGTGAGCAGCTCGATGCGCTTCTCGGCCTCGTCGAGGTACTTGCCGCAGCGGCGGGCCAGCCCCACACCCTCCTCGAACACCTGCAGCGACTCCTCGAGCGAGAGATTGCCGGCCTCGAGCTGATCCACGATCTGCTCCAGGCGCTGCAGCGCCGTCTCAAACTTGATGTCGGTCATCTCGTTCCTTGAGGCGCTCCACCCGGGCGTCCAGCGCGCCCTCGTGGAGCAGGATCTCGATGGCGTCGCCGGGGCGCGTCTGCGCGGCGCGGCGGACGATCACCCCCGAGGACAGTCGGGCCAGGCTGTAGCCCCGCCCGAGCACGGCCAGCGGCGAGAGGCTGTCGAGCTGCCCCACCGCGGCGTCGAACCGATGGCGCGACGCCTTCACGTTGTGGACGGCCGCGGAGGCGAGCCGCCCACGCAGCTGGGAGAGCAGCGCGGTACCGTTGGCAATCCTAGCCACCGGATTGAGGGAGCGCAAGGCGTTTCTGGCCAGAGACACCCGATGCGCGGCGTCCTGTCGCCGGCGCCGCATCGCGAGGCCGCGCCGGGTGGTCAGCTCGTCGAGACGCCGGTGCAGATCCCGCAGGGCGCGCGAGGCGTCGGTCAGCACGCGGCGCTTCGCGAGCCCGTCGACGCGCTCGCGCTCGCGGTCGAGGCGGTGCGCCATCGTCTGCTTGAGAGCCTCGTACAGGTCGCAGAGCGCGCGGATCACCTGCAGCTTCTCCTGCACCACCAGCTCGGCCGCCGCCGACGGGGTGGGCGCCCGCAGGTCGGCCACGAAGTCCGCGATGGTGAAGTCGGTCTCGTGCCCCACCGCCGAGATCACCGGGACCCGGCAGGCCGAGATCGCGCGCGCCACCCGCTCGTCGTTGAAGGCCCAGAGGTCCTCGATGGAGCCGCCGCCCCGGCCCACGATCACCACGTCCAGGTCGGCGATCTGCTGGAGATCGGCGAGCGCGCGCACGATCTCGCCCGGCGCTTCCTCCCCCTGCACGCGCACCGGCGTGATCACGATGCGCAGGTCGGCGAAGCGGCGGCCGATCACGTGGAGCATGTCGCGGATGGCCGCGCCGGTGGGCGAGGTGACGATGCCGATAGTGCGCGGGTACGGGGGCAGCCCGCGCTTGCGGCCGGCGTCGAAGAGCCCCTCGGCCTCGAGCCGGCGCTTGAGCTGCTCGAAGGCGAGCTGGAGCGCGCCGAGGCCCTTGGGCTCGAGCAGCTCCACCACCAGCTGGTACTCTCCCCGCGCGAGGTAGACGTCGAGGCCGCCGAAGGCCAGCACCTGCATGCCGTCCTCGGGCTGGAAGGCCACCCGGCGGCCCCGCCCGCGAAAGAGCACGCAGCGGAGCTGGGCGCCGTCATCTTTCAAGGTGAAGTACGCGTGCCCCGAGGACGGCGTGCGCAGGTTGGAGATCTCCCCCTCCACCCACACCGCCGGGAACTGATCCTCGAGCGACGCCTTGATGCGCGTCGCCAGCTCACTCACCGTGCACACCACCCGCTCGCTCATCCCCGCCCTTCCCCCTCTCCCCTCTGGGGAGAGGGCCGGGGTGAGGGGTCGGCAATCGCCTGAGCGATTCGCACGAGCACGCCGTCGGTATTGGAGCGCAGCCTCCCTCTCCCTGGGAGGGAGAGGGCCGGGGTGAGGGTGTAGGTGGTCGTCATCCCGCCCCTGGGACCCCTCACCCTGCCCTCTCCCCAGAGGGGAGAGGGTATGTAGGTCGCCGCCGGCTCGGTCATTTTGAGAGCTGGTGGAGGGCGGCGCGGTGGGTGTTGCGCATGAGCATCGCGATGGTCATGGGGCCGACGCCGCCGGGGACCGGGGTGATCGCGCGGGCCTTGGCGCTGACCGAGTCGAACTGCACGTCGCCGGTGACCTTGCCGGTGGGCAGGCGGTTGACGCCCACGTCGATGACCACCACGCCCTCGCGCACCATGTCGCCGGTCACCACGCCCGCCTTGCCGGCGGCCACGCACAGGATGTCGGCGCGCCGGCAATGCGCGGCCAGATCCCGCGTGCGCGTGTGGCACATCGTCACGGTGGCGTGGCGCGCGAGGAGGAGCTGGGCCAGCGGCTTGCCCACCAGACGGGAGCGTCCGACCACCACCGCCTCGGCGCCTTCGATGGGAATGCGGTAGTGGTCCAGGATCTCGATGCACCCGGCGGGCGTGCACGGGATCGCCCCCGGCTTGCCGCCGAGCAGGTTGCCGAGGTTGACGGGATGGAGCCCGTCGGCGTCCTTCTCGGGCGCGATCGCCGCCACCGCCGCGTCCTCGTCCATGCCCTTGGGCAGGGGGAGCTGGAGCAGGATGCCGTGGATGGACGGGTCGCGGTTGATCCCCGCGATCGTCGCGAGTAGCTCGGCCTGGGAGCAGCCCTGCGGGAACAGGAAGTCGCGCGCGTTGATGCCGACCTCGTCGGCGGCGCGCTTCTTGTTGCGGACGTAGAGCTGGGAGGCGGGATCGTCCCCCACCAGGATCACGGCCAGGGTGGGCTGGGTGCCCGTCTTCTCCCGGAGCGCCGCCACGCTGGCCTTCACCTCGGCCAGGACCTTCGCCGCGACCTCCTTGCCGCTCAGGATCAGCGCCGGCACGGTCAGCCGGCGAGAGGAACGCGCAGACGCTCGATGGACAGCCCGCGACCGGTGTCGGGATCGATGCGGATCACCGCCCCCTGGAGCATGGCCGGCCCCTTGGCGGGCTCGAAGCGGTTCGGCATCTGGCTGAGGAAGCGGCCGAGCGCCAGCGCGGGCTCGACGCCGATGACCGAGTCCACCGGGCCGGTGAGCCCCAGATCGGTGATGTAGGCGGTGCCCTTGGGCAGGAGCCGCTCGTCGGCGGTCTGCACGTGCCGGTGCGTGCCGACCACCGCGCTCACGCGCCCGTCGAGGTGCCAGCCCATGGCCTGCGACTCCGAGGTGGCCTCCGCGTGCATGTCGACGATGATGATCGACGTCTCGGCGCGCAGACGGGCCAGCTCCTCGTCGGCCTTGCGGAACGGGCAATCGAGCTGCGGCAGGAAGACGCGGCCCATGAGGTTGAGCACCGCCACCTTGTGCGGCCCCGCCTTGATCACGATCGAGCCCGCTCCCGGCGTGCCCGGCGGGTAGTTGGCGGGCCGCAGGAGCAGGTTCTCCTTGACGATGTACTCGATGATCTCCTTCTTGTCCCAGATGTGATTGCCGGAGGTCATCACGTCCACACCCTGCTCGAGGAAGGTCCGCGCGATCAGCGGCGTGACCCCGAAGCCGGACGCGGAGTTCTCCACGTTCACCACCGCGAGGTCGGCCTCGTGCTGCTTCTTCAGCTTGGGCAGCAGCGCCTGGATGGCCCGTCGCCCCGGCTCCCCGAACACGTCCCCCACGCAGATGACGGTGAGCGGCTTGGTCATGATTCTGACCTCATCACTTCGCCACCTCGACCGCGCGGGTCTCGCGGATCACCACGACCTTGATGTGACCGGGGTACTGCATCTCGGCCTCGATGCGCTTGGAGATGTCCTTGGCGAGCTGGTACGCGTCGAGGTCGGAGATCTGCTCGGCCTTGGTCATCACCCGCAGCTCGCGGCCAGCCTGGATGGCGTAGCACAGCTCCACGCCCTTGTAGGACATGGCGATCTCTTCGAGCTTGGCGAGGCGCTTGATATAGCTCTCCAGGACATCGCGACGAGCGCCCGGCCGGGCCGCCGAGATGCCGTCGGCCGCTTCGGTGAGCACCGCCTCGATCGTCTCGGCCTCGACGTTCTCGTGCCCGCAGAGCGCCGCGTTGATCACCTGGGGCGACTCGTTGTACTTGGTGAGCACCTGCAGCGACAGCTCCGGGTGGCTCCCCTCCTGCTCGTGGGTGAGCGCCTTGCCGATGTCGTGGAGCAGCCCCATGCGCTTGGCGAGCTGGACGTCGGCCCCGATCTCGGCCGCCATCATGCCGGCCAGCCACGCCACTTCCTTGGAGTGCTGCAGGCAGTTCTGGCCGTACGAGGTCCGGAACTTCATCCGGCCCACCAGCTTGATCAGCTCCGGATGCAGCCCGTGCACGCCGACCTCGAAGCAGGCCTTGTCGCCCTCCTCGCGCAGGTGCTGCTCCATCTCCTTCTTGACCTTCTCCACCACCTCTTCGATGCGCGCGGGATGGATGCGGCCGTCCGCGATCAGCCGCTGCAGCGCCAGGCGCGCGATCTCCCGGCGGTAGGGATCGTAGGCGGAGATCAGCACCGCCTCCGGGGTGTCGTCGACGATCAGGTCCACGCCGGTGAAGCCCTCGAGCGCGCGGATGTTGCGGCCCTCGCGGCCGATGATGCGGCCCTTCATGTCGTCGGAGGGCAGGTCCACGATGGACACCGCCGTCTCCACCGTGTAGTCGGGGGCCAGGCGCTGGATCGTGGTGGCCAGCACCTCCTTGGCTTTCATGTGCGCGGTCTCGCGCGCCTCCTCCTCGAGGCGCATCCCCAGGAGCTGCGCCTCCCGCCGGGACTCGACCTCGACCTGGGCCATGAGCTGGCGCTTGGCCTCCTCGGCGGTGAGGCCCGCGACCGCCTCGAGCTTGCGGCGCTGCTCCTCGAGCGCCGAGCCCAGCCGTGCCTCCTTCTCCCCGAGGCTTCGCTCCCGCTCGCCCAGGACGCGGTCGCGATTCTGCATCTCGCCATCGCGCCGGTCGACCTGGTCCAGGCGGCGGCCGAGCTGCTCCTCCTGCTGGGCGACGCGGCGCTCCACGTCCTGCAGCTCCCGCAGGCGGGCGCGGGATTCCTGGTCCAGCTCGGCCCGCGCTTTCAGGGCGAGCTCTTTCGTCTCGAGCTCGGCGCCGCGGATCTTGGTCTCGGCCTCGCGCACCTTGGCGTCGGCCTCGCGCATCTTCCCCTCGGCGTCCCCACGCGCCTGCTCGCCCAGCCGCTTGGCGTCCTCGACGATGCGCGCGCCGCGGGCCTGCGCATCACCCAGCGTGCGGGCGGCGACGGAGCGGGCCCCGAAATATCCGACGAAGGCGGCCAGGAGGGCGACGACCGGCGCCAGCACCATCAGCCAGGTCATGGCGTTCATCGATCACTCCATCCCGGGTCGAGACCCGGTCCGGATCATGTGCACTTGAGCTAGCGGTCGGCAAATAGCCGCGAAAGTTGACGAATTATAGGCCCTGCGGGAGAGGAATGTCAACGAAGCGGAGAGTGGCTACGGAGACGAAAGCGCCCCACCTCTGCCGTGTGCCGACGGTGTTTCGAACCTGGTATTCACCAGGTGGGCGCCAAAATGGAGGGCTTCAGGCTTCCCCTCTTAGGAGGGGCATGCGCACCACCCTCGTGAGCGGCTCCCAATCTTTAAACGAGGTTGAAACTTCCCCCCGGCATCACGAACAGCGCAGGGCCCTTCCTGTGTACCTCCGCCCCGGGCGGCCGGTCAAGCTACTTCTCGGGCACCACCGCGTCCAGCAATTGCCGCAGTGCGCCGAGCCGGGCGGTCACGTCCTTGTGGTCCACGTCCTGGTCCTGGCGTTCCTCGCGGAGGCGAAAGAGCTCGTCGGTGATGTCCAGGGCGGCGAGCGCCAGCACCCGGGTCGGGTCACCGGCAGCGGCATCCCCCCGGATGTCCCGGGCGCGACTGTCCACGAACGAGGCGAGCTTGCGGACGTACTCGGGTGGGGCCTCGCTCCGGATCGGGTATTTCTGGCCCAGGATCTCGATGTCCACGCGTTGCTTCTCTGCCATTTTGATGCCCTCTTTGTATTCGCTCGGCTCGATTCCCAGATCCGCTCGCGACCTCGCTACTGGATGTCGAGCCGGTCCAGCTCCTTCAGGATGCCATCCACCTGGGCCAGCACTTCCTTCCGCTCCTGGCGCAGGCCCGCCAGCTCGGCGCGCTCCCCTTCCACGTGCTGGAGCTTGGCCTCCAGGCCCGCCACCTTGGCCTGGAGATTGTCGCGCTCCTTCCGCAGCCGCGTGATCGTCTCCGCGGCCCGCCGCACCGCCTTCTCGAGCTGCTCGAGCCGCTCCGTCAGCCCCTCGGCCATCCGCTCCTCCGTCACGCGCCGCGGATCTCGGCCCGGAACCGCCTGGCAATCTCGGCGACGATGCGCTCGTGCAGCCGGTTCACCTCGGCATCGGTCAGGGTACGGTCGGGCGCCTGGAACGTGAGGCTCCAGGCGAGGCTGCGCCGGCCCGCGCCCACCTGGCCGCCAGTGTACACGTCGAAGAGGGTGATGCGGGTGAGCAGTCCGAGGCGCATGGCGCGGATGGCCGCCTCGACCTCGCCCGCCGTCACCTCGCTGCCGACCACGATCGCCAGGTCGCGCTGGACGGCGGGGAACCGCGGCAGCGGCTCGTACTTCACAGACGGCGCCGGCAGCCCGACCAGCGCGGTCACCGACAGCTCGGCCACGAAGACCGGCCCGGGCAGGTCGAACACCTCGCGGGCCCCGGGCGCCACCTCGCCGAACCAGCCCAGCTCGAGCGAGCCCCGGACCAGGCGGGCCGCGCGCCCGGGCTCGAGATACGCGGGCAGCTGCTCCGCGGGCCAGGCGCGAGTGTCCGCATCGGTCAGGCCCGCGGCGTGGAGCGCCAGCTCGGCCAGCCCCTTGGCGTCGTAGACGTCCACCCGATCGCGGCCGCTCGTGAACCAGGCGCGGGGCGCGCGCAGGCCGGTCAGCGCGATGCCCAGCCGCAGCTCCTCGTGCGCGGGGCGGTCGCCGTCCTCGGGCCGATGCGGCGAGAAGACATTGCCCACCTCGAAGAGCCGGGCGTCCGGCATCTGCCGGTTCGCGTTGATCGCGAGGACTTCCAGGAGCCCGGGGACGAGCGAGGGGCGCAGCACCGAGCGCTCGATCGAGGATGGATTCTGCAGCGTGATCAGGGCCGCGGGATCGCCCCAGCCCATGCGCTTGAGCCGGTCCGGATCGAGGAAGCTCCAGGTCACGGCCTCGAAGAGGCCGGCCGCGTTCAGCGCCCGGCTCATCACGCGCGCCACCCGCAGCCCCGGCGGCCGCTTGACCGGCACGATCTCGCCGCCCCCCGCGAGGGTCAGCGGGATCTGGTCGTAGCCCCAGATCCGCACGAGCTCCTCGACCAGATCATCCTCCTCGTGGATGTCGCGCCGGAAGCTCGGCACCACCACCTGCAGATCGTCGCCCGAGTCGTCCACCGCGAAGCCCAGCGCCTGCAGGATGCGGACCGCGTCCGCCCGCGGCGGGCACGCCCCGACCACTCGATCGACTCGAGAGAGACGGAGGTTGATCCGCCGATGCGGGCGGGGAGCCGGGTAGGCGTCGAGGACGCCGCGGGCCACCGTGCCCCCGCCCAGCTCGGCCATGAGCTGCGCGGCCCGCGCCAGCACGTCGGGCGGCGCCTCGATATCCCCGCCGCGCTCGAAGCGATACGCGGCATCGGTGGACAGCCCGAGCGCCCGCGCGGTCCGCCGGATCGAACCCGGATCCCAGTAGGCGGCCTCGAGCAGCACGCGGGTGGTGGAGGCGGTCACCTCGCTGTCCGCTCCACCCATGACGCCGCCGATGCCGACCGCGTGGTCGGGATCACAGACCAGCGCCGTGTCGGGCCCGACCGCGCGCTCCTGGCCGTCGAGGGTCTTGATGCGCTCGCCGGGGCGCGCGCGGCGCACCACCACGGCGTGCTGCGCGAGCGTGTCGAGGTCGAAGGCGTGGAGCGGCTGGCCCAGCTCCCACATGATGTAGTTCGTCACGTCGACCACGTTGTTGATGGGCCGCAGGCCGACCGCGCGCAGGCGCTGGGCCAGCCAGGGCGGCGAGGGCTTCACGGTGAGCCCGGCGATGACCCGGGCGCAGAAGCGCGGGCAGAGGTCGGGGGCCTGGATGTCGAGCGCGGCGAGCGCGGCCGCCTCCGGCTCGACCTCGCCGACCTGCACCTTGGGGAAGCGAAAGGGCGCGCCGGTGACCGCGGAGACCTCGCGGGCCACCCCCACCACCGAGAGGGCGTCGGGCCGGTTCGGCGTGATCTCGATGTCGAGGATCCAGTCGTCCAGACCCAGGTACATCGCGAGGTCCGCGCCGAGCGGCGCCTCCGCGGGCAGGAGCAGGAGCCCACTGTGATCGTCGCTGATCCCCAGCTCCTTCTCCGAGCACAGGATGCCCTCGGACACGAGGCCGCGGATCTTGACCGCCTTCACCTCGCCCAGGCCGGGCAGGCGCGCGCCCGGCGGGGCGAAGGCCGCGCGCACGCCGGGCGCCGCGTTGGGCGCGCCGCAGACCACCGAGAAGCGGCGCTCGGGCAGCGCCACCCGGACGAGCTGGTTGTGGTGGCCGGTCGCGCTCACGCCGAGGTCCCGCTCGATGGCCTCGATCTCGCCCACGACCACGCCCGCGAGCCCCTCCACCACCGGGGTGATCTGCTCCACGCCGATCCCCGCGTTGGTGAGCCGATCGGCGACCGCGCGCGCGTCGAGATCGGTCTCCACGAACTCCTTGAGCCAGCGAAAGGAGATCTTCATCGCCCGGGCAGCCCGGCGAACTGCTGCAGGAAGCGCAGGTCGTTGTCGAAGAAGAGCCGGATGTCGTCGATCTCGTACTTGAGCAGGGCGATGCGGTCGATGCCCATGCCGAAGGCCCACCCGGTCACCTCTTCCGGGTCGTAGCCCACGTTGCGGAGCACGTTGGGATGCACCATGCCCGAGCCCAGGATCTCGAGCCAGCCCGAGTCCTTGCAGAAGCGACAGCCGTCGCCGCCGCACTTGAAGCAGCGCACGTCCACCTCGGCGGACGGCTCGGTGAACGGGAAGAACGAGGGGCGAAAGCGCACGCTCGACGCCGGGCCGAACATCTCGCGCGCGAACAGCTGGAGCGTGGCCTTCAGATCGGCCATCGTGATGTGCTTGTCGACCGCCAGCCCCTCCACCTGGTGGAACATCGGCGAGTGGGTCGCGTCGAGGATGTCGCGCCGGTAGACCTTGCCCAGGCAGATGATCCGCACCGGCGGCCGCTGCGCCTTCATGGTGCGGATCTGCACCGGGGAGGTGTGCGTGCGCAGGAGCATGTCGGGCCCGACGTGGAAGGTGTCCTGCATGTCCCGCGCGGGGTGATCGTCGGGAAAGTTCAGCGCCGCGAAGTTGTAGTAGTCCGACTCCACCTCGGGCCCCTCCGCGACCGAGAAGCCCAGGCCCTCGAAGACCTCGATGATCTCCTCGGTGACCCGGGTGATCGGATGCACCGGGCCCGGGGCGGGGCGGCGGCCGGGCAGCGTGAGATCCGGGCGATCGGCCTGCAGGGTGAGGCGGCGCTCCTCGGCCTTCAGCCCTTCGAGCCGCGCCGCGATGGCGGCCTCGACACTGGCCTTGGCCTGGTTGGTCTGCTCGCCGATCCTCGGCCGCTCCGCGGCCGGGATGGCGCCGAGCGAGCGCAGCAGGGTGGTGAGCTGCCCCGAGCGGCCGAGCACGCGCACCCGCACCTGCTCGAGGTCGGACGTGGAGCGGGCCCCGGCGACCTCCGCCAGGGCCCGGTCGAGGACTTCCTGGACCCGCGGGTCCCCGGCCACACTCAGGCGCGCTGGGCGCGAGCCGTCTCGGCCAGCTTGGCGAAGGCCGTCGGGTCGGACACGGCCAGCTCGGCGAGGATCTTCCGATCCAGCCCGATCCCGGCCTTCTTGAGCCCCGCCATGAAGACGGAGTAGGACAGCCCGACCTGCCGGCAGGCCGCGTTGACCCGGATGATCCAGAGCGCGCGCGCCCGCCGCTTCTTCTGCTTGCGTCCCCGGTAGGCGAAAGCGCCCGCCCGCAGCACCGTCTCCGCGGCCGGGCGGTAGAGCTTGCGGCGGCCGCCGAAGTAGCCCTTCGCCTGCTTGAGGATCTTCTTCCTGCGCTGGCGGGTCTTGGCCCCGCCCTTTGCCCGTGGCATGAGTTCTTCTCCGTTTAGAGGTACGGAACCAGCAGCTTGAGACGCGGCTGATCCACTTTCGCGACCAGGACCGCCTTCCCCAGCCGCCGCCTGCGCTTGGGACTCTTGGCCTCGAGCAGGTGGCGCTTCCAGCCGCGATGGCGTTTGAGCTTGCCGGTGCCGGTGACCTTGAGCCGTTTGGCCGCCGCCCGCTTCGTCTTCATCTTCGGCATATGAAGTGTTCTCCCTTCCTCATGTCCCCTCTCCCCTCAGGGGAGAGGGCAGGGTGAGGGGTGGTCCCCAGTGGAGCGCTAGTGTGGCTTCGGCGAGAGGATCATGCTGAGCATGCGGCCTTCCATCCGGGGATGGTTCTCGATGACCGCGATGTCCTGCATGCCTTCCACCATCTTGTTGAGCATCTTCCAGCCCAGCTCGGTGTGGGCCATCTCGCGGCCCTTGAAGCGCACCGTCACCTTCGCCTTGTTGCCTTCCTCCAGGAACCGCCGCACGTGCTTGGCCTTGAAGTCGAAATCGTGCGTGTCGGTCTTGGGCCCGAGCTTGACCTCCTTCACCTGGATGATCGTCTGCTTCTTCCGCGCGTCCTTCTGCCGCCGCGCCTGCATGTACTTGTACTTCCCGAAGTCCATGATCCGGCACACCGGCGGCTGGGCCTCCGCGGCCACCTCGACCAGATCCATGTCCCGCTGTCGCGCCAGATCGAGCGCCTGCTGGATCGGCAGGATACCGAGCTGCTCGCCGTCGGCACTCACGACCCGCACTTCCCTCACCCGAATACCTTCATTGATCCGGATGTCCTTTGACTGGATGGCGCGCGCTCCTTCGGTGTGCGGGGCCGGCTCAGCCGGCGTGACCCACGGTGAGGGTGGCGGAACGACTTCCGATCTCGGCGGTGAGCTCGGCCACGATGCGCTCCACCGGCACCGCGCCGACGTCTTCGCCGCTGCGGCGGCGCAGGCTGGCCGCGCCGCTCTGGGCCTCGCGCTCTCCCACCACCAGCATGTACGGCACCTTCCGGAGCTGGGCGTCGCGGATGCGGTAGCCCAGCTTCTCGTTGCGATCGTCGAGCTCCGCGCGGATCCGCGCGGCGCGCAGGGCCGCAAAGACCTTCCGCCCGTACTCGGCGTGCTTCTCGCTGATCGGCAGGACCCGCGCCTGCACAGGTGCCAGCCACGTCGGAAAGGCCCCGGCAAAGTGTTCAGTGAGGATCGCCACGAAGCGCTCGTAGGAGCCGAAGATCGCGCGGTGGATCACCACCGGCCGCTTGGCCTGTCCGTCCGTGTCGATGTACTCGCACTGCATGCGCTCGGGCAGCATCGTGAGGTCCACCTGGATGGTGGCGAGCTGCCACTGCCGGCCCAGCGCGTCCTCCACGTCGATGTCGATCTTGGGCCCGTAGAAGGCGCCGCCGCCCTTGTCGAGGTCGCAGACGAGGCGGTTGGCGCGGAGGGCCTGGTGCAGTGCATCCTCCGCCTGATCCCACTGCTGGTCGCTGCCGAGCTTGTCGGGCGGCCGCGTGGCCAGCCGGTAGGACGGCTGCAGGTTGAACGTCGCGTACCACTCCCGCACCAGCTCGAGCACGTCGGTGATCTCGCCCTGGAGCTGCTCCGGCCGGCAGTACAGATGCGCGTCGTCCTGGGTGAACTGCCGCACCCGCACCAGGCCGGAGAGCGCGCCCGACCGCTCGTTGCGGTGGCAGCGCCCCATCTCGGAGTAGCGCAGGGGCAGGTCCCGGTAGGAGCGCAGCGCGCGCTTGTAGACGTAGGCCGACTCCGGGCAGTTCATGGGCTTGAGGCTGAAGACCTCGCCCTCGACGTCGAACTTGAACATGTTGTCCTGGTAGTGGTCCCAGTGCCCGGACTGCTCCCAGAGCTTCTTGTTCACGAGCAGCGGGGTGGCGATCTCCTGGTAGCCGCGGGCGTCGAGCGATTCGCGGGCGAACTTCTCCAGCTCGCGCACCAGGACCATGCCGCCGGGCAGCCAGAAGGGCGCGCCCGGGGCGATGTCGAAGAAGTCGAACAGGTCGAGCTCGCGGCCGAGCTTGCGGTGATCGCGCTTGCGCGCCTCCTCCAGCCGCCACAGGTGCTTATCCAGCTCCTCCTGGGTGAGCCACGCGGTCCCGTAGATCCGCTGCAGCATCGGGTTCTTCTCGTCCCCGCGCCAGTAGGCGCCGGAGGTCGAGAGCAGCTTGAAGGCCTTGAGCTGACCGGTCGAGGCCACGTGGGGGCCGCGGCAGAGGTCGAGGAAGTCGCCCTGGCGGTAGATGGACACGATGGGCGCGTCGATCCCCCGCAGGATCTCCACCTTGAAGGGCTCACCCCGCTCCTCGAAGAAGGCGATGGCCCGCTCCCGCGGCATCTCCTCGCGGGTGAACGGGTGGTCGGCCTTCACGATCTCGCGCATGGTCTTCTCGATGCGCTCGAGATCCTCGGGCGTGAAGGGCGTCGCCTTGAGGAAGTCGTAGTAGAAGCCGTCCTCGATGGCCGGCCCGATGGCCACCTTCACCTCGGGGAACAGGCGCTTCACCGCCTGGGCCATCACGTGGGAGGTGGAGTGGCGGAGCGTGGGTAAGGGCTCCGGGAGGCAGTCGAACTCCCCCGCAAAGCTCACGTGTCGCGCGTCATCGGCCTCGGACATGGTTCCTCTGTCTTAGAGACAACAAAGCATCACAGGGCTGGCTGCGCCCGGTGATGCTCGCAACTCCCTCACTCGCTCACGCTCGACCGGCTAGCGATGCGCACCCCCAAACCGGGCTGCCCACGAACAGTTTGGTAGGCTCGGGCGGTTTCGAACCGCCGACCTCTACCGTGTCAAGGTAGCGCTCTCCCACTGAGCTACGAGCCTACGCCCCGAAAGCATTGAATACACTACCGGCAGCGCCCTCCCCCGTCAAGGGGAACGGCCCCCGGCCGCCCCTCCGGCGCCCCCCGGGCGGTTAGCGGAGGAACTGGTTCACGAGGCCGCTCACGATCTGGTAGCGGAACTGGCCGTTGATCGCGAGGGTGCGCTTGGCGATGTCGTCCGGCACCGGGGGAAAGGGTTGCGCCAGCATCACCGCGTTCAGGGCGTAGTCGTCGAGGATGGACACACCGGAGGAATTCCGGAGCGCGATGAACTCCAGTCGACCGTCCTTGGCGATGTGAAACTCGATCAGCAACTCCCCCTCGATACCCCGCTCCCCGGCCAGGCGCGGGTACGTCCACTTCTCCTTGATGCGCTCCCGCACCTTGTTGAAGTAGTCCTGATACTTCGGCTCCGGCGTGTCGAGCGGGATCGGCTCGCCCTCGACGCCGCCGCGACCGCCGCCCAGCAGTCCCCCGCCACCCCCCGGCTGCCGCCGCATGCTATCGGGAGGCCGCGCCACCGCGACCTGGGGCTGGGTCGGCGGCGCCGACGCGGCGGCGTCGCTCGGCGTCTCCGACGCCCGCGGCTCGGGCGGGGGCGGCGTGGGCGCCGGCGTCTTGATCATGGGCTCGGGGGCGGGCTCCGCCTTGGCGAGGGCCTGGGGCGGAGCCGGAGCGGCCGGGACCGGACGCGGTGCCGGTGGTCGAGGCGCCTGGGCCGCGGGGGCCGGCGCCGGCCTCGGGGCCGGACTGGGCGCGGGGCGCTCACGCACCTCGGGTGGGGCCACGGGGGGTGGGGCCACGGGCCGCGAGGGATTGCCGAGCGGAGCCTTCTCCTCCGGGCGCTCGGGCGCGAGGTCCACGAGCAGCGGCTCGCCGCGCTTGACGTACTGGGCCGGCTGCAGGAGGAGGGGGACCAGGACGAACGGGACGACCAGGAACAGGTGGAAGATCACGGACGTCACGATGGCCAGAGCCAGCGTGCGCTGCGCCGGATCCTGCGGGAGTCGAATCCTCCACTTCACGCGGTCAATTATGGCACGCCCCATCCCCGCCCGCCGGGCTGGCCGGAACCTGGCCCTACTCCTCGATTCATGACGAATTCTGTCCGCCTGGTGACACCTCTCGGCGGCCTGTCGCCAGGGCCCCGAGGACCCCGGGATATTTTGTGCAAGACTTTCACATCTTTGCAACTTTCGATAGTTGGCACGGCACTGGAAAGCACGAGGAGCCCCAAAACCTATGAGACACCTGACGAAACTGCTGGTCGCCGTCGTCGCCCTGCTCCTGCTGCCCACCTCCGCCCCCACCCAGCCGCCGCTGGTATTCGGGGTCCTGAACCAGCAGAGCCCGGCACTCACCGCGGAGCGCTGGAACCCGATCCTCCACCACGTCACCACCGTGACCGGAGTACCGCTCCGGATGAAGATGGGCGGGACCGTGCAGGAAACCAACGCGATGATGGGGCGGGGGGATTTCGACTTCGTCTTCACCAACCACAATTTCCAGACGGAGTTCGACAAGATCGGCTTCAAGGTCATCGCCCGCTGGGCGGGCGAGCCGATCCACACGGTCATCGCGGTGCCCGCGGACAGCCCGATCCGGCACCTGCGCGAGCTCGACGGCAAGCGCGTGTCCTTCCCGTCCACGGACGCCTTCGTGGGTTATGCCGTCCCGCTGGTGGCGCTCAAGCGGGCCGGGGTCCGCGTCGAACAGGTGTTCGGCGGCAACCAGGAAGGCACGCTGGCGCAGGTCAAGGCCAAGCGCGTCGAGGCGGGGGCGGTCAACTCCCGCTTCCTCGGCCAGTACGCCGAGCGTGAGAACGCCCGGTTCCGCGAGATCTACGTGTCCGAGGGCTTCCCCGACCTGGCGGTGATCGCGCATCCCCGGGTTCCCGCGGCCACGGTGGAAGCCGTGCGGCGGGCTCTGCTGGGGATGAGCAGCGATCCCGGCGCGGTGCCCGTCCTGACCAGCGCCAAGTCCAAGGGGTTCGAGGCGGCCGGCGAACAAGACTACGACGGGGTCCGCCGCGTCTACCGCCTCATCGGGCAGTGAAGTCCAGCCTCCGGACCCTCCTGCTGGGCATCTCGAGCGTGGCGATCGTCCTCGTCATGCTGAGCGGCCTCGCCTACAACCTGCGCGAGCGGAGTAACGCGGCCCGGGGGCGGCTGAGCGAGCAGACCGAGCGGCTCGCCGGCGCGGCCGCCCCGCTCCTGCTCGACTCGCTGGTGATCGGGGACCTCGCGCGGGCCGAGCAGACCCTGCGAAGCCTGAACACGGAACTGGTGTGGAGTCGGGTGACCCTCTTCGAGAGCGACGGCCGACGGCTCATCCTCGACGCTTCCCCCGATAGCCTCCGCCAGTCGGACGCGCCGCGCTGGGTGAAGCACCTCGTGCCGGTGAGGCTCGAGGAGCACCGCGTGTCGATCGTGGCCGCCCCCGTCGTCTACGGCGTGCTGGCGGTCCGGCCGTCGGTGCAGAGCCTCGAAAGCGAGCTCTGGTCCGAGATCCGCACCATGATCGCGGTGACCGGCGTGCTGCTGGTGACCCTGCTCGGCCTGACCCACGTGATCCTGCTCGTCGGCCTGCGGCCGGTGCGCGCCCTCGCGGAGAGCGCGGCCCGGCTCGGCAGCGGCGACCTCACCGCCCGCATGCCCGAGACCAAGCTCAGCGAGATGGCGCCCACCGTGCGCGCCTTCAACTCGATGGCGGCCAGCCTCGAGCAGGCGCTGCACGAGGCCCGCACCCGCGAAGCCCGGCTGGAGAGCCTCGTCGAGATCAGCCGCGATCTGTCGCGGACGCACGAGCTCGACGCGCTCCTCGGGCGCATCGCGGAGGCGTGCGGGCGGCTCGTCAACACCGACTGGGTGGGCTTCCGTCTCGTGGACGGCGACGAGCTGGTCATCGCCGGAACCGTGGGGCGCAGCGACTACGTGGTGACGCCACGCCTCCGGATCGGCGTCAGCCTGGCCGGCGTCGTGGCCAGCTCCGGCCGTCCACTCTCGGTGCGGGATCCAGCCAACGATCCCCGGGTGCTCCCCGAGCACGCGGAGGCGATGCGGCGCTTCGGTGCGCGCGGATTCCTGGCGGTACCCGCCAAGATCGGAGACCGGGTGGTCGGCGTCCTCAGCTTCCAGACGAGGCGCGACGAGGGGTTCTCACCGGAGGACATGGCCATCGCCACCGCGTTCGCCTCCCACGCCGCGATCGCGCTCGAGAACAGCCGCCTGCTGCTCGAGTCCCGTCGCGCCTATGACGAGCTGGCCGAGACCCAGGGCCAGCTCGAGCAGGCCCAGAAGATGGACGCGATCGGCCGGCTGGCGGGCGGGGTCGCCCACGACTTCAACAACCTCCTGACCGTCATCCTCGGGCGCACCGACCTCCTGCTGCACCCCCTGAAGCCCGAGGACCCGATGCGCCGCGGCATCGAGCTGATCCAGCGAACCGCCGGCCGCGCCGCCGAGCTGACGCGTCAGCTCCTCGCCTTCAGCCGCAAGCAGGTGCTCGAGCCGATCGTCCTCGACCTGAGCACGGTGACCACCGACATGAAGGACATGCTGGGACGCCTGATCGGCGAGGACATCGCGCTCTTGACGACGCCGACCGCGGGACTCGGACGCGTGAAGGCCGACCGGGGCCAGGTCGAGCAGGTGATCATGAACCTGGCCGTCAACGCGCGCGACGCCATGCCCCGGGGCGGCCGCCTCATCATCGAGACCGCCAACGTGGATCTCGACGACGAGTACGTGCGCCGGCACGTGGGAGCGCGGCCGGGCCCTCACGTCATGCTCGCGGTCTCCGACACCGGCAGCGGCATCCCCCACGAGATCCAGGCCCAGATCTTCGAGCCATTCTTCACGACCAAGGACCAGGGGAAGGGCACCGGGCTGGGCCTGGCCACCGTGTACGGCATCGTCAAGCAGAGCGGCGGGTACATCGAGGTGGACAGCGAGCCCGGCCGGGGCACCGCGTTCCGGATCTACCTGCCCCGGCTGGACGCCGGCGCGGTCACGGGGGATCGGAGCACGCGGCCCGCCGCGGCCGCCGGGGGGCACCGAGACCATCCTGCTGGTCGAGGACGAGGAAGGCGTGCGCGAGCTGGCGCGCGACATCCTCCGCCAGAGCGGCTACGCCGTGCTCGAGGCGCGCAACGGCGCCGAGGCCCTCCTGCTCTGCGAGCGGCACCAGGGCCCGCTGGATCTGCTGCTCACCGACGTGGTCATGCCGCGCATGAGCGGCCGCGAGCTCGCCGAGCGGCTGAGCCCGCGTAGGCCCGATCTGAGCGTGCTGTACATGTCCGGCTACACCGACGACGCGGTCATCCGCCACGGGGTGCTCGGGGCCGGCACCGCGTTCCTGCAGAAGCCGTTCACGCCCGCCGCCCTGGTCCAGCGCGTCCGCGAGACGCTCGACGTCGCGGCCGCGACGCACCCCGCCTTGGAGCGGGGCTAGAGCCCCCGCCCCACCGCCTCCGCCACCGGCTTGAGCTCGCGCATGAGCTGCGCGAACTTCGCCGGCTTCAGCGACTGCGGCCCGTCCGACAGGGCCTCCTCCGGCCGCGGGTGCACCTCGATGATGAGCCCGTCCGCGCCGCAGGCCACCGCGCCCTTGGCCATGGGCGCCACCAGATCCCAGTGGCCGGTCCCGTGCGAGGGATCCACGACGACCGGGAGGTGGCAGAGCTTCTTCAGCACCGGCACCGCGTTGAGATCCAGGGTGAAGCGCGTGGCGGTCTCGAAGGTGCGGATGCCGCGCTCGCAGAGGATCACGTTGGGATTGCCCGCGGAGAGGATGTACTCGGCCGAGAGCAGGAACTCCTGGATGCTGGTCGCCATGCCCCGCTTGAGCAGGACCGGCTTGCCGATCTCCCCCACCCGGCGCAGCAGCGTGAAGTTCTGGATATTGCGCGCCCCGATCTGGAGGATGTCGCTGTACTCCGCGACCGCCTCCACGCTCTCCGTCTCGAGCACCTCGGTGACGACGGGCAGCCCGGTGCGCTTGCGGGCCTCCGCGAGGTAGCGGAGCCCCTCCTCCTTCAGCCCCTGGAAGGCATACGGCGAGGTGCGCGGCTTGTACGCGCCGCCCCGCAGGACGCGGGCGCCCGCGCTCTTCACCGCCTCCGCCACCTCGAGCACCTGCGCCTCGGACTCGACGGAGCAGGGCCCGGCCATCACCACGATGTCCCGGCCGCCCACGCTGACGCCGTTGATCCGCACCTCGGTCGGCTCGCGACGGACCTCCCGGCTGGCCAGCTTGAAGGGCTGCTGCACCGGCATGACGGACTCGACCGTCTCCAGCGCCTCCAGCAGCCGCAGGTCCGGCCGGCCGCGCTCCTCCCCGACCGCGGCCACGATGGTCTTGAACTCGCCACGGATGACGTGCGGGCCGTAGCCCATCTCGGTGATGCGGCGGCACACGTCGTTCACGTCGGCGTCGGTGATGCCTGATCTCAGCACGATGATCATGTCGGCTCTCCTGTTGACGCGCCCTACTGCTCGTTCGCTGCCGAAAAAAACGAAACGCCGCGGGGGCCCGCGGCGTTTATTTTTGGTCCGGCGCCACGGGCTGTTCTGTCCGCCCGTGGCTCCCTGCGATCAGCTCATGGGAGCCAGGCGGCGGACGGTGGGAAAGTAAGAATACGACCGCCACGCATCGTGGCCGTGCGTCGTCATCCCGGTTCCCGTCGTGCTCACTGGCTCGGATCCTCCAAAGGTGCGCCGAGTCTACGAGCCCGGCTTCTCCCTGTCAAGCCCTCCGTCGTTCCTCTCGCGGCGGCCGAGGAGCCGGCCGTGGAACCACCCCATGATCCGATGCCGGTAGTAGTAGAGCGGCAAGGCCACCGCCACCGCCACCGCGGTCACCAGGATGGCCTGCAGGTAGTCCCCGGCCGCGGTATGGGCCCCCTGGGCCGAGAGCACCCAGGTGCCCGGGATGCGCCCGAGCCCCGAGACGAGGGCGAACACCCAGAGCGGCATCGGGCTGATCCCGAAGAGATAGCACACGATGTCCTTCGGCAGGCCCGGGATCAGGTAGACGATGAAGCAGAGCACCGCGCCCTCGGCCTCGACGATGAAGCCGAGGCGGTTCCAAGTCTCCGCGCTCACCAGGTTCTTGACGTAGCGGGCGCCCAGCCAGCGTCCGAGGGCGAAGGCCCCGATGGACCCCAGGGTGAGCCCGATGGTGGAGTACAGCAGTCCCAGCCACTGCCCGAAGAGATAGCCGCCGAGGATGCCGGTGGCCTCGCCGGGGATCGGCGAGAGGACGACCTGCAGGGCCTGCAGCAGGATGAAGATGACCGGGGCGAGCACCCCCAGCTCCCGCAGCGTCTTCTTCAGGAAGTGCTTGTCCACGTAGAGGCGGACGAGGAACTGATAGACGGGGGCGTCCGACCACACCAGCCACGCGCAGTAGCCGATGACCAGCCCGCTCACGCCGATGCCGAACGCCCACCGCCAGCGCCGGCTCATCCGTCAGGTGGCCGCCGGCATGCCGGAGGACTCGGGGCGGCCGAACCAGCCGTAACGGGGCCACCAGTGCGGCAGGAAGGGCTGCATCGCGGCGAGCTGCGTGACCATCCCGAACCAGCGCGTCGGCGTGTGGGCGGCCATCCACTGGGCGAGCTGGAGCACCCGGTACGGACGGCGGTAGCGCGCCACGACACGCCGGTAGGTCTCGAGCCCGGCTTCGAGCGACACCGCCCCGTCGAGCACGCGCTGGACGATGCGACCGCACTCGCCGCCGAAGTAGAGCGCGGGCCGGATCCCCTCGGCGGTGAGCGGCAGGCACTGCCCGGCCGCGTCGCCGACCGCGAACAGGTGCCCCACGGTGGAGCGGAGCGGCCGGTTCGGGAAGTACGTCCCGTGATAGGAACCGGCGGCCATGCCGTGATCCCGCAGGAGCCGATCCAGCGCCGGCTTGAGCTTGGATCGGCCGACGTAGGATCCGAGCCCGACGAGGCTTCCCGTGCCGACCGGAAAGATCCAGCCGAGCCCCTGCGGGATCAGCCGGCGGTCGAGCAGAAACGTCAGGCCCTCGTCCCGAAACGACGTGCGGGTCTCGAGGCCGAAGGAGTGGCTCCGCCGAGCGGGCTCGGGATCGATCCCTCCGACCAACGCCCGCCGCCAGCCCGAGCAATCCACGATGATCGGCGCGGTGAACCGTCCCTCCCCGGTCACCACCGCGCCCTCCTGGATACCGGTCACCGAGGTGCGCAAGAAGCGCACGCGGCACTGGGCCAGCAGCCCTTCGCAGAAGGCCAGGTAGTCGAACGTGCAGAACGGGACCGCCGAGAGATCGTAGCGGACGGTGCGGGTGGGCGTGCGGATCACCAGCCGATCGTGCACCTGCAGCACGCTGGCGGAGACCCCGAGGGCCTCGGGGACCCAGAGCGGGGTGCCGCACGCGGAGGTCTGCACGCGGCCGACCTCGTTGCGATCGAGCAGCAGCACCTCGCCTCGAAGCTGACGGGCGACCGCGAGGCCGCCGAAGCTGGCCCCGACCACGATGGCGTCGTAATCCCGGGGGGGCATTGTCGTCTCAGCATACCCGAAACGCCGCGGACATCGCGGTCAAGCCCCGGGCGCCGGAGTCGTCATGTCGCCGCGAGAAAGGCGCGCAGGGCCTTCTTGACCTTCGGATTCTGCCCGAGCAGCACCGTGTAGTGGTTGGTGCCGGGCACCACCACCAGCTTCGCGCGCGGGATGGCGTGAGCCAGCGCCTCCGCTTCCTCCTGGGTCATCAGGCAGTCGGTGGCGGTGAGGAGCCCGTCGGGGGCCCGGAAGATCAGGGTGGGCGCCTTCACGCGGTGATGCCACACCCAGAGGCGCTCACGCTCGAGATTGCCGATCTCTTCCTCGATCGCGTGCCGCGCCGCCTTGGAGCGAACCGTCCCGGCGGGCAGCACCTCGACGTCGTAGCGGAAGTAGCGCTCGAGGTAGTCGTTCCAGCGCCCCTCGAACATGGGAAGCATGCGCACGAAGCCCAGGAACATGTCGAGCGAGGGAAACTCCACCCCGAGCCGGTTGATGGCGGGCCGCAGCGAGTCGAGCACCTCCGCCCGCACGTCGATACCGCCGTCCACGAGCACGAGCTTGGAGACGCGCGCCGGATGCACCGCCGCGAAGCGCACCGCGATGTGGGCGCCCAGCGAGTGGCCGACGAGCACCGCCTTGCGCAGGCCGAAGTGATCGAGCAGCCCGAGCAGGTCTTCGTTGTGCCGCGCGAGATCGTAGCCGTGCTCCGGCTTGTCACTCTCCCCGCGGCCCCGCAGGTCGTAGGCGATCACGCGGTGGGCGGGCGCCAGCACGTCGGCGACGCTGGCCCAGCAGGTGTGGTTCGCGGTGAGGCCGTGAATGCAGACGATGGCGGGTCCCTTGGCGGGCCCCGGCCACTCCGTCGCCGCGAGCGAGACGTCCTTGACCGCGACGCGGCCCAAGCTCACTCCCCCAGGAACCAGCGCCGCCGGGCCCGCGGCCCATAGCTCAAGCCGAATCGCCGCATCGCCACCCCGGCGATGAGGTCCACCGCCTCCTCCGGGGAGTCCGTCACCTGCAGCCGCTGCTCGTCGCCCGGATCGATGGTGCCCTCCACCAGGAGCCGATTGCGCACGAAATCGGTGAGCGGGCGCCAGTAGTCGCGCCCCATGAGCACGATCGGGAACTCCCGGACCGTGCCGGTCTGCACGAGCGTGGCGATCTCGAACGTCTCGTCGAGGGTGCCGAAGCCGCCGGGCAGCACGATGAAGGCGTAGGAGTACTTCACCAGCATCACCTTCCGGACGTAGAAGTGGCGGAAGGTGACGAAATGATCGAGATACGGGTTCGCCTGCTGCTCGTGCAGCAGCTCGATATTGCAGCCGATCGACCGCCCCCCCACCTCCCGGGCCCCGCGGTTGGCCGCTTCCATGATGCCGGGCCCGCCGCCGGTCATGACCGCGAATCCCCGTCGCGCCAGCCGGGACCCGACCTCGCGGCCCAGCTCGTAGTAGGGATGGTCCGCCTTGAAGCGGGCGGAGCCGAAGACGGTGACGCAGGGGCCGACGAAGTGCAAGGCGCGGAAGCCGCGCAGGAACTCGAAGCAGATGCCGATCGTCCGCGCCAGCTCGAAGGCGCGGGGCTGCGGACCCTGCAGGAAGCGGATCTCTTCCGGGGCGCCCGGATCCTTGCCCCACTGCGATCGGTCCGAGACCGGCGGGGCTCCCGAGACCGAGTGGTCGGGGCTCAGGCGCGCTACTCGGGACCGCGGGACGACTGGACGGCGACGACGGAGACGCTGTCGGGCGCGGCGTCTTCACGCGGGCGGTGGCTGGCCGTGTAGCCGAGCGTCAGCGAGAACTGCCCCGCGGGCGCCTCGTCGGCGGCGGGGGCCCCGACCGCGGGCGTCCGGGCCGACGCCCCCGATTCGGCGAGCGCATTGAGCTGAGCGAGGAGCGGCCGGGGATCCATGCCGTTCTGACGCGCGAAGTCGCCCACGGTGAGCCCGGGGAAGCGCGCGTACAGCTCGCCCGGCTGATCCACGTAGAGCCGGCGGCCCTGGGTGAAGACGGGAGCGGTCCCGGGATGCCGCGCCAGCACGTCGTTGATCTTGGAATCGGCGGTGATCGGCTCGGGGGCCGAGGCCTCCATCGGGCCTACCGGCCCCGCACCGTCAGCACCGGGCACGGGGCGGTCGCGATCAGCCGCGTCGCCACGCTGCCCAGGAAGAACTTGGCGAGCCCGGTGCGCCCATGGGTGCCGATCACGAGCAGGTCGACCTTCTTCGACCGCGCCGCCCGTGCGATGCGCTCGTGCGGCACCCCCTCCACGAGGAGCGCGCTGGCCCGCGCGCCCGCCTTCCTCGCCTTCGCCACGATCGCGTCGAGGCGCTTCTGCGCCTGGCCCCGGGCCGAGGCCTCGAGGTCTTCGTAGAGCCTCGGCGACACGTAGCCCTCGCCGGGCAAGGCCAGCGCCGGCGGGGTCATGACGTGCGCGATGATAAGCTGCGCCCGCTCGGCCTTGGCCATGGCCACCGCCCGCTTCAACGCGGGCGTGGAAGCCGGCGAGAAATCCGTCGCGTGCATAATCCGTCGTAGTCGGCTCATGGCGGTATCCTACTATGCGTCCTCCCCACCGTCGAGCCGCAGCCCAGCGACCCCAGGTGATCGTGCCAAAGGGACTCCTCGGCTCTCGGGTGACAAGTCTGCTGCTAGCACCGCCGAGCGATGCCGGGGCGGAAGGCGGCGGGGGGGCGGCGGCCGCGGGGGTGGCGGGTGGGTCGGGTCACCCGTTCCCCGCCAACGGAAGAGGAGACGGCGAACCTCCCGGATTGGGAACTCCTCACGCACGACAATGAAACCGCGGGTCGTGGTGAGAGGCCGCCGCCCCCCGCCGCCTCCCGCCCCGCGCCACCCGCGCGCAGAGAAGCTAGAAGTGGAAGTGCGCGCCCAGCCCGAGGTAGTCCACCCGACGCTTGTAGAACTGCCCGTCAGGCGAGTTCCCATGGAAGTACTCGACGAGGATCTGTAGATTGCGCTCGAGCACGCGCACGTTCTCGAACTGGATGCCGCCGCGCACCGACACGTCCAGGTTCCACCTGTTCTCCTCGCGGCTCTGAAGATCGACCGCGGCCACCGGCCGGACGTGGCCGGCCGCGAGCGTCCAAGGACTGCGGAACTCCACGCCCCCCTGCGCCGCCCACGGCTTGAGGCTCTCGGGCTCCTGGTTGAACAGGTAGCCGCCGCCGCCGTAGACTCGAAGGCCCCACGGCAGATCATAGGAGAGCTTGAGGTCCACGCTCTCGTACGTGAGGTTGATCCGCTCCACCCGACTGCGCAGGAGCAGCTCGTCACCCAGATGCGAGCTCTGGTGAAAGACACGGCCGAGCGCGGAGAACGGCCCGCGGCGCCAGGCGCCGAAGAACGAGGCGAAGTAGTCGGCATTGAGCAGATCCTTCGACGGGGCGTCCATCTGGAACAGCGCGAAGACGCCGGCCTGGATGCCCGCCTCCCACTGGCTGCCCGCGAAGCCGTTGCCCCGGAAGAGCGGGATGGTCTCCCCGAAGCTCACCGCCCCCACGTGGGTGAGCTCGTCGTGGTCCAGGTAGTAGCGGTACGTGGCCGCGAAGTGCGGCCAGCGCGGATCCGCCAGCAGCGGCTGGAAGAGATGGCCGAGCGGCAGCAGCCCGGTGGGCAGGGCCGAGACCGCGGCCGGCGCCGCTCCCGGATCGACCGCGGGCCCCCGAGCGGCGGCCTCGCGCACCTCGACGCGGGAGACACCGGGCACGGTCTGCAGCGTGGCGAGGATCCGGGCGCGATCGGCCCCCGCGAGCTGGGCGCCGTCGAGCGTGAGGACGCCGTTCTGCGCCGTCACCGCGCGGCGGCTCAGCTTGAACTCGCGCTCGAGCACCGCGCCCGCGTAGCCGGCGAGGTACGGATCATCCGGCGCAGGCCCGGCGGGCGGCGCGGGCGCGGCGGGCGCGACGGCCGGCGCCCCGAGCAGCATCATCGAAAGAACGAGTGGACGAACAGCCCGCGTGATCCACCGACGCATCGTCATCTGACCTATCCTCCTCCGGCCCCGTAGGCCCGCCAGGCGAACGATTGGATCGTGACCCGATAGGCGGCCGCCTTGACGGGAGCCTTGACCTCGAAATAGGAGCGGTTGGACGGCGGCACCTCGCCCAGGACGTCACCGGTGGTCGAGCCGACCACCTGCCCCGAGCCGTCGAGCGCTTCCACGAGCAGCCGCACGCTCACCGCATAGGCGCCCGCCCGCTGATTGAAGACATATCCGCTCACGACCGGCCGGCCGCGCCGATCCTCCGATGCCGTCCACTCGACGCGTAGATCGGCGTCGGTCGGCCGGGTCAGCACCTGGGCGCGCGCGATGCCCACGCCCAGGCAGATCAGCGCCGCGCCCAGCACCCCCGTGCTCACCCCTCGAGTGCGACGCCACATCATCGAGCCTCCTGTCATCCTCACCCCGGGATCAAGACCGACCGGCGCGACCGCCCGCGCCCCGGCCTTTGCTATCATACCGGCCATGACGCGAGATGCCTCCCGCGCCCGCCGGGTCTTCCAGGCTCTGGCCCTCGTGGTGGCGGTGGTGGTGGCGTTCCTCGCGGGCATGCTGGTGGAGCGCCTGCAATCCCACCGCGAGCGGGACGCGATGCTGCGGCGCTACGATCAGGCCCTGCGCGAGCACCGCACCCGGGTCATGGAGGCGGAGAAGCAGCAGGACGCGGCGACGAGGAAGCCCTAACCCGGATCATTCACGAACGGGCGCCCCACCCTCACCCCGACCGTCTCCCTCCCAGGTAGGGAGAGGGAGCCGGTTGGTGATCCCTCTCC
>JBBDXN010000048.1:0-5556 GCA_040902305.1 Candidatus Rokuibacteriota bacterium | reverse complement strand
GCGGGTAAGTGGGCGCCGAAGACGCCGTAGGGCGGCTCGCCCAGGGACGAGCACGCCGCCCGGCGGACCGCGATGCCGGCGAGCCGGCCGTCGGCGGCGAGCCCCGCCAGCAGCTCGGCGATGAGCCGGGATTTCCCCGTCCCCGCCTCGGCGACCAGGCTCACGACCTGGGCCTGACCCCGCTGCATCCGCTCGAACGCGGCCCGGAGCTGATCGAGCTCGCCGGCGCGGCCGACGAGCGGCGCGGTCAGGCCGAGTCCCGCGAGCCCGCGCGCGGATGCGGGCTCGGCGCGCACGCCCGTGAGTCGGTGGACGACGATCGGCTCGCCCTTGCCGCGCAGCGCGACGTCGCCCGCCGGCTCGAACGCGAAGCGGTGCCGCGTGAGCGCCTGGGTGGCATCGGACACCAGGATCGTCCCGGGCGCCGCCGCGGCCAGCAGGCGCGAGGTCGTGTTCACGGTGTCGCCGGTCACCGCGTAGGCCGCGCCCGCGGCGTCGCCGAGGCTGCCGGCCACGACCGGCCCGGTGTGGACCGCGATGTGCAGGGTGACGGGCTGGCCGAGGCGCGCCGCCCACGCGCGGCTCAGGGCCGCGCCGCGCGCGAGCATGTCGAGCGCGGTGTCGAGGGCCCGCTCCGGATCGTCCTCGTGGGCGACCGGGGCGCCGAAGATCGCCAGCACCGCGTCGCCCACGAACTTCTCGACGAAGCCGTCGTAGCGCGCGATCGCCTGGGCGAGCGTCTCGAACAGGGCGCTCTGGAACGCGCGCACCTCCTCGGCGTCGAGCCGCTCGGACAGCGCGGTGAAGCCGGAGAGGTCGGCGAAGAGGATGGTCACCTGCCGGCGGTCCGCGTCGGAGCTCGGGGCGGCGGCCAGGCGGCGGCCGCACCGGGGGCAGAAGGCGAAGTCCGCCGGGGCCTCGGCGCCGCAGCCAGTGCAGGTGGGCATGTACCGGGGATAGTACCGTGTACTAGCCGGGACTATGCGTGAACACGGGCGCTACCCTCACCCCGACCCTCTCCCTCGCCGAGGGAGAGGGAGTCGTTTCGATCCCCTCGCCCCCGGAGGGGGAGAGGGGCCGGGTGAGGGGGCTGGTGGAGGGGGCGGGCCGGACGCGGGACACGCATTCGTGAATAGTCCGGGTTAGCGGTAGGCGCCCAGCACGGCCTGGGCCAGCTCCCGCGTCGTCGCCGTCCCGCCCTGATCGGGGGTCAGCACCTTGCCGTCGCGGTACACGCGGCCCACCGCGGCCTCGAGCCGCTGCGCCTCGGCGGCCAGGCCCATGTGCTCCAGCATCAGCGCCGCCGACAGGATGGTGGCGGTCGGATTCGCGATGCCCTTGCCCGCGATGTCGGGGGCCGAGCCGTGGACCGACTCGAAGTAGGCCCAGCCGTCGCCGAAATTGCCGGAGGGCGCCAGCCCGAGCCCGCCCGCGGTCTCCGCGCCCAGATCGGACAGGATGTCGCCGTAGAGGTTCATGCACGGCACCACGTCCATCGACTTCGGGAAGCGCACCAGCCGCCGCGCGGCGTCGTCGACGTGGAAGTGCTCGAAGGCGAGACCCGCCTCGCGCACGATGCGCCCGGCGATCTCGTCGTAGAGCCCGTCGGTGCGGGGGAGCACGTTCGACTTGGTCACGAGCGTCACCTTGCCGGGCTTGCCGCGCGCCTGCCGCTTGCGCGCCAGCTCGCAGGCGAAGCGCGCGATGCGCTCGGCCCCGCGCGGGGTGACCACCTTCACCGCGAAGCGCCCCTCGGTGCCGAAGTCCTTCACGGTGCGCCCGGTCCGATCGGAGAGATCCGGCATGAGGCGGACGAGATCGGCCAGGTCGCCCTCGCGCCCGGGGTAGAGCCCCTCGCTGTTCTCGCGCAGCAGCACGTAGTCGATGCCGTCGGGATCGGCCAGCGGCGAGCGCATCCCCGGGAAGAACCGGATCGGCCGCACCCCGGCCCACGCCGCCATCTCCCAGCGGAGCCACGAGACCACCGGCGAGGTCGACGGCCCCGCCGCGCCGAAGAGCACGCCGTCGGCCTCGCGGGCCGCGCGCTTGGTCGCCTCGGGCAGGGGCGACCCCTGGGGCGGCGTCACGATCTTGAGCGGCAGCCCCGTGCCCATCAGCAGCTCGCACGTGGCGTCCACCACTTCGGGGCCAATCCCTTCACCGGGCAGCGCGACAACGCTCTTCATGGCAACCTCCGTGGGGTCAGGTCTTGCATCACGACATTTTCACGCCTGCCGGGATGATACGCGCTTTGCCCGCGCCTCTGCCCGCCGATCGAGTGCTAGACTTGCGGGCCATGGCCATCCGCCTGGTCGCCGCGTGCCTGCTGGGCTGGGCGACCACGACCAACTACACCAACCACGCGGCGGTGATCCCGCTGCTCATGACGGAGCTGGTCTTCAACCCCACCCAGGCCGGCCTGCTCTCGACCGCGTTCTTCATCACGCTGGCCCTCTCGTGCGTCCCCGCCGGCCTGCTGAGCGACCGGCTCGGCCCCACGCGCGTGGGCACCGCCGGGCTCCTCGCGGTCTTCGCGAGCAATCTCGCGCTGGGCTACGCGCGGCACTTCCCGGACCTCGTGCTGATCAAGGTGGTGGGCGGCCTCGGCTGCGGGCTGGCCTTCATCGCGGGGATGCGCTACGCGACGCTGGTCGTGCCGCCGGCCCGCGTCCACCGGGCGCTCGGGCTCTACGGCGGCTTCGTGCAGCTCGGCGGGGGCACCTCGCTCTACCTGATCCCGCTGCTGTCGAGCCTCATGGGCTGGCGCCGGGCCTTCATCGTCTCCTCGGGGCTGATCGCGCTGTCCGCCATCGGGTGGCTCGCGCTGGCCTCGAGCGTGCGCCCGACCCTCGCCGCCGCGCCGCTCACCGAGGCCACGCGCAGCCGGAAGGTCTGGACCCTGGGTCTGGTGCACACGGCCACCTTCGGGCTGTCCGTCCTGATCGGGATCTGGGTCACCGCGTTCCTGGTCCACGACTTCGGCCTCTCCCTGGTGAGCGCGGGCGCGGCCGGCTCGCTGATCTTGGCGCTCGGCGTGCTCTCGCGCCCGCTCGGCGGGCTGCTGATCGACCGGGGCGTGCTGGCCGCCGGGGCGGTCATGAAGCTGACCGTGCTGGCCGGCGCGGTCGGGCTGCTGGTGCTCGCCTGGCCCGGCCGGCCGCTGCTCGCGGCGGCCGGCGCCATCGCGGCGCTGGGGGTCGCCCTCAGCGCGCCCTATGCCGCGGTGATGAACACCACCGGCGCGGTCCTGCCGCGCGCCCCGGGCGCGGCGGTCGGCCTCGTCAGCGGCGTGGCCGTGCTCGCGGTCTCGGTCGCGGCCCCCGCGGTCGGCGCCCTCTTCGCCTCGACGGGCAGCTTCTCGCTGCCCTTCGGCCTCCTGGCCGCGTTTTCCCTCCTCGTCCTCTGGATGCTCTACTCCCTCTGAACGCCGTATAGTCTGAACGCCGTATAAAGGAGTCGCCCCATGGCCGACGCGCTATCCGCGATTCTCGAGACGACCCAGGCCGAGCGCCTCGCGACGGGGTTCGTCTTCACCGAAGGCCCGCTCTGGCACCCCGACGGCTTCTACTACTTCGCCGACGTGCGCGCGAGCATGCTGTACCGGATCACCCCCGGCCGCCCGCACGAGGTGGTGCGGGAGCAGACCGGCGGCGGCAACGGCACCGCGTTCGACCTGCAGGGGCGGCTGGTCCTCTGCGAGGGCGACAACCGCCGGGTCACGCGTCGCGGCGCCGACGACCGCTTCGAGGTTCTCGTCGACCGGTTCGAGGGCAAGCGCCTCAACCGCCCCAACGACGTCGTGTGCAGATCCGACGGCAGCCTCTACTTCACCGATCCCGGCCTCCGCGTGCCGCTCGCCGAGCGCGAGGTGCCCCACGCCGGCGTCTATCGCGTCGCCCCCGACGGGGCGGTGAGCCTCGTGGCGGACTTCGAGTATCCGAACGGGCTCGCGTTCTCGCCCGACGAGCGCCGCCTCTACGTGGCCAACACGCGCTGGGCGCAGTACATCCACGTGCTCGAGCTGGACGCGGGCGGGCAGATGGCGCGGCGGCGCATCTTCGCCGACATGTCGTCCGACGAGACCGACGGCGTTCCCGACGGCATGAAGGTGGACGTGGACGGCCGCGTCTACTGCACCGGCCCGGGCGGCACGTGGGTCTTCGCGCCCGACGGGACGCAGCTCGGGATCATCCGGACGCCGGAGGTGCCCGCCAACCTCGCCTTCGGCGGCCCGGATCTCCGCACGCTCTTCTTCACCGCGCGCACGTCGGTCTACACCCTGCGCTCGAAGGTGCCCGGGCAGCCGCAGCCGTGGTACCGGGTCCGGGCGCGATGACGGAGGCACGTCCATGAAGGAGACGATTCTCGTGGTGGACGATGAGGACGACATCCGCACCGTGGTGCGCCAGATGCTGGAGGCCAAGGGCTACGTCGTGCGGGATACCGGTGATCCGCAGGAGGCGTTGCGCATGGCGGCGCAGCAGCCCGTCGATCTCCTCCTCACCGACGTGGTGATGCCGCGGATGCGGGGCACGGAGCTGGCGCAGCGCCTGCGGGCCCTGAGCCCCTGGGCCAAGGTGCTCCTCATGTCGGCGTTCAAGATCGCCGAGATCGACGCGTCGGGGCATCCCTTCATCGCCAAGCCCTTCACCCCGGATGCTCTCGTGAGCAAGGTCCGCCAGGTGCTGGGGGACGGGCCCTCGCCCTTCGCCCGGCGGCCCGCCCGCCCGCACTGAGCTCCGGCATGGCGGTCGGCAAGTGGGGTTCGGCGGTCCTGGCCGGCCCGGCGCTCCTGATCGCGATGATCGCGCCGGCGGTGGCGGACGAGCCGCACGCCATCTGGCGGAGCTCGGTGCTCGCGGGCTCCGAGTGGGTGTCCGGGTGGCGCACGTACGTCTCGAAAGCGGCGTGCGATCAGGCCGTCGCGAGGCGGCAGGCCCGGATCGCCTGGACCCTCGAGCGCCTGCGCCGGATCGGCGCGGACGACGTGGTCCTGCAGGCGGTCGGCGATCGCCGGTACGAGTGTCGTCCGGCCGTCGACCCCGCGCCGTCGAGATCGTTGAGGCGCGACTCTCAATCGCCCTGATGCGGAGCCCGGACGCGGCCTGGCCCGGCCCGCCCCCTCACCCTGGCCCTCTCCCTCTCCGGGGGCGAGGGGATCGAAGCGGCCTAGTCGCCCGCCACGCGGTGTAGGATGGGAGCCTGAGCCGAACCTCATTGAAGGAGGCGTGCCATGACACGGAGACTTCGCTGGTTGTCGATCACTCCCGCACTTCTCGTGGCCGTGGGCCTGGGCTGGGGCCCGGCCGACGCCGCGGACAAGACCAAGGTGGACCAGGCTACCAACCGGGTCCAGCAGGGCGCCCGGCAGATCGGCCAGGGCGACGTCGGCCAGGGTGTGAAGGAGACCGCCAAGGGCATCGGCTACACGATCGTCGAGGGCGCCAAGTTCAGCGGCCAGACGATCAAGGAGTTCTTCGAGAAGACGTTCAACTAGCCAGGATCATTCACGAACGGGCGCCCCACCCTCACCCCGACCCTCTCCCTCCCAGGAGG
>JBBDXN010000047.1:28523-35260 GCA_040902305.1 Candidatus Rokuibacteriota bacterium | reverse complement strand
GGCGGCTGGAACACGGGCTTCCGCTCCTGCGCGGCCTGGCTGAGCTGGCGGGTGGGGCTCGACCTGGGCGCGGCCCGCGAGCGCGTCCGGGTGGCCCGCGCCCTCGGCACGCTGCCGCGCCTGGCCGAGGCCCTGGCCCGGGGCGAGTTGTCCTACGCCAAGGTGCGCGCCCTCACCCGCGTGGCCACGCCGGAGACCGAAGCCGGGCTGCTGGCGGTGGGGCGCGCGGGCACGGCCGCTCACGTGGAGCGGATCGTTCGCGGCTGGCGGCGGGTGGACCGGGGGGCGGAGGCGCGGGAGGCCACGCGACGGCACACGAGCCGGGCGCTCCACGTGCACCAGGACGAGGACGGCATGGTGGTCGTGCGGGGGCGGCTCGAGCCGGAGGTGGGCGCGCTGCTCCTGCAGGCGCTGGCTGCGGCGCGCGAGACGCCCCGAGCCCCCCAGCCGGGCCCAGCAGCAGGCGGACGCACTGGCGCTGCTCGCGGAGACGGCGCTGCATCACGCGCTCGACCCCGGCGCTCCGGGGGAGTGCTACCAGGTGGTGGTCCACGTGGACGCTGCCGTCCTCGCGGACCCCGAGCAACCCGGCCAATCCGTGCTGGAGGAAGGGAGCCACGTTTCCGCGGAGACGTCCCGCCGCCTCGCGTGCGACGCGAGCCGCGTCGTGATGCGGCACGACGCGGAGGGGCAGGTGATGGAGATCGGCGCCCGGACGCGGACGATTCCTCCCGCGCTCCGGCGGGCGCTCCAGCATCGCGACCGCGGCTGCCGCTTTCCGGGCTGCCACGTGCGGGTCGGGGAGGGCCATCACGTGCGCCACTGGGCGCAGGGCGGTCCGACGACGCTGTCGAACCTCGCCCTGCTCTGCAGGCGGCATCATCATGCCGTCCACGAGGAGGGCTACCAGGTCGCGCGCGGGCCCGACGGGGCGCTCGGGTTCCGGCGGCCGGACGGCCGGCCGCTGCCCGAGGTGCCGCCGGTGGCGGCGGTGCCCGCGAATCCTATCGAGGCTCTCCGCAAGCGGCACGACTCGCAGGGGCTGCGCCTGCACGCGCGGACCGCGTGCCCTGGCTGGCTCGGGGAGCCGCTGGACGTGGGGTGGGCAATCGACGTCCTGCACCCGCTGGCCGTCGGGCGGCGAGCCGGGACCGGGGAAGCCTAGCTCGGATTGTTTACGAACCGGCCGAGGGATCACCAAAGTGTCAGCAGGTTGTTGCGGTTGAGCTGCGGCAAGCGGTCGAGGCGCGGCACCGGATCAACCGAGCGTCAGCACGGCCTTGCCCGGGTACTTCCGCGCGATCAGGTCGGCGGCCACCTGGGCGATCTCGGTCCACGGCCGCTCCACGCTGATGTGCGGCGCGAGCTGGCCCGCGGCCACCAGGTCCGCGAGACGGCGCAGCCCGATCGACGCGGGCTCGTTCCCGAGCTCGGTGAAGAGGTAGAAGCCGTAGAGCTGGGTGCGGCCGGTGGCGAAGAACGTGCGCGCGTCGAAGGTGACCTCCGCGGACGCGGAGACGCCGAGGGTGACGCAGCCGCCGCCGCGCTCGAGCGCGGCCAGGGCGGTGCCGAGGGTGCGGCCGCCCACCGACTCGACGATGAGATCGTACTTGGGCGCGGGTGGGATCTCGTCGCCCACCGTCACCTCGTGGGCGCCGAGCTGGCGGAGCGCCGGCGCCTGGTCGGCGCGGCGGGCGCTCGCGGTCACGTGCGCGCCGCCCAGCCGCGCGAGCTGCACCGCGAAGTCGCCCACCCCGCCGGTCGCGCCGGTCACCAGCACGCGCTTGCCCAGGATCGTTCCGTTCTTGGCGAGCGCGTGGAGCGCGGTGAGGCCGGCCACCGGGAACGTGGCCGCCTGCGAGAACGTGACCTTCTCGGGGAGCTCGGCGAGGGCGTGCGTGGGCACCGCCACGCGCTCGGCCCAGGCGCCTTCGGGGAGGAAGCCCACCACGCGGGCGCCGACCTTGGGGCCGGAGCCGTAGGCGGCGGCGCGCTCGACGGTGCCGGCCAGGTCCCAGCCCGGGCGCCAGCCCGCGGCCGCCATCATGGAGCGGCGGACCTCGCCGCGGTTCAGCGAGATCGCGCGCACGCGGATGATGGCCTCGCCGCGGTCGGGGGTAGGGTCGGGCACGGAGCGGAGGATGAGGCGGCCGGGGGAATCGGGGTCGACGACGACGGCGCGGTTGTCGCTCATGAGTGTCTCCTCGTATTGTTCCGCCCCTCACCCTGCCCTCTCCCCAGGGGGGAGAGGGGGGATCAGGATCAGATGACTCCGTCGCGTTTCAGTTGTTCGATGTCGTCCGACTTGTAGCCGAGCAGCTTCCCGTAGACGTCGGCGTTGTGCTCGCCCAGGAGGGGAGAGCGGCCGACCTCGGTGGGGGAGTCGGAGAGGCGCACCGGGTTGCCCGGCATCGGGTAGGGGCCGCGGCGCGGGTGCTCGAGGTCCACCACGAAGCGGCGCTTGCGCAGGTGCGGGTCGGCCAGCACCTCGGTGGAGTCGAGCACCGCGCCGCAGGGGACGCCGGCGGAGGCCATGATGTCCATGACCTCGTGCTTGCCGCGCTGCTCGGTCCAGGCCTCGATCATCGCGTCGACCTCGTCGACGATCTGCACGCGGTCGCGCCGATCGTGATAGCGGGTGTCGTCGCCCAGCTCGGACCGGCCCACGATCCGGGTCAGCGCCTTCCACATCTCGACGGTGGCGCAGTGGATGAACACGTAGTCGTTGGGCCCGCCGGGGCGGCAGCGGTAGATGTTGGACGGCGCGGCCGCGGCGGAGCGGTTGCCCTGGCGCGGGGCCGGCTTGCCGGTGGCGTAGCTCTCGCGCAGGTGGATGCGGAGCAGGTTCACCACCGCCTCCTGCTGGGCCACCTCCACCTGCTGGCCCGCGCCGGTGGCCTGGCGCTGGATGATGGCGGCCAGGATGCCGATGGCGGTGTGTAGCCCCGCGCCGGTGTCGGCCAGGCCGCCGATGGCCTTCGTCGGCGGACCGTCGGGCGAGCCGGTCATGCTCATGGCGCCTGCCATGGCCTGGGCGATCCACTCGAAGCTCTTGTAGTCGGCGTACGGCCCGCCGCCGCCGAAGCCCTTCACGGAGGCCGCGATCAGCCGTGGGTTGAGCGCGTGCAGCGCCTCCCAGCCGAGGCCGAGCCGGTCCATCGCGCCCGGCCCCATGTTCTCGACGAGCACGTCGGCGGTCTTCACCATGTCCAGGAACATGGCCCGGCCGCGCTCGGACTTGAGGTTCAGGGTGACGCCCTTCTTGCACGAGTTCAGGAGCAGGAAGAACCACGCGTCCTCGCCGCGCTTGTCGGAGAGCGCGGTGCGGCCGGGCTCTCCGGTGGGCGGCTCGATCTTGATCACTTCGGCGCCGAGCCACGCCAGCATCTGGGTGCAGCTCGGACCGGCTTCGTACTGGGTCAGGTCGAGAACGCGAATCCCCGCGAGCGCCTGGGCCATGATCGAGGGCCTCCGCTACGTCGTGTAGGCCGAGAACCGGACGGTCTGCGCGCGCGCCTTGTGGTCGGTGATCACGTTGACCACCGCGGGTTTGCCGGAGGCGAAGGCGCGCTCGAGCGCCGGGCGGATGTCGTGCGGCTTCTCCACGTACTCGCCGTGCGCGCCCAGCTCCTGCGCCACGCGGTCATAGCGGGTGTGGCCGAGGTTGCGCCCCGGCTTGGGCAGCGGGCGCGTCCACGGGGCGTCCGCGGTCCAGCCGCCGTTGTTGCTGATCACCACCACCACCGGGATCTTGTGGCGCACCGCGGTGTCGATCTCCATTGCATTGATGCCGTAGGAGCCGTCGCCGTGTAGCACCAGCACCTGCGCGTCGGGCTTGGCCACCTTGGCGCCGACGCCGAAAGGCAGACCCACGCCCATCGTTCCGAAGGCCCCCGAGTTCAGCCGGTGGCCGGCCACGTAGGTCGGGATGGCCTGGCGGCCGAAGTTGAGGATCTCCTGGCCGTCCACCACCAGGATGGAGTCGCGCCGCATGAAGTCGCGGATCTCCTTGCAGAGCCGCAGGGGGTGGATCGGCGTCTGCTCCTGGCTCATCGCCTTGTCCTGCTCGGCGCCCTTCTCGGCGTCCTGCGTGCGCAGCTTGCCGGTCCACGTGGCGTAGCGCTTGGGCGCGATCTTGCCCTCGGCCTCCACGCGGAGCTGGTCGAGCACGGCGCGCGCGTCGCCAATTATAGGAACATCCACTTGACGATTGTGACCGAGCTGGGTCGGGTTGATGTCGACGTGAATCACCTTCAGATCGGCCGCGAAGCGCGGCGGGCGGCCGAACTGGATCACCCAGTTGAAGCGGGTGCCCACCGCCAGCACCACGTCGGCCTCGGTGAAGGCCTTGCTGCGCGCGTTGAGAAACGCCAGCTCGTGATCCTCCGCGATGAGCCCGCGCGAGATCGGGGTGGTGTAGAAGGGGATGCCGGTGGCCTCCACGAAGGCCTGGAGCGCGGCGGCGCCGTCGGACCACCAGACGCCGCTGCCCGCGACGATCACCGGGCGCTCCGCTCGCGCCAGGAGCGCGATGGCCTCGCGCACCGCGCCGGGGTCGCCCAGGCTGCGCGGCGCCGGCCGCCAGGGCCCGGGGTAGTGGAGCTGCTCCTCCTCGATCTTCTCGCCCAGGATGTCGCCCGGCATGTCGATGTATACGGGCCCGGGTCGGCCGCTGGTCGCCTGGCGGAAGGCGGTGTCGACCACGTCGGGGATGCGCTTGGCGTCGTAGATCCGCTCCGTCCACTTGGTGATCGGCTTCATCAGCGCGACCTGGTCGATCTCCTGGAAGGCTTCCATGCCCAGGAACACGCGCGGGCTCGAGCCGCCGATGGCGACCAGCGGGGCGCAGTCGGTGAAGGCATTCGCCACGCCGGTGGCCAGGTTGATGGCACCGGGGCCCGAGCAGCCCATGGCCACGCCGGGCCGCCGCGTCACCCGCGTCCAGGCATGCGCGGCCAGGGCTGCCGCCTGCTCGTGGCGCGTGTCGATGGCGCGGATGCCCAGCTTGATGCAGGCGGCTTCGGTCTCGAGCATGGGGCCGCCCATCAGATAGAACATCGTGTCGACACCCTGCGACCTGAGCGCCTGCGCCAGCACTTCCGATCCGGTGATCGTGGCCATGGCCTGTCCTTTCCTCCTTGCTCCGTGAGGGGGTGCCGAGAAGATAGCATGTAGAATGACCCGGGAGGGGGAAGGCACATGGCCGACATCCAGTTCAGCCCGATGGACCCCGAGTTCGTGGCGGACCCGTACCCGATGTACCACCGCCTGCGGGCCGAGGATCCCGTCCACCACAGCCCGCTCGGTTTCTGGGTGCTGACGCGCTACGCGGACGTGATGGCCATGCTGCGCGACCCGCGCCTGATCAAGGAGCCCATCGCCGCCTTCGTGGCCGCGCGCTTCGGCATGGCGGTGCCGCCCGGCCTGGGGCTCTCCATGCTGGACCGGGACCCGCCGGATCACACGCGGCTGCGCGGCCTGGTCAGCAAGGCCTTCACCCCGCGGGCGCTGGAGCGGCTACGGCCGGGGATCCAGCAGATCGTGGACGACCTCCTGGCCGAGGCCTCCGGCCGGGGCTCGATGGACCTGATCGAGGAGTTCGCGTACCCGCTGCCGGTGCGGGTCATCTGCGAGATGCTGGGCGTGCCGGTGAGAGACCACGAGCGCTTCAAGGCCTGGGGGCTCGACATCGCCCGTGGCCTCGACGCCATCATGCTGCCGCCCGACTCGGAAGTCGGCCAGCGCAGCGTCTCCGGCCGCCGGGCCCTGGCCGGCTACTTCCGTGAGCTGATCGCCGAGCGCCGCGCCGCCCCGCGCGAGGACATGCTCTCCGCCCTCATCGCGGCCGAGGAGGCGGGCGACAAGCTGAACGAGGAGGAGCTGCTCGCCACCTGCATCCTGCTGCTGGTGGCCGGCCACGAGACCACGGTCAACCTGATCGGCAACGGTACCCTGGCGCTGCTGCGCCATCCCGATCAGCTCCGGAAGCTGCGCGAGCACCCCGGCCTCATCGGCAGCGCGGTGGAGGAGCTGCTGCGCTTCGACGGGCCGGTGCAGCGCACCGCGCGCATCCCCAGCGAGGACATCACGATCGGGGGCCAGACCATCGGCAAGGGCGAGATGGTGATGCCGTTCCTGGGCGCCGCCGATCGCGATCCCACCCAGTTCCCCGATCCGGACCGCCTCGACATCACCCGCGCCGACAACCGGCACATCGCGTTCGGCATGGGCATCCACTTCTGCCTGGGCGCGCCGCTCGCGCGCATGGAGGGGCAGATCGCCATCAACACGCTGCTCGGGCGCCTGCCGAAGCTGGCCCTGGCCACCGACCGGCCGGCGTTCCGTCAGAGCCTGACCCTGCGCGGGCTGCAGTCGCTGCCCGTGAGCTTCTGAGGCCGCCATGCTGACCCGCTTCGCGGCGGTCTTGACCGGGCTCGCGCTCCTCGTGCTGCCCGCGCTCGCGCAGGAAGCGCCGCGCTCGCCCACGCCGAAGGGGAAGAAGCTCTCCGCCAAGGTCACCGACGTCGCGCGCGGGCTCGAGCACCCGTGGGGCGTCGAGCTGCTGCCGGACGGGCGGTTCCTCGTCACCGAGCGGCCGGGCCGGCTGCGCATCGTCGCCAACGGGCAGCTCTCGGAGCCGCTCACGGGCGTGCCGGAGGTGTACGCGCGCGGGCAGGGCGGCCTGCTCGACGTCGCGCTCAGCCCGGGCTTCGCTCAGGACCGGCTCGTCTACCTGT
>JBBDXN010000047.1:15408-28513 GCA_040902305.1 Candidatus Rokuibacteriota bacterium | reverse complement strand
TAGTGGGCGGTCAGGAAGGCATGGCGGATGGAGGAGGCGCGGGCACCGCGGTCGCCCGGGGACGCCTGGGCGAGCGTGGCCTCGAGGGCACCGAGGTGATCTGGCGCCAGCAGCCGAAGGTGCAGGGCTCCAACAACCACTGGGGCTCGCGGCTCGTCTTCCGCCCCGACGGCACGCTCTTCGTCACGCTCGGCGACCGCTACGCGTACAGCGACCGCGCCCAGGATCTCTCGACCACGATCGGCAAGGTCGTGCGCATCAACGCGGACGGCTCGGTGCCGAGCGATAATCCGTTCGTCGGCCGCGCCGGCGCGCTTCCGGAGATCTGGTCCTACGGCCATCGCAACGTGCAGGCCGCGGCCCTCGACGCCCGCGGCCAGCTGTGGACGGTGGAGCACGGCGCCCGCGGCGGGGACGAGCTGAACAATCCGCAGCCGGGCAAGAACCACGGCTGGCCGATCATCACCTACGGGATCGATTATTCGGGCGCGCGTATCGGCATCGGCACCGCGCAGCCCGGCATGGAGCAACCCGTCTACTACTGGGATCCAGTGATCGCCCCCTCGGGCGCGACCTTCTACTCGGGCACCGCGTTCCCCGACTGGCGCGGCGACCTCCTGGTCGGCTCCCTCCGTCCCGGCGCGCTCGTCCGCCTCCGGCTCGCCAACGGCCGCATCACCCTGGAAGAGCGTTACCTGACGGACCTCGGCGAGCGCATCCGCGACGTCCGCGAGGGCCCCGACGGGGCGCTCTACCTCTTGACCGACAGCTCCCGGGGCCGCCTCCTCCGCGTCGAGCCGGCAGGCCGGTAGCTCCCCCTCGCCCTGTCGGTGAGGGTGGGGCGGAATCACCGAAGCTTGGGCATCACCTGTTCGGCGAATTGCCGCATCGTGCGCTCGACCTCGGCGCGCGGGAGCATCGAGCCCTGGTCGAACCAGCAGATGATTTGCGAGAGGCCGAACTCTTCCTTGGCCGCCTGCAGGCGGTCCACCACTTCCGCGGTGTCGCCGAAGACGGCCTGGTCGCGGCAGAACTTCTCGTAGGGCAGGTCGGCGATCGTGTCGCGGATGTATTTCAGCCGGGGCAGATGGTCGCCGTAGGAGTCGGGGAGGCTCGAGAAGATCGTCTCGAGGTTCCGGTAGTACTGCATCACGCCCGGCCGCATGGCGTCGCGCGCCGCCGCCGAGGTGGCGCCGATGTGCACCGGCTGCATCAGCGCCATCTGCTCGGCGCCCCACGCGTGCCCGGCCGCCGCGAGCTTCTGTCGGTACGCTCCCATGCACTCGCGGAGCAGCGGCAGCGGGGTGGTGGTGGTGCCCGAGTAGATCGGCACGCCCAGCTCCGCGATGTGGGCGAAGCTCTCCGGGGTGTGCACGGCCACCCGGATCGGCGGGTGCGGGCGCTGGAGCGGCTTCGGCACCACCGCCAGATTCTCGACCTTGTAGAACGTGCCGTCGTAGCTGAAGCGGTCCCTGGTCCAGGCCAGGCGGATGATGTCGAGGCATTCGGCGAAGCGGGCGCGGTTCTCCGAGACCGGCACGCGGAAGCCGTGGAACTGGGTGGGGATGGAGCCGCGGCCCACCCCGAACTCGAGGCGGCCGCCCGAGAGGATGTCCGCGGTGGCCGCCTGCTCGGCGCAGGCGAGCGGCTGGTGGAGCGGCAGCAGCGTCACCGCGGTGCCGATCCGGATGCGCTTGGTGCGCTGGGCGATCGCGGGCACCGCCATCAATGGGGTGGAGAGCAGGGAGAAGGCGGCGCCGAAGTGGATCTCGGCGAGCCAGGCGACGTCGAAGCCGAGCGAGTCGGCGAGCGTGGCCAGGTCGAGCATCTCGGCGAAGCGCTGCGCGTGGCTCTCGCCCGCCCGCTCGGGCGCCTGGAAGAAGAGGCCGAATCGCATCGGCGGCGGGCCCTCAGGCGCGCGCGAGCGGCCAGCCGAGCCACTCGCAGACGCCGCGCCCCATCACCCACTCGAGATCGGCGCCCTCGAGCCACCGCAGGTGCTGGGTGAAGAGCGTGATGCACTCGTAGTAGGTGCACGGCATGCGGGTGAGGTCGGTGCCCCAGAACGTCCGCCGCGGCCCGAAGGCGTCCACCAGTCGCCGGATGGCGTCGTGCAGGTCCGGGAACGGGTAGGGCTGGGCCGAGAGCGACACCATGCCCGAGGCCTTCACCGCCACGTTCGGATGCTTGGCGAGCGCGCAGACCGCGGGCAGCTCCTCGAAGACCTTGGGGGCCTTGCCGCGCACGCTGATGCCCACGTGGTCGATCACGAGCTTGAGGCCGGGATGCTTCGTGGCGATGCGGTCGAGGTGATCGAGCGCGCCCGGCACCAGGACCATCAGCGGGATGCCCGCCTTCTCGGCGGCGGGCCACAGCCAGTCGGCGGAGCCGTCGGTGAGGAAGTGGCGGTTGTGCTCGTTGTGGAAGGTGAAGCGCATGCCGAGCATGCCGGGCTGCTTCTTCCAGTCGGCCACGAGCGCGCGGCTCTCCGGCTTCTGCAGCGCCAGCCGCCCCATGACCGCGAAGCGGTCCGGATAGCTCCGGGCCGCCTCCAGCGCCATGTCGTTGCGGTCGCCTTCCCACGAGGGCGGCACCAGCACCATCCGTCGCACCCCGGCGAGATCCATCTGGAAGAGCAGCGTCTCCTTCAGGATCTGGTACGGCTTCTGCGCTTCCGCGGCGCGGCCGGCCGGCCACGGCCCGGCGGGGTTCTCCGCGGCCCAGAGATGCACCTGCGAGTCGACGATGTCCATGCGGGGGCTCTCCTTATAGCAGTCGTGAGGGATCGAATGGGCGCAAATCCAGCGACGAGGCCGCGCCGGCCGTGATCAGCTCCGCCAGCGCGAGGCCGGTGCCGGGCGCGTTGAGCATGCCCCAGGGGCCGTGGCCGGTCGCCACGTACGCGCCCGCCGCCCCGGGGACGCGGCCGATCAGCGGGATGCCGTCGTCGGTGACGGGGCGGTAGCACGCTTGCCGGCGCTCGATGGTCGCGGCGGCCAGCGCGGCGGAGACGCGGCCGGCCGCGCGGGCCAGCGTGGCGCAGCCGGCCTCGCTGACCTCGACGCCCTCGGCCGACTCGGGCAGCGGCTGCCGATCGGCCATCCCGCACACGTAGACGGTGCCGTCGGGCCTCGGAATGATCTCGGGCTCGAGCGCGCGGCCGTCGGCCAGGCGGTAGTCCATGAAGAGCGCGTGGGCGGGGACGTCGGGTGCGGCCAGCGTGACACTGTAGCCCTTGAGCCCGTGGATGGGGGGCAGGGCGAGGCCCTTCACGCGGCCCGTCCACGGGCCCATGGCGAGCACGATGGCGTCCGCGTCCAGGGTCTCGCCGTCGACCGTGACGCCGCTCACCGCACCGTCGTGCTTCGCCACGCCGTCGACCACGCCGCTCCGCAGCGCCGCACCGCGCGTCCGGGCCTCGTCGATGAGCGCGGCGGTGAAGAGCGCGGGATGGACCTGGGCCGTGGTCTCGGGGGAGCCGAGCGCGCCCGCCACCACGGCCGGGCCGTCGATCCAGCGTGGCGCGGGGATGCGATGGCCGCCCGCCACCGCGCCCTTCTCGCGCGCGGCCAGCATGTAGGTGTCCATCCGGCGATAGCCATAGTCGGAGGCGATCTCGCGCGCCAGCTCCGCGTGGAGCGCGAAGCTCAGCCGCGCCAGCGGGCCCTCCTCCGTGTTGTCGCACCAGTCGAGCGCGAGGAAGCCGCCGGACTTGCCGGAGGCGGCGCAGGCCACTCCGGTGCGCTCCACCACCGTGACCGCGACGCCGCGCCGGGCCAGGTAGTAGGCCACCGCGGCGCCCATGACGCCGGCGCCGCAGACGATGACGTGCCGAGGAGGGCTCATGGCGGGTCCGGCGGACAGGGTAGTACAATCCCTTCGCGAACCCAAGAGAGGAGCTCTCCATGGACCACGGCGTCGTCATGTTCCCGACCGAGTACTCGATCGCGCCCGACGAGCTGGGCCGCGCCCTCGAGGAGCGCGGCTTCGAATCGGTGTGGTTCCCCGAGCACACCCATATCCCGGCGAGCCGCCGGAGCCCGTGGCCGGGCGGCGGTGAGCTGCCCCGCGACTACTGGTCGGCCTACGATCCGTTCATCGCGCTCATGGCCGCGGCGGGGGCGACCAGGCGCTTGAGGCTCGGCACCGGCATCTGCCTCGTGATCGAGCGCGATCCGATCGTCACCGCCAAGGAGGTGGCCACCCTGGATCGGCTCTCGGGCGGCCGGGTGCTCTTCGGCATCGGGGGCGGCTGGAACGCCGAGGAGATGGAGCATCACGGCACCGCGTGGAAGAGCCGCTGGCGGGTGCTGCGGGAGCGCGTGCTCGCCATGAAGCAGATCTGGACGGAGCGGGAGGCGAGCTACCAGGGCGAGTTCGTCCGCTTCGAGAAGATCTGGGCCGACCCCAAGCCGCTGCAGAAGCCGCACCCGCCCATCATCGTCGGCGGCGACGGGGAAAAGACCTTCGACCGCGTGGTGGAGTTCGGCGACGGCTGGATGCCGATCCTGCGCCCGCACACGAGCCCGGTCGAGAAGATCCCCGCGCTGCGCGAGCGCTTGAAGCGGGCCGGCCGCGATCCGAAGTCGGCGCCGGTGTCGATCTTCTTCGCGCCGCCCAAGCGCGAGGCGCTCGATGCCCTCGGGGCGGCCGGGGTCGAGCGCGTGATCTTCGGCCTGCCCGCGGCGCCCCGCGACGAGATACTGCCGAAGCTCGACGCCTACGCGGCGGTGATGCGCGCCTGACCGTTCGGGGCGACCAGGATCTTGCCGCCGCGCTCGCCGCGCTCGGCGTGGGCCACCGCGGTCTGGATGTCGTCGATGGCGTAGACCTTCTCGACCGGCGCGGTGAGGCGCCCCTGCCGGATCTGCTCGCCCAGCTCCGCGTAGATCGCCCGGATCTCGGCGAGCGAGCGGGTGGCCAGCGCGCGCCCGAGGATGAAGCCGACCAGCGTCTGCCCGTCGCCGACCAGCTTGCCGCGCGGCATGGCCGGGTCCTCGCCGCTCATCGAGCCGTAGTTGCAGACCACGCCACCTTCGCCCACGCAGGCCGAGATTCGCGCGGTGGCCCGGCCCGAGATCGCGTCGATGCCGAGCCGCAGGGACGCGCCGCCGCTGCGGGCCTTCACGGTGTCCGCCAGCTCCGGGCCGTCCACCACGCAGACGTCCGCGCCCAGCGCGGTGAGCTCGTCGAACAGCGACTCGCGGCGCACCACGTTCACCGTCCGCACGCCGCGCGCCCGGGCCAGCCGGATCACGAAGCGGCCGACCGCGGAGTTGGCCACGTTCTGGATGATCCAGTCGCCGGGCGCGAGCGCGACGATGTCGGAGAGCAGCAGGAGCGCGGTCGGCGGGTTGATGCGGAGCATCGCGGCCTGGAGCCCGTCGAGGCCGGGCGGCACCGGGATGACGTCGTCGCCCGTCACCCGGCGCCGCTGAGTCCAGTTCTCGCGCTGCAGGTTGATGACCCGGTCGCCGGGCATCACGTGCGTGACCCCGGCGCCGACCGCGGTGACGCGGCCGACGCACTCGGCGCCGATGCCGGCGGGCAGGGCCGGCCGCAGGCGATAGGTGCCCCGGCACATCGAGAGATCGGCGGGATTGATCGGGAAGGCGAGCACGTCGAAGACGACCTCGCCCGCCACGGGCGCGCCGACGTCCGGGACGTCCACGCAGCGCACCGCGTCCGCCGGCGCCCCGTAGCGCTCGAGCCGGACCTGCTTCATCGGGGCGCCGGCTCGGCGGGATCGCCGCCCACGGTGGTCCGCTGCATGAGCCGCTGGTGGAGCGCGGCGTCGTAGGGGGTGGCGCGGTGGAGCACGCAGCGGTTGTCCCAGACCACGAGGTCGCCTTCCTGCCACGCGTGCCGGTAGACGAAGGCGGGCTGGGTCACGTGGTCCAGCAGCGTCTTCAGCAGGGCGCGGCCTTCCTCGATGGGCAGGCCGTCCAGGTGGGAGGCGTGGGCGCCCAGGAACAGCGAGCGGCGGCCGCTCACCGGATTGGCGCGCACGATCGGGTGGCGCACCGGCGGATACACCGCGCGCTCCTCGGCGGTGAAGAAGCCGGGCCGGACCTGGTCGCGGGACCAGGAGAAGTCGTGGACCGCGACCGCGGTCTCCACCCGCCGCTTCAGCGGCTCCGGCAGCGACGGGTAGGCCGCGCGCGCGCTCGCGAACTCGGTGGCGCCGCCTTCGGGCGGCACGATGCGGCCCGAGAGCAGCGAGCAGAGCGAGGGGACCGGCTTGAACGAGCTGTCGGTGTGCCACAGCATGTTGGCGAGCTGGTAGATCATCCGCCGGTCCTCGGACGGGATGACCTCGCCGGTCTTGATGTCGAGGTTCGACTGGCGCGCGAACGGCGTGCCCGCCGCCGGGTTCATGCTGCGGGTGACCTCGAGCGCGCCGAAGCGCCGGCTGAAGGCGATCTGCGTCTCGTCGTCCAGCGCGGCGCCGGGGAAGACGAGCACGGAGTGCTCCTCGAAGGCGGCGCGAATGGCCGCCCACGTCGCGTCGTCCAGCGGGCCGCCGATGTCGGCGCCGTCGATCCGCGCCGCGAAGCCGGGCGTAAGGCGGGTCGCGGTGATGGGCATGGGCTACGGCCACCTCCCGAAGATCGCCTTCAGCTCCTTGGACGGCACCGTGTCGCGCATCCAGGTGAACCCGCCGCGCTCGGCCATCTCGCGCGCGCCCTTGAGGAACGCGGCCAGGGCCAGGCGCGAGAGCGCGCCGCCCACGCTGATCCGCTTCACGCCGGCCCCCGCGAGCTGCTCGACGGTGAGATCCGGGTCCGCCGCGCTCATCACCACGTTGACCGGCTTGGTCACCGACGAGACGACGGTGTGGATGGTGGCGAGGTCCCGGACGCCGGGGGCGTAGAGCACGTCGGCGCCGGCCCGCTCGAAGGCCTGCAGCCGCCGGATGGTGTCGTCGAGGTCGGGGCGGCCGTGCAACAGGTTCTCGGCCCGCGCGGTGAGCAGGAACGGTACGGGCAGCGCGCGCGCGGCCTCGACCGCGGCCTCCACCCGCTCGACCGCGTGCTGGAAGTCATAGATGGGCTTCGCCGCCTCGCCGGTGGCGTCCTCGATCGAGCCCCCGGAGATCCCCGCGCCCGCCGCGAGCCGGATGATCTCGGCGGCGGCCCGCGGCTCGTGGGCGTAGCCGTTCTCGAGGTCCGCGTTCACCGGCAGGTCGGTGGCCGCCGCGATCACGCGGCAGTTCTCGATCACCTGGGCGCGGCTCACCCCGTTGGCGCCGTCCACCCGCCCGAGGGAGTTGGCGAGCCCGAGGCTGGTGGTCGCGAGCGCCTCGAAGCCCAGGGAGGCGAGCAGTCGCGCGGTGCCCGCGTCCCAGGGGTTCGGGATCACGAAGGCGCCGGGCCGCTCGTGCAGGGCCCGGAAGGCGGCCGCTTTCTCGGCGGGAGTCTTCATGGCGTTCACGCTTTCTCGAAGTCGATCCGCTCGTAGACCGGCAGCTTCTGGAGGTAGCGGCGCAGGCAGTCGAGGCCCATCTCCACCGCGCCCAGGCGCACCCAGTCGCGTCCGCCCAGGATGCGACTCTTGCGCGAGGCCACGTCGGCGGCGGTCGCGATGGCCAGGCAGATGGTGCCGCCGAACTCGATGCGGTCGGGGCCGTCGTCGAGATCGATGAGCACGGCCAGGGCGTGGCTCGCCCCGGCCTGCGCGCGCGCCGCCCGCGCCACCGCCTCCGCGGTCTCGCACGTCAGCTCGCCGGCCGGGGCCGCCCCGGTTAGGCCGACGGCGGCCCAGACCTCGCCCAGCTCCCGGGCGAGCACGCCGCGGCGGAAGATCTTCTCGGCCCCCGGCAGGTGCGCGAGCCGGGCCGCGATCTGGCCGCTGGTGAAGCTCTCCACCGTGCAGAGCGATCCCCGCTGGGTCTCGAGCTCGCGGAGGACCACGCTCTCGAGCGTGAGATCGTCCTCGGCCAGGATGAAGTTGCCGAGCCGCTTGCGCACCTCCCGCTCGACCGGCTCGAGCTTGGCGCGGATATCGTCCAGGTCGCGGCCGCGCGCGGTCAGCTTGGTCTCGAGCTGCGGGTAGTGGGCGCGGAAGCCGAGCTTCACGCTGCCGTCGGGGACGAGGGCCTCCACGCCGGTCAGCAGGGCATCCACGTGGGATTCGCCGAGGCCGTAGGAGTGGAAGCGCTTCAGCCGGATGGCGCCCGGCAGCCCGGCCTTGGCGAGGAGGCGCGGGATGATCTGGTCTTCCAGCATCCGTCTCAGCTCGCGTGGCACGCCCGGGGTGAAGAAGAAGCGGGCGCGGCCGATGTCCACCGCGAAGCCGCAGGCGGTGCCGACCGGGTTGTCGAGCACCTCGGCGGTCATCGGCAGCATGGCCTGCTTGCGGTTGTTGGGCGGCATCACCCGGCTGCGGCGCTGGAAGAAGTCCTCCATGCGCGTGAGCCAGTCCTGGTTGAGCACGAGCGGGGCGCCCGAGGCCTGGGCCGCGATCTCCTGGGACAGATCGTCCACGGTGGGGCCGAGGCCGCCGTTGACGATGACCGCGTCCGCGCGCTCGCCCGCCAGCTGGAAGGCGCGCAGCAGGTTCTCCCGGTCGTCGCCGACCGTGGTCTCCCACTGCACGGAGAGGCCGACGTCCTCCAGCTTCTGGGTGATGTAGCTGAAGTTGGTATTGACGATCTTCCCGCTCAACACCTCGTCCCCCGTGCAAATCACCTCGATCCGCATCACTCTCGCGCCTCCGTCGACGTCGTGGCACCGGGGTGGGGGTGAGGGCGGGGGCTGCCTCCCGGGAGCACGCTGACCCGCGACCCCCAGCCTTCTGAACGCATTTCATCTGCAGGGAGGCGCGCTCTCGTCGAGGGGCCGTCTGCTGGCCGGTCGCCGCGTGCCGGGCGGGGGCGGGGGGACCCTCCCCGGAACCGTGTCTTCTGCGCGTTGCCGAGGTCACGCGCCCCCATCTCGTGGCTCGATTGAGTGCAGGAAGCGGGTCGCGGGTCAGCGTGTTCCGGGGAGGGTCCCCCCGCCCCCGCCCGGCGCATCCCTCCACCGCCCACGCAAACGGCCATCTCAGCCCATCAAGAGCGAGCCGGGAGTCTCGCGGCCCATGGTCAAGATCTGATCGCGGGTGACGCCCTCCTTCATGAGCCCAGCCACCAGCATCTGCAGCCCGTCCGCGGGCGTCGGATTGCCCGCCTGGCCGAGATCGGTGCCGAGCACGAAGTGCTGGGCGCCCACCGCCTTGACGCGCGCGGCGGTGTCCGACACCGCCACCCGCGCGGTGTGGTGCATGAACTCGAGCGGGGAGGTCGGCCCCGCGAGCATGAGCAGGGCGCACAGCTCGAGCTTGGCGCCCAGCGCCGCCGCCTTCTTCATCTGCGCCTCGCTCATGTCCACCACGTCGAACTGGGCGTGGGTGACCACGATGCGCTCGCATCCTTCCTCGCGCGCGGCCGCGATGAGGGCCAGCGCCTCGTCGGGCGAGGCGTGGCCGGTCTGCACCACCAGGCGCTGGGCCGCGCAGACCTTCAGGACCGCGCGCGCCGCGGGCAGCACCTGGCCGCGCTCGTCCACCACGCAGATGCCGGCGGGCGCGGTGCCGGTGCGCCGCACGTGGTTGTCGGCGTCGAACGTGGGAAACCACACCACGCGTCCGTAGCCGCCCTGCATGCGCCACATCCACTCGACGGCCTGCGGGTTCAGCCCGCCCACCGCGTGGTTGAGCGTGATGCCGCCGAACACCTTGATGCCCGGCACGTGCTTGCGGACGAGGAAGGCGCGGTCGGCGGTGTGGGTCACGTGGTTCTTGAAGACCACCGCCTCCATCTGGCGCGAGGCGGCCAGCGTGGCCAGCTCGTCGTCGTCGAGCGCGCGGCCGAAGATGTCGGGCGCGGCGTGGGTGTGGAAATCGATCAGGCCCTTGATCGGGCTGACCGGTGGCGGGGGCGGCGAGTAGCCCTGGACGCCCGGGTTGGCGGCCGCCCGGCCGGCCTCGCCCCTCCCGCCGCCGGCCCGGCGGTGGGCTCCATCCGGCGCGCGCCGCGACCGCTGAGCAGCCACGAGCGGGACCGCGGTGACCGCGCGCACATCGCAGCAGCCGCCGCAGACGAGAGGGGCCATCGCGAGGGGATCATACACGCTCCGGCCGGTGGCGTGTACCCCTGCCGGGATTCGCGGTATGCTGCCCCGGCAGCCCACTCGAATCCAGGAGGCCGGCATGATCTTCGAGCTCAGGCAGTACCACATCCGTCCCGGACAGCAGGAGAAGTGGGTCAAGTGCATGGAGGAGGAGATCATCCCGTTCCAGGTCAAGATGGGCATGGTCATCCTGGGTAGCTTCGTGGGTGAGGAGGACCAGAGCGTCTACGTCTGGCTTCGCCGCTTCGAGAGCGAGGCGGAGCGCAAGCGGCTCTACGACGCGGTCTACCAGAGCGACTACTGGAAGAACGAGATCTCCGCGCGGGTCGGCACCATGATCGACCGCGAGCAGATCAAGGTGACGCGCCTGACCGCGACGCCGCGCTCGCCGATCCAGTGAGCGGCGGGCGGTGAGCCTGTCCCCGCTCGAGACGGCCCGGAGGCTCGGGCCGCTCATCCGGTCGTCCGCCGCGGAGACGGACGCGCAGCGCGAGCTGCCGCGTCTGCTCTTCGAGACGATGGCCGACGCCGGTCTCTTCCGGCTGGCCCTGCCGAGGACGCTCGGCGGCGCGGAGATGGACCTGCCGAGCTATGTCGAGGTGATCGAGGAGATCGGCCGAGCCGACGCCAGCACCGCCTGGGTGACCAACCAGGTGGCGATCTTCGCGACCTACGCCGCGCGCATGGACACCGCCGCCGCGCGCGCCATCTGGATCGACACGCCGCGCAGCGTGGTGGCCAATACGCCGCTCGCCAGCGCGCAGGCCACCGTGGTGCCGGGCGGCTACCGCGTCACCGGCCGCCAGGGCTTCAGCACCGGCTGCCGGCACGCCTCCTGGCTGGCCGCACACGCGACGGTCAGCGAGAGCGGGCGGCCGAGACTCGAGGAGGGGCAGCCCGAGATGCGGTACCTCTTCGTGCCTCGGGACGAGGCCGAGCTGCTCGACACCTGGCAGGTGCGGGGGATGCGGGGGACCGGCACGCATCACTTCGCGGTGCACGACGTCTTCGTGCCCGAGGAGCGCACCGTGAAGTCGGTGAACGCGCCGCTCGTCGAGACGGGCCCGCTCTACCGCCTCCCGCGCACCCTGGTCTTCGCCTCGGGGGACGCCGCGGTCGCGCTCGGCACCGCGCGGAGCTGCCTCGCCGCCTTCGTGGAGCTGGCCACCACCAAGACCCCGCGGGCCATGGACGCGCTGCTGCGCGATCAGGTGATGATCCAGAACGAGGTCGGGCACGCGGAGGCCCGCCTCCGCTCGAGCCGCGCGTTCCTCTTCGAGACGGTGCGGGAGATGTGGACCGCGCTGGTCGCGACGGGCGGGGTGACCCTCGACCAGCGGGCGGTGCTGCGGCTGGCCACCACCGACGGCATCCGGGCCGCGGTCGCGGTGGTGGACAAGATCTACAACATGGCGGGCGCCACCGCGGCGTACGAGTCGAGCCCGATCCAGCGCCACTTCCAGGACGTCCACGTCATGAGCCAGCACCTGCAGGCGCGCCTCGCCCACTACGAGCTGGTCGGCCGGCACTGGCTCGGGCTCAAGGTCGACGAGAGCCGGCTGTAGGCCGCTCCGGTCGCCGCGGTATCCTTGCGTCTCATGGCGATCGACATCGTCAGGGTCCCGGTCTCGCTCGACTCGATCCGCCGGCTGGCCGCGGCCCAGTTCGGTGACTTCGTCAAGGCCGTCGTCGACGTTCAGCAGGGCGTGATGGCCATCGGAGGGGAGCTCCACGCCGACGAAGAAGCTCTGCTCTTGCAGCACGGCTCCCGGCAGGTCGATCTCTGGGGCATCAATCTCTATCCCGACCTGCCGCCCGCGGAGCTGATCGAGTTCGACTCGATGATCAATGTTCGGCCGCTGCAGCACAACCGGTCCCGAGGTGTCGAAGATGCGGCGGTGCGGCGCCAGATCGAGGAGATCGTCGGGAGGCTCGTCGTCAGGTGACGGAGCCGGCGTACCGGCATTCCGAGGCCGCGGCGGGGCGCTGGGCGACGCTCACGCTGGCGGAGCAGCTCGCCAATGTCGGCAGCGAGGTGGGACGGATGAGGCGCTGGCGGGAGCGAAACGCGCGCCTGGCCACCGGCGCGTTCGAGCGGGCGCTCGAGCTGCTCGACCTCACCCTCGCCGATCCGCGCTGGCGGGAGCGGCTCCGGGAGATCGCGCGGGCGCGAGAGCTCCTCTGCGACGCGGCGGCGGGCGGGCGCGACTACGGGACGTCGGTGGAAGACCTCGACCGGTACTTCCTGCCTTTCGCGGTCGCGGCGCGAGCCCAGCGCGGCCCGGTGGAGATGCCCGAGCCACCGAGCGGCGGGAGCCCGATCGCGGTATGATCGACCGGCGGGTGAAGGTAGCCGGCGAGGAGCCCTAGTCTCCACGGAGGGAGCGCGATGGCCAAGACCGAGGCGGATGTCCGTGGGGCCGGGAGCGCCCAGACCCCGCGGGGCGTGAATCACGTGGTATTGAACGTGCGCGACATCGAGGTCTCGCACCGGTTCTGGACCGAGATCGTGGGCTTTCGCTGCGTGGCGGAGCTCAAGCCCCAGCCGGGCCGGGTGCGGCCGAAGATGCGCTTCTACAGCGGGGTGGCCGACAACGGCGACGTGACCCACCACGACCTGGCCCTCGCCGAGGTGCCGCGCAAGGAAGCGGGCGCCGACCCGGCCCAGCCGGACACGTGGAACCTGATGGGGCCCAAGGTGGGCCTGAACCACGTGGCCATCGCCTGGCCGGATCGGGAGTCGTGGCTCAAGCAGCTCGAGTTCCTGCAGAGCAAGGGTGTGACCTTCCACCGCCGGATCAACCACGGCATGACCCACAGCGTCTACATCTCGGATCCGGACGGGCACGGGATCGAGGTGCTCTACGAGCTACCGCGCGACGTGTGGGAGCACGACATCGACGGCGCCCAGAACTACGCCGAGGTGCTGCCCACCGAAGGCCCCGCTTCCCTCGAGGACCGCACCGACAACCCCAAGTTCGCCTAGCCTGGGG
>JBBDXN010000047.1:0-15398 GCA_040902305.1 Candidatus Rokuibacteriota bacterium | reverse complement strand
AGGTCTTACATTCCGACATGTCGGAATGTAAGACCTGACCCCGACCTAGGGGACGATCTCGAATTCGACGCGGCCTTTGCCTGAGCCCTCCACGGGGACCATCCCGCCGGTCGCGCGCAGGCGGTTCGCGTTGGTCGCGCCCTGGGAGGCCTCGAGGCGGCTCCGCGTCGTCTCCATGCGCCGGGTCGCGAGGCTCCGGGCCGCCGCATCCGGATTCGGCTCGGCCTTCACCAGCTCCGCGACGATGGCCTCCAGCCCTTGGGGCGGCGTCTGCCCCGGGAAGCGCTCCGCGAAGAGCCGGGCCGCGACCGCCGCCGCGGTCTGACCCGGCTCGCGGGCGGCGGCCTCGATGCGCTGCCGTACCGCCTCGCGCTTGAGCACCGCGATGTCCTCCACGGTGAGGACCGGCTTCATGGCGAGCGTCACGCCGGGCGCCTCGCGGAGGAAGCCGGCCAGCCGCTCGGCGTGCTGGTCGAAGCCGCGGGCGAAGCGGCTGGTGCCCGCCTCGAAGTACACCGGCCAGATCCGTACCGTCTCGATGCGCGCGTCCTCGGTGTAGAAGATCTTGCCCACCCAGCTCACCGGCAGCGCCATCACGCTGATCGCGGTCTTGCGCACCGCCTCCCAGAAGGCGCCGCTCAGATCGAACTGACCGGAGGCGAGGTCGCCGGAGACGGGCACGGACAGGCGGATCTCGCCGCGGGCGTTCTTGAGCAGGGAGACGAGCAGGCCGAAGGGCACCCCGACCCGCTCGCGCACCTCGTCGCCGCTGCGCGAGGGCGCGTACTCGGGCTGGCCGATCAGCAGGTCGTTGGTCGCCTCGATCCGGTTGTCGGTCACGCGGTAGCGCACGGTGGCCCCGAAGGCGCCGCGGCGCGCGACCCAGCCGATCAGCTGGTTGCTGTACGGGTTGACCCGGGGCAGCGGGAAGCCGGTGAGCTTGCCCTCGAGATCGAGATTGAGCGGGCCGCCGAGCGCGCCCAGCGTGCCTTTGATCTCGAACGGCGCCCCGCCGGTGAGCCGGCCGGTCAGGGTCATCTGGCCGCGGCCGTTGGGCGCGGTGCCGAGCCCGCGCCCGGTCAGCGCGATGAGCGAGGCCTCCTCGGCGAACGCGGGCCGGGTGGTGCGATCCACGAAGCGGACGAACCCGTCTTCCACCGTCAGGGCGCCCACCGTGACCACCGGGGTCGGCGTCGGCGCCCCCGCGTCGCGCGGGGGGGGCGGCGGGGACGCGGGAGCGGGCTTCGTGGACGACGGGCCCGGCACGAGGAGCCCGAGCAGCGGCACGGTGCCGTCGGCCTCGCGCTCGAGCAGCGTCCACGGCTTGGCGAGCGCCACCCGCTCGACGGTCACCCGGCGCGGCCAGTCCGCGTCGAGTCCCGTCACGTCCACGCGCTTGATGTAGGCGAGCATGCGCTGCCCGTCGCCGAAGGTGGGGTCGTCGAAGGCGAGGCGCCCGGTGGCGGCGACCGCGAGGGGAGCCAGCGTGCCCTTGATCCGCAGGTCGCCGTCAATCTTGCCCTCGATGGTGCCGCGCGAGGGCAGAAAGGCCTGCATCGTCGCCAGGTCGAGCTGCTTGGCCGCGATCTGGATGTCGACCGCCTGCGTGTCGAGGCGGACCTGGCCCTGCGCCTCCACATAGCCGCCGGTCGCGGTCTGGGTGCGGAGCCTCACTTGGGACGCCTCGCGCGCCGGCCACGCGAGGTTCTGGACCTGGAGACTCGCGCCCTGGAGCTGGACGCGCGCGGGCGGGCTCACGGCCGAGTCCACGATCGCGATCACGCCGTCCTCGACGATGGCCCGGCGGACGCGCACGTCCGCCTTCGGAGAGGGCGGAGCGGGCGGACCGGACGGCGGGCGGGCGGCGGGCGCGGGGCCCGGCGTGAGCAGCGCGGTGATCGGGAAGGTGCCGTCGGCGGCGCGCTCGACCTGGGCCCAGGGCTTGGCCAGCCGCGCGCCCTCGATCACCACCGTCGCCGGCCACGTGTAGTCGATCCCGGTGGCTTCGAGCCGCGCCGCCGTCGCGACCGGTCGCCCGCCGTCGGCCAGGGCCAGATCGGCCAGGGTGGCCGCGCCGCGCGCGGTGAGCGTGAGCGGCTCGAGCGTCGCCTTGACCTGGAAGTCACCGCTCGCCTTGCCCGCGATCTGCCCGCGCACCGGCAGGTAGGGCCGCGCGGGTGAGACGTCCACGCCGGTCGGCGTGACCTGCATCTCGACCGCGCGCGCGGCGAGGTCGAGCTGGCCGCTCGCGGTGAGACGGCCCGCGCCCGGCGTCGGCATGTCGATCTGCACCGGGATCGGGCCGCGCGCGGGCCACACGAAGTCCCGCGCGGCGAGGCGCACGCCGGCCACGTCGATGCGCGCGGTCGGGCTCACCGCCGCGTCGACGATCGTCGCGCTGCCGTCCTCGAAGATCGCCTCGCGCACCGTGACGCTGACCTTCCGCGCCTCGGCCGCGGCGGCGGTGGGCTCCGCGGGGCCCGCCGGGGTCGCGGGCGGGCTCGGGGCCGCGCGCGCCGGCGTGAACAGCTTCGAGATCGGCAGGGTCCCGTCCGGCAGCCGCTCGATGTGCACCCACGATTTCTTCATGTGCACGCGGTCGATCGTCGCGGTGGCGGGCCAGGTGTAGTCGAGCCCGACGGTCTCGATGCGGCCGACGGTCAGGGCCGGCCGGTCCCCGTCGGCGAAGACCAGATCGGCCAGCGCGGCGCTGCCGCGCGCGTTGAGCTGCATCGCCGCCCCGAGCTGCCCCTTCAGTGCGATGTCGGCCTCGAGGCGGCCCTGCAGGCGCGCGGGCAGCGGCACGTAGGGCCGGTACGGGGCGAGCGCGACGCCGGCCAGCCGCGCGCGCAGCTCGAAGCGGACGGGGTCGAGGGCGACGGTGCCTTCGGCGTCGAAGGTCCCGGCGTCCGGGGTGGTGGCCGAGAGCTTCACCCGCGCCGGCCGCCGGCTCGGCCAGGTGACGTCGCTGGCGGTGAGCCGGATCGGGGTGACCCGCAGGCGCGCGGGCGGGGTGACCGTCGCGTCGTCGAGAAGCACGCGCCCCTCCTCGACCGCGATCTCGCCGATCTCGAGGGCGAGCGTGGAGGCGGGCGGTCCGGCCGGCGGCGTCGTCCCGGGGCCGGGCGGGGGAACGGGCCCGGCCTTGGGTTTGAGCGAATCGACGATGTCCGCGATCGGGAGCCGACCCTCGCGGGTTCGCTCGATCGTGACGCGGGGCCGGGCCAGCCGCACGCGCTCCACGCGGGCCCTGGGCCACTGGACGTCGAGGCCGGTCAGCTCGATCCGGTCGGCGGCGAGGAGCCGGCGCCGCCCGTCCGCGGTGCGGCCGGCCCGCGCGCGGGGCGGCGGCGTGCCGGGCTCCACCGCGCTCGGCGCGCCGTCCGCGGGCGGACCGTACACGGTGGCGCCGTTGAGCGTGGCGCGCCCCCGCACGCGCGTGGTGACGCCGCCCGGCGTGGTCCCGCTCGCGGCGGCCAGATCCACCGTGAGGTCGGTCTCGGCGATGCCGGTGAACTGCAGCGGGAGCTCGAGGTACGGCAGCCAGAAGGCCAGGTCCACGCGGCTGATGCGCGCGCGCAGCTCGGAGGCGAGCGGGGTGGGGCGCGCGGTGCCCCGCACGTCGAGCTCGCCACCGCCCGGTAGCGCGGCGGTGAGGGTCACCCGGGTGGGCGCGCGGCCGGAGGCGTCGAGGCCGTCCACCACCAGCTTGAGCCGCTCCAGCTCGAAGCGGTTGGTCTGGCCCGGCCGCGGGTCGTGCACGGTGGCGCGGCCCGTGACCTCGACGCGCCCCCGCGGCCGCCCGTCGGGCCCTTCGGCGGTGGTGAGCGCGAACAGGAGCGAGGGGACCGTGACCAGCGAGGCGTCCACGCCGCGCCGGCGGAGCACCAGGTTGTCGAGCCGGGCCTGGCCATCGAGGCGGAGGCCGTCCTCAGCGTCCGCGGTGGCGGTCAAGGCCGCGCCCACGACGGCGCGCTCCAGCACCACCGCGGTGTCGGGCGGCAGGTAGAGGTTGGCGAGGGTCGCGTCCATGTCGCGCAGGGTCAGGCGCGCGCGCCCGTGCAGCGGGGCGAGGCGGACGTCGGAGAGCTCCACCACGAGCGGCGCGCCGGCCAGGGTGGTGGTGAGGCGGCCGCGGCCCCGCGGCTCCGGGTTGACCGTGGACAGCTGCGCGGTCTCGACCGCGAGCGCGTCGGCCCGCCAGGCGCGCGGCGGGGTCAGGGTGCGGTCCTCGAAGGTGACCGACCCGCCGGTGAGCGCGAGCCGGTCGACCGTGACCGCGGCGGTGCGCTCCCGCGGCGGGCCCGGGCGCAGCAGATCGGAGACGTTCAGCACGCCGCGCTCCGTCCGCACGACCCGCACCCGGGGATTGGCGAGCGTGATCTCCTCGATCCAGACGTGGCCGCGCAGCAGCGCGCCGGGGCGGAAGCGGACGTCGAGCCGATCGAACTCGGCGAGCGGCGGGCCCGGCTCCCGGTCTTCCAGACGAAAGCCGGCGATGCGCAGGCGGCCGCCGCGGAGATCGAAGTCGAACTCGCGCATCGTGAGCCGCCGGTTGGTCTGGGCCTCGACCTGCCAGACCACCGCCCAGCGCGCGAGGCGCGGCAGCGCCAGCCACGCGGCGGTCGCCGAGACCGCGAGCGTGGCGAGCAGGGCAACCGCGACGGTGATCCAGAGGCGTCGGCGGGTCACGCTCCTCAGTATGCCTCGCCGCCGGCCCCGAGCCTACCCGCGACGGCTCAGCGGAAGGCGGGGGCGATCTCGGCGATGAAGCGGTCTAGATCGCGACGCAGCTCGGGCAGCGGCCGGAACAGGGTCGGGATGAACACGGTGTCCACGTTCGCGGCCCGCAGCTCCGCCAGCGTGTCCCGGATCTGCGCGGGCGAGCCGGCCAGGCAGGTATCGCGCGCGTCGGCGGCGTGGCGGCCCATGCGGGCGCCCAGCGTCTCGGCGAGGGTGTCGACCTCGGCCTTCTTGTCGGTGATGAGCAGCGCCATGTTGGCCGATCGGAGGATGGTCCTGGGGTCCCGCGAGACCGCGGCGCAGTGCTCGTCGAGGATCCGGCCCTTGTGGGCCAGGACCTTGGGGCCGCCCCACACGTTCCAGTGATCCGCGTACCGCGCCACGGTGCGGAGCGTCACCTTCTCGCCGCCGCCGCCGATCATCAGCTCGGGGTGCGGCGACTGCTGAGGCTTCGGCTGCAGCGGCGCGTCGGAGAGCTGGTAGTAGCGGCCCTTGAAGTTGCTGCGGGCCTCGGTCCACAGCGACTTGAGCACCTGGCAGGCCTCGTCGAGGCGCTCGAGGCGCTCGCGCATCGTGTAGAAGGGGATGCCGTACGCCTCGTGCTCGTTCTCCTGCCAGCCCGCGCCGAGCCCCAGCAGGAGCCGGCCCCCCGAGATGATGTCCACCTGGGCGGCCATCTTGGCGACCACCGCGGGATGCCGGTAGGTGTTCCCGAGCACGATGGTGCCGACCTGGATGCGCGGCACCAGCGCGGCGAGCGCGGCGAGGGTGCTCCAGCCTTCCAGCATGGCGCCCTCGCGCTCCGTGGTGTTCGGCATGAAGTGGTCGGTCACGCAGGCCACGTCCCACCGGGTGGCCTCCGCGTGTTTCCACAGCTCGAGGACACCCGGCCACGTCTGATTCCCCATGCTCGTGAACATGCCGAACCGCATCGTCTCCTCCTTGAAGGTTAGGACCTAACTCGACCTATTCATGAACGGGCTCGACCGAGACCGGACGGGAGCCACCCACGGCGACAGGACCCGTCCGCCTCACGCAACCTGGACCGGTCTGCCTCACGGATTGTCCGTTCATGAATAGGTCGGGTTCGGGCTAGTGCTCGGTATGGGATTCGCGCGAAGGGCCGACCAGGGTGGCGCCGCCGTCCACCACCAGCACGTGCCCGGTGATGTAGCGGGCGTGGCCCGAGAGCAGGAAGCGCGCGGCCAGGCCGATGTCCCAGCCGGTGCCCTCGCGGGCGAGCACCGACGCGCGCCGCCGCTGGTCGCGCGCCGCGGGGGTCATGCCGCCCGCGTAGACCATCGGGGTGTACACCGGGCCGGGGGCGATGCAGTTGACGCGGATGCGGTCGGGGCCGTGATCCACCGCCATCGCTTTGCTGAGCGCGATCACCGCGCCCTTCGAGGCCGAGTAGGTCGTGAGCCCGCGGGGGCGCAGCGCCGAGATCGACGAGATGTTGACGATGGCGCCGCCCTCGGCGGTGCGGATCATCTCGGGGACGGCGGCCTTCGAGGCGAGGAACATGGTCTCCACGTTGACCTGCATCACCCGCCGCCACGTCTCCGATTTCTCCTCCACCACGCTGCCGCGGCTGCCGATGCCCACGTTGTTGACGAGGAAGTCGAGCCGGCCGTAGCGGGTGACCGCCTCGCGCACCATCGCCGCGCACTGGGCCTCGTCGGTGACATCCACCGAGAGGGCGGAGGCGCGGCCGCCCTCGGCCGCGATCATCTCCACGGTGCGCCGGGCGAGCTTCTCGTCGCGGTCGACCACCAGCACGCTGGTGCCACTGCGCGCCAGGAGGATGCAGGCGGCGCGCCCGTTGCCGATGCCGTCGCCGGCGGCCCCGCCGCCGGTGACGATGGCGACCCGTCCCGCCAATCCGGCGTCGTCCTCGGGCCGCGTGGCGGCGGGCTCTGCGGTTGTCGTCGTGGTCATGGAGGGCCAGCCTTTCGTCGAGATCAGGGCAGTCCGGCACCGGGCACGTCCACCCGCGCGGTCTCGATCGCGCCGTCGCGCTTGTCGGCCATGGCCGGCCCGCTGCCGGTGCTGGTGCAGGCGAAGAGCGTGCGGCGGTCGGCCCCGCCCAGCATGCAGGCGAAGGCGTAGCGGCTGCCCGTCGGGATGATCCGCTCGACGCGGCCGCCTTCCTGGGTGTAGAAGTCCGAGAACCACAGCCGCCCGTCGCGCCAGCGCGGCCCTTCGGGGAAGGTCAGCCCAGCGAGGAGGGTCTCGAGCATGGGGCGGTCGGCTAGACGACGACGGCGGCGGGGGCGTGCGGGGTGGCCCGCCACTGCTCGGGGTCGTGGCCGAAGTAGACGGTGGCGCCGGCCTGATCGCGCAGGCGGCGCAGCGTGGCCAGCGACTCGCGCATGATCGGGCCGTTCCACAGGATGCGCGGCAGCACGTCGCGGTCCATGTTCTCCCGCGTGTAGCAGGCGTCCGCGGCGCAGACGACATCCGCCCCCTTGCCGGTGCGGACCCGGAGCGACTGGTGTCCGGGGGTGTGGCCGAAGGTCGGGAAGAGGAGCACGCGGCCGTCGCCGAACACGTCATGCTCGCCGTCAACGAGCCGGTAGTCGAGGGGATGGTCGAAGTCGATCGGGCTCGGGTTATAGCCGGGGGCGAAGCCGGGCCGTCGCGCCGCGTCCATCTCCGCCTTCTGCACGAGGAACGTGGCGCGAGGGAAGAACTCGTTGCCCCCGCAATGGTCGAAGTGCAGATGGGAGTTGGCCACGTAGCGCACGTCGTCGGGTCCCAGGTCCAGGAGCGCGAGCTGGGGCACCACGTCCTCGCCTTCCCGGGACTTCACCGCGAGCCGCTTGGCCCGCTCGGAGCCCATCCGGCCGATCGGATCGACGCGGGCCTGCGCGTGAATGCCGGTGTCGAAGAGCAGCCGCCCGCGCGGGTGCGCCACCAGGAAGCTCATCACCGGCACCGTCCACGGCTGGCCCGCGGGCAGATCGTCCAGCATGCTCGCCCGGTCCAGCTCGATGTAGCCGCTGCAGAGCGCGAAGACAGAGATCACGGCGGGTACGATAGCCCGTCTCGGGGCCGTTGTCAGGTGGAAACGCATTCGCTAGCATGGCGCGATGCGCGTCGAGACCCTGCTCCCGCTCGGCAAGCTCGACCCCGGCCTCCGCGCCGCCGAGACCCCGCTCGATCTCGGCCGCGTCGTCGAGGATGCCCGGCTCGTCGAGTCCCTGGGCTACGACGGCCTCGCGGTGGAGGAGACCAAGGTCGATCCCTACGTGGTCATGGCCCTGGCCGCGGCCGGCTCCACGCGCCTGCGCCTCACCACCGCGGTGGCGATGGCGTTCCCGCGCAGTCCTACCATCACCGCGATTCGGGCTCGCCTACCGGCCGCCCGGTCCGTGGATGCGCGACTACGTGCGCGCGGTCTGCGCGGTGTGGACGGCCTGGCAGGAGCGGACGCCGCTCGCCTTCGAGAGCCCCCACTACCACCTGAGCCTCATGGTGCCGCTCTTCGACCCGGGGCCGATCGAGCATCCCCACATCCCGATCCACCTGGCCGCGGTGAATCCGACGATGTGCCGCTTCGCGGGCGAGGTGGCCGACGGCCTGCGCCCGCATCCGGTGTGCACGCCGCGCTACATCCGCGACGTGATGCTGCCCGCGATGCGGGCGGGGGCGGCGGCGGCCCAGCGCAGCCCCGCGCTCTCGATCGCGATGAAGCCGCTGGTGTGCGCGGCGCCCGACGAGGCGACGCTGGCCGCGCGGGTGCGGGACGTGCGGGCGCGGGTGGCCTTCTACGCCTCCACCCCCGGCTACCGCGCCGCCTTCGAGGTGCACGGCCTCGGCGAGCTGGCCGCGGAGCTGGCGGTGCTGTCGCGGGCCCAGCGCTGGGAGGAGATGCCGCCGCGCATCAGCGACGAGGTGCTGGATACCTACGCGGTCGTGGGGACCTACGCGGAGATCGGGCGGAAACTCGTGGAGCGGTACCGGGGCCTCGTCACCGACGTGGAGTTCAGCATTCCCGCCACCACCGAGCGCGAGCAGGGGATCCTGCGCGAGCTGCTCCAGGACATCCGGCGCGACGCGTCCTGAGGAAGGGCGAGAGCAGCCGGCCGGTCGGGTTAGCCCCGGTAGTGCTCGTTGGGGCGCTTCATCTGGAAGATGTCGTGGACGTAGGCGTACTGGTGTCCGGCGAGCCGGCCCACCGGCTTGAGCCGCGCGATGTCGATGCGCCCGCTGGCCGCGTCGTAGATGTCGTCGCGCACGTGGAAGTACACGACCTCGCCCAGGACGAGGTGATGAGGGCCGCGGCCCACCGGGATGACCTGGGCCACCCGGCACTCGAGGCTGATCGGAGCCTGGACCACGCGAGGCGCGCGGACCCGCACGCCGGGCGCGGCGGTCAGGCCGGTCAGCGCGAACTCGTCCACCTCGGGTGGGTACTCGCCCGAGCTGAGGTTCATCTGCTCGGCGCGGTCGTCGTCCACCACGTTGACCACGAAATCTCCGGTGTGCTCGGCGTTCCGTACCGTGTCCTTGCGGTCCAGCGCCCGGGGGCCCGAGGAGAACGCGATGGTCGGCGGCTCCTGGCAGACGCCCATGAAGAAGCTGAACGGGGCGAGGTTGTTGACGCCGTCCGCGCCCACCGTGGAGACCCACGCGATCGGCCGCGGCACCACGCAGCCGATCAGGAGCTTGTAGGTGGACTCCGATTTCAGGGTCTGGGGGTCGAGTTCCATGCCACGCTTGTAGCACACTTCGACGGTTGCGGCCGCGGCTGCGGAACAGACCTTTTAAAACCGCGCCAGGTCTGGTAAATTGGGCTTCCGGGCCATGGAGCGCGTGGCGGGAAAAGGCGAGGTCGGAGCGTGACGAGCAAGGGGATCCAGGACCTGGTCGGGCAGGTGATGATCGACAAGGAATTCCTCGCCGAGCTCGTGCGCGAGCCGGCGCAGGTGCTGGCGACGTTCGATCTGACCGCGGACGAGCGGGCCGCCATCATGCAGGCCCTCGGCAGCACCTCCCACGTCTCCGACCGCGAGCGGGCCCGCGCCCTGCAGAACGTCATGCTCAAGCGCTGGGCCACCTGATGCGGGTGCCCGCCGGACGGAGCTGAGTGGCCAGCCTCCCCGAGATCGGCTTCCTGCGCCGGGTCGTCCTGTTCAAGGACGTCGAAGAGCCGGTCATCCTCGCCCTCTGGCCGAGCTTCCGTGAGCGGCGGCTCAAGAAGGGCGACGTGCTGTTTCGCGCGGGTGATCCGGGCGAGGAGCTGTACCTGATCAAGGACGGCAGCATCGTCGTGTCGAAGCCGGTCACCGGCCGGGTGGAGCAGGTGCTCTCGCGGCTGGGCGGAGGCGAGGTCTTCGGCGAGATGAGCGTCTTCGGCGACGAGCGGCGCCGCTCCGCCACGTGCCAGGCCGAGATCGACACCATGCTCTACGGCCTCGACCGGGACAGCCTCAACCGCTTCGTCGCGAGCAGCCCCCTCGCCGCGGCCAGGTTCTTCCAGCAGATGGCGCAGGTCGCCTTCAAGCGGCTGCGCGACTCCTCCGATCTGGTCGCCGAGGTCACGCGCTGGGGGCTGGAGGCCACCGGCCTCGACATCGAGCACAAGTAGCGGGCCGGAGCGAGCCGGAGCGCTAGCGTGAGCGAGGTCGGCGACAAGACCGCGGAGGGCAGGCCCAAGCGCACGCGGATCGAGCTGCTGGTCCGCGAGGCGGACGGCGACGGGTTCGAGACGCGGGAGATCGCCAGCGGCGTCGCCTACCTGCACAGCCGGCCCCAGCGCATTCCCGACGCCGACTGGGAGATGGCGCGGCTGCCCTACGCGCCCCAGGGCGTCGTCACCTACGCGCTCAAGAACCGCCGCACCGAGCAGATCATCCAGATCACCGAGACCGAGAAGTTCCTCTGGGGGCAGATGGACGGCCGCGCCTCGCTCCAGGAGATCGCGACCTCGTATCTGCTCCACTACGGCTCCTTCGACTTCGAGATCATCCCGACCCTGATCGTCAAGCTGCTGCGGGCCGATCTGCTCACGATGCGGCCGGTCTCGCGCCTGCGCGCGGTGCTGGCCCGCAACCGGCGCAACCCGGCGGCCCGGGCGATGGAAGGCACGCTCCACGCGCTCGAGCGCCTGACCGTGACGAGCCGTCGCTCGCACCAGTTCTTCGCGCGCGTGTACCGCTACGGCGGGTTCCTGCTGTTCTCGCCGTGGGCCATCGCGGCCCTGGCGGTCATGGTGGGGCTCGGGATCCACAGCGGCATCAAGATCTGGAACAACCTGGGGGAGGTGACGCAGGGGCTGGCGAGCCACCCGCTTATCGCCATCCTGCTCGTGAAGATCGTGTTCTGGCTGACCGTGATCAACCACCAGATCATCCACGCGCTGGCCTGCATCCACTACAAGCGGCGGGTGCGCGAGTTCGGGTTCACCATTCTGCACGGCTTCATCCCGACCTTCTACGCCGATGTCACCGACATCTTCATGGCCACCCGCCGGGCGCGGGTCGTCAACGCGTTGGCGGGGCCGCTCTTCCATCTCTTTTTGGGCGGCCTGTGCTTCTGGCTCGCGACCCTGCTAGAGCCCGGCCTGATGCAGGGTTTCATCGCCGCCTCCGCCATCCTCCAGATCCAGTCCTTCTTCATCAGCCTCTACCCGTTCTGCTTCCTGGAGATGGACGGCTACCACATCCTGGTCGAGATGGTGGGCGTGCCCACGCTGAACCACGACTCGGTGCGCTTTGTGCGCGAGTCGCTGTGGCGCCGGATTCGCACCGCCACCCCGCTCACGCGCCAGGAGACCATCTGCCTGGCCTACTTCCTGTTCTCGCTCGTCTCCGTCGCGGGTTTCGTGCTGCTGAACGTCTGGCTCCTCTCGAGCGCGGGGAAGAGCTAGGCCGCGGACAACCGTCGCGGCCACCGTTCCGGCTACGCGTTGCCCTGGATCACGAGGGCGATCAGGCGGCCGATGGAGTCGCCGAAGGCTTCCGGCAGCTCGTGGGGGGCGTCTTCCAGGACGCGGCGCTGCTCGGCCTCGGGCCGCGCTTCGAGGCGGGCCTGGGCGCGATCGCGCACCTCCGGCCCCAGGAGCCGCGCCACCTCCAGCACGAAGCGCAGCGCTTGCTCGGCGCGCTCCTGCGGCGACGCGGCCCCGGCCCGCGCGGCCGTTCCCGCCTCGCGCAGGCGCCGGCTCAGCCGGACGCGCTGGCCGTGCACGCGGAGGAGATCGCCGGGCACCGGTCCCCACTCCACCTCGAGGTCGTCGGTCACCGCGGCGATGGCGGAGGCGAGCGCGGGCGCGCTCTCGCGCGCGATCATCTCGCCGAGCGCGGCCCGCCAGACCGGCGGCAGCGGCGCCGGCGCCGCGGCGTCCGGAGCCGGGGGAGGTGACTCGATCACCTCGCCGGCGCGATCCAGCACCACCCGGTCCTCGAGCGGGCCCCCCAGGGCCCAGAGGGAGCAGATGACGCGATCGCCCTCGGTCCGGACGACGCGGGGCTCGCGCCGCCTGATGTCCTGCCAGTCGGCGCGGTAGAACGCGGCGCCGTCGAGCGTGACCTTCTCGATCTCGTGACGGAGCTGCACGACCACGCCGGGCCGCACGAGCTGCGCCTCGAACGGGGCGGGATGCCAGTCGAGCGCGGCGTCGGCCAGGAAGCGCTCGAGCGGGAGGCCCTCGCCCGCCGCGTAGCGGAAGCATTCGAGCAGCGCGGTGAAGAGCTGCTCGGTCGGATAGGGTCCGCGGTAGCGCACGGTGGCCACGCCGTGATCCTTCATGAGCCCGGCGATGAGATTGAGCAGCGCGGTCCCCCCGCCCGGCGGCAGGCGGCGCGGCTCGAAGAGCGGCGGGATGAAGTCGGGCCGCGCGTAGTCGAGCGCCTGGAAGAGCGTCAACGCCTCGCGGGGCCGCCACGGCGCGTCCGGCTCCAGGAGCCAGACGCGGTCCGAAGCCCCCCACGCCGGATGCGTGCCGGTGCCGGGCTCGATGCCCAGCCACCGGCCATCGGCCAGCCGGCACTTGGCCCAGGCGAGGGCCCCGTCGGGGTGCCAGCGGCACGCCGCGACCAGGTGCCCGCGGCGGTCGAACTGCAGCAGCCGGCGCCGCGCCGGGCCCGTGGCATAGGCGACCAGCGAGCCCCAGCGGGCGGCCGCGACCGGCGGATCGGCATCGTCGAGGCCGGCGAGGACTCGTCGGACGGCGTCGGGATCGAGGGCGATGACGTCGGGGCGCGCGAGCCAGGCGCGGAGCCGGGGCAGCGCGGCGCGGTCCATGGCCACGATGATACAGTCAGCCTCGATGAAGCTGACCGTTCGGCTGGCCCGGCTGGAGGACGCGCCCGCGATCGCCCGGATCTACCGCCAGGGCATCGAGGAGCGCATCGCCACGTTCGAGACCGAGCCGCGGACGGTCGAGGAGATCGCGGCCCAGCTCACCGCCAAGGGGGATCGCCACCCCACCGTCGTCGTCGAGCGCGAGGGCGTCGTGGTCGCGTGGGCGTCCGCCGGGCCGTACCGGGGACGGCCCGCCTACGCGGGGGTGGCCGAGCATTCGGTCTACGTCGACCGCGCCGCCCGTGGGACCGGAGCCGGGCGGGCGGCGCTCGACGAGCTGAGCCGGGTCTACGAGGCGCGCGGGTTCTGGAAGCTGGTGTCCCGGATCTTCCCGGAGAACGTCGGCAGCCTCGTCCTGCACGAGCGGGCCGGCTTCCGCACGGTGGGGGTGTACGCGCGCCACGGCAAGCTCGCCGGGGAGTGGCGCGACTGCGTCATCGTGGAGAAGCTGCTCGGGGAGGCGGCCCGAGCCACCGCAGGAGAGCCGTCGCCGCCGCGGCCCCCGCGAGCTGGGCCGCGATGAAGCCCGGGGCGTCGGCGGGACGGATGCCCGCGAAGGTGTCACTCGCGGCGCGCGCCAGGGTCACCGCCGGATTCGCGAACGAGGTGGAGGAAGTGAACCAGTACGCGGCCGTGATGTAGGCCCCCACCGCGTAGGGCACCGCCGCCGCCCGGTGCCGGCCGCAGCCCTCAATCACCGCCAGCAGGCCGAACGTCGCCACGAACTCGGCGAGGAGCTGGGCACCCCCGGCGCGCACGCGGTGCGAGGCGAAGAACAGCGGCTCGCCGAACATGACGTGCGCGATCGCGACTCCCAGGAACGCGCCGCCGATCTGGGCCAGCGCATAGGCCGGCGCCTCCCCCCAACCCAGACCGCCCCGGGAGGCCTCCGCGAGGCTCACCGCCGGATTGAAGTGCGCGCCGGAGATCGGGCCGAACGTCAGGATGAGCGCGACGAGAGCCGCGCCGGTCGCCAGGGTATTGGCGAGCAGCGCGATCGCGACGTTGCCGCCGGCGAGCCGCTCTCCCATGATCCCGGAGCCGACCACCGCCGCGAGGAGGAAGGCGGTCCCCACCGCTTCCGCGGTCAGCCGCCGCGAGAGCGTCATGCGCGCGCGGGAGTCGCTTGCTCGGCGAGCCAGGCGCGGAGGCGGGCGGCGATCGCGTCACGCACCCCGCGGAAGGCGGCCAGCCGGTCGGCCTCGGCTCCGGTCGCGGCCGACGGATCCTCGAAGCTCCAGTGGATCCGGGCGGCCGGTCCCGGAAAGACCGGGCAGCGCTCGCCGGCCTGGTCGCACACCGTGATCACGTAGTCCCACGGCTCGCCGAGGAAGCGCTCGAGGGTCTTCGAGGTGTGCCCCCGCAGGTCGAGCCCGATCTCTTCCATCACCCGGACCGCGAGGGGGTGGACGCCGGTCGCCACTGTGCCCGCGCTCGCGACCACGAACCGGTCGCCCGCAAGGTCGCGCAGGAGACGCTCGGCCATCTGGCTCCGGGCCGAGTTGTGCGTGCAGAGGATGAGGACGCGGAGGCGGGGGCTCACCGCGGGCTGGGCGCCAGCGGGCGCTCGCCGCGGGCGAGACGGAGCACGCGGAGCGCGCGCAGACCCGGCTTCAGCTCCTCGAGGAGGCGCCGCATCGTCTGGAGGGCGCCGGGGTTGAGCGCGTAGTAGACCCAGCGGCCCTCGCGCCGGTCGGTCACGAGGCCGGCTTCCTTCAAAGTGCGGAGATGAAAGGACAGCAGGGACTGCCGCGTCTCGAGCTCGTCGGTGAGGTCACACACGCACTGCTCACCCCCGCGGAGCCGTTGCAGGAGGCGCAGGCGCGTCTCGTCGCCCAGGGCGCGGAACATCTGCAGCGCTTCCTCCGAGGCCTTCGCGCTCACCGGCATGGACGTACCATGCATCAAGGATCATTGATCAGTCAAGCCGGGCCCGCGCGTGGTTGCCGGACGGTGGGCCGGCGGATACAATGCAGCGCGTGAAGATCCGGCCGATCGTCATCGGGAGCGCGCTGTGGCTCGGCGCGTGCGCGCCGATCGTGGTCCCCATGCCGATCCAGCCTTTCCCGGACGTGCCGGTGCCCGCCCAGTGGACGCCGTACTCCAACGACTGGGCGATCATCCGCACCCCCAAGGTCACCGCGGCCCGGCTCATCTACTTCACGCCGACCAGCGTGGAGGCGACCCTGGCCGACGCCCGCCGGCTGCTCGCGAACGCGGGCTGGCGGGAGTTCCGGAGCGAGCGCTTCGTGAACGCGGAGAAGTTCCCCGGGGTGTGGGCCGAGTTCCTCAAGGGTGAGGACCTCTGCCGGCTGACCCTCATCGAGGGCTCGGGCGCCACCCAC
>JBBDXN010000046.1:0-5624 GCA_040902305.1 Candidatus Rokuibacteriota bacterium | reverse complement strand
TGTAAGACCTGACCCCCTTACGAGGCGAGGGTGCCGCCGTCCACGGCCAGGACGTGGCCGGTGACCATGGTCGAGGCTTCGGAGGCGAGGTAGAGGACGGCGCCGATCAGCTCGTCGGGCTTGCCCATGCGGCCGATCGGGACCCGCCGCATGGCGCGCTCCGCGTAGCTCGGCTCGCGGTGGATCAAGTCGCCGATATTGGACTCGAACCACGACGGGGCGATCGCGTTGACGCGCACGTTGTGGGGCGCCCACTCGACCGCGAGCGCCCGCGTGAGCATCACCACGCCGCCCTTGCTGGCCGCGTAGGCCACCGTGCCGGTCAGCCCGATCTGGCCCGCGATCGAGGCGATGTTGATGATGCGGCCGCGTCGTCGCGCGAGCATGCGCCGCCCCACCATCTGGCAGCCGAGGAAGACGCCGGTCAGGTTGACCGCGATCACCCGATGCCACTGAGCCTCGGGGAACTCGGCGGCCGGGCTCCGGTGGGTGATCCCTGCGCTGTTGACGAGCACGTCGATGGCGCCGAGCTGGTCCTCCACCCGCGCGGCCATGCGCTCGACGCTCGCCCCGTCGGCGATGTCCACGTCCACCGCGAGGGCGCGGCGGCCCCCCTGCGCGAGGCCGTCCGCCACGAGCTTGGCCTGGCCCGCGTTGGCGTCCGCCACCGCGACCGCGGCGCCGGCCTCGGCGAGGCCGCGGGCCATCGCCGCGCCCAGCCCGCCCGCGCCGCCCACCACCAGCGCGGTCTGGCCGTCGAGCCGGAAGAGATCGAGACCGGTCATGCCCGCGGGGCCGGCTGGATCATCTCCAGCGTGATGTCGTCGGGATCCCAGAAGTACACGCCCTTGGCCCCCGTGTTGCGCCCATGGGTGATGTCGACAGGCGCCGACTTGAAGCGCACGCCCTTGGCCTCGAGCTCGGCATGGGTCGCCGCGAGGTCGTCCACCATGAAGGCCACGTGGCCGTTGCCGGGGATGTAGGTGTTGGCGTCGCCGCGCGCGCCGCGGGGCCGGCGGTACTCGAGCAGCTCGATGTGGTGGCTGGCGATCCCGTCCGGCCCCGGCGGCACGCGGAGCAGGGCGATGCGCAGCTCGGCGTCGGGATAGCCCACGACCGCGCGCAGGTAGGGCTGGCTGCTGTCCCACTGGGCGAGCAGCTCGAGGCCCAGCAGATCGCGGTAGAACGCGATCGAGCGGTCCAGGTCGCTGACGGTGAGACCGGTGTGCAGGATCGAGGTGACGGCCATGGTGTCCTCCCGAGCGGGCGCGGCGAGTGGCGATCGAGTCGGGCGCCAGTGTAGGGCGGCCAGGGGGCGGTTGACAAGGCGGAGCGCTCATCGCAGAGTCTTGCCACCGAAGGCCACCCGTCTCCCCCGGAGGTGCTGGCATGGGGCGTCCCACGGTTTCGCTACGGCTCCTGACCGCGTTCGCGATGGCGGCGCTGCTCACGTGCGCGGCCGCGCCCGCCGACGCGCAGAAGAAGGGCGGCGTGCTCCGGATCGGCAATCTCGGCGAGCCGCCCGCGCTGGACGCGCACTGGACGACCGCCAGCATCACCGAGACCCTGACCAACCATCTCTACGAGGGTCTCTACAGCCTCGGTCGCGACAAGCGGCCGATCCCCATGCTGGCCGAGAGCCACACCGTCAGCAAGGACGGCTTGACCTACACGTTCAAGCTCCGCCCGGGCATCAAGTTCCACAACGGCAAGGAGATGACGTCCGCGGACGTGGTGCCCTCGCTCAACCGCTGGGGCAAGCAGTCCATCTACGGCAAGGCGCTCTTCGCCCAGGTGGCCGAGCTGCGCGCGGTGGACCCCCTCACCGTGGAGATGAAGCTCAAGGAGAAGTCGGCCATCGTGCTCATCTCCCTCGCGGTGCCGAACAACTTCGGCGCCATCTACCCGAAGGAGATCGCCGAGAAGTTCCCGCCGGAGGTGAAGGTGACCGAGTACGTGGGGACCGGCCCGTTCAAGCTCGCGGAGTGGAAGCCGGACCAGCACATCCGCATGGTGCGCTTCGAGGAGTACAAGTCGCGCAACGAGAAGCCGAACGGCTACGGCGGCGGCAAGACCGCCTGGGTCGACGAGATCCGCTGGATACCGGTGCCGGAGGTGGCGACGCGGGTGGCCCAGGTGGAGACGGGCGAGCTCGACTTCGGCGACGATCTCAACCTCGACGCCTTCGACCGCCTGAAGGCCAGCTCCGGTGCCCGGCCCATCGTCTCCAAGCCCTACTACTGGCTCGTGGCCGTCCTGAACAAGAAGGAAGGCCTGATGACGAACCAGAAGCTGCGGCAGGCCTGGCAGGCCGCCATCGACATCGAGCCCATCATGCGGAACGTGGCGGGCGGCAAGAAAGAGTTCTACCGGATGGACAGCAGCCTCGCCCCGGTGGAGATCGCGGCCTGGCACACCAAGATCTCGGGACTGCCCTGGAACGAGCGCAACCGGGACAAGGTCAAGCGCCTCCTGCAGGAGGCGGGCTACAAGAAGGAGCCGATTCGCTTCATGACCACCCAGGAGTACAAGTGGATGTACGACTTCGCGCTGCTCAGCAAGCAGCAGCTCGAGGACGCCGGCTTCAACATCGACCTGCAGGTGGTGGACTGGGCCACCCTCGTCAAGCGCCGCAACAACCCCAAGGAATATGACGTGTTCACCACCGGCATGGGCGCTTTCTACGATCCCACGCATCACATCTACCTGACCCCGAGCTGGCCGGGCTGGACCACCGACGAGGGCATCCTGAAGGTGCAGTCCGAGCTGGCCCGCGAGACCGACCCCAAGAAGCGGATGGCGCTCTGGGAGCAGCAGACGCGACAGTTCTACGAGAAGGTGCCGGTCATCCGCTACGGCGATCTGTTCGGCCTGCGGGCGGCCCGCAACACCATGAAGGGCTTCGACGAGAGCAACGAGCGCATCCGGTTCTACAACGTGTGGCTTGAGAAGTAGCTTGGCGAGGTGCAGCCGCGGGCGAGCCGAGCGGATAACTGGCTTGGCGAGGTGCAGCCGCCGGCGAGCCGAGCGGATGAATAGCTGAGGGGGCAGCCCGTTCGCGGCGCGGCCTGACCTGCCCTCGTGTTTGCCTATCTAGTCCGGCGCTTGCTCGCCGTCATCCCGGTGATGGCGGTGGTGGTCACGGTGGTCTTCCTGCTCATCCACCTGATCCCCGGCGATCCGGTGAGCGTGATGCTGGGGCCCGACGCGACGCCGAGCCAGATCGAGGGCACCCGGCGCTCGCTCGGGCTCGACCGCCCGATCCACCAGCAGCTCCTGGGCTTCTACGCGCGTGTGCTGCGCGGCGACCTCGGCCATTCCTATTTCCTGGACCGTCCGGTGGTCACCGCCATCGTCGAGCGGGCCGAGCCCACCCTCATGCTGATGGCCTGCGCCCTGCTGGTGGCGGTGGTGATCGGCGTGCCCTCGGGCATCGTGGCCGCGGCCCATCGCGGCTCGATCTGGGACCGCGCGCTCATGGTGGGCTCGCTGCTCGGTGTGTGCGTGCCCGGCTTCTGGCTGAGCCTCAACTTCATCTACCTGTTCGCGGTGCGCCTGGGCTGGCTGCCCGCGGCCGGTTACGCCTCGCTGTTCACGGATCCGGTGGCCGCGCTGCGCTACATGGTGCTGCCCGCCGTCTCGCTCGGCTTCAACCAGTCCGCGCTGATCGCGCGCATCAGCCGCTCCTGCATGCTGGAGGCGCTCCAGCAGGACTACGTGCGCACCGCGCGGGCCAAGGGCCTGCCCCAGCGCTCGGTCACCTACGTGCACGCCTTCCGCAACGCGCTGGTGCCGGTGGTGACCGTGATCGGGGTGACCACCGCGGTGCTCATCGGCGGGGCGGTGGTCACCGAGATCGTGTTCAATATTCCGGGGCTGGGCCGCCTCGTCATCTCCGCGATCCTGCGTCGGGACTACCCGGTGGTGCAGGGCGTGGTGCTGGTGACCGCGGCGATCTACGTGTTCATCAACCTGATCGTGGACATGCTCTACGCCTTCATCGACCCGCGCATCCGCTATGACTGAGCGGCCCGCCCCGACCGAGACCCAGCGCTGGGTGCGCCGGCTGGGCAAGAACGGCGGCGTGATGGCCGGCGCCGGCCTCCTGCTGCTCCTGGTGGCGGCGGCCCTGCTGGCCGACGCGGTGTCCACCCACAACCCCACCCGGCTCACCCCGGCCAACCGGCTTCAGCCCCCGAGCGCGCAGCACTACCTCGGCACCGACGAGTTCGGCCGCGACGTCTACAGCCTGGTGCTGCACGGCAGCCGCGTGTCGCTCCTGGTCGGGCTCACCACCATGCTGCTGACCTCGGCGGGGGGCATCGTGATCGGGCTCACCGCGGGCTACTCCCGACGGCTCGACGTGCCGGTGATGCGCTGCATGGACGGCCTCATGGCGTTCCCGGCCATCCTGCTCGCGATCGCCCTGATGGCCGCGCGCGGGCCGGGGGTGTGGAACGTGATCCTCGCGCTCTCGGTCGTCTACATGCCGCGCACCGCCATGATCATCCGCAGCACGGTGCTGAGCCTGCGCGAGCTGGACTACATCCAGGCTGCGCGCGCCCTCGGCCGGCGGGACAGCGCGATCGCGCTGCGGCACATCCTGCCCAACTGCGTGGGCCCGCTCCTGGTGCAGGGCAGCTTCGTGTTCGCCTACGCGATCCTGGCCGAGGCCATCCTGGGCTTCCTCGGCGTGGGGGTGCCGCCCTACGTGCCGTCGTGGGGCAACGTGATCGCGAGCGGCAAGAACGTCATCCGCGAGGCGTTCTGGGTGAGCCTCTTCCCGGGCCTCGCGCTGACGGTGGCCGGGCTGAGCCTCAACCTGCTCGGCGACGGATTGCGAGACGTGCTGGACCCGCGGCTCCGAGTGCGCTAAGAAGGAGAGCGGCGTCGGGGTACCGCGGTGCGTCACATTCGAAGGAGGATCGCGCGATGGGAGCGATGGACTCGAGACAACCTTCCCTGCTGGACGCGGGCACGCCCGCGCACCCGGCGCGCTCTCGCCCGCAGCCTCCGCGGCTCGCCCCGCGCCGCCACGCGGTGGAGATCGTGCGGCACGCGAGCGGCCCGGTGGAGGTCAAGATCTCCGGGCTCGTGGACGCGGCGGAGCGCCGGATCCGCCAGTGGCAGGGGGTGGCCGCGGTGCTGTTCCTCATCATGGTGGTGGGCGCCGCGCTCGCGGTGGTCGTGGTGGCGGTGCGCTGGGACGCCGAGCGCGGCCGCACCGTGCGGATGCTCCAGGCCGATCTGCAGATGGCGCAGGCCCGCGAGCACTGCTGGGAGGCGCTGGCGCGCTACACGCCCCGCAGCGCGGACGACGTGATCGCGCCGGGCCGGCGCGAGGCCTGGGTGGCCCGCTGCCTCACCACCGAGCTCGGCCGCGTGAACGCCAGGCGCTAGGAGGAGACCGTCATGCACCAGCCCCCCATCCATCAACCAATGGAAGCGGTGCACGCCGACGACCGGGAGTGGGAGACCCTGCGCTGGCCCGGCCAGTGGAGCAAGATGCTGTTCCATCCACGGACCGAGCGTCCGACCGAGCCGAACGCGGGCCTGGTCCGCTACGAGCCCGGGTCGCACCATCCCTTCCACAAGCACGACTTCGCCCAGGTCTGGTACATCCT
>JBBDXN010000045.1:0-35865 GCA_040902305.1 Candidatus Rokuibacteriota bacterium | reverse complement strand
CCTCGTCGGCGCAGAGCGTCTCGGCCAGACGGCTGCCCGGCGTGACCTTCACCTTGTGAGTCGGCTGATCGCGCGGCTCCTTCTGGCTGTGCGCAACCTGGGTGCCGGGCTCGGTGGCCACGTCCTGGTAGAGGCTGCCGCCCAGCGCCACGTTGAGCACCTGGATGCCGCGGCACACCGCGAGCACCGGCACGCCGCGCCCGAGCGCCAGGTGGAGCGCCGAGGTCTCGAGCGTGTCGCGCGTGGGCGCCACCTCGGACAGCGTGGCGTGCGGCGTCTCGCCGAAGAGGGCCGGGTCCACGTCGCCGCCGCCGGTGAGCAGGAGCCCGCGCAGCTCAGCGCCGAGCTGCTGGAGCGACGCCGCGGAGAGCTGCGGCGGCAGCGGCACCGGCACCCCGCCGGCCTGCTGCACCGCGTGCAGGTACGCGGAATTGACGTAGGCGCGCTCGGGATGCGCGCCCACCGTGATGGACGTGCTGACGCCGATCAGGGGCGATCCGCGACTCATGCCGCCATGCTACCACAGAGCCAACGTTGCGAACTCCGCGCCACTGCACGGGGCTCCTGCGTCGGCGGGAGCACGCTGATGGTGTCGTCATCGGGATCTCCTGGGCTCAGGGCCCGCCCGGAATTTTTCCCGAAGCGGGGGCTCCCTGGGTAGAGTGGGGTCCTTACTCGGTAGAGCACGACGTAGACGGAGGAGGGACTCCGCTCGGTCCCACCTCGGAATAGCACCGGGACTGACCAGCTCACAAGGAGGACTACGATGCCCAGGACGACCCAGCTCACGCTCAGCCTCGCGTCGCGACCCGGCACGCTCGCCGCGGTGGCCCGCACGCTCGCCGACGCCGGCGTCAACATCACGGCACTCAGCGCCGCCGAGACGTCCGGCCGCGGGAGGATCCGGCTGCTGGTCAACAACCCGGTCCAGGCCAAGCGCGCGCTCCGCAAGGCCAAGTACCGGTTCAGCGAGGACCCGGTGTTCGCGTTGCGGCTCCGGAACAAGTCGGGCGCGCTCGCACGGGTCGCGGCCCGGCTGGCAAAGGCGCGGATCAACATCCGATCGATCTACGCCACGACGGCGGGCCGTGGCTCCGCCGTGGCCGTCGTGACCGTGGGCGGCAATCCGAGCAAGGCCCGCAGGGTACTGGGGCGCTGACCCCGGCGGCCGGCCTCGACCAGGCCGGCTAGACCAGGCGGAGTCTAAGTGCGCGCCACGGTTGACGGCGGCCGTATGCTACCATACCGCCCATGACACTCGATTCCGCGCAGTACCAGCGCAGCGCTGCGCCGGCGGGCTCGGGCCCGATGACGCAGGTGATGGGGCGGAAGTGGATGGTCGCGGCCGGGCATCCGCTCGCGGCGCAGGCGGCCGCGCGCGTGCTGGCCGCGGGCGGCAACGCGGTCGACGCGGGCGTGGCGGCCGGCTTCATGTTGGGGGTGGTCCATCCCGACATGGTGAGCTTCGCGGGCGTGGCGCCGATCCTGGTGCACCTGGCCTCGACCGGCGAGACCTTCGAGGTCTCCGGCGTCGGTCCCTATCCGCGCCGCGTGAGCGCCGAGCTCTTCCGCACCAAGCACGCCGGCGACATCCCGCTCGGGCTGTTGCGCACGGTGGTGCCCGCCTCGCCGGATGCCTGGTGCGTCGCGCTCGAGCGCTGGGGCACGCTGTCGTTCACCGACGCGGTGTCCGCCGCGCTCGAGTGCGCGGAGCACGGCTTCCCCACCTCGGCCTTCTCGGCCTCCATCATGGCCAACAACGCCGAGCGCTACACGCGCTTCCCGACTTCGGCCAAGGTCTTCCTGCCGGGCGGCAAGCCTCACGCCGCCGGCCAGCTCTTCGTGCAGTCCGAGCTGGCCGCGACGATCAAGGAGATGGTGGCGGCCGAGATCCGCTCGCGCAGCCGCGGCCGGGCCGGGGCCATCCGCGCCGCCCGCGACGCGTTCTACAAGGGCGACATCGCCAGGCGCATCGTGGACTATCACGCGCGCGAGGGCGGGCTCATGGCGCTCGAAGATCTGGCCGAGTTCCAGGCCGAGGTCGCCCCCGCGATCAAGACCACGTTCCACGGCTACGAGGTGGCGGCCTGTGGTTTCTGGTGCCAGGGGCCGGTCTTCTTGCAGATGTTGAACCTGATCGAGCCCTACGACTGGCCCGCGCTCGGCCACAACACGCCGCGGGCCCTGCACATCCTGGTCGAGGCTATGAAGCTGGCCTTCGCCGACCGCGAGGCCTACTACGGCGACCCGCGCTTCGTGAAGGTGCCCGCCGAGGCGCTGCTGTCCAAGGCCTACGCCGACCTGCGTCGCGGTCTCATCCGCGAGGATCGCGCCTGGCCCGACATGCCGCCGCCGGGCGATCCCGAGGGCAAGGCGGCCGTCCGCAACGGGCAGGAGGCCGCGTCGAAGGTCGGCCAGCCCTCCCACGCGGGCACGCTCGACACCTCCTATGTCTCCGTGATCGACGCCGAGGGCAACGCCTTCTCGGCCACGCCCAGCGATCCGGGCGGGGTGGACTCCCCGGTGATCCCGGGGGTGGGCTGCGTGGTGTCACCCCGCGGCTCGCAGGGCTGGCTCGAGCCCGGCCACGCCAGTGAAGTGGCGGGCGGCAAGCGGCCGCGGCTCACGCCGGCGCCGTCCCTGGTGCTGCGCGACGGCCGCGCGTTCATGGCCTTCGGGACGCCGGGCGGCGACGTGCAGCAGCAGGCCATGCTGCAGGTGCTGCTCAACATGGTCGCCTACGGCATGGCGCCCCAGCAGGCGGTGGAAGCCCCGCGCCTGGCCACCCGTAGCTTCCCCGATTCCTTCTGGCCCCACGCCAACTCGCCGGGGCGCCTCGACGTCGAGGCGCGCATCGCTCCCGAGACGCGGGCGGCGCTGGCGAAGCTCGGCCACGTCATCACCGACTGGCCCGACTACGACTGGCGCGCCGGTGCGGTCTGCGCCTCCGTGGTGGGCCAGGACGGCGTGCGCCTGGGCGGAGCCGACCCACGGCGCGGCGCGCACGCCATCGGCTGGTAGCCGGCACGCGGCTGCGCCGGTCCCGCCGTCTCGCGGTCGCAGGTCTCCTGGGCGCCTGCGCGCTGCTCGGCGGCATCCTCCTGGTCGCGGCCGAGCCCGCATTCCCGCTGCCGCCTCAGCTCGCCCCGGAGGACCGCCACCGGTTCGAGGAGATCATCAAGCGCGCCTTCGCCTCGACCCAGCGGGAGCTCGATCCGTACATCGTCCGCCCCGAGATCTTCGAGTACCTGCTGGACCACCCCGAGTTCGCCAGCCACGTCACGCGCGCGCTCAAGGCCGCGCGCTACAAGATCTGGCGGGAGGGGGGCTCGCTCTGGCTCGACGACGGCTGGGGCGTCAAGGGGACCTTCTCGCTCGCCCATGCCGAGCCGGGCCTGCGTCTCATGCATGCCCAGGGCGCCTACCACTCGGTCCTACCCGACATCAAGGGCCGCGCGGTGGTGGCCCTCGCCTACAAGTTCCAGCCCGCCCCGCAGGGTCGCCAGCAGATCGTCACCACGCTGACCTCGTTCGTGCAGATCGACAGCGCGGTCGTCCGCACCATCGGCAAGATGGGCGGCCCCCTCGTGCAGAAGAAGGCCGACCGCGAGGCCCGCCAGCTCCTCCGCGTCTTCTCCAAGGTGAGCCGCGCCATCGAAGACAACCCCGCCGACGTCTACGCCCGCCTGCGCGCGCGGCCGGACGTGCCCCGGCAGGAGCTGGAGGAGTTCCGGAAGCTCCTGCGCGTGCCGTGAGGATGCCGTCTCGTGGCCCGGAAGTAGTCCAGTGAGCGAGAAGCGGATCCTGACCGGAATCCGTCCCACCGGGCCCTTGCATCTCGGCCACTATGCCGGCGCGCTCGAGAACTGGGTGCGGCTGCAGAGCAGCTACGACTGCTCCTTCCTGATCGCCGACTATCAGGTGTCCGACTACGCCGACGACGTGGCGCGGGTGCGGGAGGCGGTGTGGGAGGTGGCGCTCGACTGGCTGGCGGTGGGACTCGAGCCGGCGCGCAGCGCCTTCGTCATCGAGAGCCTGGTCCCGGAGCACGCGGAGCTCACCCTGTGGCTGAGCTGGTTCCTGCCCCTCGGCATGCTCCAGCGGAACCCGACCCTGAAGGCGGAGATGGAGGATTTCGGACGGAAGTCCGTCCCGGTGGCGTTCTTCACCTATCCGGTCATGCAGGCGGCCAACATTCTGATGCCCCGGGCGCACCTGGTCCCGGTCGGGGAGGATCAGCTTCCCCACCTCGAGCTCACCCGGGAGGTGGCGCGCCGCTTCAACCGGCAGTTCAAGGAAGTGTTCCCGGAGCCGGAGGGCCTGGTGGGGCGGGTGCCGCGGCTGGTCGGGACCGATGGCCGGGCCAAGATGAGCAAGTCGCTCGACAACGCGATCTATCTCAAGGACACGCCGGCCGCCGTCAACGAGAAGGTCCGCTCGATGTACACGGATCCGACTCGTCTTCGGGCCTCCGATCCCGGCCACGTCGAGGGCAACCCCGTGTTTCTGTACCACGACGCCTTCAACCCCGACCGGGAGGAGGTGGCCGACCTCAAGGACCGGTATCGCCGAGGCGCCGTCGGAGACGTCGAGGTCAAGCAGAAGCTCGCCTTGGCCCTCAACACGTTCCTGGACCCGATCCGTGAGCGCCGGGCGCACTTCGCGGCCAGGATGGGGCTGGTCCGCGACGCCCTGGCCGACGGCACGGAGCGCGCCCGAAAGGCGGCCCAGGCCACGATGGCGCTGGTGCGCGACGCCCTCGACCTCGGGTACCTCGAGAAGTTCCGTGAACACTCAATGGAGGAGCCATGATGGCATCGGTTAGGGGACGTACGGTACTGATCACCGGCGCCGCCCGCGGCATCGGCGCGGCCACCGCCCGGCGCCTGGCCGGCGAAGGCGCCAAGCTGGTCCTCGCCGACCAGGACGGCGCGGGGGCGGAGAAGCTCGCCGCCGAGCTCAAGCAGGTCGCGGTCCGCGTCGACGTCACCAAGCCCGACGACATCGTGCGCATGGTGGACGAGCCCTACAAGCGCTGGGGCCGGCTCGACGTGCTCTTCAACAACGCGGGCGTCGTCCGCGTGCAGCCCATGTTCGACGTCACCGAGGCGGAATGGGACCGCGTCCTGGACGTGAACCTGCGCGCGGTCTTCTTCGTCCTGCAGGCGGCGGCGAAGCGGATGCTCACGCAGGACCTGATGCCGGGGTCGGAGCTGCGCGGCAAGCTGATCCAGACCGCGTCCATCGCGTCGTATCGGGGCGGCAACCACCTGATGACGCCTTACTCCGCTTCGAAGGCCGGCGTGGTGAGCCTCACCCGGTCCGCGGCGCAGGCGCTCGCGCCCGAGCGCATCACCTCCAACTGCGTGTGTCCCGGCGCGGTGGAGACGCCGATGTGGGAGCAGATCGACAAGGAATGGGGCGCGCTCGAGGGCCTGGGGCAGGGGGAGGCGTGGAAGCGCCGGATCCGCCATATCCCGCTGGGACGGCCCTCGCTCGCGGAGGACGTGGCCGGGGTCGTGGCCTTCCTCGCGGGGCCGGACTCGGACTACATGACCGGACAGGCCATCAACGTGGACGGCGGCATCGTGATGGGAAGTTGAGCGCCTCGGTGGCGCTCGGCGGCTACCGCATCGTCAGCTCGTCGACCGGCGTGAAGAACGAGGCGGCGCCGTAGTAGAGCAGGACCAACCCAGACCGCCGCGCGGCCCGCCGCACCGCTACGCCGCCGGCGCGCTCTCGCCTTCGGCCCGGGGCAGGGCGCTGACCGTGGACGGCACGTCCAGCTCGCGATTGGCCAGGTCCACCGTCACGCGCATCGCGCGCAGCCCCTGGGCGCCCTGCAGCTCGTCCAGCTCCAGCTCCTCCACGTCGCGGGTGAGATAGCCCAGGCGCTGGAGATACTCGATGTACTCGCGCCACTCCGCGGCCTCGCTCGGGTGCGAGTAGACCAGCGCGATCTTGCCGGGCTGGGTCAGCCGCTCGGTGGTGCCGCGAATGACCGCCTTGTCGATCCGCTTCTTGATGATCTCGTAGCGGACGTTGTAGGCGCCGTCCACGTCGAAGCGCTTCTCGTCGGAGCGGAAGCGGATCGAGAGCGGAGCGTGCTGGATCAGGATCAAGTTGGTGATGTCCAGCGACACCGGCAAGCGGTCCTTCAGGCGCTCGACCCGCAGGGCCACCCCGCAGGCCACCATGAGCTGCCACAGGCGCATGTTCTTGAGATAGAGCGGGTCGAAGGCGCCGTCCTCGCGGAGGGCGCCGCCCAGGTAGATGGTGTAGTCCACCCCGTCCGTCTTCTGCTTCTCGAAGAAGTGCGGGAACATGCCCTGGGCCGCCTGCTCCTCCAGCTCGATGTACGAGGACACCGCCTCGTTGATCGCGGTCACGCTCTCGTCGAACTCCTTGCGCCGCGCGTAGACCAGCCCGATCCCCGGATCCACCGCCGCCCGGTAGGCGTCGATCTTCTCGTGCACCACCGGGCCGAAGGTCTGCAGGTGGTCGAAGAGCGGCTCGACGTCCGCCTTGAGGAAGCGCAGCACGCCCATCTCGTCGCCGGAGCGCAGGGTGACCTCGATCTCCGCGGTGTAGCCGTCGACGCGGTGCGTGAGCTGGTCGAGAATGGGCAGCCGACGCCCCTCGTACGCCGCGCGCAGCACCTCGCGGGCCAAGCCGAGCTGGGCCAGCAGGTCGGCCTGGATGGCCCACGCCCGGTGAGTGGAGGAGCCGCGGATGTCGGACACCGCGTAGAGCGGGTGGACGTCACGGAACACGATCGGCTCGATCTCGCCGGGCTTGTCGTCGCCCTCGGGACCGTGCTCCATCTCCTGCAGCACGGCTTTCCGGAAGCGCCACTCCACCACCGGGTGGATCGCGGTGAACTGCTCCTTGATGAAGCTCTCGACGCGCGAGTGCAGCTCGTCCACGCTGCGCTTCACCGCCACCGAGAAGAGGGGGAGCACCTCCTGGAGCCGCGGGGCGAGCAGGGTGTTGACGTCGCCCGCGATCGGCGACGTGAGGCTCAGCATCCCGATGAGCTCCTGCTGGTAGTGGAGCGGCGCGACCACCAGGCTGCGCATGCCCTTGCGGAGGATCCCCTCCTCCTTCGCGGAGCGCGTGGTCAGCGCGGCCACGTCCTCGACGAAGATCGGCTCGCCGCGCAGGCTGGCCCGCTCGTAGACCGAGCCCGCGAAGTCTGTCATCTTCCCGTGGGCGGAGCCCGCGAAGATGCACCCCTGGGCCTGCTGGAGCTGATGGCCGGAGTTGAGCATGAGGATCCGGTCGCCCTCGAAGGCGACCAGGGTCAGGTGCAGGTTCGCTCGGCGGAACAGCGTGCGCAGTTTCGCCTGCAGCCGCTCGAACCGCGCATTGGAGACGATGGACTCCTTGTCGATCAGATCGCGCTTGATCGAGGAGAGCACCTCCTGGTCCGTCACGTCGGAGGCCTTGACCACCGTGAAGCCGGAGAAACGCACGCTGCCGGGGGGGATGAGCGCCTTGAGCCCCTCCAGGTCCACCCCCTGCGCGGTGAGACGCTTGCGCATCTCGTCGGACAGGGGCGGCAGGGGCCGCAGCGCTTCCACGTCCACGAAGCGGCCGTCGAACTGGATCTTGAAGTGGCGGTCCAGCCCGGTCTCTGGCTCCGGCATGGTCAGGATCAGCGGGTAGTCTACCGGGAACCTGATGCCATGCAGGCGCTCGAGGATCAGTGCGTAGGCGTTCAGCAGCCGGAAATCCTTCAGCGCGTGTATCTCGAGATTCAGCCGCCCGTAGACCACGCCGTCCGCGCCCATGATGCTCTCGAAGGCGCGCGTGCCGTAGACGGTGCGGAGCGAGAACGGGATCAGCGCGCCCATGTAGGCCTGGTCCCAGAACACCGGCGGGAACACCGCGCCCATCAGCGCGTCCACCACCTCCGCGTGCTCGTCCAGCAGGGTGATGTCCTCGATGGGGCCCAGGAGCGCGGGCACCTGGCGCACGCGCGCCTGGAGCGACCGCGCCATCTCCCCGCGGAGGGATGCGTCCTTGGCCTGCTCGTCCCAGTAGCGGATCAGCGAGGCCAGACTGAGCCGGCTCTCGAAGGGGAAATCCCGGGCGAAGTCCGGGGGGAGCTGGGTGCCATCGGTCGTCATGTCCATCATTCTACTCCAGCGCGCTAGCTCGCCGTGGCGGGCAGGCCGGCGCGCGCGGGGGTGGCCCGGGGCGTCCGGTTCACCGGCACTTCCTTGATGGCCAGGGCCATCGGCACCGCCAGGAAGGCCAGCAGCGCGGCCGAGATGAAGGCCCACGAGTAGGAGCCGGTGGCCTGGAAGATCCAGCCGCCCACCGCGGCGCCGAGCGCGGCGCCCACCTGGTGCGAGAAGAAGATCCAGCCCGAGAGGGCGCCCACCGAGTAACGGCCGAAGATGTTGGCGGTCAGCGTGGTTGTCGGGGGCACCGTCGAGATGTAGTTGAGTCCGAAGAGCGCCGCGAAGACGTGTAGCGACGGCACGTTCCACACGTACAACAAGAAGAGGAGCGACAGGCCGCGTACCCCGTAGTAGAAGGCGAGAGGTCCCTTGCGCCCGAAGCGGTCGCAGATCCAGCCCGAGGCCACCGTGCCCAGGATGTTCATGGCGCCCATCACGCCCAGGGCCTGCGCGGCGTGCATCTCCGAGAAGCCGTGCTCGGCCGTGTGCGGCACCAGGTGGGTCAGCACCAGGCCGTTCGACGTGTAGCCGCAGACGAAGAAGCTGCCTGCCAGTAGCCAGAAGGCGGGAACCTGCATGGCGTCCGCCACGGATGTGCGGCCCTCGGGCGCGGTCGGCATCGCGCCGGGGGCGGGGGTCGCCTGCCCCGCGCCGTACGCCTTGAGGCCCCTCTGCGCGGGATCGTCCCGAACGAAAAACAGCGTCAAGGGGAGTGCGATCACGAAGAGCAGGACGCCGAGCCAGACGAAGGACTGGCGCCAGCCGTAGTTCAGGGTGAGCCAGACCGCGAGCGGCACGATGACGAGCTGACCCGCCGACATCGCGCCGCCGACCACGCCCATCACGAGCCCGCGCCGGCCCTCGAACCAGCGCGCGGCCAGAGCCGCTCCGGTGGACATGCCCACGCCGCCCGCGCCCAGGCCCATCAGCACGCCGGCGGTGAGGTAGACGTGCCAGAGCGCGCTGACGCGCGCGGTGAGGATCGTCCCGACCCCGAGCAAGATGGTGGAGACGAAGATGACCCGTCGCGGGCCCCATCGGTCGGCGAGCGAGCCGACGATCGGGCCGGCGGCGCCGAGGAGCAGAAGCGACAGCGCGGCTGCGCCGGAGAGCGAGGCGCGGTCCCAGCCGAAGGTGGTCTCCATCGGCTTGATGTACACGCCGAAGATGGCGCGCAGCCCGGAGGCGAGCAGCATGACCACGACGAGCGCGCCCAGGACCACCCAGGCGTAGTGCAGCGTGCCGCGCGATGCCCTCAATGACACCTCCCCCGCAAGAGAAACCTCACCAGCTTACGCCGGTGCCCCTTTGGATGCCAAACAGGCCGGATCGGTTCCGACCCGGCCTGTCTGGACCAGCCAACCCACCGCGGAATCGGGTGGGCCAATGCCGCCGATGCGGCTACGCGGTCACACGATGGACATAGCCGTAGCGGGTATTGCTGCGCGTGCCGCCGAGCGCCACGTACTCGGCCTTGATCGCGGACACCTTGTCGCCGGTCAAGGCGCCCTGCGCGGCCCGCCGGTCGAGCCGGTACAGCCGCGCCGAGTTGCCGGAGAAGATCGCGGTCTTGACCTTGCCGTCGGCGGCCCCGAGTGGCGCGAAGCCGTGCTTCTTCTGCATGTCCGCCGGGATCTCGAGCCGCCGCATCGCCTCGATCTGCCACTGGGGCGAGCCGTAGAACACCGAGTCGGTGCCCCAGACCACGTGGTCGGCGCCGAGCCCGCGCACCAGCGTGCCGACGAAGGCGGCCGCGAAGCGCGGATTCACCACCGCGGAGTTGGCGAAGGCGGTGCCCAGCTCGCCGTACACGTTCTTGACGCCATACTTGGCCGGGATCTCGGCGAGGTCGGTCGCCCACTTGATGCGCCCGGTCTGCTCGAACTCGGCCAGCACGCGATCGGGCTTCTCCTGGAACGGCTGCAGGGCCGCGTGGTACATGACGAAGTTGATCTGCGGCCAGTCCTTCGCGGCCTTGCCGACGTCCCAGACCGTGTTGTACTCCCAGACGCCCGGCCACGACTTCTCGTAGTCGGGCGGGAGCAGGCCCTTGTGGATGCAGACGGTGGTGATGCCGGTCTTGCGGATCTTCTCGTAGAAGGGGTACATCAGCTTGTCGTCGTCGAGGCGCCAGTAGGATTGCTGCTTGGAGGGAAAGAGCGGATCGCCGATGGTGTAGCCCTTCCAGGAATCGGGCTTGATCGTGGCGATACAGCGGTCCACCTCGTCCATCCAACCCGCCCGCTTCGGCGAGAAGAGGGAATGGGCCAGCAGCCGGCGCGAGCCGCTGATCTTGTTGATGGCGGTTCGGGCCATCGCGATCTGGTCGTTGGTCAGAAATTCCCACGAGGGGTCGTCGAACGGCGCCCCCGACAGCAGCGCCACCTTCGTGTCGCTATCGACGAAGATCTCCTTCACGTAGTTCTCGAACTTGTAGCGGGCGAGCTGGTTCTCGCTCACCAGGGCCGGGTTCCAGTTCTCCTTGGCGTACTTGGCGAGGCCGAGCAGATCCTCCTGCTTGAAATCGTCGCGGACGAAGTGCGTCTGCGCATCGATGATGAACTGCCGGGAGAGGGCGCCCGCCCGCTGGTTGGCCACCCCGGGGGTCTGGGCCTCGGCCGGGCTCACGTCGAAGAGCGGGCCGAAGACCTCGTTCATGGCGAGGAAGGCGGCGGCCATGCCCGCGCTCGAGGCCAGGAACTGGCGGCGGTTCATTCCATGCCGCGGGCCGAGGCCGTCCGCCAGCTCCTTGATCCGCGCCTCCACTCGCGCCTGGTCGCGCGTCTGGGGGAGCGGGACAAACTCGCCGTTGGACACGATCTGGGTGGGAATCGGGGAGGGGAACGACGCGACCTCGGCGGGCGCCGTGCGCGTGAGCTCCTCGTCGCTCAGGTAGTGGGCCATGACAGATCTCCGTCCGTGTGAAGGGTTGGGGTCGAGCGGCCACGGATCTCTCTGCGTCCGCGCTCGAGCCTAGGCCGAATCGTCCGCCTGTCAAGGGGCCGCGCGGCATCGGTGGTACAGTGACCCGAGAAGATGGCGACGCGGCGCGTGCTCATCGTGGACGACGAACCCGACGTGCGGAAGACGCTCACCGACATACTTCGCGCGATGCGTTATCCAGACGCCCTCGAGATCGAAGGGGCTCCCGACGGCCAGGCGGGCCTGGACGCGGTGGTGCGCCAGCGGCCCGATCTCATTCTGCTCGATCTCCAGATGCCGCGCATGAGCGGGCTCGCCCTGCTCAAGCAGATCCGCCAGGTCGAGCCGCGGCTGCCCGTCATCGTCATCACCGCCACCCAGGACACGAAGCTGAGCGCGGAGGCGCTGCGCAGCGGCGCGGCCGCGTATCTACCCAAGCCGTTCGATCCGCGCCACGTCGAGATGCTGGTGGCGACCTTTCTCGACTCGAGCAAGCCGCGCCCGCCGAAGCCCGCCGCCGGCGCGCGCTGACCCGCGCCTCAGTACGCACCTTCTGCGCCCGGCGTAGACGAGCTTTCGCATCGGCGCTCGGCGGACGTCCGTCATGTCCGGGCGCCGACAGACGCGGGCGGTCCAGCGCGCGAATTCCGCGTAACTTCCCGCGATGGGCGACCCCCGGCTCGCTGGCAGGGGGCTTGCTCCCATCAGGGCATACCCATGCAGACCAAGCGTGTCCTCGTGGTGGATGATCAGACCCCGGTGCGAGAGCTGGTGGCGGCGGTGCTCGCGGCGGATGGTCACGCGGTCGAGACGGCGCGCGACGGCGCCGACGCCCTCCGCCTGCTCGAGGCCACGACGCCCTATGATCTGATCGTGAGCGATCTGAAGATGCCGGGTCTGGACGGGCCCAGCCTCTATCTCGAGCTGACCCGGCGCTGGCCCGATACGCGGCCGCACCTGCTCTTCATCTCGGGCTTCGTGGAGTCGCCCGAGTACGCGGGCTTCCTCCAGGGCACGCGGGTGCAGGTGCTGCTCAAGCCGTTCGCGGTGGACGACCTCTCCCGTGCGGTCCACGGCCTCCTCGGCCAGTTCTAGCAGATTGCAGTAGACGACGCGTGACCGGCGGGTCATCATCCCGCCGATGCCCACCTTCCACGACGTGCTCCAGGCGCGGCTCTCGCGCCGGAGCCTGCTGACCGGCGGCCTGGCGACGGCCGGTCTGGGGCTGCTGGGGCCGGTCGCGACCGCCCAGGCCCCGCTGCTCGGCTTCACGGGCGTGCCCGCGTCGTCGGCCGACGCGCTGGTCGTCCCCCCGGGCTACGTGGCGCAGGTGCTCTACGCGTGGGGCGATCCGATCTCGGACGGCCCCGTCTTCAAGGTCGACGCGAGCAACAGCGCCGCCGATCAGCTACGCCAGGCCGGCATGCATCACGACGGCATGCACTTCTTCCCGCTCTCGAGCGGGTCGGCCGGATCGACCCACGGGCTCCTGGCCATCAATCACGAATACGCGGACGACGGGCTCCTGCATCCGGACGGGATGCGGACGTGGACCGCCGACAAGGTCCGCAAGTCGCAGGCGGCCCACGGCGTCTCGGTGATCGAGGTGCGCCTCACCCGCGGGCAGTGGCGCGTGGTGCGCCCGTCGCGCTACGCCCGCCGGATCACCGCGGCGACCCCGATGGAGCTCACCGGCCCGGCGGCGGGACACCCGTCGATGCAGACCGCGGCCGATCCGACCGGCCGCCGCGCGCTCGGCACGATGAGCAACTGCGCGATGGGTTACACGCCCTGGGGCACCTATCTCACCTGCGAGGAGAACTTCCAGTTCTACTTCGTCAACCGCTCGGAGCCGGTGCCCGCCGCGCAGCGGCGCTACCGCATCAACGCGCGGGGCGGGGGCTACCGGTGGCACGAGTTCGACGAGCGCTTCGATGCCGCGCTCCATCCGAACGAGCCGAACCGCTTCGGCTGGGTGGTCGAGATCGACCCCTTCGATCCGTCCCGGGCGCCCCTCAAGCGCACCGCGCTGGGCCGCTTCAAGCACGAGGGGGCGGCGCTGGCTCTGGCCGCGGATGGGCGCGTGGTGTTCTACATGGGGGACGACGAGCGGTTCGAGTACGTCTACAAGTTCGTGAGCCGGGATCCCCACGTCCCGGGTGACCGTTCGGCGAGCCGCCGCGTCCTCGATCACGGCACGCTCTACGCGGCCCGCTTCGACGCCGACGGCACCGGCGCCTGGCTCGAGCTCGCCCCCGGGGAGAACGGGCTCGACGCGGGCGCCGGCTTCCCGACCCGCGCCGAGGTCTGCCTGGAGACGCGGCGGGCCGCCGACGTGGCGGGCGCGACCAGGATGGATCGGCCGGAGTGGCTCGCGGTGCACCCGCGCACCCGCGAGGTCTACTGCGCGCTCGCGTACAACGAGGCCCGCGGGCGGGCGGGCCGGCCGGGGCCGGACGCGGTCAATCCGAGGGCCGACAACGTCTTCGGCCACGTCGTTCGCTGGCGGGAGCGCGGCGGCGATCCGGCCGCAACGGGTTTCGACTGGGACGTGTTCGTGCTCTGCGGCGACCCGGCGAGCGCCGAGGAGAGCCACCGCGGCACCATCAAGGGCGACGCCTTCGGCGTTCCGGACGGGCTGTGGGCGGACGGGCGCGGCGTGCTCTGGATCCAGACCGACGTGCCCACCGCCTGGCTCAACAAGGGTGCCTTCGCCCGGATGGGCAACAACCAGATGCTGGCCGCGGACCCCGTCACCCGCGAGGTGCGCCGGTTCCTCACCGGTCCCAACGGCTGCGAGATCACCGGCGCGACCGGCACGCCGGACGGGCGGACCCTGTTCGTCAATGTCCAGCATCCGGGCGAGACGCCGGGCGCCCGGAGCAACCCCGCCAACCCGATGGCGAGCAGCGCGTGGCCGGACGGGCCGAGCGGCGGACGGCCGCGGTCGGCCACCGTGGTCATCCGCCGCGCCGACGGCGGGCCGATCGGGACCTAGGCCGGACTATTCATGAGCGCGGGTCCCGCGTCCGGCCCGCCCCCTCCACCAGCCCCCTCACCCGGCCCCTCTCCCCCTCCGGGGGCGAGGGGATCGAAACGACTCCCTCTCCCTCGGCGAGGGAGAGGGTCGGGGTGAGGGTAGCGCCCGTGTTCACGCATAGTTCGGGCTAGGCCGGCTTCGCCTCCACGCGCTTGCGGAAGACGACGCGGCCCTGCTCGGCGTCCGCGACCACGGTGTCGCCTTCGCCGTAGGTGCCGCTCAGCAGCTCGAGCGCCAGCGGATCCTGGATCATGCGCTGGATGGCTCGCTTGAGGGGCCGCGCCCCGTAGACCGGGTCGTAGCCCTCCTGGGCGAGCAGGGTCTTGGCGGCCGCGGTCAGCTCGAGCGTGATGCGCTTGTCGGCCAGGCGCTTGACCAGGTGCCGGGCCTGGATCTCCACGATCGAGCCGATCTCCTCGCGGCCGAGCGGCTGGAAGATCACGGTCTCGTCGATGCGGTTCAGGAACTCCGGCCGCAGTGCCTGCTTGAGCAGCTCGGTGATCAGCTCGCGCACCCGCGCGGGATCCTGCTCCTCGCGGAAGAACTGGCTCCCGAGGTTCGACGTCATGATGACCACCGTGTTGCGGAAGTCGACCGTGCGGCCGTGGCCGTCGGTGAGGCGGCCGTCGTCGAGGAGCTGGAGCAGCACGTTGAAGACGTCGCCGTGGGCCTTCTCGATCTCGTCGAAGAGCACCACGGAGTACGGGCGCCGCCGCACCGCTTCGGTGAGCTGGCCGCCCTCGTCGTAGCCCACGTAGCCCGGGGGCGCCCCGATGAGCCGCGCCACCGTGTGCTTCTCCAGGTACTCGGACATGTCGATGCGGACCATGGCCCGCTCGTCGTCGAACATGAACTCGGCCAGCGCGCGCGCGAGCTCGGTCTTGCCCACCCCGGTGGGGCCCAGGAACAGGAAGGAGCCGATGGGCCGGTTCGGATCCGAGAGGCCGGAGCGCGCGCGCCGCACCGCGTTGGAGACGGCCACGATGGCTTCCCGCTGGCCGACGACCCGCTCGCCGAGGCGCTCCTCCATCTTGACGAGCTTCTGGACCTCGGCCTCGAGCAGCCGGGTGACCGGGATGCCGGTCCACTTGGCCACCACCTCGGCCACGTCCTCCTCGTCCACTTCCTCCTTCAGCATCCGGCCGGCCTGCTGCATCTCGGCCAGCCGGGTGTTCTCGGCGGTGAGGCGCTTGTCCAGCTCCATGAGCGTGCCGTAGCGTAGCTCGGCCGCCTTCTGCAGATCGCCGCGCCGCTCGGCGTCGGCCATGGCGGCCCGCGCGGCCTCCGCCTCCTCCTTGGTCTTGCCGATGGTCATGATCGCGGTCTTCTCGGCCTGCCACTGGCTCTTGAGCCGCGCCGACTTCTCGCGTAGCTCGGCCAGCTCCGCGTCGAGGCGGGCCAGCCGCTCGCGCGAGACCTCGTCGGACTCGCGGGCCACCGACACCCGCTCGATCTCGAGCTGCATGATGCGCCGCTGGGTCTCGTCGAGCTCGGCGGGCATCGAGTCGATCTCGATGCGCAGCCGCGAGGAGGCCTCGTCGATCAGGTCGATGGCCTTGTCGGGCAGGAAGCGGTCGGCGATGTACCGGTGCGAGAGCACCGCCGCCGCCACCAGGGCCGCGTCCTTGATCTTCACCTTGTGGTGGACCTCGTACTTCTCCTTGAGGCCCCGCAGGATCGCGATGGCGTCCTCCACCGAGGGCTCGCGCACCAGCACCGGCTGGAACCGCCGTTCCAGCGCCGGGTCTTTCTCGATATGCTTGCGGTACTCGTCGAGCGTGGTGGCGCCCACGCAGCGCAGCTCGCCGCGGGCCAGCGCCGGCTTCAGCATGTTGGCCGCGTCCACCGCCCCCTCGGCCGCCCCCGCGCCCACCAGGGTGTGCAGCTCGTCGATGAAGCAGATGATCTCGCCGTTGCTCTCGGTGATCTCGCGCAGCACCGCCTTCAGGCGATCCTCGAACTCGCCGCGGTATTTGGAGCCCGCCACCATCGCGCCGATGTCCACCGCCACCAGCCGCTTGTTCTTGAGCCCCTCCGGCACGTCGCCGGCGACGATTCGCTGGGCGAGCCCCTCGACGATGGCGGTCTTGCCCACCCCGGGCTCGCCGATGAGCACCGGGTTGTTCTTGGTCCGCCGCGAGAGCACCTGCACCACGCGGCGGATCTCCTCGTCGCGGCCGATGACCGGGTCGAGCTTGCCCTTGCGGGCCAGCTCGGTCAGGTCCTTGGAGTAGCGCTGCAGGGCCTGGTACTTGTCCTCGGGATTCGGATCGGTCACGCGCTGGGAGCCGCGCACGTCCACCAGGGAGCGGTAGATGGCCTCCGCGGTCACCCCCGCGGCGGCGAGGAGCCGCGCGCTCGCGCCGCCCTTCTCCTGGGCGATGGCGATCAGCAGGTGCTCGGTGGAGACGTACTCGTCCTTGAGCCGCTCGGCTTCATTCCACGCTCGATCGATCACGCCTTCGAAGCGCTGGGAGGCGTACTGTCGCCCGCCGCCGCCGCGCACCGTGGGCAGCTTCTCGATCTCGGTCTGCACCTGGCGCGCGAGCGTCTCCGGGCGCGCCCCGAGCTTGGCGAGCAGAGGACCGACCACGCCCTCCTGCTGCTGCAGCAGGGTCAGCAGGAGATGCTCGGGCTCGACGGCCTGCTGGCTACCCTGGTCGGCCAGCGACTGGGCGGCCTGGATCGCCTCCTGGGCCTTGACGGTCAGCTTGTCCAGCCTCATCTCAGGTGGTCTCCGCTCTGAGCTTCTTCAGCTCCTGAAATAGCTCTTTCTCTCTCGGGCCGAGCCCGGTTGGCATCGTGATCTGCACCCGCACGAACTGATCGCCCGCGCCGCCGCCCTTGAGATGCGGCATGCCGTAGCCGGGGAGCCGGAACGTCTTGCCGCTCGACGTCTCGGCCGGGATCTTCATGGACACCTGCCCCTTGAGCGTCGGCACCGAGACCTCGCCGCCCAGCGCGGCCACCGCCACCGGCACCGGCAGGTCCGCGTGCAGATCGTCGCCCTTGCGCTCGAAGCGCGGGTGGGGGGCCACCGTCACGCGCAGGTAGAGGTCGCCGCGGGCCCCCCGATCGCTCGATCCGCCGCCGGCGCCCTCGGAGGCCATGCGCACGCGCGAGCCGGTGTCCACGCCCGCCGGGATCTTCACCTCCAGGTTTCGCGCGGCCTTGGTCCAGCCACCGCCCCGGCAGCGCGGGCAGGGACGCCGGTTGACGTTGCCGGAGCCGCCGCACTGCGGGCACGGCTCGTCCAGCTCGAGGGCGATCGTCTTCTTCGTGCCCTGGTACGCTTCCTCGAGCGTCAGCTCGAGGGCCGCCTCGACGTCGCTGCCCCGCCCCACCGGCCCGAAGTCGCCGCCGAGATCGCCGAGATCCGAGAACTCGAAGTCGGTCGCGCCGGCGCCCCGGCCGGCCTCGCCGCGGCGGAAGCCGCCCGGGTTGCCGAAGATCGTGCGGAAGAAGTCCGAGAAGCCGCCCGCGTCGCCTTCCTGGGTGAACCGCACGTTGCGCCCGCGCGTGTCGAACGGGGAGCGCGCCCCCGGGCCCGCGCCGGCCTGCGCGTAGCGCTCCCAGTCGGGCCCGAGCGTGTCGTAGCGCTTGCGCTTCTCGGGGTCCCCGAGGACCGCGTAGGCCTCGCTGATCTCCTTGAAGCGGTCGGACTTTCCCTTGTTCACGTCGGGGTGGTGCTTGCGGGCGAGCCGCCGGTAGGCGGTCTTGATCGCCTTGTCGTCGGCCGTCCGATCGACTCCGAGCGTCTTGTAATAGTCCTGGAATTCCATATGTTTAGACGACAAGAGGCGCCGGCCCAGTTCAGTCCGCGCCGCTTGCTCGTCGCCTGGTTGAAGTGTAGCAGACGGTCGGCCGGTTGGCTGGGCACGGGGTGTCTATTTCCCGCCATCACGTGGAGGTCTACAATGGGCGGGCCCGTGACCAAGACCTGCACGCTCGCCATCGACGTAGGCGGGACCTTCACCGACATCACGTTCACCGACGCCGCCACCGGCGCGCTCTGGGTGGCGAAGACGCCCTCCACGCCCGGCGATCTGTCCGCCGGCTTCATCGTCGCGGTGCGCAAGGTGCTGGCCCTGGCCGGCCGCGCGCCCGCCGACGTGCTGCGCGTCTTCCACGGCACCACCACCGCCACCAACGCGATCCTCGAGGGCAAGACGCCGCCCACCGCGCTGGTGACCACGGCCGGCTTCAAGTACGTGCTCGAGATCGGCCGCCACGACATCCCGCGCCACGGCAACCTCTACGGCTGGTCCAAGCCCACGCGACCGATCACGCCGGAGCGGGTGTTCGAGGTGGAGGAGCGGCTCGACGTTGACGGCTCGGTGCTGCGCCCGCTCGAGGAGGCCGGCGCGCGCGCCCTGGCCCGCCACCTCGCCCAGATGGGCGTCCCCGCGGTCGCGGTGGTCTTCCTGCACGCCTACGCCAACCCCGCGCACGAGCAGCGCATGCAGGCGATCCTGGCCGAGGAGTATCCGGGCGTGCTCGTCTCGCTCTCCTCCGAGGTGCTGCCCCAGTTCCGCGAGTTCGAGCGCACCATGGCGACCGCGCTCAACGCGGCGGTGATGCCGCCGGTGAGCCGCTACGTCGGCGTGCTACGCCGGGCGCTGGACGGGGAGGGGGTGCAGGCGCCGCTGCTGATCATGAAGTCGGACGGCGGCGTCACCAGCGCCGCCACCTGCGTGCGCCAGCCGGTGCAGACCGTGCTCTCCGGCCCCGCCGCCGGCGTCGTCGGCGCGGTGTCGGTCGGGCGCTCGGCCGGGTACGGCGACATCATCTCGATCGACGTGGGCGGCACCAGCGCCGACATCTGCCTGGTGCGCGACGGGCGGCCCGAGGTCACCAAGGACGGGATGATCGGGCCGTTCCCGCTCAAGCTGCCGATCGTGGACATCCACACCATCGGCGCGGGCGGCGGGTCCATCGCCGCGGTGACCAGCGCGGGCCGCCTCACGGTGGGACCGCGCAACGCGGGCGCCGAGCCCGGGCCGGTGTGCTACCGCCGCGGCGGGAGCGAGCCCACCGTCACCGACGCGCACCTGGTGCTGGGCCGCATCCCGGCCGCCCTGCTGGGCGGCGAGCTGCCGCTCGACGTGCCGGCGGCGCACGCGGCCATCGCGGCCCGCATCGGCCGACCCCTGAGTCTGGACGTGGGGGAAGCGGCGGCCGGCGTCGTCGAGATCGTGGACAACACGATGGCCCGCGCCATCCGCACCGTGTCGGTGGGGCGCGGCCACGACCCGCGGCGCTTCGCCCTGGTGGCCTTCGGCGGCGCCGGGCCGCTCCACGCCTGCCGCCTGGCCGAGCTGCTCGACATCCCGACCGTGATCATCCCGCCGCGGCCGGGCGTGCTCTCGACCTGGGGCCTGCTCGACACCGACATCCGCTCGACCTTCGTGCGCACCGCGGGCACCGCGGCGCGGCGGCTGGCCGAGGCCGCGAGCAAGGTCAGGGAGCTCGAGTCAGCGTGGATGGATCTCGAGCGCCAGGCCCAGGCCTGGCTCGAGGGCGAGCAGGTGCCGCGCGAGCGGCAGCGCTTCGAGCGCGGCGCGGACCTGCGCTACGAGCACCAGAGTTTCGAGCTGACCTGCCCGCTCGGCGCGGGGTCGCTGACCGCGGCCCGGCTCGAGCAGCTCGTCGCCACCTTTCACGCCGAGCACCGTCGGCTCTACAGCTACGATCTGCCGAACGCGCCGGTGGAGCTGGTGAACCTGCGGCTCACCGCGGTGGGCGCGCTGCCCCATGGGGCGAGAAGCCTGCCCGCGACGGGCGGGGGAACCCTCGCCGCCGCGATCACCGGCCACCGGCCGGTCCACTTCCGCGGCGCGGGCTTCGTCTCCACGCCCTGCTACGCGCGGGGGGGCCTGGCGCCGGGCATGATGTTCGAAGGCCCGGCCATCATCGAGCAGGACGACGCCACGCCGCTGGTGGCGCCGGGCTTCCGCGCCCGGGTCGACGACGCGCACAATATCCTCCTGGAGCGCTCCCATGCCTGAGCCCCCCATCTCCCCCGCCATGTTCAAGATCCCGCGCGTCGATCCGATCACGCTCGAGATCATCCGCGGCAGCCTCGCCTCCGCGATTCGCGACATGGAGCTCCTGATGGAGCGCTGCGCGATGTCGCCCTTCATCAAGGAGAAGAAGGACTACTTCGTCGGCATCTTCGACACGCGGGGCCGCATCGTCGCCTGCCACATCTCGGGTAGCGGGCCCGGCATGCTGAAGCCCATCCTCAAGCTCTACCCGCTCGAGACCATGCGGCCGGGCGACGTCTACTGGTTCAACGACCCGTACATCTCGGACGGCGCCGTGCAGCATCACCAGGACATGGTGTTCACGGTGCCGGTCTTCCACGCCGGACGCCCGGTGGCCTTCGCCACCACGTTCGGGCACTACCAGGACATCGGCGGGCTGCGGGCCGGCTCGATCTCGCCGCACGCCACCGAGATCTACCACGAGGGTGTGCTCGTGCCCCCCGTGCGAATCGTCCGCGAGGGGCAGCTCAACGAGGAGGCGTACCGGATCTTCCTCCGCAACTCGCGGCTGCCCGACCTGGTGGAGGGCGACACCCGCGCGATGATGGCCTCCTGCCACCTGGCCGAGACCCGCCTGGGCGAGCTCTGCGCCCGCTACGGGGTCGACACGCTGCTGGCCGCCTTCGACGAGTACATCGCCCAGACCGCGGGGCGGGCGCGCGAGCTGTTCCTGGACCTGGTGCCGGAGGGGCAGTGGCGCTTTCACGATTTCCTCGACAGCGACGGCGGGGCCGAGGCGCGACCCTATCGCATCGACCTCACGCTCACGCGCGCGGGGGATCACGTGCGCCTCGACGGCTCGAGCTCCGACGACCAGGCGCGCGGCCCGATCAACTTTACGACCAATCCCGGGCTGCTTCGCATCGCGTTCGGCCGGTACCTGCAGTCGCTCGACCCCGATCTGGAGGTCAACGAGGGCCTGCTCCACAATCTGGATGAGTGGATCGCCCGCGAGGGCAGCATTCTCAAGCCGCGCTTCCCGGCGCCGCTCGGCATGCGCGCCAACACGCGATTCCGGGTGATGTCCTGCATCTTCGGCACGCTGGCCCAGGCCAACCGCGGCCGCGTGCCCGCGGGCTCGCCGGTCTACGTCCTCTACTACTTCCGGTCCTGGGACGCGACGCGCCAGCGGCCGATCCTCTGCATCGAGGGGCTCGGAGTCGGGCTCGGGGCGCGGCCGTTCGCGGACGGGGTGGACGTCATCTACTACATCGCCCAGGAGAACTATCCGGTGGAGTACGTGGAGCGCGACTTCCCGTTGCGGGTGGAGCGCTACGCGGTGCGCCCGGACTCGGGTGGGCCGGGCGTCCAGCGGGGCGGCACCGGCGTGGTGCGCGACGTGCGCGTGCTCGCGGAGCGCGCGGAGCTGGCCACGCGCATGGAGAACACGGTGGTCGCGCCCTACGGGGTGGCGGGCGGCGGCGCGGGCCGCACCGGGCGCATCACGTTGAACCCGGGGGCGCCCGACGAGCGGGTGCTCCCCGCGCTGGGCGACGCGATCATCCTGAAGCGCGGCGACCTGCTGCGCTTCGAGACCTGTGGCGGCGGCGGCTGGGGTGATCCGTTCGCCCGCGAGCCGGAGCGCGTGCGCCAGGACGTGGCGCGCGGCTTCATCACGTCGCGCGGCGCGCTCGAGGACTACGGCGTGGTGGTGGACGCGGCCACGCTCGAGGTGGACAAGACGGCCACCCAGGAGGAGCGGGCGCGTCGCGCCCGCGATCTGCCGCTCATCGAGCGTGGCCCCGGCTTCGCGCAGGCGGAGGAGCGTTGGCGCGGTTTCCGGAGCGCGGAGGCGTCATCATGAAGAGTGTCGAGATCGATCGCAGCAAGCGGCTGATCGACCAGCCCGGGACCGGGCACAACCGCTGGCACCCCGACATCCCGCCGATCCTGGAGGTGTCCGAGGGCGAGGAGGTCCTGCTCGAGACCCGCGACGGCGTGGATGGTCAACTGGGGCCCACGACCACCGCCGCCAGCATGGCCACGATGGAGGCGGGCGCCATCCATCCGATGACGGGGCCGGTGCTCGTGAAGGGCGCCCGCCCGGGCGATCTCCTCGAGATCGAGTTCGTGGACGTCCGGCCGCAGCCCCACGCCTTCACCGGCATCGTGCCGGGGCTGGGCTTCCTGCGGGATCTCTACACGGTGCCGTACCTCGTGCACTGGCGCCTCGCCGACGGCTGGGCCACGTCGGAGGAGCTGCCGGGCGTGCGCATTCCCGGCGCGCCCTTCATGGGCGTGATCGGGGTGGCGCCGTCGCGCGCGCAGGTGGCCGCGTGGGCCAAGCGCGAGCAGGATCTCCTGAGCCGCGGGGGGCTCGTCATGACCCCCGACGCGGCGGGCGCGGTGCCCGGCACCGGCGCGGCGGCCAGCCAGGGCCTGCGCACGATCCCGCCGCGCGAGAACGGCGGCAACATGGACGTCAAGCAGATCACCAAGGGGGCGACGCTCCAGCTCCCGGTCGCGGTGGACGGCGCGCTGTTCTCGGTGGGCGACGGCCACTTCGCCCAGGGCGACGGCGAGGTGTGCGTGACCGCGGTCGAGATGGGCGCCACCGCGGTGGTCAAGTTCAAGGTGATCAAGGGCGCGGGCAAGACCCTGGCGCGCGGCCCGCGCTTCCGCCACCGCGACTACTTCGCCCCGCCGGAATGGGCGGCCCCGAAGCGCTTCCTGGCCGCCACCGGCATGCCCATCCGTGACGACGGCGTCAACGAGGGCGAGAACCTCACCCTGGCCTGCCGCAACGCGCTGCTGAACATGATCGACCTGCTGCAGGAGCGGGGCTTCACCCGCGAGCAGGCCTACGTGATCTCGAGCGTGGCGGTGGACCTGCGGGTCAGCAACGTGGTGGACGTGCCGAACTACGTCGTCTCCGCGCTGATCCCGGAGGGCATCTTCGAGCGGTGACCCCCATCGGGAGAGTGCAGGATCGGGTCGCGGTGGTGACGGGCGCGGCCCACGGGTTGGGCCGGGCGATCGCGGAACGGCTGGCCGGCGAGGGCGCGAGCGTGATCCTGGGCGACGTGGACGGGGCCGGGCTCGAGCGCGCGGTCGCCGCGATCACGGGCGCGGGCGGTCGGGCCGCGGCCGTGGTGGGCGATGTCACGGAGGAGGAGGGGGCCGCGCGCCTGATCAACACCGCGGTGGAGCGCGGGGGCCACCTGGACATCCTGGTCAACAACGTGGGCGGCAGCCGCAACGCGCGCATCTGGGAAATGGCCGTCGAGGACTGGGACTTCGTCCTCCGGCTCAATCTACGATCGACCTTCCTTTGTACCCGCGCCGCGGTGCCGCACATGATGCGGCGGCGCTCCGGCCGCATCGTCTGCCTGTCGTCGGGCGCGCGTGAGGGCACGCCGTGGACCGCCTACTACCAGGGGGGCTCCGCCTACTCCGCGGCCAAGGCCGGCGTGCACGGCTTCATTCGCGACGTCGCGCTCGAGCTGGCCGAGCACGGGATCAACGTGAACGCGGTGGCCCCCGGCCCCATCGACACCGAGCGCGTGGGGGAGGGCCTCCGGCGCCTGAACGACACGGTGGAGTACAGCCCCAACCGCATGACGCCGCTGCGCCGGCTGGGCCGGCCCGCCGAGGTGGCCGACGCGGTCCTGTTCCTGGCCTCCGACGAGGCCAGCTACATCACCGGCCACACCCTGGCCGTCACCGGCGGCCGCTAGACCATCGGAGGGGGCCCCCTCTTAGACATCAGAAGGGGCCCCCTCCGACGAGCTAGCCGCGGGCGACGGTGAAGGCGACGTAGAGCGACTGCGGGCCGCGCTGCAGCAGCACGGTGACGCGGTCGCCGTCCTTCATGTCCTTGGTGATCTTCTCGAAGTCCGGCACGCCCCGCACCTTCTGCCGGTTGACCTCGCGGATGACGTCGCCGCGCTGCAGCCCGGCCTCGGAGGCCGCGCTCTCCTCCTCCACCGCGAAGACGATCACGCCGTCCGGGGTGCGCAGGTTGAGCTGGCGGGCCAGCTCCGGGGTGATCGGCCGCACGTCGAGGCCGAGCAGGCTCTTGCCCTTGTCGGTGGACTTGAGCGCCACCGTCTCGTCCGGCGTCTCGCCGATCTTGATCTCGAGCGTCTTCTCGCTCTTATCCCGCCAGACCTTCAGCGGCACCGCGCGCCCGGGCGGCGCCGCCGCCACCGCTTTCTGCAGCTCCTGGGGCGACTCCACCTTCTTCTTGTCGAACTCGATGATGATGTCGCCGGAGGCGACGCCCGCGGCGGCGGCCGGGCTCTGCTGCATCACGTCGGAGATCAGCACTCCGCTCGGCGCCTTGAGCCCGAAGCCTTTGGCCAGCTCGGGGGTGAGCGGCTGGATGGACACCCCGAGCCACCCGCGCGTGACCTTGCCCTTGGCGGCCAGCTCGGTATAGATGCGCTTGGCCATGTTCACCGGGATCGAGAAGCCGATGCCCACGTTGCCGCCGGTGCGCGAGAGGATGGCGCTGTTGATGCCGACCACCTCGCCGGACATGTTCACCAGCGGCCCGCCCGAGTTGCCCGGATTGATGGCCGCGTCGGTCTGCAGGAAGTCGTCGAAGGGGCCCTGGCCGATCGAGCGGCCCTTGGCGCTGATGATGCCGGCGGTCACCGTCTTCTGCAGCCCGAACGGCGAGCCGATCGCCAGTACCCAGTCACCCACCTTCACCGAGTCGGAGTCGCCGAGATTGGCCGCCGGGTACGGGCCGGGGCCCTGCAGCTTGAGCACCGCCAGGTCGGTCTTGCGGTCCACCCCCGCGAGCTTGGCCTTGTGCTTCTTGCCGTCGGCGGTGGACACCTCGATGTCGGTGGCCCGCTCGACCACGTGGGCGTTGGTGAGCACGATGCCGCCCGCGTCCACGATCACCCCGGAGCCCAGGCTGCGCTGGACCTGCTGGCGCTCGGGCGCGTCGCCGAAGAAGCGCTTGAAGAACTCGTCACCGAAGAACTCCTCCACCGGGGTGCGGCCGATCACCCGGGTCACGGTGTTGATGTTGACCACCGCCGGCCCCACGCTCTCCGCGACCTGAGCGAAGCTGCCCGAGGGGATCGGCAGCGCGGCGGGCACGATGCGCGGCTGCGTGCCGGTGGGGAGGTTGCCCAGGGGCAGCGGCCCCGACGCGGACGGCTTGACCTGATCCACCGCGCCCGCCCCCCAGGTGCCGAGGCCCGCGCCCACCACGAGCGTGACGAGCACTATGAATGCCAGTGTGCTGCGCTTGACTAAGATCATCGTTATGCTCCCACGGGCTCCCCGGCCAGGAGCTCCCTGAGCCGGTCGCCCTCCAGCGTCTCCTTCTGTTTGAGCTCAGCGGCGGCCTCCACGAGCACCCGCTTCCGGGTGGTGAGGAGGTCCCGCACACGGTCGTAGATTCGATCGATGATGGCGCGCGTCTCTCCGTCGATGCGACGCGCGCTCTCTTCACTGTATTCACGCTCCTGCGGCAGGCCGGAGCCGCGGAGGAACATGGCCTGCTGGCCCCCGCCGAACGTCATCGGGCCGAGCTGCTCGGACATGCCGTACTGCATGACCATCAGGCGGGCCAGCTCGGTGGCGCGCTCCAGGTCGTTGTGAGCCCCGGTGGAGACCTCCCCGTAGATGACCTCCTCCGCCACGCGCCCACCCAGCAGGACCGCGATCCGGTCCTCCAGCTCGCTGCGCGTGAGCAGGTAGCGGTCCTCCAGCGGGAGCTGGTAGGTGGCGCCCAGCGCGGCCACGCCTCGCGGGATGATGGTCACCTTGTGCACCGGGTCGGCCTGGGGCAGGGAGGACGCGACGAGCGCGTGCCCGATCTCGTGATGCGCGACGATGTCGCGCTCTTTGTCGGAGAGCACGCGGCTCTTCCGCTCGAGCCCACCGACCACCCGGTCGACGGCTTCCTCGAGATCGGCCATGTCGACGGCGTCCTTGCCCTTGCGGGCGGCCAGCAGCGCCGCCTCGTTGATGATGTTCGCGAGGTCGGCGCCCGCCATGCCCGGGGTGCGCGCGGCGAGCACGTGGAGATCCACGCTCGGCGCCAGCTTCACGTTGCGCGCGTGCACCTGGAGGATGGCCTCGCGGCCCTTGACGTCGGGCCGGTCCACCACCACCTGGCGGTCGAAGCGGCCCGCGCGCAGGAGGGCGGCGTCCAGCACCTCGGGCCGGTTGGTGGCCGCCATGATGATCACGCCCTTGGACGAGTCGAAGCCATCCATCTCCGCGAGGAGCTGGTTGAGGGTCTGCTCCCGCTCGTCGTGTCCCGACAGGAAGCCGGTATTGCCGGCCCGCGTCTTGCCGATGGCGTCCAGCTCGTCGATGAAGACGATGCAGGGGGCCTTCTCCTTGGCCTGCTCGAAGAGGTCGCGGACCCGGGAGGCGCCGACGCCCACGAACATCTCGACGAACTCCGAGCCGGAAAGGAAGAAGAACGGCACGTCCGCCTCGCCCGCCACCGCCCGGGCCAGCAAGGTCTTGCCGGTGCCCGGCGGGCCGACCAGCAGCACGCCCTTGGGGATGCGACCCCCCAGCCGCTGGTATTTCTTCGGGTTCTTGAGGAAGTCCACCACCTCCATCAGCTCGGCCTTGGCTTCCTCCACGCCGGCCACGTCCGCGAAGGTGGTCTTGAGCTCCTTGCGGTCGTAGATCTTGGCCTTGGAGCGGCCGAAGGACAGCGCCTGGGTGGGCCCACCGCCCATGCGTCGCATCAGGAAGAGCCAGAGCGCGACCATGATGATGAGCGGCACCACCCACGAGAACAGATCGCGCCAGAAGGTGGATTCGATGCGCCCGGAGAACTCGACATTGGCCGCCTCCAGCTCCCGGACGATCTGGTAGTCCTCGGTGGCCGGAATGCGCGCGGTGGTGAACACCGTCGCCCGTTCCGGGCCGCCCAGGAGCTCCCGGATCCGGTCGCCCGGCCCCGGCGGGGGCGCCGGCAGCGCGGCGGGCTTGGTGATGCCCTGGATCTCGCGCTCGCCCAGGGTCACCCGCAGCACCTTGCCCTCCCGGACCAGGGTCAGGAACTGGCTCATCGGGATATCCACGGTCTGGGGCGCCCGCAGCCAGCTCTGCACCGCGAGGACGACCATCAGCGCGATGAACAGATAGATGAGTGAAAACTGGGTCTTCTGCCGATTTGGCAATTTCATGTCGTGAATGTGATGCTATCGGAACCCCCGGGGGGTGTCAAACAAGCGCCCGGGAAGCGAGGCCGAGAACGCGGCGGAGAACGCGGCCGAGAACGCGGCCGAGAACGCGGCCGAGAACGCGGCCGAGAACGCTGAAGGATGGATGCGAAGCGGGCCCGAATCAGCTCAGGGGCACTTGGCCCCTTTCGGGGGATCGTAGTTGGTCGCCTTGTAGGTCGAGTTGAACGAGTCCTCCCAGACCTCGATCGGCACTCGTCCGATCGCGTCCACGCCGTCGAAGAGCGTGAACTCCGCCCGATTGGTGAACTCCTCGGGCGAGACTCGCTTGGCCAGGAAATCCACCAGCGTGGCCTTGTCGATGAAGAGGGCGAAGGTCTCGTTGACCGCCTGCCGGCCCGGCCGGCTGGTGCCGGGCTTGAGCCAGGACAGGACCACGGACAGCCCGGCCACGTCGCGGTCGTCCATCACGCCGGCAAGGCCGGCCATCCGCCGCAGCATGTCCACCCCGTAGCGCGAGAACATCGCCGAGACGCGGCGGTCCTGGGGCAGGGCGGAGAACACCGGATCCTCGCGCTGGTCGACATAGACCCACGTGGAGAGGTAGCGGTCATCGCTGCCGGCATCGCGGGGCGGGCGGAATCCGAGCATGCCGGGGTACACGGCGAGCCAGGGCAGGCAATTGTAGATCTGCTCCGAGAACTGGAGCAGCCGCGTCCGGTGGGCAGACCCCAGGCTCTTGCCCTTGAGCGTGGTGTATTTCTCGAGGGGCATCAGGGCGTCTTCGGGGGCCGCGAAGGCCACGCCTCCGGAGACGACCAGGGCGGCCGTGAGCAGCAGGCCGCCCAGGACTCTCGGGTGGTGCCGAGGCATCTGTCGTCTAGTTCTGGAAGATCTGCTCCTGGCTCACCGTGATGGCCTTGCCCCACCAGGTCTCCGCCCGCGCGGCTTCCACGTCGGTCCGGCTCACCCGGGGGTTCGAGCCGTCTCGATTGTTCCGCAGCGAGAAGACCCCGTGAGTGCCGGAGGCGAAGTGGGTGTTGTGACTCTTCCACTCCGACCATTCCTCCGATGTGGCACACGCCGAGGTCAACATCACGACACCACCGATGAATGAAGCCAACGAAAGCCATGCGCGCATGGACTTGCCTCCTTGAGGGCGCGTCGATCAGCCTCTATCGCACGAGACGTAATGATACGGAAGGGTTCACTGGGTCGTCAACTTCCATTTCGGGACTTTGCGGTTGCGGCACTGCGGCCCCTCAGGCATGCTCCCTCCAGGAGGGAGCGCCACCGATGAGCGAGCACCTGACGCTCCACGAAGAGCCGGGAGAGCTGCGCCGGCCCATCATGATCATGGCGTTCTCGGGCTGGAACGACGCCGCCGAGTCCGCCACCACCGCCGCCCGCTACCTCAGCCAGCTCTGGTCGTCGCGGCCGTTTGCCAGCATCGACCCGGAAGATTTTTACCACTTCGGCCTCTCCCGGCCTTATGTGCGCTTCAAGACCGGATCGCGGACCGAGCGCGAGATCGTCTGGCCCGCCACCGAGTTCTCCCTCGCCCAGCCCTCCGAGCTGGAGCGCGACATCATCGTGGGCGTGGCCATCGAGCCGCATCTGAAGTGGCGCACCTATTGCGCCGCGGTGCTCGAGCTGGCGCGGCGCTGCCGGGCCTCGATGGTCCTCACGCTGGGTGGGCTGCTGGCCGAGGTGGCGCATACCCAGCCCATCCGGCTGGTCGGCAGCTCCTACGATCCCGAGCTCTCGGCCCGCCTCGGGCTCAAGCCGACGCGCTACGAGGGCCCGACCGGGATCGTGGGCGTGCTCAACATCGCCTGCCGCGAGGCCCGCGTGCCGACGGCAAGCCTGTGGGCCAACGTGCCCCACTACGTCTCCGGGATCGAGAACCCGCGGGCGGCCCTGGCCCTGGTGGGGCGCGTGCTGAGGATGCTGGACACCGAGGCGGATCTGACCGATCTCCGCGAGGCCGCCGAGCAGTTCGACCAGAACCTGAGCTCGATCGTGGCGCAGAACGCGAAGATCGCCGAGTACGTGCGCCGGCTGGAGCGCAAGGGCGTCGACGAGGACGAGGAGCCGCCCGCCCCGGTCGAGGCGGCCGACACGCCCGAGGTGGCGACCCGGATGCAGGACGAGCTGCCGGCGTCGGGTGACCTGGTCGCCGAGATCGAGCAGTTCCTGCGCCAGCAGCGCCGCAAAGACCCCTAGATTCCCTCTCCCCCCAGGGGCCCAGGGGAGAGGGCCAGGGTGACGGGTGGTCCTAGGGCCCAGGCCTGGCCCCAGCGTAGAATCGTCGCGATGCCGCGCGTAGCCACCGTCCTCCTCCTCGTCGTCCTCCTCGCGCTCGTTGCCGCCCACCCGGCCTCCGCGATCCAGGTCCGCGTGGTGCCGGCCGCGCCGCGGCAGGGCGACGCGGTCATGGTGTTCGTGGCCGGGACCAAGGGCGCGCAGAACTTGGAAGGCAGCCTGGGCGCGCAGCACCTGGCCTTCTTCCCCTACGGCGCCGAGTTCGCCGCGCTGGCCGGCGTGGACATCGAGGTCAAGGCCGGGAAGCTGCCGTGGCGGGTCGGGCTGGTGGACGCCGGCGGCACGCCCCGCAAGGCCGCGGGCACGATCACGATCAGGGCGGCCGGCTTCCGGGTGCAGCGCCTCACGCTGCCCGGCGGCATGGTGAATCTCGATCCGGAGGCGGAGCGGCGCGCGGCCAACGAGGCGGGGCGTATGCGGGCGCTCTACGACACCGCCACCCCCGAGCGCTTCTGGCGCGGCCCGTTCACGCAGCCGGTGGCGAGCCACAAGCCCGGTGGCGGCTTCGGCTTCCGGCGCATCATCAATGGCCAGCCGCGCATGCCCCACTCCGGCATCGACTACTCGGCCGAGCGGGGCACCCCGGTGGTGGCGTCGAACCGGGGGCGGGTCGCTCTGCTCGGCGAGTTCTTTTTTGCGGGCCGATTCGTGGCGCTGGACCACGGCCTGGGACTCTACACGCTCTACTTTCACCTGGACGGCCTGGCGGTGAGCGAGGGCCAGATGGTCGAGCGCGGTCAGACGGTGGGCACGGTGGGCACCACCGGCCGCTCCACCGGCCCGCATCTTCACTTCGGGGCCCAGCTCGGGCGCGCGCGGGTGAACCCGCCCGATCTCTACAAGCTGCCGGTCCGAGACTGAGGGCTAGACGCCGCCCGCCCTCAGGACGGGGAGCGCAGGCTGCCGCTCAGCACGGTGACCGCCCGTCCGCCCACGCGCACCCGGACCGCGCGGCCGGCCGCCACCGTCAGCTCGACCTGGAGCCGTCCGGGGCGCCCGAGGCCGTCGCCCTGCGCGGCGGTTAAGACGGCCCGGCCGTCCGGGGCGGGTAGCGCGCCCGCCTCGAGCAGCCAGGCCCCGATCGAGGAGTGCACCGAGCCGGTGACGATGTCCTCCGGCACGCCGTAGTGCGGCGCGAAGAACCGGCAATGGGTGCCGGAGCCCGCCTCGACGGTCTCGCGCGAGATCACGCACACTCCGCGCGCGTGCTGCGCCGCGCGCAGCGCGGCCAGCCGGCGCATGTCGGGCTCGAGCGCCCGCAGGGTGGCGAGGTCGCGCACCGGCAGCAGCAGATCCTGGTCGGGCGTCACCGCGGGCCGGGCCCAGCCGCCGACGCCGGCCCGGGCGAGGCCGAGCATCTCGAGGACCTCCACCGTGTCGCCCTCGAAGAGCTTGCAGGCCGGGAGCGCCGGCTCGAGCCACATCAGCGCGCCGCCGTCCCCGCGCTCCACGTCCACGCGCACGAGGCCCGACGGCGTGTCGAAGGTGACCCGCTCTCCCCCGAGGCGGCCGCTCTCGATCAGGGCATGCGCGCCGCACAGGGTGGTGTGGCCGGAGTAAGCGACCTCGCGCTTCGGGGTGAACGCGCGCAGCCCCCAGTCCGCGCCGGCCTGCGGCGAGGCGGAGACGAACGCGGTGCCGGGGACCAGCATCTCGGCGGCGATCCGCTGCATGGCCGGCGCGTCGAGGCCGTCGGCGTCCAGCACCGCCGCGGCCGGATTGCCCGCGAAGGGCCGCGCGGTGAAGATGTCGGCCTGCATGATGGGGAGCGGCGCGCTCACAGCCGGATGCGCTCGCGCAGGCGCCAGGCCTGCCGGCCGAGGGCGCGGCTCGACCACACCGTGCCCAGCGAGTGCGCCATCAGCCCGTAGACGCGCACCCGCGGGATCTTGAGCGTGATGGCGGGATCGAGCCAGTTGGGCGAGGCGGCCAGGAGATCGAGGGTGCGGAGCCCGATCAGCAAGGGCCACGCGCAGGCCAGGCGCATGCGCGCCTCGCGCCGCGGGATCGCGAAGGTGTATTGCCACCCGGCTTCGTAGTGATCGAGCGCGATATTGAGCCACTGCACCAGCAGCGGGCGCACCGCGCCGGCGCGCCCCGGGTCCAGCAGATCGCGCGGCTCGAGCCCGATGCGGGCCAGCTCCTGCCGGGGCAGGTAGCAGCGGCCCTGGCGCAGGTCCCGGGGCAGGTCCCGCAGCACGTTGGTGAGCTGCAGCCCCTTGCCGAAGCGGGTGCCGAGCGCGCGCATGCGCGGCAGGTCCCAGTGGCGCAGGCGCGGGCGGTGGGCCACGTGCACCTCGGTCCAGAACTCGCCCACGCAGCCCGCCACCAGATAGGTGTAGCGGTCGAGGTCCTCGCGGGTCTCCAGCGCGGCGAGCTTGCCGTCGTCCTCGCCCGGAAACACGCGCAGGTCCTGGATCTGCCCCTCGATGATGGTGGTGAGCACCGTGTGCACCCGCGCGCGGTCGGCGGGCGGCAGCGCGCGGTAGGCGGCCAGGCAGTCGGGCAGCCGCTCGATCAGCGTGCGCTCCGCGGGTAGCGCCTGCGAGGCGGCGGTGGTGCCGACGACCGACGAGATGGCCCCGCCGCCGAGCGCGGCGCACAGCGCCTCGAGCGAGGCGATGCGCGAGGCCCGGTCGATCAGCCGCGTGTCCGCGATGGTGTCGGAAGCCCGCGCGAACAGGTAGGCGAGCCCGATGGTGGGCCGCACCGTGCGGGGCAGGACCGCGAGCGACAGGTAGAAGGATCGGCTGACCCGCCGGAGGAGGGCGGTGGTGAGATCGCGGCCGGGCACGGCGGCTAGTCGAGGTCGAGCGGATTGAGGGGCCGGCCGGGCATGTCCTTGGCCTTCTTCATCCCCTCCTTGAACATCTTGTCCAGGACCTGCGGTTTCTTCTCCTGGGCTCGGAGCTCGTCCTTGAAGCGCTCGGCGCGGCGCGCCTCGGCGCCCTTGAGGGAAGCGAGCGCGTCGTCGAGCCCGATCCCGGACTTGGCCCGCGGGGCCGGCTCGTGGGCGATGACCGCCTCGAGCGCCGGATCGATGGTGAGGCGCCCGTCGCAGCAGGGGCAGGTGACCTTGAACTCCGCCATAAGCCGAGACTACCAGAAAACCCGGGGCCGGGCAGACGCTTAGCGTCGGCGGATCTGGGCCTCGAAGCCGGGCAAGATGGCCTTGAAGAACGCGTTCTGGACCAGGCCGACGATGGTGTCGACGAGGCTGAGGTTCGGGTTGTCGAGCCGACCCGAGATGTCGACGCGGGTGGCGACCTCGTCCCGCGGGCGGTTCTGCAGGACCTTCGAGATGCCGCCCACCACGCCTTCGTAGACCTTCCTCAGGACGTTCTTCTCGCGGTCCTGGCGCGCGTCGTAGACGGTCATGTCCTGGAAGAGTGGCTTGACGTAGCCGGAGACCTGCCGGTCCTTGACCGCGATCTCCGTGTACATGGAGAAGCGGCCGGCCACCACGTCGAAGTTGCCGTGCGCGCGGAGCAGGTCGTTCATCGCCTTCAGGTTGGTCTCGTCGATCTTGACGGCCAGGTCGAAGTCGGGGCCGGGCCGCGTCGGACGTAGCTTGAAATCGGCGCTGGCCGGGCCGCTGCCCATGAACTTGCCGACCAGCTTGGCCTCCGCGGTCTCCCCGCTGGGCAGGCTGCTGAGGTTGGTGAGGGTGAGCGTGGTGTCGTTCACGAACACCCGGTAGTGCGGGTTCGCCGTCTTGTTCACGAAGCCGAAGTTGCTCTTGACGACCTCCAGGCGGTCGACCCGGAACATGAGGCCGGGGTCCTGAGCGGCCTCGGCGGCCTCGGTGGTCTTCCGCGCGATCTGCTGGCCCACGCCCGCCATCTTCGGGGTGTGGGCGTAGTCCACGTGCACACCCTCCACGGTGGCCGTCCACAGCTCGACCGATTTGAATTGCGGCGCGATCTCGATCTCGCCGGACGCCGACAGGGTTCCATTGTCCATCGTGACCTGGTACCGGTCGGTGATGGGCTTGAAGTAGTCGAGCTCGATGGCGTCGAGCTTGATATCGGCCATGAAGGCGGCGTGGGGCTCGGCCAGGAAGTCGGCCCAGCCGGTGGCGCGGACGGAGCCGCCCTCGAACACGCGCGCGGTGAGGCTCATCGGGGAGGGATACACCCCTTCCTCGGAGTGCACGTTGCGGATATTGGAGGCCTGCACCTCGAGATCCTGCATCCGGAGCGGCTTGAACGGCCCCCGGTCCTGGTAGGTGACGTCGCCGCGGGAGATCTGCAGCTCGTTGATCTTGAGCGGGTAGATCGCCTGCAGCGCGTGCTGCCAGCCCTTGTCCTTGACCGGGGTGGGATCCGCGATCTCTTCCCTGGCCTGGGAGAGGTTCAGGACCACGACCGGGTGGTCGATGAGGACGTCGCCGACGATGCGGCCGGACAGGAGCGCCCGCCAGTGCACGCTGGCGTAGAGCCGCTCGATGCTGGCCACCGGCGGATCGGGATGCTCGTCCTGGACGATGACGGTGTCCCGGAGCTCGAGCGAGAAGCGGTACGGGCTGAAGTGCAGCGCGCCGATGGTGGCCGTGTAGCCCTTGAGGCTCGCGTTCATCTTCGCCTCGGTATAGCGGCGCAGCGGCTCGTCGACGAACAGCAGCGCGACGGCCGAGGCGAGACCGACGAGAACGAGCAGCGCGACGGCCGCAACCGCCCAGCGGCGCCGGTTCATGGCGATCATGCCCGAGGAGGGAAGCAAGGCCCATGCCCGCGTCGGCCCGCGTGCCCGCTGCGGCCCGCGTGCCCGCTTCGGCCCGCGTGGTTGTCGCGCGCCCGGACTCGCCGACGGGCGCCCGACGGGAAGTTCATTCCGGATGCGACCGGGAAGTTCCGACCGCCTGGCCCGATCGTGCGCTCCGGAAACCCAGCGGCGGCGGGCCCTTCCGTCTGGCACAGGAGTTGAATTCGTCATCCCCATGACCAGCGAGACGGGGGACCACGTGTACCGGATCGGCATCTCCGGCTCCTACGGAGGGCTCAATCTCGGCGACGAGGCAATCTTGCAGGCCATCGTCGCGCAGCTCCGCGCCGCGGTGCCGTGCGAGATCACCGTGTTCTCGCGGGACGCGAAGGACACCGCGGCGCGGCACAAGGTGGAGAAGAGCATCCCGGTGCGCGATCTCTCGCGCGACGAGGTGCGGCCCGCGGTCGCCGAGCTCGACCTGCTGATCCTGGGCGGCGGGGGCATCCTCTACGACGAGGCGGCCGCGGTCTACCTGAGAGAGGTCGAGCTCGCGCAGGAGAACCACGTGCCGGTGCTCGTCTACGCGGTGAGCGCGGGCCCGCTCCACGATGCGGCGGCGCGCACGCTGGTGCGCGACACCCTGAGCCGGGCGGACGTGGTGACGGTGCGGGAGCGGCGCGCCCGCCAGCTCCTCGAGGAAGTCGGGGTGCGCGACATCGAGGTGACCGCCGATCCGGCCTTCCTGCTCGAGCCCGAGCCGCTTCCCGCGGAGGCCCTGCAGCGCGAGGGCCTGAACGAGAACCGCCGGCTCATCGGGCTCTCGGTCCGGGAGCCCGGCTCGGCCGCGCCCGACATCGACGAGACCCACTACCACGCCTTGCTCGCCAACGCGGCCGACTACATGGTGGACCGGCTCGACGCCGATCTGGTGTTCGTGCCCATGGAGCCGCGCCAGAAGGACACCCAGCACTGCCACGCGGTGGTCTCCAAGATGGCTCACGCCCACCAGGCCACCGTGCTGAAGGGCGAGTACACCTCGGGGCAGCTCCTCTCGCTGATGAGCCACTTCGACTTTGCGGTGGGCATGCGCCTGCACTTCCTGATCTTCGCGGCGCTCAACCGGGTGCCGTTCGTGGCGCTGCCGTACTCGAGCAAGGTCGCCGGTTTCCTCGAGGACCTCGAGATCGCGATGCCGCCGCTCAAGCACGTCAACGCGGGCCAGCTCATCGCCTATATCGACCGGTGGTGGGACTTGCGCCGCAACCTCCAGGCGCGGCTCGAGAAGGCGGTGCCGGAGATCCAGACGCGGGCCCGGCGCACCAACGAGATCGCACTCGAGCTCCTCGCGAAGCGGCCGAAGGTCGAGGCGGGCCGCGGATCGGGCTGAGCCGTGCCCCCGCTGCTTCGGCCCCGGGAGCCCGGCACCATCACCCTGGCGCCGCGCACCGCCACGGTGGCCGCGGAGTGCGACGTGCTGGTGGTGGGCGGCGGCCCCGCCGGCCTCGAGGCGGCGGGGGGGGGGG